>CAJXYS010000005.1 GCA_913063035.1 uncultured Maritimibacter sp. | reverse complement strand
GAACAGAAATATCAGGGGGGTCACTTTTGGATGCCGATCACCCCAATACTGGGGTCAATTTTGCATGCCGTTTCACATGCTGCTCGATGATACGCCGTCACAACAAGAAGAGGGGCGCTGATAGCGCCCCTCGCATTCTTCGGATCAAGTCCCGATTTGCCGACACTCAAGGGTTCGGCAGGGCTGCTTGTTCCTTACCTTCCATAGCTGCCGTTACCAGTCCGCCGAGTACTTCGGCGAAGGGCAGGATGTTCTGCCTTACGCTCGCGTCTTCCAGCGCGGCCATGTATTGCGCGCGCATTTCGACGGGAACGACCGTCCACGGGTAGCCGCCCGCGCCCAGAAGCATATTCATCAAAAAGCGCCCGATCCGCCCGTTCCCGTCCGTGTAGGGGTGAATGTAAACAAAGACGAAGTGTCCGAGCACGACACGAACGGCGGGATCATCCTCCTGGCTCAGCAACTCGAAGAACAACGGCATCGCATCGCGGACGGCTTCGTGTGACGGCGGAACGTGCATTGAACGGCGAATATAAACAGGACCATTCCGATAACCCGCCAGGTCGGTAGGCCGGAGCAGACCCGCCGTCACGCTCGGCGCGAATAGCGCCAGATACCATGATCCGTGATCGCTATCTGCAACTTCGCCTGGATTCTCACCCCGCAGAACGGCTTCGAGGCTTTTGAGCACTTCCTGATAGGCAAGCCAGTAGCCGCGTGCCGCCAAAGCATCGCGGTGCTCGCGATCTCGCTCGTCGGTTTCAGGGTTCCAGTCTCCGCTTCTGACCCGATCTATCAGAGCGGGCGACACCCGATATCCCTCAATGGAAAGCGAGTGGTAAGCATCCGTCACGTAGGTGTCGTTTACCCGTTTGATATAGGCGCTGATGTCGTTCGGCTTGCCTGGGGCTTGCGGAAACCGCTCGATGATGCGCTCTCGCATATCGCCCCACATAAGCCGTAAGCGCCCCGCATAGGGCGAAACGATACGGCGCGGAAGCTGAAGCGCGGACTTGGTTGCGAACGGGTCTTGCTCGCGCACATCATAGCCTGCCGCGCGCATCGCGCCGAGAATGTCGTCAGCGATGCGATCCCGCCCGATGTTGCGGAATGCGCCCGCAAGACGTCCCGCTATCGTGCTGTGGCCGCCTTCGAGTAGAAGGCTCAGCGCTTCGGATGCGTCCTGAATACTGGCAAGCGCTGCACGGGCATCGACGGCGTGTTGCTCGAAAAAGGCTGGCGACACTTCGATCAGCGCGGCAGGCAGCGCATAGAGGCGCAGCCCGTCCTTCACGACTATGTTGCGTGCATCGGGCAAGCTGGCACGAATATCGAAGAGCGACGTATCGAACGGCAGCGCGGTCGGCTTGTTGCCTCCCTTGGGTGCGCGCACGCCGAGTTGACGCGGCACGGTCTGGTTTCCCGCGTGAAGCGCCAGCGATTGCTCAGGTGACAGGCACCATTCCTCTCCGAACCGCGAGGAAAGATAGGCCGCGCAGAACGGCCAGTAGGCCGCATACCAGGCCGTGCTTTCGCCAGCGGTCTCATCAGCGCGCGCGGGAATATACCATCCCTTCATGACCTCTCGCAGGAAGCCGTTCTTCGTCAGGCGCTCACGATGGAGGCGTGACAGATCAGCCGAGCGGATGGCGACCTTGCCTTCGTCCTGTAGCGCCTTGAGCGCTTCCAGAGCTTCGGCCAATTTTTCTTGCGGTGTCGCCATGTGTGCGGTCTTTCTCTAGGGTTTCGCGCTGTGCGTCTATTAGGTTATTAAGTTGTATCACAGTTAGGTTTTTGCGTCTACTTTCCATTAGGTTTTCGTGTTGCGCTCTTGATAGGTTATCGTGTAGCGCGCTGCCCGCTGACCAATTACTAAGGATCAAAGCTCCGCCGACGCCGCGAGCGCGGCGGTTTCGGGCCTGGCCCGTCGTCGCCGTCACTATCGCGCTCGATCTTGCGGCTGCGCGTGTGATCGACGCGATCAAGCTCCATGTAGGAAGCCACGTCCTCGCGGAGTTGAAGCAGTTCTTCCTGCGCGGCCTCGCGCTGCGCCTTGATCTCGCGCTCAAGCGCCTGCCGCTCTTCGAGCTGGCGCATGATGAGCGCGTCCTTTTCATCGCGATCACGGCGCAGGGCTTCGAGCGTTTCACGCTCGTTCTGCGCCTTCACCTTGGCGTAGCGCCCTGTCAGGCGATGCCAGATGCCTGAAAAGCCTTTCGGCAGACGCGCCGCGCGCGCCAGCGTTTCGGCCTTCCAGCGCTTTTCTTGCTCTTCGGTGATCGCCCGCCGCTCTTCG
Source organism: uncultured Maritimibacter sp. (assembly GCA_913063035.1). GTDB lineage: Bacteria > Pseudomonadota > Alphaproteobacteria > Rhodobacterales > Rhodobacteraceae > CAJXYS01. The sequence continues at coordinate 100,578 of CAJXYS010000005.1, read as the reverse complement.
ACGTGCCGTCCCCCGACTTCCGCTTTGCGGAAATCGATGAAAGCCGAGCGCCGCTGCGCATCCTTCTCGGCCTGTTCGATGAATTCCCTGATCTTGCCCGTCATGCGGGACGCGATCTCGGCCTTCACCGTATCGACGGACGGCAGCTCGGTCGGATCGCCGAGCTTGGCCTCGACCTCCTTGACCTTCGCGCCCGCCTTGCGGGCGATGCCATAGACCTCGCCGCGATAATCGACGGCGACGAACGCCCGACGATCCCCTTGCGCCAACACGAAGCCGCGCTCTGCGAGCGCCTTTTCGAAGGCGACGCGATTGTCGGAAGTTTCCCAGGCCTTGCGGAAGACTGCCTTCAGCTCCTTCGGATCAAGGCCGATCCGCTTCGCCTGCTGCCACTCCGCGCGGGTGAAGCTCAACGGATCGCGCAAGCGCTGATCCTCCAGCCCGCGCGGCATATCCCAGCCATGCTCAAGGAACAGCTGACGCGACACATCGCGCAGCTTCACCTTGTAATGGCTGATATTGATCGAGCGCATCCGCTCGCTATCGATCCGCGACCAGACCGCATGCGCATGGCGCCGACCGTCCTTCTCGTGAAAGACGACCGCGCGCGGCTGGCCTTGCAGCCCTAGCTTCTCTTCGACCTGATCGATGGCCTTCTCGAAGGCTTCGATGCTGACGCTCTCGTCTTCGGGCGGATTGAAGCTCATCGAGAACATGTAGTTCTCGCACCGCGTCCCTTGGGCGATGGCATGAGCCTCGCCGAAAGCATCGATCAGATCGTCACTGATGAAGCCGCGCACCTCATGCAGCTCGACATGCTCATTGTTCCGCTGATCAAGGAGATAGCGGGCGAGCTGCGGGGCATCTCCGCGCTCTTTGGCTTTCAGGATCATGGTTCAAGCTCCGGCCCGCCAAGCGCTTTCAGCAGATCGGCGCGGAGTTCGGCGATCTCGCGGCAGGCTTCGCGCAGTTCTTCTTCCGTCTCAGGCGTGACGGGCAGCGAGCCCGTATTCACGGCCTTGGCGAGTTGGTTCGGGTTCGCAGACAGCCTTGAAGCGCCTAGCGCACCCATGACGCGCCCGAGCGCTTCTTTGTCCTTCACAGGGCTATTGCCGCGCCTTGTGCGCGGGGCCGCATCATCGCCGAGCAGCCGTTCACGGATATACGCCCCGAGAGGCTTTCCGTCCGCTTCCGCTTCAAGCCTCGCTCTTTCCTCATAGGTCAGACGCAGCGAGAATGGGGGCGGATACTTCTTCGGCGTATCCGCTTGATCTGGAGCTATCTTATTGAAATCATGGCGCGAAGTCGTCATTTTCGCACCTCAGACTCTTCGAGTCTAAACGTGCGAGATGGCGTTCCCAGGCTTCCAATTCATCGAAGACAGAGTTCAAACTTTCTCTCTCCAGCAGCACCAAAAAACCAGGGGTTTGAGCGCATGCGACCACAGGGCGGCGGCACCCAGAGACTGCGGATGCTTCCGTAATCCTGCGCACCATCTTGCCGATGCCGCCGATCTCGGCCGTTAGGAAGGGGAAGGCGTTGGCGTGCTCCGGCCCGCTTCCAGGCCGCGCCACGCCGGCCAGGCCCCGCGCGCGGGACCGTGGACTCCCATGAAACTGGCAAGAATACGCCGAGGGTCCGGCACGCGGCATGACAGGACATGCAGCGTTTCGTAATACTCACCGTCCATTTTGCATCTCTGCCCCATCGTTCGTCGGACGCTGTCCAGGCGCACCGACAAACTTTGGCCAAGAAGTGCATGTAAAGACCCGTGTCATCTTCCGGATTGAGGAGATCGGTATGACCAAGACGACCCCGGGCGCGGCCCGGTCCATCCTGTTCCTGACCCTGTTGTTTTTCGCCCCCGCGGCAGCGGCGGACGTGGTCTGCAAGGGCGAGTGGCAGAGCGCGGCGCTGACGAATTACGAAAGCTACCCGGATCCCGGCAGCGTGGAATGCGTCCAGTATAACGGCTGCAAATGGGCCGGTCAGTTCTACGGCGTGCGCGGCAAGAAATCCCAGGACTGGGTCGCGCGCAGAAACATCGCCGCGGTCCATCAGAAGCATTGGCGCAAGTTCGGCGGAAAGTCCCTGCGGCTTCGCCAGGGCAGCCGCGAGATCGTCGTGGAAGTGCTCGACCTGTGCTCGGATTCCGACTGCAATGGCTGCTGCTCGAACAACCTCGGCGGCGACGGTTACCTGATCGACATCGAGAAACACACCATGCAGCGGTTCGGCTCCGGCTCCGGCGTGGTGCAGTTCCAGGTCTGCGGCTGACCCGCCCCGTCCGGGGCGCGGCCGATCCGGCCCGGGTCCGGGACCTGCGCCCGCCGCCGGGGGCTAGTCCGGCGCGGCCGTCGTCACGCGGATCAGGTTCATCGCCTCGGCGACGGGCGCGACGCGGATATGGCCGCCGTCCTCGAGCGCGCGCGCACAGGCCATGATGTCGCGCAGCGCGTCGACGCGGATCTCGTAGTCGCCGGGCGCGCCTTCGGAAAAGCCGTGAAACATCACCACCAGCCATGTCTTGCGCGCCTCGGTGCGGGCCATCTCGCGGCAGACCGACCCGGGCGCGGTCCAGTTATAGACGCCGAACCTGTCGATCCGCGCGGGATCGACGGAGGCGACCGGGTTGTGGCCATTGTTTTCCTGCCCCAGCGCGAGAAGGTGATACGCATGCCGGTCCATGGCGAGGTCCAGCGTTTCCTCGCTGAAATCCCCGTAGGGCGGGGCAAAGGACACCGCGGTCACCCCGGTCTCGGCCTCGATCCGCGCCAGGGCGGTTTCCATCTCGCGGATGACCTGCGCGTGGTCGAGCTCCGGCAGGTGGGGGTGGGTATGCGTGTGCGACCCGATCTCCCAGCCGGCATCGCGGAGCTGCCGGATCTCGTCCCAGGTCATGGCCCAGCTGGTGGGAACGTAGGCCGCGGCATCGCCTTCGGCGCTGTCCTCCGCCGCCGCCTTGCCCCGCGCCACCTCGCGCGTGGCCGCGTCGGCATCCTCCGTCACGACGAAGAGCGTGCCGCGGATCCCGTGGGCCTGCGTCACGGGAAAGCCCAGCTCGTACTGGGTGCGGGACGCGTCATCGAATGTGAAGCTCACGAGCCCGGCATCCGGCCAGGCGACACCCGGCAGGCAGGACATCGCGGCAGACAGCAAACCCGCCGCCCCACGTGTTTTCCGGCCGCGCGCCGTCATGTCCGTTCCCTCGATCGCGCGATCATTTGCGAGACTTCCTCCGGGGTGCGAGGATGACACGGTTCGGGGCCGGAGACAAAGCGGATATGCGCCCGGTGCCGCCTGTGCCGCACCCCGCGCTTGGATCCGCGCGTGACGGGGGCTGCCCGGAAGGTGGCGTCAGGGCGCCAGGTGCGCCCAGAGGCCGCCCATGGCCACGCTGACCGGCTCGCCGCAATGAAAGACGGTGTAGGTCACGTCCGTGACCGTCGCCGGGGCGATGTCGGGCGGCGCGACCAGCTGTGCGGCCGGCGTCAGCGCGCCCCCCGAGAGCCGGTCCGCCGGGCCGATGGTCTGTCCCGGCGACACCATGAGATCCGTGGCGGGCACGCCCGGCGCGAAGGCGCCGGCGCGCACGAGGACCGGGCGCGCGCCCGGGTGGCGGCGCAGGAAATCGGTGTCGAGGCGGATCCGGTCGAGCCAGGCGATCCGCGCATACTGCCCCCCGGCCGTCAGCACCAGGTCGCGTTCGCGCAGCAGGTGGGCGGGGATGTCGCCGCAGGCGGTCGCCACCGGCGTGCGCGCGGCCAGCCCCGGCACGGTCCAGGGCCGCGGGGCCGCCGCCCGGTGTGCGCCGTCGTCTGCCGGGATCTGCCGCGCCGCGCCTTGCTGGTGTTCCGCTGCCGTCATCTGGTCCTCCTTGCCTGCCGCGTCGCGGCGCCTGGCCCGGCCGCAACCGGTCCCTGTCCTGTCCTGCCTGCGCGCCCCCGGATCTGCCGCCGGGCGCTGCCCCGGTAGGGCGGCCCGGTCGCCGGGCGACGCGGTGTTACCCGGTCTTGATGCCGGGCAAATACGGCGAAATCAGGAAGCCGATCTTCCCCGGTATGACCATTTCTGGATGCCCCTGCCGCGCCGCCGGCGCCGCCCCGGCTCGACTATTGCCGCCACGGCGACAATCGGGGCAGGGCGGCCGCCGCCGGGCCTGCGAAGACGCCGTTGCCGGCCCGGGTTTGTTCCCCCGGGGCGAACAATCCGCCTGACGCGGGCCGCCATCTTTGCGACACAAGCGGTCGGCGGAGACTTGCCGCCCTGGCGGGGGGCTGACATCCTCGGCCCCATGAAGCGGAGCGAGATCAACACGATCCTGGCGGAAGCGGCCGATTTCATCGGGGGATTCGGGGTCCGGCTGCCGCCCTTTGCCCGGTGGTCGCCGGCCGGGATGCAGGCGCGCCGCGCAGAGATCGGCGGGATCGTCGAGCGCCGGCTCGGCTGGGACGTGACCGATTACGGCGCGGGGCGCTTCGCGGAAATGGGGCTGGTGCTCTTCACTCTGCGCAACGGGCGGCTGGCCGATCTCCGCCGGGGGCGGGGCATGTGCTATGCCGAGAAGCTGCTGATCTCGCGCGCCGGCCAGCTGAGCCCGATGCACCGGCACCGGCTCAAGGCCGAGGACATCATCAACCGGGGCGGGGCGACCCTGGCGGTGGAGCTTTTCGGCTCCGACGCGGCGGGGAATTTCGACCTCGGGGCCGGCGGCACGGTGCAGTGCGACGGCATCGCGCGGGCGTTCGCGCCGGGCGAGGTGCTGCACCTTGCCCCGGGCGAGAGCGTCACGCTGATGCCGGGCGACTGGCATGCCTTCTGGGGCGAGGGGGGCGACGTCCTGATCGGCGAGGTCTCGACGGTCAACGACGATGTGACCGACAACGTCTTCCGCGACCCCGTCGCGCGGTTCGCCGCGGTGGCGGAGGATACCGCGCCCGATCACCTGCTGGTCTCGGATTACGACGCCTGGCTCGGCACCCCCTAGAGCATGAAATCGAAACGCGCGGCCAGCGGCAGCTCGCGCGCGCGTTCCCCGGTCAGGTCGAAAAGCGCGTTGGCCAGCGCCGGCATTGAGGGCGGGGTGCCCGGCTCGCCGACGCCGCCCATATGGGCGTTGTCTTCGCGGATACGAACCTCGACCGCCGGCGCGGTCGACATGCGCAGCGCGTCGTAATCCGGGAAATTGCCCTGCGCGACGGCGCCGTCGGCGAAGGTGATCTGGCCATGCACCGCCGCCGACAGCCCGTAGAACAGGCCCGAGACCATCTGCGCCTCGATGTTGCGCGGGTCGAGCGCCGTGCCCACGTCGCAGGCGATCCAGGCGCGGGGGATGCGAATCCCCGCATCGGTCTGCACGACCTCGACAACCTGGGCGACGGGCGTGCCGAAGGAATAGGTCAGCGCCACGCCGCGCCCGGTGCCCTCGGGCGTGGTGCCGGTCCAGCCCGACATCTCGGCCACGTCGTCCAGCAGCCGTGCCGAGGGCGCATGGGCCGGGCGCACGTGATCGAGCCGGAAGGCAAGCGGGTCGCGGCCGGCGGCATGGGCCAGCTCGTCGACGAAGCTCTCGTGGAAGAAGCCGTTGAAGGAATTCCCCACCGACCGCCAGAAACCGACCGGGACGGCCAGATCGGCCAGGTAGCCCGCGATCCGGTAGTTCGGGATCGCGTAGGGCTGGTCGAAGGCGCCTTCGACATGGCCCTTGTCCGGCCCCGGCGCGGCGAATCCCGCCATGCGCTCGCCGGACTGGCGCGTGACCGAGGGCGCGGCGATCCGGCCCTCGAGCGCGGTGGCCCGGCCGTCGGCGACCGCGCCGCGGAAACGGGCGATGGCGGCGGGGCGGTAGAAATCGTGGCGCATGTCCTCCTCGCGCGTCCAGGTCAGCTTGACCGGGCGCCCGGGCACCGCGCGCGCCACGCGCGCGGCCAGCGTCGAGAAATCCACCTCCGCGCGGCGTCCGAACCCGCCGCCGAGGAAGGTCGTGTGCACCGTGACGGCCGCCTCGGGCAGCGCCAGGGCCTCGGCGCATTTCTGCCGGGTAAGCACCGGGGCCTGGTTGCCGCACCAGACCTCCAGCGTCTCGCCCGAAAAGCGCGCGGTCGCGTTCATCGGCTCCATCGTCGCATGGGCGAGCCAGGGCACGCGATACTCGGCCTCGATCGTCGCGCCTGGGGGCGCGCCGTCGCCCGTCACACCGGAAAGCGCGGCCTCGACGTCGCCCGTATCACGCAGCGTCGAGTTGGCCGTCCCGTCGAAGGCGGCGGCGATGGCGTCGACCTGCGACGCGGTGTCGGGCGGGTAAGGGGCAGGGCCGCTTTCGAGCGTAATCGCCTCCGCGGCCTTGAAGGCCAGCCAGGTATTGGTGGCGACGACCGCGACGCCGTCGGGCAGCTCGACGATGCGGGTGACGCCGGGCATCTCGGCGGCGCCGCCCGCGTCGTAGCCCGTCATCGCCGCACCGAGCCGCGGCACCCGCCTGACCGTGGCATAGAGCATGTCGGGCAGCTGCACGTCGATGCCGAACACCGCCGTGCCGGTCGCCTTCGCGGCCATGTCGAGCCGCGGCAGCGACCGCCCGAGATATCGCCATTCCGAGGCCGGGCGAAGTGGCGGGCGGCGCGGCGGGTCGAGGCGGGCGGCGGCCTCGGCCAGCTCGGCATAGGGCAGGCGGGTGCCGTCCGGCGCGATGACCGCGCCATCGGCCGTCCCGAGCGCCTCCTCGGCCACGCCGAGCCGGTCGGCGGCGGCGCGGGTCAGCGTGATCCGGGCGGCGGCCCCGGCATGGCGCATCTTCTCGAAGGCATCGACCGTCGAGGTCGAGCCGCCGGTCACCTGCAGCCCCAGCATCTTCGCCATCACGCCGGTCTGGTCGGCCAGCGTTTCCTGCCAGCCGGTCATGGCATAGTCCTTGAAGGGCAGGCCGGCCCTGAGCAGCGCGCCGTTATAGTAGCTGGCCGAGGCCGGGCCGTGGATCACCCGGACGTCTTCCCAGGCGACGTCCAGCTCCTCGGCCACCAGCGCGGCCAGCGTGGTCTGCACACCCTGGCCCATCTCGGCGCGCGGCACGACCACGGTGGCGCCGTCGCGGTCGAGGATCAGCCACGGGTTCAGCGAAACGCCGTCGCCCCCGGGGTCCAGCGGGTTGGCGACCGGCCGGCGGTCCTGCCAGACCACGAAGGCGACGCCCCCCGCCACGGCGGCGCTGCCGACGAGAAAGGCGCGGCGCGTGATCTTTCCGAGACGCGACACCGCTCAGCCCTCCTGCATCCGGGTCGCGGCGTCGCGGATCGCGGCGCGGATGCGCCCGTAGGTCCCGCAGCGGCAGAGATTGCCGGCCATGGCGGCGTCGATCTCGGCGTCGCTCGGGTCGGGGCTGCGCGCGAGCAGGTCGGCCGCCTGCATGATCTGGCCCGACTGGCAATAGCCGCATTGCGCGACCTGGTGATCGATCCAGGCCTGCTGGATCGCGGCCGGCGCCGCGGGCGTGCCGAGCCCCTCGATCGTGGTGACCGGGCCCCAGACATCGGCGATGGGCAACTGGCAGGACCGCACCGCGGCACCGTCCACATGCACGGTGCAGGCGCCGCAGGCGGCGATGCCGCAGCCGAATTTCGTTCCGGTCAGCCCCAGCGCGTCGCGCAGCGCCCAGAGGAGCGGCACCTCGCCGGGCAGGTCGAGCCGGTGCAAGGTGCCGTTGACCGTCAGGGTGATCGCCATGGCCATGCCTCCGCGGTTCGCGCCGTCACGGCCAGACTATAGGTGCGGCTTTGGGCCTGACCATCCCCGGAAGGGGTCAGAGAAGCTTCTCCATCCGGAAATTGGTGATCGGCACGCCGTCGCGGATCACGCTCTGGCGGGCGAGCACCGCCCAGCCGCGCCGGGCGAGGAAGGACCGCGCCAGGTGGCTGGCGGCCGTGTCCATGCGGGGTAGGGCGCGCGCGCGGGCCTCGGCTTCGAGCCGGTCATAGAGCGCCGGGGCGACGCGGCCGCCCATGGCCTCGGGCAGCACGTAGAAGAGATCGAGATGCCCGTCGCGGCCGAGCGTGGCGAAACCGACGACCCGGCGCCGCTTCAGCGCGACCCAGGTCAGGTGCGCCCCGAGCCGCTGCGGCCAGTCCCGCGGCATCCCGGGGCCGGGGGCCCAGGCCGCGCGTTCGGCGGTGGAATAATGGTGGCCGGCGCCCTCGTGGACCGCGCGGAAGAAGACGTCATGGGTCGCGGTGGCATCCCCGGCGCGATAGCGCCGCAGCCGGGGGCGCCCGATCGCGCGCATGGCTCAGACCTGTCCGCCGGCGATCTCGATCGCCTGCCCGTTGACCGATCCCGAGCCCGGCCCGCAGAGCCAGAGCGCCGCCGCCGCGACCTCGCCGGGCGCGACCAGCCGGCCATGGCGGTTGGAGTCGGTCATCACCGCCTCTGCCTCGGTCGGGCTCATGCCGGTGCGCGCGGCGATGGTCTCGACGTTGCGGGTCACGATGGGGGTGTCGACATAGCCGGGGCAGAGCGCGTTGAAGGTCAGCCCGGTGCCGAGATAGTCCTCGCTGAGCCCGCGCACCAGCCCGAGCATCCCGTGCTTGGACGCGGTATAGGCGCTGGCCCCCCGCAGCCCGCGAATCCCCGCCATGGACGACACGGCGATGACCCGTCCCCAGCTGCGCCCGCGCATGCTGCGCAGGGACTCGCGGATGGTCAGGAAGGCGCCGTCGAGATTGGTCGCCATGAGCCGGCGCCAGAACGCCAGGTCGGTCTTGTGCAGCGCATTGCCTTCGGCGCGCCCGGCATTCGCGACATGGATGTCCACGGGGCCGCGCGCGGCGACCGCGGCCGCGGTGGCGGCGACCACGCTGTCCTCGTCGGTGACGTCCATGACCTGCGCGTGGATGCAGGGGCCGGCGGCGCAGGTCTCTTCCAGCGCCTCGGCCCGGCGGCCCGTCACCGTGACGATCGCGCCCTCGCCGGCCAGCGCGAGCGCGATGGCCCGGCCGATCCCGCTGCCCCCGCCGGTGACCAGCGCATGCTTGCCATCGAGCGTGTCGGTCATCCGCGCCTCCGTTTTCCAGACGCGCACATGGTCGCGCAGCCGGACCGGGCGGGCAAGACGGAAAGCCGGGTCTTTACATTCACGATAGCGAATATGAAGATGCCGCCAAAACCGGAGGAGGACAGACCCGATGACGTTCAAGACGACAGCCGCCGCGGCGGCGCTGGCGGCGCTGCTGCCGGTCGCCGCGCTGGCCAGCGAGGACATCGCCGACCAGTACCCGCAAAGCCCGCTCTACGCGAAACCGGTGGAGGTCATCCCCCATGTCTGGTCGGCCATCGGCGCCACCGCGCCGCCCACCTACGAGAACACCGGCCACAACAACAACCTGTCCTTCCTCGTCACCGGCGACGGGGTGATTGTCATCAATGGCGGGGCGGCCTATGTGCTGGCCGAGGCGCTGCACCAGGAGATCAGGGCGATCACCGACCAGCCGGTGAAGCTGGTCATCAACGAGAACGGCCAGGGGCACGCGATGCTCGGCAATTCCTACTGGGCCGAGCAGGGCGTCCCGATCCTGGCCCATGTGGACGCGGCCCACGAGATCGAGGCCTATGGCGGCACGATCCTGGAGGGGATGAAGCGCTACAACCGCGACAAGGCCGCCGGCACCAGCGTGGTCGGCCCGACCGAGACCTTCGAGGATCGCAAGGTGATCGAGATGGGCGACATGCGCGTCGAGGTGCTGCATCTCGGCCCCGCCCACAGCCCGGGCGACATCCAGGTCTGGCTGCCGGACGAAAAGCTGGTGATCGCCGGCGACATGGCCTTCCACGAGCGGATGCTGCCCATCTTCGGGGAAACCGACACCTCCGACTGGATCGATACATGGGAAAACGCGTTCGAGGCGCTCGGGGCCGTCTACGTGATCCCCGGGCACGGGCACCCGACCAACATGGATCAGGTGCGGCGCTACACCCGCGACTACCTCGTCTATCTCCGCGAGAAGATCGGCGCGCATCTGGACGCCGGCGGCGATCTGACCGATGCTTACTACGTCGACCAGTCGCCCTATGCGCATCTGGACACCTTCGAGGAGTTGGCGACCAAGAACGCCGGCCGGGTCTACGAGGAGATGGAATGGGAATAGCGCCGGCATGCGCGCGCTGAGGGCGCTGGACCTTCCGCCGGTCTGGCTTGCGGGCTTCGGCGCGCTGGCCTGGGCCCAGTCGCGGTTCGCCCCGGCGGACGGTCTGCCGGACTGGGTCGGCACGCTCGGCCTGGGCCTGGTGGCCGTCGGCATGCTGCTGATCGCGGCGGCCGGACTAGAATTCCTGCGCCATCGCACCACCATCGTCCCCTACGAGACGCCGCGCGACCTGATCGATACGGGAATCTACCGGCTGACCCGGAACCCGATCTACCTGGGCGACGCGGCGATTCTGGCCGGGGCGATCCTGCTCTGGGGCGCGTGGCCGTCGCTGATCCTGGTGCCGGTCTTCATGGCGATCATCGCCCGGCGGTTCATCCGCTGGGAAGAGGCGCGGCTGCGCGAGACTTTCGGCGACCGGGCCGCGGCCTACATGCGCCGTGTGCGCCGCTGGATCTGACCGCCGCTGCGCCGCCCTGTCGCTTGTGGCCGGGGCGAAACGAATGTTAAGTGGCCCCGACCCGGCGTTTTCGGGGCGAAAAACGACGACAACGCGAAGAACGGGAGAGTGGGAACGTGAAAATCGGGGCACCCAAGGAAGTCGCCAAGGGCGAGGCGCGCGTCGCGCTGACGCCGGACTCGGCGCTTCAGCTTCAGAAGCTGGGCTATGACTGTGCGATCGAGACGGGCGCGGGCACGGCGGCGGGCTTCTCGGACGCGGCCTATGAGGAGGCCGGCGTCGAGATCGTCAAGACGCCCGCGGCGCTCTGGAAGGCAGCCGACATCGTCGCCAAGGTCCAGCCGCCGACCGAGACCGAGGCCAAGCGCCTGACCAAGGGCAAGACGCTGATCTCCTTCTTCTGGCCGGCCCAGAACGAGGAGCTGCTGGAACTCTGCCGGTCCAAGGGCGCGAGCGTCATAGCGATGGACATGGTGCCGCGGATCTCGCGCGCCCAGAAGATGGACGCGCTGAGCTCGATGGCCAACATCGCCGGCTACCGCGCGGTGATCGAGGCGGGGAACAATTTCGGCCGCTTCTTCACCGGCCAGGTGACGGCGGCGGGCAAGGTGCCGCCGGCGAAGGTGCTGGTGATCGGCGCCGGCGTCGCGGGGCTGGCCGCGATCGGGACGGCGACCTCGCTCGGCGCGGTGGTGCGGGCCTTCGACGTGCGCCCCGAGGTGGCCGAGCAGATCGAGTCGATGGGCGCCGAGTTCCTGATGCTCGACTTCTCCGACGACATGTCGGGCGAGGGCGGCTACGCCAAGCCCGCGAGCCCGGAGTTCATCGAGAAGGAGATGGAACTCTTCCGCGCGCAGGCGCCGGAGGTGGACATCGTCATCACCACCGCGCTGATCCCGGGCAAGCCCGCACCGAAGCTCTGGCCCGAGGAGATGGTCAGGCTGATGAAGCGCGGCTCGGTGATCGTCGACCTCGCCGCCGAGAAGGGCGGCAACTGCGACCTGACCGTGCCCGACGAGAAGATCGAGACCGAGAACGGCGTCACCATCGTCGGCTACACCGACTTCCCCTCGCGGATGGCGACGCAGTCCTCGACGCTCTACGCCACCAATATCCGTCACATGATGACGGACCTGACGCCCGAGAAGGACGGCACGCCGGTCCACGACATGGAGGACGACGTGATCCGGGGCGCGACGGTGACCCACGCGGGCGAGATCACCTACCCGCCGCCGCCGCCCAAGGTGCAGGCCATCGCCAAGGCCCCCAGGAAGGAAGCGCCGAAGGAGCTGACGCCCGAGGAGAAGCGCGCCGAGGAACTCGCCGCCTTCAAGGCCCAGACCAAGCGCCAGGTGGGGCTGCTCGCGATCGGCGCGGCGGCGATCCTGGCGGCCGGGCTGGTGGCGCCGGCAAGCTTCATGCAGCATTTCATCGTCTTCGTGCTGTCTGTCTTCGTCGGCTTCCAGGTGATCTGGAACGTCAGCCACAGCCTGCATACGCCGCTGATGGCGATCACCAACGCGATCTCGTCGATCATCATCCTGGGCGCGCTGATGCAGATCGGCTCGACCAGCCTGCTGGTGACCATTCTCGCCGCGGTCTCGGTCTTCATGGCCGGGATCAACATATTCGGCGGCTTCCTCGTGACACGGCGCATGCTCGCCATGTTCCAGAAATCGTAAAGACAGGAGTAGGGGATCATGGAATACGGATTCACCACGGCGGCCTACGTGGTCGCGGCCGTCCTCTTCATCCTGTCGCTGGGCGGGCTCTCGGGGCAGGAAAGCGCCAAGCGCGCGGTCTGGTACGGGATCGTGGGCATGGCGCTCGCGATCGTCGCGACGCTGATCGGGCCGGGCGCGGGGCTCTGGGGGCTCTCGCTGGTGCTGATCGCGCTGGGCGGCGTGATCGGCTGGCAGGCGGCGGTCCGGGTGCAGATGACGCAGATGCCGGAACTGGTGGCGGCGATGCACAGCCTCGTCGGCCTGGCGGCGGTCTTCGTCGGCTTCAACGCCGATTTCGAGATCCTGCGCGTGGCCGCGATGGACGACACGGCGAAGGCCGCGCTCGAGGGCTTCGCGGCGCTGGTCGCCAAGAAGACGCCGGTGGAGATCAACATCCTGAAGGTGGAACTCAGCCTCGGCATCTTCATCGGCGCGGTGACCTTCACCGGCTCGGTGATCGCTTATGGCAAGCTGGCGGGCAAGGTCGACAGCGCCGCCAGGAAACTGCCGGGCGGGCACATGCTGAACGCCGCCGCCGCGATCGGCTCGATCCTGATGCTGGCGCTCTATCTCGGCGGCGCCGGAAGCTGGACGCTCTTCGTGATGGCGCTGCTGGCCTTCTTCATCGGCTATCACCTGATCATGGGGATCGGCGGCGCCGACATGCCGGTGGTGGTCTCGATGCTGAACAGCTACTCCGGCTGGGCCGCGGCCGCGATCGGCTTCTCGCTCGGCAACGACCTGCTGATCGTGGTCGGCGCGCTGGTGGGCTCCTCGGGGGCGATCCTGAGCTACATCATGTGCAAGGCGATGAACCGCTCCTTCATCAGCGTGATCCTCGGCGGCTTCGGCGGCGCGCAGGGCCCCGCGGCCGAGATCGAGGGCGAGCAGATCGCCATCGACGCCGAGGGCGTGGCGGCGGCGCTGAACGAGGCCGACAGCGTGATCATCGTGCCGGGCTACGGCATGGCGGTGGCGCAGGCGCAGAACGCGGTCAGCGAGCTGACCAAGAAGCTGCGCGGCCAGGGCAAGGAGGTGCGCTTCGCCATTCACCCTGTGGCCGGGCGCCTGCCGGGGCACATGAACGTGCTGCTGGCGGAGGCCCGGGTGCCCTACGACATCGTGCTCGAGATGGACGAGATCAACGAGGACTTCCCCGAGACGGACGTGGTGATCGTGATCGGCTCGAACGATATCGTGAACCCGGCCGCTCAGGACGACCCGAACTCGCCCATCGCCGGGATGCCGGTGCTGGAGGTGTGGAAGGCCAAGCAGGTCTTCGTCTCCAAGCGCGGGCAGGGCGCGGGCTATTCGGGCATCGAGAACCCGCTCTTCTTCAAGGAGAACACGCGGATGTTCTACGGCGACGCCAAGCAGTCCGTCGACAAGCTCCTGGCGCTCATCGACTGAGACAGGCCGCCCCGCGCCGCGGGGCGGCCCGGTCGCGGCGCCTGCGGCGCCAAGCCTTTCTCGCCCCGCGCGGTCGCCCGCGCGGGGCGTTTGCCTTCGGCGAGGATATTTGCACCACTTGGAGAGGCCGGGTTTCCAAGTGGCGGAAATATCCCCGCCGGAGGCCCCGAGCGCCCCCTGTCAGGGGGCGCGAGAGACAGGGAACGGCGCCCCGCAGGGGCGCCTCCGCATACGGCGGTGCACAGACAAGTGCCCGGATTCGCGCGTTTTTCCTGTTTCGGCCCGGCGCGGTTCCGGCTAGGCTCGGCGCAAAGCCCGAGGAACCGGACCATGACGCTGCCCGAAGATCACCCGCTGCGCTACGAGCTGTCGAACGAGCTGCATGCCCGGCCCTTTCCCGTGCTGGCCGCGCCCTGCCACGCGGTCTTCCTGGCGATCAAGCGTCCGGAGAACGCCGCCGGGCGGGACAAGGGCCTGGACCGGGCGCATCTGGTCCGGCTGCTGGACCGGTTCGGCACGACGCATCCGAAAGAGGGCGCGACCCATTTCTTCGGCCAGCTCGGGCGCCACCGGATCAAGTGGGAATGCCATACCGAGTTCGTGACCTACACGGTTTTCGTCGAGGGCACGATGGAGCGGCCCTTCGACGGCGCGGCCTACGAGGTGTTTCCCGAGGACTGGCTGGCCGAAGCGCCGGGCCGGCGGCTCACATCGGCGCTTGTACGGGTGGAGGAAACGCCGTCCGACGAGGCCGAGGTGGGGCATCGCTGCGCGGCATGGTTCGAGGCCGACAGCGTGGCGATCAGCCGGGTGCTCGACGACTCGGCCATCGTGGCGACGGATTTCCGGATCGACGCGACGGGGCACACGCGGATCGCGGTCTTCACCGACCCGGGCACCGGGCGACGGCGGCTCGGCCGCGTGGTCCAGCGCCTGCTCGAGATCGAGACCTACAAGACGATGTCCATGCTGGGCCTGCCCGTCGCCCGCGAGCTGGGCCAGCGGATGAACGGGCTGGAGACGCAGCTCGCCGGCCTCGTCTCTGCGCTGACCGCGCGCGAGGCGGAGGCCGAGCAGGCGCTGCACGAGCTGCTGGAGGTTTCGGCAGAGCTCGAACACATGCTGGCCCGCAACGGCTACCGTTTCGGCGCCACCGAGGCCTATGCGACCATCGTCGACCAGCGCATCGACGTGCTGCGCGAGAGCCGCTTCCGGGGCCGCCAGACGCTGCGCGAATTCATGATGCGCCGCTTCGACCCGGCCATGCGGACCTGCACCGCGACCCGGCTGCGGCTCGAGGGGCTGACGGCGCGGGCGGAACGCGCGGGCAATCTCCTGCGGACGCGGGTCGACGTGGAGCGATCGGCGCAGAACCAGAAACTGCTCGAGAGCATGGACCGCCGCGCCGACCTGCAACTGCGGCTGCAGCGCACGGTGGAGGGGCTCTCGGTCGTGGCGATCAGCTATTACGGGGTCAGCCTGGCGAGCTACGCGCTGGCGCCGCTGGCCGGGCGCGCCCTCGGGATCGACAAGGCCGTGCTGACCGGCCTTCTGGTGCTGCCGGTCGTGGCCGCGGTCTGGTGGATCGTCCAGCGCGTCCGGAAATCCATGCATTGACGCCGGGGCCCGGCGCCGGCCCGTGTCATTCGGCCGCGACGCCGGCGGCAGGGATGCGCCGGGTGCCGATCGCCGCGTCCGCGGCCCAGGCGCCGAGCGCGATCGCGCCCAGCGCGAGCAGCGCGGCGATGCCCAGCGTCGGCACGCCGGCAAGACCGGCGCCGACGGTGCAGCCGCCGGCCAGCACCCCGCCCGCGCCCATCAGGACCGCGCCGGCAAGGTAGCGGCCCGTTTGGCGCGGGGTCTCGAAGCTTTGCCAGCGGAACTCGCGCGTGAGCAGCGCCGCGCCGGCGCTGCCGGCCAGTACACCGCCAACCAGCCCCACGCCGAAATTGGCCGGGACGGCGGTGCCGGCGATCGTCCAGAACAGGCTGTCGGCCATCGGCGCGGTGAAGCTCAGCGATTGCAACGCCACCGGGTCGAAATCGTCGTAGAGCACGTAGCCGGTGCCCGCCCAGCCGAGCGGCACCAGCAGCCCGATGGCGGCAGCCATGACCAGCTGGCCCGCGCCGTTGCCGGACCGCAGCCCGTAGCCGAGCGCCGTGAGCCCCAGCAGGCCGGCCCAGACCGGTGCGCCGCCCGGAAGTGCCGCGAGCGAGGCGAGGCCGGGATCGACCGTGACGCTGCCGAGCGTCGTGCGCAGCGGCGCCAGCGCCCCCTTGAGCGTCGCATGGGCGGTGATGGCGAAGATCGCCAGAACCGTCAGCGCCCGCAGGTTGCCGCTGCCGGTCAGCACGGTCAGCCGCGAGACGCATCCGCGCGTCAGCACCATGCCGGCCCCGAACGCCGCGCCGCCGATCACGATCGCGGCGACCGGCAGCGCGCTGGCGGTGTAGCGGTGGCCGTCGAAATCGATCCAGCCCGCCGCCACGGCGCCCTGTGTGCCCAGGACCGCCACGCCGAGCGCGGTCAGCCAGAGGCCGAGCGCCGGGCGCCGCTCGGACGGTGCCCCCACGAGCCCGCGGCGCAGGCAGAATCGGCTGCGCTGCGCGAGCACGCCGAAGGCCAGGCCGAGCATCGCGCCGAGCAGGATCGCCGCCTGGGGTGCGGTGAAATCGGTGAAGCCGAAGCTGGCAAACATGGATCGCTCTCCGTCGCTGGGAAGTCGTCCTGATCTGGCGCGGATTTGCGCCTGTCTCAAGGGGGGTATCGGGGTATCGGCCGGGTCCGCTGAGAACGGTGTTCTCCACCGGCACCGATCGGCGAAACACCGGACCATCGGGGCCGGGCGCGGGCATCCGGCCGCCCACGGGAATGGCCGGCGCAACGCGCGCGTTCTTTTTTCAGCTTCGGTGCCCGGTCGGGGCGCCTTGACCTTCCGGGCGGGGCGCACCACTCTTCCGCGCAGATGCGCCCGCGCGAGGGATGTTCCGCCCCCGCCGGCCCCGAAATCCCGAGGAGCCCCCATGCCGATCAAGAACCGCCTGGCCGAACTGCATGACGAGATCACCGAATGGCGCCGCGACCTGCACGCGCATCCGGAATTGCTGTTCGAGACCCATCGCACCGCGGGCATCGTGGCGGAGAAGCTGCGCGCCTTCGGCTGCGACGAGGTTGTCACCGGGATCGGCCGCACCGGTGTCGTCGGCGTCATCAGGGGCAAGAGCGACGCCGCCGGACGGGTGATCGGGCTGCGCGCGGACATGGATGCGCTGCCGATCACCGAGGCGACCGGGCTCGACTATGCCTCGGAAAACGAGGGGCTGATGCATGCCTGCGGCCATGACGGGCACACGGCGATGCTGCTCGGCGCGGCGAAATACCTGGCGGAGACCCGCAATTTCGACGGCACCTGCGTGGTGATCTTCCAGCCGGCCGAGGAAGGTGGCGGCGGCGGCAAGGAGATGGTCGACGACGGGCTGATGGAGCGTTTCGCCATCCAGGAGGTCTACGGCATGCATAACTGGCCCGGCGTCGAGACGGGCCGCTTCGCGATCCGGTCGGGGCCCTTCTTCGCCGCGACCGACCAGTTCGTGATCGATGTCGCGGGCAGGGGCGGGCACGCCGCCAAGCCCCACGACACGATCGATCCGACCGTGGTCTCCAGCCATATCGTGCTGGCGCTCCAGTCCATCGTCAGTCGGAACGTCGACCCGACGCTGCAGGCTGTGGTCTCGGTCACCAGTTTCGAGACCGGCTCGCACGCCTTCAACGTGATCCCGCAAACGGTGCGGATGCGCGGCACGGTACGCACGCTGGACGCCGATGTGCGCGCCCAGGTCGAGGAACGGCTGATCGCGCTGGCCGAGACGACGGCCGCCGCCTTTGGCGCGCGGGCCGAGGTCGACTACCAGCGGGGCTACCCGGTCATGGTCAATTCAGACGAGCAGACCACGTTCGCGGCGGAGGTCGCAGAGCGCGTCTCGGGGCAGGAGACGATGGAGGCGCCGCTCGTCATGGGGGGCGAGGATTTCGCCTTCATGCTGAACGCGCGGCCGGGGGCCTATATCCTGGTGGGCAACGGCGACTCGGCGATGGTTCACCACCCCGAATACAACTTCAACGACGATGCGATCCCGGCGGGCGCCTCCTGGTGGGCGGAGATCGTCGAGAGGCGCATGCCGGCGGCTTGACCCCGCCGCCGGCCCCGGATAGCGAGCGGGCATGGCCGCGCCACCGCTTCTGCAACTGACCGATATCTCGCTGGGCTTCGGGGGCGATCCGCTCTTCTCGGGGCTCGATCTCGTCGTGCAGCCGGGCGACCGGGTCGCGCTGGTCGGGCGCAACGGGTCCGGGAAATCGACCCTGATGAAGGTCATGGCCGGGCTTGTGGAGCCCGACACCGGCGCGCGCATCCTGCCGCCGGGCGCCAGCGTCGGCTACATGGAACAGCACCCGGACCTGTCGCGCTTCGAGACGCTGGGCGACTTCGCCGCCTCGGCGCTCGACCCGGCCGAGGCCTATCGCGTCGAGATGGCCGCCGAGGGACTCAAGTTCGACCCGGCGACGCCGGTCGCGACCGCCTCTGGCGGCGAACGCCGACGGGCGGCCCTGGCCAAGCTGCTCGCCGAGGCGCCGGCGCTGATGCTGCTCGACGAGCCCACGAACCATCTCGACATCGAGGCCATCGCCTGGCTCGAACGCCAGTTGACCGACACCCGTGCGGCCTTCGTGCTGATCTCGCACGACCGGGCCTTCCTGCGCCACCTGACGCGTGCGACGCTCTGGATCGACCGGGGGCAGGTGCGCCGCCGCGAGCAGGGCTTCGAGGGGTTCGAGGAATGGCGCGACAAGCTCTGGGAGGAAGAGGACCAGGCGCGCCACAAGATGGATCGCCGGATCAAGGCCGAGGCCCGTTGGGCGGTCGAGGGCATCAGCGCGCGGCGCAAGCGCAACCAGGGCCGCCTGCGCGAGCTGCAGAAGTTGCGCGCCGAGCGCGCGGCACAGATCAGGCGCCAGGGCACCGCCGCGATGGCGCTGGAGTCCGGCCCCAGGAGCGGCAAGCTGGTGGTCGAGGCCAGGGACATCGCCAAGAGCTATGACGGGCGGCCGATCCTGCGCGACTTCTCGATCCGCATCCAGCGCGGCGAACGGGTGGCTTTCGTGGGTCCCAACGGCGTGGGCAAGACGACGCTTCTGAAGATCCTCATGGGCGAGGTGGCGGCCGACAGCGGCACCGTGCGGCTCGGCACCAATCTCGTGCCGGCGATCTTCGACCAGAACCGCGCCGCGCTGGAGCCCGACGCGACGCTCTGGGAGAGCCTGACGCTGGACCCGGCGATGCGGGTGCAGGGCAGTTCCGACCAGGTGATGGTGCGCGGCCAGCCGCGCCACGTGGTGGGCTATCTCAAGGACTTCCTTTTCGACGAGGCGCAGGCCCGCGCCCCGGTGCGCGCGCTCTCGGGCGGCGAGAAGGCGCGGCTTCTGCTGGCCCGGCTGATGGCGCAGGAATCGAACCTGCTGGTGCTGGACGAGCCGACCAACGATCTCGACATCGAGACGCTGGACCTGCTGCAGGAACTCCTGGACGATTACGCGGGCACGGTGCTGCTGGTCAGCCACGACCGCGACTTCCTCGATCGCGTGGCCACCACGACCGTGGCCATGGAAGGCGACGGGCAGGCCACGGTCTATGCCGGCGGCTGGTCCGATTACCGCGCCCAGCGGGGCGACCGGGGGGCGGCGACGGCAAAATCCGCGAAACCCGCCAAGCCCGCCAGGGCGGCGAAACCCGGCGGGGCGGATCGCCGGGCGGCCGGCGCGCCGGGCGGCAAGCTCAGCTTTACCGAGCGCCACCGCCTCGAGGCACTGCCCGGCGAGATCGCGCGCCTCGAGGCCGAGATCGGCAAGCTCGAACAGCTTCTCGCCGATCCCGATCTCTACAGCCGTGAACCGGTGAAGTTCCGCAAGGCGACAGAGGCCCTGGCCGCCCGGCAGGATGCGCTGTTCAGCGCCGAGGAGGCGTGGCTCGACCTGGCCGCCCGCGCCGAGGGCGAGGCCTGACCGCCCGCACGGGCGATTGCCTGCCACGCGGCCGCGTGGCAATCTCTGCCCAGTACGCACGGAGGCCCCATGCGCGCCTTGATCCTGACGCTCGTCCTGACCGCTGCCGCCGCCGCGCCGGCCCCGGCCGCCGGACCCGACCCGGCAGAGGGCCGCGCGGCCTTCGAGAGGCATTGCGCCGCCTGCCACGGGCGCGCGGCGCAGGGTGACGGGCCGATGGCCGAAATCCTGACGATGCCGGTGCCGGACCTGACGCGGCTGGCGGCGCGCGCGGGCGGGGCTTTCCCGATGCTTCGGGTCGTGCGCGTCATCGACGGGCGCGACGCCCGGGCCGGGCATGGCGGGCCGATGCCGGTCTTCGGCGCGCTTTTCGACGGGCCGGGCGGGGCGCTGGACGCCGAGGGGGGCGATCCTCTGCTGACCAACGGCCGGATCCTTTCGATCGCCGACTACCTGGAAAGCCTGCAGGTCGCGCCGTGATCCGCTGGGCGGTGCTGGGGCTGGCGCTGGGGCTTGCGGCCTGCGCCGGGCCGCCGCCGGGCGCGGTCGCCCCGGCGGAGACCGGCGTGGTCGTGGCGATCGACCTGTCGGACCAGGCGATGACGGTGCGCCGCGACGGCGTGCGCCTGGGCGTCTGGCCGGTCTCGACGGCCCGCGCCGGCAAGACCACGCCGGTGGGCGATTTCCGGCCCGAGCGGCTGGCGCGGGTGCATTACTCGACCCTTTACGACGGTGCGCCGATGCCCTGGTCGATCTTCTTCGCCGGCAATTACGCGATCCACGGCACGACCGAGGTGGCGCGGCTGGGCTGCCCGGCCTCGGCCGGCTGCGTGCGGCTGCACCCCGAGAATGCCCGCACGCTCTTCGCGCTGGTGTCGCGGGCCGGGCCCGCGCGAACGGTCATTCGCATCCGGCCGTGAGCCGGGGCTTGGCGCGGCGCCCGGCTTTCGGCAGAGTGGAGGCGGGCAAGACACCGCGCCCGCGTCCCGCGGGCCGAGCGAGGGAGAAAACAAAGCGATGCTGAGAACGGGTTTGACCGCCGGGGGCGCCGCGCTGGCGCTGGTCGCGGCCTGCACGACGCCGGTGGATGTCGGGCGCCGCGCTTTTGACGCCAACTGCGCCAGTTGCCACGGCGCCGACGGGCAGGGCGACGGCCCGGCCGCGGCGGGGCTGCCGGTGGCGCCGTCGGACCTGACCCGGATCGCGGCGCGTAACGGCGGCGTCTTTCCCGAGGCCGAGGTGATGTCGGTGATCGACGGCTACACCCGCGAAAAGCACTATCCCGGCGAGATGCCGGAATTCGGCGAATCGATGGCCGGTGGCCGCCAGGTGCTCTGGCAGGCGCCCGACGGCGCGCTGGTGCCGACGCCGGAGGTGCTGGTCGACCTGGCAGGCTATCTCGAGAGTATCCAGCAATGAGGGAGGGACGGATGCGACGACCGATCATCCTGGCCGCGCTGGCGGCCTGCGTGGCGCTGCCGGCCATGGCGCAGACCGCCGAAGAGGGCGAGTCGCGCTACAAGTCCTGGTGCGTGGCCTGCCACGGGCTGGAGGCCCGCGGCGACGGGCCGATGGCCGAGATGCTGACGATCGAGACGCCCGACCTGACCCTGCTGGCCGAGACCAATGGCGGGGTCTTCCCCACCAAGCGCGTGGCGCGCCGCATCGACGGGCGCGACCCGGTTCTGGGCCATGGCGGCGAGATGCCGGTCTACGGCGATCTCTTCGACGGCAAGCCGACGGTGATCGAGACCGAGGGGGGCGAGCTGATCCTGATGAGCCGCCCGGTGGCCGAGCTGATCGTCTGGCTGCGCAGCGTGCAGGAATAGGGACGGCTCAGGCCGGGCCGGGGGCGGCAGGACCTGCCCACCCGGGATGGCAAGGCGGCAGGTCCCTCCGAAGATACCCGCCGCGCGAACGCTAGGCCGCGGGATGGCGATCCACGGCGTGATCGGGGCACTTTATCCCCCCCCAGGCCCGACGCGGGGGCGGGCCGGGCGAACGCGGCGGCCCAATCGCCAGCCCGTGCGGGCGGTCTGGCGATCGCGCGGCGGGCCTGCGGCCCTTGGTTCCGCGCGGGTGGTTTCGAAAACAAAGAATTGAGCGGCTTTGGAAATTTTTACTTTGCTTACGTTGTTCGATGCGGTTCGAGTTCTGCTATGAGAGTTTCCCATTTCTGGAGCTCTTTATCAAAATTGCCCCACCCTAATGCTTCGCCAAATTGAGAAGCGTTAATGTTTGATAATAATTTATGGCACCGCTCTATTAAATCTTGGATTTCGGTGACTTGGATCGGCATTTCTGCCTTTTCTTTGGGCTTGTCGAGGCTGTGTGCAACGAAGCTGGTCCGAATTTCTTTTGTGACTTGTATAATTGGATTGCTTTTAAGTTTATTAAGTTCCTCATTCTGATCTGGTGACAGTTGCAAATCGTTTCGGGATTCAAGATTTGGAAAGGAAAGGCAGTCTCTGTTGTTTGTTCCGCTATCCCAAATACGCGCCATGCTCATAACGATATGCGCTCTGAGCGCTTCGGCCACTACATGCGTAATCAAGAGCTGGTATTCGTCGCTCTTCTTTGCCTGGTCCAGTCGCGCGTATAGCCTGGCAGCCATCCAGCATTGTGCTAGGTTTTCTTTAATGGTTCCGATGTGTCGTTTGGGATCAGAGCCATCAAGTGTCGGTTTTTTACTCACACATCCACCTCTTCCACGAACCGCGCGTTTTCCTGGATGTACTCGAACCGCTTCTCGGGCTTCTTGCCCATCAGCCGTTCGACCAGTTCGCCGGTCTCGCCTGGCTCGTCCTCGTCGATGGAGACCCGGATCAGCTTGCGGGTTGCGGGGTTCATCGTGGTCTCTTTCAGGTCCTTGGCGTCCATCTCGCCCAGGCCCTTGAAGCGCGAGACCTCGACCTTGCCCTTGCCGCCGATCCCGGTCGCCATCAGCCGGTCCTTTTCCGCCTGGTCCAGCGCGTAGACGCGCCTGGCGCCCTGTGTCAGCCGGTAGAGCGGCGGGCAGGCGAGGTAGAGATGCCCCTGGTCGATCATCGGCCGCATCTGCGTGAAGAAGAAGGTCATCAACAGCGCGGCGATATGCGCCCCGTCCACGTCCGCGTCGGTCATGATGATGATCTTGTCGTAGCGCAGGTCGTCGATGTTGAACTTGCTGCCCAGCCCCACGCCCAGCGCCTGGGTCAGGTCGTTGATCTCGGCGTTGGAGCCCAGCTTCGACGAGGCCGCGCCGAGCACGTTCAGGATCTTGCCGCGCAGCGGCAGCAGCGCCTGGGTCGTGCGGTCGCGCGCCATCTTGGCCGAGCCGCCGGCCGAGTCGCCCTCGACGATGAAGAGCTCGGTGCCCTCGCGCGCGTTCGAGGTGCAGTCCACCAGCTTGCCCGGCAGGCGCAGCTTCTTGGTGGCGGATTTGCGCGCCGTCTCCTTCTCCTGGCGGCGGCGCAGCCGTTCCTCGGCCTTGAGCACGAGGTAGTCGAGGATCGCGCCGGCCGACTTCGTGTCCGAGGCCAGCCAGTTGTCGAAATGGTCGCGGACCGAGTTCTCGACCAGTTTCTGCGCCGCCGAGGTGGCCAGCCGATCCTTGGTCTGGCCGACGAATTCCGGCTCCCGGATGAAGCAGGAGACCAGCGCGCATCCCCCGGCCATCACGTCCTCGCGGGTGATCTGCTGCGCCTTCTTGTTGCCGGCCAGCTCGCCATAGGCGCGGATGCCCTTGAGGATCGCCGCCCAGAAGCCGGCCTCGTGGGTGCCGCCCTCGGGCGTGGGCACGGTGTTGCAGTAGCTCTGTACGAAACCGTCGCGCGACGGCGTCCAGTTGATCGCCCATTCGACCGATCCGGGCGTGTCGGCGCCGAACTTCTCGGCGAACTGGACCTTGCCCGCGAAAGGCCGGTCGGCATAGGACGCGGCCCCCTTGAGCTGCTCGGTCAGGTAGTCGGCCAGCCCGCCCGGAAAGCGGAAGCTCGCCTCGGTCGGCGTGTCGCCGTCCGAGACCTCGGATTTCCAGCGGATCTCGACGCCCGAGAAGAGATAGGCCTTGGACCGGGCCATCTTGAAAAGCCGCGCCGGCTTGAACTGCAGGGTGCCGAAGATCTCGGGATCGGCGTGGAAGGTCACGCTGGTGCCGCGCCGGTTGGGCGCGGCGCCCTCGGGGCGGATGGGTCCCTGCGGCAGCCCGCGCGAGAATTCCTGCGCGTAGAGCTGGCGGTCGCGGGCCACCTCGACGCGCAGCCGGTCCGACAGCGCGTTGACCACGCTGACGCCCACGCCGTGCAGGCCGCCGGAGGTCTGGTAGGCCTTGCCCGAGAACTTGCCGCCCGCATGCAGCGTGCAGAGGATCACCTCGAGCGCGGATTTCTCGGGAAATTTCGGGTGCGGGTCGATCGGGATGCCGCGGCCGTTGTCGCGGATCGTGACCGAGTGATCGGCATGCAGCTCCACCTCGATGCGGTTTGCGTGCCCTGCCACGGCCTCGTCCATCGCGTTGTCGAGCACCTCGGCCACAAGGTGGTGCAGCGCCCGCTCGTCGGTGCCGCCGATATACATGCCGGGGCGCTTGCGGACGGGTTCCAGCCCTTCCAGCACCTCGATGGAGGAAGCGTCGTAGGTGCCGTCTGACCCCGCGGTGAGAAGATCGTCTGCCATGTAGCACTGCCCGTTTTCGTGATTGGCCCGCATTATGGCAGGTGTCGCACGCCGGGGGAAGGGAGCGCGGCCGGCGCAGGACGGCAACAGCCCGGGTCAATGTAACGGTTTTTTGACAGAGATCAGGGCGCAGGGGGAAAATCCGTGCAACCCCGGCCCTTCAATTCCAAGGAGGGGTGCGCATGCAAGATGAGCAGATGAACACGACGGAGGCGCCGGTCGAGGCGACGATGAAGCTGGACGCGAAGTCCTTTCCTGTGGTCTCGCCGGACGCGATCCGCCACGCGTTCGAGACCGGCAAGTATCCCTACGAGACCAAGCTCTCGCGCCGCAGCTACGAGGCCGGGAAGGCCAGGCTCCAGGCCGAGTTGCTCAAGGTGCAGAAATGGGCGCAGGAGACCGACCAGCGCTTCGTGCTGATCTTCGAGGGGCGCGACGCCGCCGGCAAGGGCGGGACGATCAAGCGCTTCATGGAGCATCTGAACCCGCGCGCGGCACGGGTGGTCGCGCTGAACAAGCCCACCTGGGAAGAGAAGGGCCAGTGGTTCTTCCAGCGCTATATCGAGCACCTGCCGACGGTGGGCGAAATGGTCTTCTACGACCGCTCCTGGTACAACCGCGCCGGGGTCGAGCGGGTGATGGGCTTCTGCCAGCCCAACGAGTATCTCGAATTCATGCGCCAGACGCCGGAACTGGAGCGGATGCTCGTTCGCTCGGGCATCCGGCTCTACAAGTACTGGTTCTCCGTCACGCAGGAAGAGCAGGCGCGGCGTTTCGAGGCGCGCAAGACCGATCCGCTCAAGCGCTGGAAGCTGTCGCCCATCGACCAGGCGAGCCTCGACAAGTGGGGCGATTACACCGAGGCGAAAGAGGCGATGTTCTTCTACACCGACACCGCGGACGCGCCCTGGACGATCGTGAAATCCGACGACAAGAAACGCGCGCGGCTCAATTGCATGCAGCATTTCCTCGATTCGCTGGATTACCCGGACAAGGACCGCAAGGTCGTGCGGGGTCCGGACCCGCTGATCGTGGGGCGCGCCGATCACGTCATCCACAGGGCCGACCACATTCTCGGGTCGTCGCTGCATCCGGACACCCGGCACGTGCACGCCTGATCCGCTTGTCTGCGTCCCGCCGGGCGCCTAGGCTCCGGCGGGAAACGGGCGAGGGGACGCGCGCATGTGGAACGACCGCTACGACAGGCCGGATTACCTCTTCGGCACGGCGCCGGCCGTTTTCCTGACGGAACAGGCCGAATGGCTGCGGCCCGGGCTGCGGGCGCTGGCCGTGGCCGACGGCGAGGGGCGCAATTCCGTCTACATGGCCGCGCAGGGGCTCGACGTCGTGGCCTTCGACGCCGCGGAGGTGGGGCTGGACAAGGCCCGCCGCCTCGCGGCCGCGCGCGGCGTGACGGTGGATTTCCGCCTGTCGGATATCGAGAGCTGGGACTGGGACGCCGCGCCCTATGATCTCGTCGTCGCCATCTTCATCCAGTTCGCCGACCCGGCCCTGCGCGCGCGGATCTTCGAGGGCATGACGCGCGCGCTGGCGCCCGGCGGCGTGCTGCTTCTGCACGGCTACAGGCCGGAACAGGTCGATTACGGCACCGGCGGCCCGCCGCTGCGCGAGAACATGTACACCGAGGAGATGCTGCGCGCGGCCTTCGCCGATCTCGAGATCCTGCGGCTCGAGTCCTATGACCGCGAGGTGCAGGAAGGCGAGGGCCATTCGGGCATGTCGGCGCTGATCGACCTCGTGGCGCGGAAGCCCGCCTCCTAGGCGCCTGTCCGCGTGCCGCCGGGCATTGCCCCGCCCGCGCGAAGCGCCTAAGGGCAGGGCATGGACCGCGCCGAGACCAATGCCCCGGGCGCGCATTTGCGCGCCGTTCTGGTGCTGGGGCTGCCGCTCGTCGGCAGCCACCTGGCGCAGTTCGCGATTCACCTGACCGACACGCTCATGCTGGGCTGGTACGACGTCGAGGCGCTGGCCGCCGTGGTGCTGGCGGCCTCGATGTTCATGGTGCTGTTTCTCGTCGGGTCGGGGTTTGCCTGGGCGGTGATGCCGATGGTGGCGAGCGCGGCCGCCGAGGGTGATCAGACCCAGGTGCGGCGCGCGACGCGGATGGGGATGTGGCTCTCGATCCTCTACGGCGCGGCGGTGCTGGTGCCGATGCTGCTGGCCGGCCCGATCCTGCTGGCGCTGGGGCAGACGCCGCTGTTGTCGGGGATGGCCGAGGACTACCTGCGGATCGCCGGGTGGGGCATGGTGCCCGCGCTTTTGGTGATGGTGCTCAAGGGCTATCTCTCGGCGCTCGAGCGTACGCGGATGGTGCTCTGGTCGACGATCCTGGCGGCGATCCTGAACGCGGGCCTGAACTGGATGCTGATCTTCGGGCACTGGGGCGCGCCGGAACTTGGCCTGCGCGGCGCGGCCATCGCCTCGATCATCTCGCATCTCGCGCCGCTCGCCGTGCTGGCCGTCCACGTGGTCACCGCGCGGGCCACGCGCGATCACGCGCTCTTCCAGCGGTTCTGGCGGCCCGACTGGCCGGGGTTCCTGCAGGTGTTCCGGCTTGGCTGGCCCATCGGGATCACCACGCTGGCCGAGGTCGGCCTCTTCGCCGCGACGGCGGTGATGATGGGCTGGCTCGGCACGGTGCCGCTGGCCGCCCATGGCATCGCCATCGAGATCAGCTCGGCGACCTTCATGGTGCATATGGGCCTGAGCCAGGTCGCCACCGTGCGGGCGGGGCGGGCGCTCGGCCGGCGCGACATCGCCGCGCTCCGGCTGGGGGCGGTGGTGGTGCTGGGCTGCTCCATGGTCTTCGCGGCGCTGACCATGGCGCTGTTCCTTGGCCTGCCGGCGCCGCTGATGGGGCTTTTCCTCGATCCGGGCGATCCGCAGGCCCCGGCCATCGTGGCCGCCGGCGTGGGGCTGCTGGCGGTGGCGGCGCTCTTCCAGTTCGCCGACGGCGCGCAGGTGGTCACGCTGGGGCTGTTGCGCGGCCTGCGCGACACGCGGGTGCCGATGGTGCTGGCGGCGATCAGCTACTGGGCCGTCGGCATGCCGGTGGCCTACCTGCTGGGCTTCATCGTGGGCTGGGGCGGGATCGGCGTCTGGCTGGGGCTGGTCATCGGGCTGGCGTTGGCGGCGGTGACACTGTCGCACCGATTCTGGCGCCGCCTGCAGCGGCTGGACGCCGCCCCGTCGGACGGGACGGCGCCAGGGGGTGCCTAGGGCTCAGCGCGACAGCGCGTCGAGCACGCGCGCCCAGCTGCGGATGCCCTTGTGGAAGCTTTCGAGATCGTATTTCTCGTTCGGGCTGTGAATGCGGTCGTCTTCCTTGGCGAAGCCGATCATCATCGCGTCCATGCCCAGCATGTCCTTGAAGAGCCCCGCGATGGGGATCGACCCGCCCATGCCGACGAGAACCGCCTCGCGGTGCCACTCGTCCGACAGTGCCCGGCGCGCGGTCTCGAACTCGGGCCGGTCGGTGTTCATCACGACCGCCTTGGCGCCGTCGATATCCTGGTCCCAGCTCACGCTGGCATCGGGGGGCAGCTGCGCCTCGACATGGGCGCGCAGGTTCCGGCGCACCGCGTCCGGATCCATGTCGCCCACCAGCCGGCAGGTGATCTTGCAATGCGCCTCGGCCGGGATCACGGTCTTGGTGCCCGCGCCCTGGTAGCCGCCCCAGAGGCCGTTGATCTCCAGCGTCGGACGCGCCCATTGCTGGACCAGCGCCGAGTAGCCCGCTTCGCCATGGGGGCGTGTCATGCCGACGCTTTCGAGGTATTCGCGCTCGTCGAAGCCGCAGGTTTCCCATTGGCGCAGCAGCGCGTCGGGCACCTCTTGGACGCCGTCGTAGAAATGCGGCACCGTCACGCGGCCGGTCTCGTCGTGGAAGGAGGCGACGATCCTGGCGATCTCGCGCAGGGGGTTCAGCGCGGGTCCGCCGTAATGGCCCGAATGCAGGTCCATCTTCGGCCCGTGGAGCGTGAACTCGTCCTTGACCATGCCGCGCAGCTGCGACGCGATCGAGGGCACGCCCGGCGCCACCATGGCCGTGTCGCAGATCAGCGCGAGATCGGCGGTCAGCTCGTCGGCGTGGTCCTTCATGAAGGGCACCAGCGAGGGCGAGCCCGACTCCTCCTCGCCCTCGAGGAAGAAGCTGATCCGCGCCGGCAGGCTGCCGTTCACGGCGATCCAGGCCCGGCAGGCCTCGACGAAGGTCATCAGCTGGCCCTTGTCGTCCGAGGCCCCGCGCCCGCGGATCACCTTGCCGGCCGGGGTGTCCTCGATCGCCGGGTCGAACGGGTCGCGGTTCCACAGCTCCAGCGGGTCGACGGGCTGCACGTCGTAATGGCCGTAGAACAGCAGGTGCGGGCCGTCGCCCGCGCCATGGGCCGTGACGATCGGGTGCCCGGGCGTCGGCCGCTTGGCCGCCTCCAGCCCGAGCGTGGCAAGATCCGCCACCAGCCAGTCGGCGGCGGCGTCACAGGCCTCGGCGTAGGCCGGGTCGGTGGAAATGGACTGGATCCGCAGAAGCTCCATCAGCCGTTCGGTGGCCGCGGGCAGCTCCGCATCGATATGGGCGAGCGTTTTCTCGAGCGACATGGGCATCCCTTTTGCTGGAAGTCGGGCGCGAGCCTATCAGGCGCCGCGGCGCTGTCCAGCCGAAGGGGAGCCGGCCGCCATCGGCCGGGCCGGTCTCAGGCGCGCCGGGTGATCCAGCCGCCGCCGAGCACGCGGCTGGTGCCGGTCTCGTAAAAGACGCAGGCCTGCCCGGGCGCGACGCCTTCCTCGGGGTTCAGCAGTTCCACCACGGCGCCGGTCGGGCCGTCGGGACGCACCACCGCCTCGCGCGGGGGGCGGGTGGACCGCACCTTGACCGAGACGTGCCATGCATCGCGGCTCTCGAAGGGCGCGTCGCCGAGCCAGTTCACCTCGGCCACCGGCACGTGCCGGGTCGAGAGCGCCTCTTTCGGGCCGACGATCACCCGGCGCGAGTCGGGGTCGAGCTTGACCACGTAGAGCGGCTCCGACAGGCCGCCGATGCCAAGCCCGCGGCGCTGGCCGATGGTGTAGTGGATCACGCCGTCATGCCGGCCCAGCACGGTGCCTGCCATGTCGACGATCTCGCCGGGTTCGGCCGCGCCGGGGCGCAGTTTCTCGATCACGCGGGCATAATCGCCGTCGGGGACGAAGCAGATGTCCTGGCTGTCGGGCTTGTCGGCCACGCCCAGCCCGTAGCGCGCGGCCAGCGCGCGGGTGGCGTCCTTGCTTTCCAGGTGGCCGAGCGGGAAGCGCAGATAGGCCAGCTGCTCGGGCGTGGTGGAGAACAGGAAATAGGACTGGTCGCGGTTGGCGTCGGCCGCGCGGTGCAGTTCGGGCCCGGCGGCGCCGTCCCTGCGCTGGATGTAATGGCCCGTCGCCATGCAGTCGGCGTCGAGATCCCTGGCGGTTTCCAGCAGGTCCTTGAACTTCACCTTCTCGTTGCAGCGGATGCAGGGCACGGGCGTCGCGCCGGCGAGATAGCTGTCGGCGAACTCGTCGATCACCGCGTCCTTGAAGACGCTCTCGTAGTCGAGCACGTAATGCGGGAAGCCCATCTCCTCGGCCACGCGCCGCGCGTCGTGGATATCACGCCCGGCGCAGCAGGCGCCCTTCTTGGCCAGCGCCGCCCCGTGATCGTAAAGCTGCAGCGTCACCCCCACCACGTCGTAGCCCTCCTCGGCCAGCATCGCGGCCACCACGGAACTGTCGACGCCGCCCGACATCGCCACGACGACGCGGGTCTCGGCCGGGGGGCGGGCGAAACCAAGGGAATTGACCGGGTGATCGGTGTTGTCGAGCGCCATGGGGTCTCCTGTGCAATGCCGCGGAATATAGGAAAATCCCACGTACTCTCAAGATGGGGTTTCACCGGCCATTAAGCCAGTCCGCGCAGTCTTCCGGCGCGAATGAGGAGGGGTATCCATGTTCATACGACGCACCGACGGGCCCGTGTCCGTCATCCTGTCCGACGGAAGCCGCATGACCCGCGCCGATCTGCCGCCGCCCGATACCCGGCGCTGGGTCGCCAGCCGCAAGGCGGCCGTGGTGCGCGCGGTCGCCCACGGGCTCATCACCCCGGGCGAGGCCTGCAAGCGCTACGGCCTCTCGGAAGAAGAGTTCAACAGCTGGTGCCGGGCGATGGCCGCGCATGGCGAGAAGGCGCTGAGGACCACGGCGCTGAAAACCTATAGACAACCGGAGGGAGAAAGGAATAAATTTTAGCGACGATAACGTGTGGTTAACCATTGCGAGGTTCTGTAGGGTAAACAGACCTGGCGACGGAGATGAGTGATGCGAGTTCTTTTGGTGGAAGACGATCCCACCACGGCCAAGAGCATCGAGATGATGCTGACCAACGCCAACCTCAATGTCTACAGCACGGACCTGGGCGAAGAGGGCATCGATCTTGCCAAGCTCTATGACTACGACCTGATCCTGCTGGACCTGAACCTGCCGGATATGAACGGCCACGAGGTGCTGCGCCAGCTGCGGCTCGCGCGGGTGGAGACGCCGATCCTGATCCTGACGGGCCATGACGACACCGACAACAAGCTCAAGGGCTTCGGTTTCGGGGCCGACGACTACCTGACCAAGCCCTTCCACCGCGAGGAGCTGGTCGCGCGGATTCACGCGATCATCCGCCGGTCCAAGGGGCATGCGCAGTCGATCATCCACACCGGCAAGATCGCGGTGAACCTCGACGCCAAGACGGTGGAGGTCGATGGCCAGCCGGTGCATCTGACGGGCAAGGAATACCAGATGCTGGAACTGCTCTCGCTGCGCAAGGGCACGACGCTGACCAAGGAGATGTTCCTCAACCATCTCTATGGCGGCATGGACGAACCCGAGCTGAAGATCATCGACGTCTTCATCTGCAAGCTGCGCAAGAAACTCAGCCAGGCCACCGGCGGCGAGAATCACATCGAAACGGTCTGGGGCCGCGGCTATGTTCTGCGCGAGCCCGAACAGGCCCAGGGGGACACCCCGGTCGCCGTTTCCGCCTGACGGCGACCCAAGGGCCGGGCGCCTTGGCGGCGCGATGCGTCTGGACCTCCCCGGGACCGCACCCTATCACTTGGGGTGACGTCCCGAGGAGGTTCCCGCATGACATCCGACACCGCCGTCGACAAGCTGACCGAGGACGCGGCCCGCGCGGAACTCGCGCGGCTGGCCGACGTCCTGGCGGCGGCGAACCGGGCCTACCACACCCGGGACGCCCCCGAGATCAGCGACGCGGAATATGACCGGCTGAAAGCCCGCAACGCCGCGATCGAGGCACGTTTCCCGCATCTCAAACGGTCCGACAGCCCGTCCGAGCAGGTCGGCGGCCCCGTCGCCGACGACTTTGCCAAGGTCACCCACGCGGTGCGGATGCTGTCGCTGTCCAACGCGTTCGAGACCGGGGAGGTGGCGGAGTTCGACGCGCGCGTCCGGCGTTACCTGGGCCTGGCCGCCGACGCGCGGCTGACCTACACCGCCGAGCCCAAGATCGACGGCCTGTCGCTGAGCCTGCGCTACGAGGACGGGGTGCTCGTGCAGGCCGCCACCCGCGGCGACGGCGAGACGGGCGAGAACGTCACCGCCAACGCCCGCACCATCGGGGACATCCCCGCACGCCTGCAGGGGGACGCGCCCGCCGTGCTGGAGCTGCGCGGCGAGGTCTATATGAGCCACGAGGATTTCGCGGCGCTGAACGACCGCCAGGCCGCGCGCGGCGACAAGACCTTCGCCAATCCTCGCAACGCCGCCGCCGGATCGCTCCGCCAGCTCGACAGCCGGGTGACCGCACGCCGGCCGCTGCGTTTCTTCGCCTATGGCTGGGGGGAGCTCTCGGCGCCGCTGGCCGGCACGCAGATGGAGGCGATCGCGCGGCTCGCCGCGCTGGGCTGCCCGACCAACCCGCTCACCGCGCTCTGCGACGGACCGGACGAGATGCTCGCCCATTACCGCGAGATCGAGTCGCGGCGCGCCACGCTCGGCTATGACATCGACGGGGTGGTCTACAAGGTCAACGATCTCGACCTGCAGCGCCGGCTCGGCTTCCGGTCCACCACGCCGCGCTGGGCGATGGCGCACAAGTTCCCCGCCGAGACCGCCTGGACCCGGCTCGAGGCGATCGACATCCAGGTGGGCCGCACCGGCGCGCTCTCCCCGGTGGCGCGGCTGACGCCGGTGACGGTGGGCGGCGTCGTCGTGTCCAACGCGACGCTGCACAACGAGGACTACATCGCCGGGCGCGACGCGCAGGGCAACGAGATCCGCGACGGCAAGGATATCCGGGTGGGCGACTGGGTGCAGGTCTACCGCGCCGGCGACGTGATCCCCAAGGTCGCCGACGTGGACCTCGCGCGGCGGCCTGCGGAGGCCACGCCCTACCGCTTTCCCGAGACCTGCCCGGAATGCGGCTCCGACGCCATCCGCGAGGAGGGCGACGCGGTGCGCCGCTGCACCGGCGGGCTGATCTGCCCCGCCCAGGCGGTGGAAAAGCTCAAGCATTTCGTCTCGCGGGCGGCTTTCGACATCGAGGGTCTCGGCGCCAAGCAGGTCGAGGCCTTCTACAAGGACGGCTGGATCCGTGAACCGGCCGATATCTTCACCCTGGAGGATCGTTTCGCCACCGGCCCGCGCCAGCTCAAGAACCGCGAGGGCTGGGGCGAGAAAAGCGCGCGCAACCTCTTCGACGCCATCGCCGGGCGGCGGCGCATCCCGCTCGACCGGCTGATCTTCGCGCTGGGCATCCGCCATGTCGGCGAGAGCGCCTCGGCGCTGCTCGCCCGGCGCTACGGCGACTGGGACAGCTTCCTCACCGCGATGGATCGCGCAGCGGATTTCACGGGGACCGACTGGGACTATCTCAACAATATCGACGGGGTCGGCCCGGTCATGGCACGGGCGCTTGTCACCACCTTTCAGCAAGAGGCCGAGCGCGCCTCGATAGACCGGCTGACCGCCCATCTCGACATCCAGCCGGTAGAGATGCCCAAGACCGAGGACAGCCCGGTTGCGGGCAAGACCATCGTCTTCACCGGCACGCTCGAGAAGATGACCCGCGCCGAGGCCAAGGCTCGCGCCGAGTCGCTCGGCGCCAAGGTGTCCGGCTCGGTCTCGGCGCGCACCGATCTCGTCGTGGCGGGGCCGGGGGCGGGATCGAAGGCGACGAAGGCCGCCGAGCTGGGCGTCGAGACCATCGACGAGGATGGCTGGCTCCACCTGATCGGGGACGCCTGAGCATGGCCGGCCGGCCCGAGATCCTCTTTCCGCTCTTCGGGTCGCTGGAGACGCTGGAGGGGATCGGGCCGAAGCTGGCCAAGCTGATGGCGGGGCTCGATGTCGACACGCCCCGCGACCTGCTGTTCACGCTGCCCCATTCCGGCGTCGATCGCGCGCGCCGCGGGTCGATCCGTGCGGTCACGCCACCGGCCACCGTCACCGTCGAGGTCGAGGTCGGCGCCCACCAGCCGCCGCGGCGCAAGGGCGGCCCCTGGCGCGTGACCGTCACCGATGCCGAGACGAGCTTCCGGCTGGTCTTTTTCCACGCCCGCGGCGACTGGCTGCGCCGCCAGCTGCCCGAGGGCGCGCGCCGGGTCGTCTCGGGCAAGGTCGAGCTTTTCGACGGCATCGCCGAGATGATCCACCCCGACCATATCCTGCCACCCGAGGAGGCGGACGATATCCCGCCCTTCGAGCCGGTCTACCCGCTGACGGCCGGGATCACCCAGCGCACGATGTGGAAAGCCACCCGCGCCGCGCTGGCGCTGCTGCCCGAGATGGGCGAATGGATCGATCCCGCGCTGAAGGCGCGCGAGGGCTGGCCGGGCTGGGCCGAGGCGGTGACCGCGGCGCACGGCCCCGTGCGCCAGGCCGATCTCGACCCGGCCGCGCCGGCGCGGATGCGGCTCGCCTATGACGAGCTGTTCTCGCATCAGCTGACGCTGGCCGTTGCGCGCGCCCGGCTGCGGCGTGCCAAGGGACAGGTGACCGAGGGCACGGGCGCGCTTCAGGCCCTGATCCGCGCCGCGCTGCCCTACACGCCGACCGGCGCCCAGCAGCGCGCCATGCAGGAGATCGCCGCCGACATGGCCGCGCCGCTGCGCATGAACCGGCTGCTGCAGGGCGATGTCGGGGCCGGCAAGACGCTGGTTGCGCTGATGGCGCTCGCCACGGCGGTGGAGGCCGGCGGGCAGGGGGTGATGATGGCGCCGACCGAGATCCTCGCGCGCCAGCACCTCGGCAGCATCCGCCCGCTGGCCGAGGCCGCCGGCATCGTGGTGGAGATCCTCACCGGCCGCGACAAGGGGCGCGAGCGCGCGGCGAAGCTGGCCGCGCTGGCCGAGGGGCGCATACAGGTGCTGATCGGCACCCACGCCGTGTTCCAGAAGGACGTGGCGTTCCGGGACCTGCGCCTCGCCGTCATCGACGAGCAGCACCGCTTCGGCGTCTCGCAGCGGATGGAACTGGGCGCCAAGGGGCAAGCGGTGGACATCCTGGTGATGACGGCCACGCCGATCCCGCGCAGCCTCGCGCTGGCGCAATACGGTGACATGGATGTCTCGGTCCTGGACGAGAAGCCGCCGGGGCGCAAACCCGTGAAAACGGCGCTGGTCTCCGCGGGCCGCCTGGACGAGGTGGTCGCCCATCTCGGCGGGGCGACGGGGGCCGGGCGCCAGGCCTACTGGGTCTGTCCCCTTGTCGACGAGAGCGAGAGCGTCGACCTCGCCGCCGCGGAGGCCCGCTTCCAGGCGCTGCGCGCGGCGCTCGGCGAGGGCGCGGTCGGGCTGGTGCACGGCCAGATGCCGCCGGCCGAGAAGGACGCCGCCATGGCCGCCTTCCAGCGCGGCGAGACGCGGGTCCTGGTCGCGACCACGGTGATCGAGGTGGGCGTCGACGTGCCCAACGCCTCGATCATGGTGATCGAGGGGGCGGAGCATTTCGGGCTGGCCCAGCTCCACCAGCTGCGCGGCCGGGTGGGGCGGGGCGCGGCCGAGTCGACCTGCCTGCTGATGTACACGTCGCCCCTGACCGAGGGCGGCGAGAAGCGCCTCGCGATCATGCGCGAGACCGAGGACGGCTTCCGCATCGCCGAGGAAGACCTGCGGCTGCGCGGGGCGGGCGACGTGCTGGGCGTGGCGCAATCCGGGCTGCCGCGTTTCCGCGTCGCCGACCTCGAGCGCCAGTCCGGGCTCATGGCGCTGGCGCAGTCCGACGCCCGCGCGCTGCTGGCCGCGGATCCCGCGCTCGAGAGCGATCGCGGACGCGCCGCGCGGCTACTGCTCTGGCTGATGGAGCGCGATCGCGCGATCCGTCTGATTTCCGTGGGATAGGCCGAAAATCACGTTCCGTACACGAATGTTCCTAAAAAGTTCTTTACAGGGCGCACGATTTTTGAGAACAAAGGAGAAACACGCGTCCAGCGGAACGGAGATGTCGTCATGATCGGAGATATTCGCAAGATCCTCACGCGGTCCCCCGGCGCCGTCATGGAAGATGCCGCCGGCTGTGCGGCCCTTGCCGTGCTGGTGATGCTGGGGCTGTACCTGCCCGGACTCGTCTGAGACCTGCCTGCGGTCTGTCGGGCGCCCGCGCTTCCCCCAACCCGTGCCGGCGCCCTTTCCTCATCGGACGGACCCTTACCTGACCGCCGCGCGCCTTGGCCCGCGGCGGTTTTTTTGGATATTTGGACCACTTGGACGGGCCGCGCGACGCCCCCCTCCAAGTGGTGGAAATATCCCCGCCGGAGGCATGGATCCTGCGCCTTGGCCCGCCCGTGCGCTCAGGCGCAGGCCGCTTCCTGGGCCTTGTCGAAGGCCTCGAGCGTCGCCTCGAGCGCCAGCATGATCGAGGCATGCCGGTTCTTGTAGTCGCGCGCGGGTTCCAGGACCGCGAGATCCTGGAAAGGCGGCCCGGGGGGCGGGGCGCCGTCTTTCAGCATGGCCCTGAGCCCGTCGCGCGCGGCCACGATCTCGTCGCGGGTCCGGCCGATGACATGGGCGCCGACGACCGCCGCGGCGGCCTGGCCAAGCGCGCAGGCCTTGACGTCCTGGCCGAAGCGGGCCACGCGCCCGTCGGCCACGTCGAGATCGACCGTCACGGTGGATCCGCAGAGCGGCGAGCGCTTCTTGACGGTGGCGGCGGGGGCCTCCAGCCGGTCGGTCAGGGGGATGTCCGCGGCCAGCGCGAGGATGCGCTGCGAGTAGAGCTTGATCAGATCGGTTTCGGCGCTCATGGGCTCCGGCTTTCGTCTCGTTCCTGGTTGCAATAGATAGGCCGGGACGTGGCCGAAGAAAAGGACAGGATATGGCATTCGATCCCGCCTCGCTGAACTATGACGCCGCCGGGCTGATCCCGGCCATCGCCCAGGATGCGACGACGGGCGAGGTGCTGATGATGGCCTGGATGACCGCGGGCGCGGTGGCGCGCACGCTCGAGACCGGGCGCGTCACCTACTGGTCGCGGTCGCGCCAGGCTTACTGGGTCAAGGGCGAGACGAGCGGCCATGTCCAGACGCTCGTGGATTTCCGCGTCGACTGCGACCGGGACTGCCTGCTGGTGCTGGTCGAGCAGGCGGGTCCGGCCTGCCATACCAATCGCCGCAGCTGTTTCTACACCGCCGTGCGCGCGGGCACGGAGGTGGAGCTGATGACGCCCATGGCCGGCTGAGCCTCAACCCAGGCCGACGCGCCGGCGGAGCGCGCCCGGCGTCTCGCCGGCCGCGCGGTAGGCGCGGATCGCGCGCGCGTCGTCGCGCTTGGCCAGCCGCCGCCCGGCCTCGTCCCGGATCAGCCGGTGATGGTGCCAGGCGGGCACGGGCAGGGCCAGCAGCGCCTGCAGCAGCCGGTGGATCGGCGTCGCATCGACGAGGTCCATCCCGCGCACCACCTCGGTGATGCCCTGTTCGGCGTCGTCGACCACCACGGCCAGGTGGTAGGAGGTGCCGATATCCCTGCGCGCCAGCACGATGTCCCCGATCTGCGCGGTCAGGATGTCCGCGTCGAGCGCATGGGCGCCCTGCCGTGCCGCGCCGGTCTCGATCCATGTCAGCCCCGCCAGCCCGTCGCGCCCGCCGAGCCGGCCGATCGCGGCGTGCATGTCGAGGCGCAACGCGTCGTCCGGCCCGGCCTCGGCCAGGGACCGTCCCCGGCAGGTGCCGGGATAGACGGCCTCGGCGGGGGCGGGTCCGGCCGTTTCCTGCGGGGCGGCCAGCGCCGCGCGGATGTCGCGCCGGGTGCAGCGGCAGGGATAGAGCAGCCCCGCCGCCGCCAGCCGGTCGAGCGCCGCGCGATAGGCCGGCATCCGTTCGGACTGGCGC
Source organism: uncultured Maritimibacter sp. (assembly GCA_913063035.1). Lineage (GTDB taxonomy): Bacteria > Pseudomonadota > Alphaproteobacteria > Rhodobacterales > Rhodobacteraceae > CAJXYS01. The sequence goes on along the minus strand of CAJXYS010000005.1, from coordinate 62,769 downwards.
ATCACGGGATCCGGCCATGCGAGCCCGAGCCAGCCGAGGTCTTCGTAGATCGCCGTCTCGAACGCGGCCCGGCAGCGCGGGCGATCGATATCCTCGATCCGCAGCAGGAACGTGCCACCCGCGGCCTGGGCGCGGTCCCAGGCCGTCAGCGCCGAGAAGGCATGTCCGAGATGCAGCAGCCCCGTGGGCGAGGGGGCAAAGCGCGTGCGCATCCGGCTCAGCGTTTGCGCAGCACGTAGACCACGGCGCCCAGGTCGATCCCGGGGATATGCGCCCCATGCTCGCGAAAGAGCACCTCGGCGGCGCCGGTATCGACGTATTCGGCGATCCGGCCCTCGAATCCCGGATCCTCGAGCGTGTGATCGTTGAAGGAGAAGACGAAAAGCCCGCCGGGCTTCAGCACCTCCATCAAGGTGTCGATCACGGTGGCCGGGGCCGCCCCGGCCCCGATCACGCCGACGGCGGCGGCGTGGTCGTAGAACCCCGCGGGGACGGGCAGCGGGTCGCCGGGCGCGGTTTCGCGCAGGTCGCGGTAGACGCCGCGGGCGCGGGCCTTCTCGAGCATGCCGCCGGACATGTCGATCCCGTCGATCGCGGTGAAACCGGCGGCGGCGAAGGCCGCGCCGGAGGCCCCTGTGCCGCAGCCGAAATCGAGCAGCGGCGCGTCCTGGTTCTCGCTGAACTCGGCCAGCGCGGCTGCGCAGCGGGCCGGTGTCGCGTAACCCTGCGACTCCAGCTCCGCGTCGTAACTGTCTGCCCAGGCGTCATAAAGTTCTTCCATCGCCTCGGGCGATTCGACGCTATACACGTCTTTCAGGTAGTCTTTCTGTTCCGGCATCTTGTCCCCTTTGCTGCGCACAGGGTAACAACAGCCGTCAGGCAAGGTCCAGTGCGGCCGGCTGGCCGAGCCAGCCGCTCCAGGCGGCCTTGGCCCGATCCGTGTAGGCGCGGTAGCGGTCCCGGCGGTTGCGCCGGCCGCCCTTGGCCTCCACCGGCGGGAAGAGGCCGAAATTGACGTTCATGGGCTGGAAGGTCTTGGCCTCGGCGCCGCCGGTGATGTGGTTGAGCAGCGCGCCGATGGCGGTCTCGGGTGGCGGGGTGGCGACGGTCTCTCCCAGGATCTCGGCCGCGGCGAGGCGGCCGGCGAGAAGCCCCATCGCCGCCGATTCCACGTAGCCCTCGACGCCGGTGATCTGGCCGGCGAAGCGGATATGCGGCTGCGATTTCAGGCGCATCTGTGAATCCAGCAAGCGCGGCGCGTTGATGAAGGTGTTGCGGTGGATGCCGCCCAGCCGTGCGAAACGCGCCTCTTCCAGGCCGGGAATCATCCGGAAAACATCCGCTTGCGCGCCGTATTTCATCTTCGTCTGGAAGCCGACGATGTTGAAGAGCGTGCCCAGTTTGTTGTCACGGCGCAGCTGCACCACCGCCCAGGGCTTGACCTCGGGCTGGTGCGGGTTCGTCAGCCCGACCGGCTTCATCGGGCCGTGGCGCAGGGTCTCGCGGCCGCGCTCGGCCATGACCTCGATCGGCAGGCAGCCGTCGAAATAGCCGGCCGTCTCGCCCTCGTGGAACGTGGTCTTGGGCGCGGCGATCAGCGCGTCGATGAAGGCCTCGTAGGTGTCGCGGTCCATCGGGCAGTTGAGATAGGCGGTGCGCTCTTCCTCGGTGTCGCCCTTGTCGTAGCGCGACTGGAACCACGCCTTCTCGAGATCGATGCTCTCGGCATAGACGATCGGCGCGATGGCGTCGAAGAAGGCCAGCGCGTCCTCGCCGGTCTCGGCGCGGATCGCCTGGCCGAGCGCCGAGGAGGTCAGCGGGCCGGTGGCGATGATGGTGGGGCCCCAGTCCGCCGGCGGCAACGCCGTGATCTCGCCGGTCTCGACGCTGACCAGCGGGTGCGCGCGAAGCCGTTCGGTCACGCCGGCGGAGAACCTGTCCCGATCCACGGCCAGCGCGCCGCCCGCGGGCAATGCGTGGCGGTCGGCCATTTCCATGATCAGCCCGCCCGCTTGCCGCATCTCCCAGTGCAGGAGCCCGACCGCGTTCGACTCGTCGTCGTCCGAGCGGAAGGAGTTGGAACACACCATCTCCGCCAGGTCGCCGGTCTTGTGGGCGAAGGTGCCCTGCTCGGGGCGCATCTCGTGAATGATCACGGGAACGCCCATATGCACGGCCTGCCAGGCGGCTTCCGCGCCTGCCATGCCGCCGCCGATGATGTGAACGGGTTTGACCATGCCCGCGATTTAGGCCAGCCGCGGGCAAAAGAAAAGGGTGCGACGTCAGGCGCTGGCACGGGCCTCGGCGGCGGCGTCGCGCTTGCGCGCCCGGCGCAGCCGGCTGAACGCGTCGCCCCGCTCCGGTTTGCGCGGCATGGGGGCCGCGGCCTCGCGTTCGGACAGCAGGCCGTCGATCATCAGCAGCGTCCGTTCGCAGGTCGCCACCATCAGCAGCCCGCCCACCATGGCCAGATCGCGCCAGAAATGGCTGATGGCGGCCGCGTCGCCGGGGACGTAGGTGAAGATGAAGGCCGTCCAGAAGACGTGCAGCGCAAGGACGGAGGCCGCGATCCGCGTCTGGAAGCCGACCATCACCATGAAGGCGGCGGTGAATTCGAAGATCACGCTGGCGATGACGAAGAACCCGGGCACCATGCCCGCGCTGAAGGCCTCGGCCACGCCGTTCGGATCGACGATCAGGCCGCAGGACTTGGCCACGAAGTAGGACCCGATCACGATCCGGCCGAGGGCCGAAAACAGGATCTCGGCCGACAGGGCCTTTGCGAATGTCCGACTCATGGGTGTCCCCTTTCCCGTCAAGGTGGTGGCAGCGGGAGTCCCTGCCGCCCAGGGTTTTATTCGAGCCGTGAATTCTGGCCAGAATTTGAAATTCCCATGGTGGTTTGAAGGGGTGCAATATTATCGCGTGGGTTGTGGTCCTGCGCCGCGGCCAGGAAAAAGGCCCCCGGCCGCAACGGCGGCGGGGGCCTTTCGGCAGGCGGGTGGCCGGCGCTCAGCCCTCTTCCGGGGGCTCCGCGGTATCCTCGTCGTCGTCCTCGCCGCGTTCGGCGATCCACGCGACCGAGACGACCTCCTCGCCCTTGGCGGTGTTGAAGACCCGCACGCCCGACGAGCCGCGCCCCTGGCGCGAGATGTCCTCGACCGGGCACCGGATCGACTGGCCGTTGGAGGTCGCCAGCATGATCTGGTCCTCGTCCTCGACCGTGAAGGCGGCGACGATGCGATCGCCGCGCCGGCCCAGATTGGCCGCGGTCACACCCTGGCCGCCGCGCCCGGTGATGCGGTACTCGTAGGCCGAGGAGCGCTTGCCGTAGCCGCTGGAGGTGATGGTGAGAATCCATTGCTCCAGCGCCGAAAGCTCGGCGTATCGCTCGGGCGAGAGCGCGACGTCTGCGGCGCTCTCTTCCTCGCTGCCGGCCTCGTCGCCGGTGACCGCGCGCCGCATCTTGAAATAGGCGGCCCGTTCCTCGGGGCTGACCTCGACGTGACGGATCACCGCCATCGACACAACGCTGTCGCCCGCTGCCAGGCGGATGCCGCGCACCCCGGTCGAGTCGCGGCCCTTGAAGACCCGCACATCGGTCACGGGGAAACGGATCGCCTTGCCGAGTTCCGTCGTCAGCAGCATGTCATCGGTCTGGCTGCAGATGCGCGCGTTCACGAGGCTGACCCCCTCGGGCAGCTTCATCGCGATCTTGCCGTTGGACTTCACGTTGGTGAAATCCGAAAGCGCGTTGCGCCGGACCGTGCCTTCCGAAGTGGCGAAGACGATCTGCAGGTCGTCCCAGTCCTCTTCGGCGGCTTCGACCGGCATGATCGCCGCGATCGAGACCTCCTGCGAGATGGGCAGGATGTTCACGATCGCCTTGCCGCGGGCGTTGCGCCCGCCGGGCGGCAGGCGCCAGGTCTTGAGCTTGTAGACCATCCCATCGGTGGTGAAGAACAACAGCGGCGTGTGGGTGTTGGCCACGAAGAGCGTCGTGACGACGTCGTCTTCCTTGGTGGCCATCCCCGAGAGCCCCTTGCCGCCGCGTTTCTGGGCGCGGTAGTCCATCAGCGGCGTGCGCTTGATGTAGCCGGACTGGGTGACGGTGACGACCATGTCCTCGCGCTCGATCAGGTCCTCGTCGTCCATGTCCGCGACATGCTCGACGATCTCGGTCCGGCGCGGGACGGCGAACTGTTCCTTCACCTCGCGCAGCTCGTCGGAGATGATCGCCATGATCCGCTCGCGCGAGCGGAGGATGTCGAGGTAATCCTTGATCTTCCCGGCCAGCGCCTCGAGCTCGTCGGTCACCTCCTTGACGCCGAGCTGTGTCAGGCGCTGAAGCCGAAGCTCCAGGATCGCGCGCGCCTGCGCCTCGGACAGGTTGTAGGTGCCGTCCTCGTTCATGGTGTGGGTCGGATCGTCGATCAGGCGGATGTAGTCGGCGATGTCGGCCGCGGGCCAGCGCCGGGTCATCAGCTTCTCGCGGGCTTCCGCGGCGTCGGCCGAGGCGCGGATGGTCGCGACCACCTCGTCCACATTGGTGACCGCCACCGCCAGGCCACAGAGCACGTGGCTGCGTTCGCGGGCCTTGCGCAATTCGAAGGCGGTACGCCGCGCGACGACCTCTTCGCGGAACGACACGAAGGCGGTGAGGAACTTGCGCAGATCCAGCTGTTCGGGCTTGCCGCCGTTCAGCGCCAGCATGTTGCAGCCGAAACTCGTCTGCATCGGCGTGAAGCGGTAGAGCTGGTTCAGAACCACCTCGGGCGTGGCGTCGCGCTTGAGCTCGATCACGACCCGGATGCCGACGCGGTCGGACTCGTCCTGGACATGGGCGATGCCCTCGATCTTCTTGTCGCGGACCATCTCGGCGATGCGCTCGATCATCGCCGCCTTGTTCACCTGGTAGGGGATCTCGTCGAGCACGATGGCGTAGCGGTCCTTGCGGATCTCCTCGATCCGGCTCTTGGCGCGGATGATGACGCTGCCGCGGCCCTCGAGATAGGCCTTGCGTGCCCCGGACCGGCCGAGGATCAGGCCGCCGGTCGGGAAATCGGGGGCCGGGATGTAGTCGATCAGCTGTTCCGAGGAGAGATCGGGGCTCTCGATCAGCGCCAGCGTGGCGTCCACCACCTCGCCCAGGTTATGGGGCGGGATGTTGGTGGCCATGCCGACGGCGATGCCGCCGGCGCCGTTGACCAGCATGTTCGGGAACCGCGCGGGCAGGACGGTGGGCTCCAGGTCCTTGCCGTCGTAATTGTCCTGCCAGTCGACGGTCTCCTTCTCGATGTCGGCCAGCAGGGACTGCGCGGCCTTGTCCATGCGAACCTCGGTATAGCGCATGGCCGCCGGGTTATCGCCGTCCATCGAGCCAAAATTGCCCTGGCCGTCCAGCAGCGGCAGCGACATCGAGAAATCCTGTGCCATGCGCACCAGTGCGTCGTAGATCGCCGAGTCCCCGTGCGGGTGATACTTGCCCATCACGTCGCCCACGGGCCGGGCGGACTTGCGGTAGGGCTTGTCATGGGTGTTGCCGGTCTCGTGCATCGCATAGAGGATGCGCCGGTGGACCGGCTTCAGGCCGTCGCGCAGGTCCGGGATCGCGCGGCTGACGATCACGCTCATCGCGTAATCGAGATAGGCCGATTTCATCTCCTCTTCGATGGAGATGCTGGGCCCACCGTATTCCGGCCGCTCCGGCAGGGTTTCGTCCGTGTTTTCAGGAGGTTCGGGGGTATCGCTCACGTGAGGTGCGCCTGTTTGCCGGGGATCAATATCTTGTTGTCGGCACTATACCCGAACCGAAATGGGGGATGCAATCAATGCCTTGCGCCCCTGGTGGCAGCCATGCCGGGTGAGTGCCAACATACTGATATTGAACGATTTTGAAGGATCAGACGCTTGACCGCGGGCAGGGGGCTTGGCAAGCTTTCCGAATAACAAGAAAAGGAGGTACCCGCATGGGCAGATCCGAGACCGAGCTGATGCTCGAGGGCTACGGCCTGACGACGGCCGAATTCTTCTATGGCATGCCCGATTACACCCGCGTCCTGAACAGCTTCACCTGGCAGGATTACGACCTTGCGCCCGATTATCCGCGCCTGTTCCGTTTCATCGAGTTCTGGCAGAACAGGATCGAGGGGCCGCTGCACTCGGTCCGTTTCACGCATCGCAAGCTGGTCGCGCCGGGCGCGTGGCAGAACGTCACGGGCGAGTTCACGCTGCACTGAGATTGGGAGAGCGGCAAGCAGTGTCGCTCCCTATGACATCTTTGACCTATCCGTCGTCTTGATACTGTCGGACAGCAAGCGTCGAAACGCGCACATGCTCTAAAAATGGATGAGTTAGGCTAAGGGATGTTCCTAAAATTGTCACCCCTGGCAAGGCAGCCTCTTGGACAATCCTAAGAGCACCGGCGTTGCGGTTTTGAGATAAGTCACCGTCGTTGTGAGCAATCGCGTTTCGGACTTCAGCCAAAGCGTCAAGGCTAGAGACTGATATTCCTCTGTTCATATAGTTGTTCTTGCCCAACGGATACGACGCCGCGAAGCTTTTGAAATTACCGTATTTTCTGGAAGGGTTCCTCCAAGAATACGCGCCATTCTCACCCTCCGAGAATGCAAGAGAACCTAACAGGTAAAATCCAAGTGCATGATGCACGAAAGATGGGTGCTCAACCGCGAACTTTCCTGTCAGACCAAGCGCGCGATCTGGTCCGAGCCTAATTGCATCATCGAACATGCCGCTGATCCTTCGAAGATGAACCAGTAGCTTTGTTCTGTCGCCATTCAACTTCGAACTCATGCACGCAAAGTTCCACTATTCACTCGGTCCGTTTCACGTATCGCAAGCTGGTCGCGCCGGGCGCGTGGCGCAACGTCACGGGCGAGTTCACACTGCACTGAGCGGCCGAGCATCCGGGGCAGGCCCCGGTCTGTGCGGCGCGCGCCCTGCGCGGGCGCGCCCGGGGCTCAGAACGGGATTTCGTCGTCCAGATCGCCCGCGGGGCCCGAGCCGTAGCCGCCGCCACCGCCGCCGCCCGACGGCGCGTCGCCCTGGTCGTAGCCGCCGCCGAAATTGCCGCCGCCACCGCCACCACCGCCGCCTTCGCCGCGGCCGTCCAGCATGGTCAACTCGCCCTTGTAGGGGCGCAGCACCACCTCGGTCGAGTAGCGGTCCTGGCCGGACTGGTCCTGCCATTTCCGGGTCTCGAGCTGGCCCTCGAGATAGACCTTCGAGCCCTTGCGCAGGTATTGCTCGGCGATGCGCACCAGCGGTTCCGAGAAGATCGCGACCGAGTGCCACTCGGTCTTTTCGCGGTTCTCGCCGGTGTTGCGGTCGCGCCAGCGCTCCGACGTGGCGATGCGCAGGTTGCAGACCTTGCCGCCGTTCTGGAAGGTCCGCACCTCGGGATCGCGGCCGAGATTGCCGATGAGAATGACCTTGTTGACCGAGCCTGCCATGCGTTCCTCCGCCGAATCCGCTGTTAACCTTGTTCGTTACACCACCCCGGCAGGGTTAAGAAAAGGCAAAAATCGCCGCGTGCCGGGCGCCGGGGCAGGCGCGTGGCGGCCGGCGGGCCGGCCGGGCGGCCGCGCCCGTTCTTTCGGAGGGCTAGAGTTCTTAACCTTTCCGCACTAATCTGCGCGGCGAAAACCGGGGACAGGACAGATGCGAATACTCGTTGCCGTCATTCTCGCCGCGACCCTGCCCGCCGCCGCCGCGGCGCAGGGGCTTTCGGGCTCCACCAAGAACCGGACCGATCTCTTCCAGTCGCAGACGCGCCTGCTCGACGGGCGGCTCGCCCGGCAGTACGAGGGCTCCAGCCGGCTGCTGCCCAGGCCCGAGTCCGGCGGCATCCCGGCCTATCGCGGCGCCTATCGCGGACCCTTCTACCAGATGGCCCGCGCCGCGGCGGCGCGGCATGGGATCCCCGCCGATCTGTTCCTGCGGCTGGTGCAGCAGGAGTCGGGCTGGAACCCGGCGGCGGTGTCGCACAAGGGGGCGCGGGGGCTCGCGCAGCTCATGCCGCAGACCGCGGCCGTGCTCGGCGTGGATGCCGACGATCCGGCCGCCAATCTCGAGGGCGGCGCCCGCTACCTGCGCCAGCAGTTCGAGCGGTTCCGGTCGTGGCGGCTGGCGCTGGCGGCCTACAACGCCGGGCCCGAGGCGGTGGCACGCCATGGCGGAATCCCGCCCTATGCCGAAACCCGGAACTACGTGAAGGTGATCCTGGGCCGGCTCTGACCGGCGGCCCGGCCCGCGCGGGCCGGGCGGGACGGCTCACTCCGCCGCGATCTTGATGACCGGTTCCATCTCGTCCATCTGCGCCTCGTCCAGCCAGCAGAGCGTGCGGTGCCCGTCACCCAGATCCCGCATTGGCGGCAGCTCGGTCTCGCACTTGTTGCCGGGAACCTTGGACTTCCACCGGCAGCGGGTCTGGAACGGACAGCCCGAGGGCGGGTTCATCGCCGAGGGAATGTCGCCTTCCAGCACGATGCGCCGCTTCTCGACATGGGTGTCGGCGATCGGCACCGCCGAGAGGAGCGCCTCGGTATAGGGGTGGTAGGGCGGCGAGAAGACCTGGTCGGTGGTGCCGGTCTCGACGATATGGCCGAGATACATGACCACGATCCGGTCCGAGAGGTAGCGCACGATCGACAGGTCGTGGCTGATGAAGAGCAGCGTGGTCTTGTTGGTGCGCTGGATTTCCATCAGCAGGTCCGTCACCGCCGCCTGCACCGAGACGTCCAGCGCCGAGACGGGCTCGTCGGCGACCACGATCCGCGCATCCCCCGCGAAGGCCCGGGCGATGCCCACGCGCTGCTTCTGCCCGCCCGACAGCTGGCGCGGCATGCGGTCGGCGAAGGCGCGGGGCAGCTTCACCAGGTCGAGCAGCTCGAGCATCTTGTCGCGCCGCTCGGCCTCGCTCGCGCCCATGCCGAAGATTTCCAGCGCCCGCATGATCTGGCGGCCCACGGTCATGGACGGGTTGAGCGTATCGAAGGGGTTCTGGAACACCATCTGCACCGAGGAGACGGTCTTGGTGTCGCGATCCTCGATGGCGATGTCCTGGATTTCCCTGTTGTCGAGCAGGATCTGGCCGTCGGTCGCGGTCTCGAGGCCCATCAGCACCTTGGCGAAGGTGGACTTGCCGCAGCCGGACTCGCCCACGATGGCCATGGTTTCCGACTCGCGCGCCTCGAAGGAGATCGCCTCGTTGGCCTTCACCACCTTCTTCTCGCCGCCGAAGAGCGCGTTGGCCGCGACCTCGTAGTATTTCTTGAGATCGTCCATCTTGAGGACCGTCTTGCCGAAGCCGCCCTTCTCGTGGGTCTTCTCGGCCTGGACCGGCGCATCCCAGTCGATCTCGGCGACGCGCAGGCAGCGCGTGTCGTGGCGGTCGTCGCCCTCGATCCCGACCATCGGGATCTCCTGCGCGTTGCAGCGCCCGTCCTGGAAATAGTCGCAGCGCGGTCCGAAGTTGCAGCCCGGCGGGCGCTCGTGGGGCAGGGGGAAGTTGCCGGGGATCGCCTTGAGGGGGCGGCTGTTCTTGTCGGCCCCCGGCAGAGGGATCGAGCGGAACAGCGCCTGCGTGTAGGGATGGCGCATCTTGTCGAACACATCCTCGATCGAGCCGGTCTCGACCGCCTCGCCGGAATACATCACGCAGATCCGGTCGCATGTCTCCAGCACCAGCCCGAGATTGTGGCTGATGAAGAGCATCGAGGTGCCGTATTTCTTGCCGAGATCCTTGACCAGCTCGACGATCGCGGCCTCCACCGTCACGTCGAGCGCGGTGGTGGGTTCGTCCAGGATCAGCAGCGACGGGTTGGCCATGAGCGCCATGGCGATGACGATCCGCTGCTGCTGGCCGCCCGAAAGCTGGTGCGGGTAGGCCTTCAGGATGCGTTCGGGGTCGGGCAGCTTGACGTCCTCGACCACCTGCCGCGCCCGCGCCTGCGCCTCCTTCTCGGACACGCCCTCGTGGATCATCGGCACTTCCATCAGCTGGCGGCCGACCCGCATCGCGGGATTGAGGCTGGCCATCGGCTCCTGGTAGATCATCGCGATCTCGGAGCCGCGGATGTCGCGCAGCTCCTCGGGGGTCATGTCGTTGAGGTCGCGGCCCTTGAACTTGATCGAGCCGCCCACGATCCGACCGTTCACGCCCAGGTCCTGCATCACGCCGAGCGCGACGGTGGATTTCCCGCAGCCGGATTCGCCCACGAGGCCCATGGCCTCGCCGGGCTGCACCACGGTCGAGAAATCCATCACCGCGGGGATTTCCCGCATCCGCGTGAAGAAGCTGATGGAGAGGTTCTCGATCTCGAGGATCGGGCCGTCATAGTCCCGTTTTGCCATGATCTCTCTCCCTTAATCCTTGAGCGATTCTTCGCGCAGGCCGTCGGCCAGCAGGTTCAGCCCCAGCACCAGGCTCATGATGGCGACGGCCGGCACCAACGGCGGGAAGGGGAAGAACTGCAGAAGCCCGCGCCCGGCATTGATCGAGGTGCCCCAGTCCGGGCTCTCGGGCGGCAGGCCCAGCCCGAAGAAGCCCAGCGTCCCGAGCAGGATCGTCGTGTAGCCGATGCGCAGGCAGAAATCGACGAGCAGCGGCCCGCGGGCATTGGGCAGGATTTCCCAGAGCATGATGTACCAGCGTCCCTCGCCGCGGGTCTGCGCGGCGGCGACATAGTCGCGCGTGCGGATGTCGAGCGTCAGCCCGCGCACGATCCGGAACACCGTGGGCGAGTTCACGAAAACGACCGAGACGAAGACGATCAGCACCCCGCCCGGAATCGAGATCAGCCCGAACGGATCCATGTCCCAGGCCAGCCCGAGATAGAGCCAGCCGCCGATCAGCAGGGTGCCGGCCACCAGCAGGTTGCGCGTCATCGGCTGGGTGTGGAAACGCGAGTTCCAGAGGATCACCAGGAAGGCGATCGGGAACAGGAACAGGATACCCGCCATGTAGGTCGGCACGCCCATCTGCACGATCTCCGGGGTCACCAGCAGGAAGAACAGCAGGATCACCGGGAAGGCCAGCACCAGGTTGGCCACGAAGGACAGCACCGTGTCGAAGCGGCCGCCGATATAGCCCGCCGGCACACCGAGAACGATGCCCACCATGAAGGCGAAGAGCGTCGCGGCCGGCGCGATGGTCAGCACCACGCGGGCCCCGGCCACCATGCGCGAGAAGACGTCGCGCGCGATGGCGTCCCCGCCGAGCAGGTAGTAGCCGTACTGCCCCTCGCCGGGTGAGGGCAGCGGCGTGCCGGGCGCCTTGTTCTTCATGCCCGAGATCACGTCCTGCACCGGGTCGAAGGTGATGATCATGTCGGCGAAGATCGCCGAGAACACCCAGAACGCCACCAGCCCGAAGCCGATCATGCCGATCACGTTGTCGAAGAGATGGCCGTAGAGCCCGAGCCGGCGCTTGAAGGCGATGGAGATCGCGAAGACCAGAACGAGCGCGATCCAGACCGGCAGGAAGCGGGTCGAGATGCGCCCGATGATGCCCTTCTGCTCGGCCGGCAGCAGGATGCCGCCCACAAGATAGCCGAGCGCGATCAGGATGAGCGCCGCGAGCGACAGCATCATCGCCGTTCGCGTGTAGCGCGTGGCGTTGCTGGATTGCAGCACGGCGCCGTCAGGGCCGTAATGCACCCGGTCGTCTGCGGTGAAGACGGAGACGAGGATATTCGCGATCGCCGAGATCACCAGCGCCAGCGCGGCGATCTGGATCGCGGGGTTGAGCCAGGGGCCGAGAGCGCCCGTCCAGGTCAGGGATTCCATGGGTCTGCTCCCGTTACGTGACGCGGATGCGCGGGTTGAGGAAGGCGTAGCCGATATCTGAGATCAGCTGCGTGATGAGCACCACGACCACCGCCACCACCGAGACGGCGAGCAGGAGGTCGATGTCGTTGTTCTGGGCGCCCTCCACGAGCGCGTTGCCGAAGCCCGGGTAGACGAAGAGCGCCTCGACGATGACCACGCCGGTCAGGAGCCACGGGAACTGCAGCATGATGACGGTGAAGGGGGCGATCAGCGCGTTCCGCAGCGCGTGGCGCAGCACGATGTTGCGGAAACTCACGCCCTTCAGGCGTGCCGTGCGGATGTATTGCGCGGTCATCACCTCGGCCATGCTCGCCCGGGTCATCCGGGCGATGTAGCCCATGCCGTAGAGCGCGATGGTCGCCACCGGCAGGGTGAAGTTCTCGAAGGTGATGCCGTCCACCGCCGATTTCGCCGAGCCGGTGAACCAGCGCAGCCCCACCATGGACGAGGCGAAGACCACCACGAAGATGACGCCCGAGACGTATTCCGGCGTCGATGTCGATGCGATGGAAAAGGTCGAGAGCGTGCGGTCTGTGGCCGAGCCCTCGCGCATGCCGGCCAGCACCCCGATGATGAGCGCGAGCGGCACCATGGTGGCGAAGGCCCAGAACATCAGCAGGCCCGTCCGGGCAAGCCGTTCGCCGATGATCTCGGACACGGGCACCTTGAATTTCGTGGAGTAGCCCCAGTCACCCTGCAGCACCCCGCAGAACCGGGGCACCTCGTCGACGCTGTCCACCGTCGTGCCGCGAATGCAGCGCCCGCTCTCGGGCGTGCCGTCCTCGGCCAGCGTCAGCGCGCCGGGCAGCACGCCCAGCCACTGGCCGTAGCGCGACAGGATCGGCTCGGCGTATCCGTTCCGTTCGAGCCAGCTCTGGACCTCGGCATCTGTGATCCGGGACCCGGCCTGGGTCTTGGCGAGCTTCTCGAGATTGGGTTGCAGGTTGGTCAGCAGGAAGACGATGAAGGTCATGCAGAGCGCCGTAAGCGCCATGACCCCGGCCCGCCGGAGGATGAATAGGAACATGGGACCCCCTGTTTTCGTCCCGCGCCCTGGGGCGGGGCGGGGCTTGTCGGTTCTTGCCGGCGTTCAGCGCCGGTGAAGCCGGGGGCGGCATGTGCCGCCCCCGCTGTCCCTGCGACAGGACCCGTCAGGCCCAGCCGAGATGGTGAATGTTGATCTCGAACTTGGGATGCATCTCGGCGTTCACCACGCCGTCCTTGTAGTGGCGGTAGAGCGATCTCCAGTAGGGGATCATCGCGACACCGTCATCGACCATCTTCTGCTGAAGCTGGGCCATGACTTCCTTGCGCCCCTCGCTGTCGGCGATCGCGGTCGCCGCGTCGAGCATCGCGTCGAACTCCTCCGAGCGGTAGCCGCACTCGTTCCAGGCCGCCGTCGACCGGTAGGCGAGGTTCAGAAGCTGCACGCCGGTCTCGCGGTGGTTCCAGTTGGTCGAGGAGAAGGGATACTTCGTCCAGTCGTTCCAGAAGGTCGAGCCCGGCATCACCGTGCGCTTGACGTTGAAGCCCGCGTCGCGCAGCTGCGCGGATATCGCGTCGGTGGTGTTCTTGCGGTAGTCGTCGTCGATGGAGATGAGCTCGTGCTCGTAATCCATCATGCCGGCCTCCTCCATCAGGCGGCGGGCTTCCTCGACGTTCTTCTCGTGGGTCGGCGTGTCGGCATGGTCCGGGTGGACGCCCTGGGCCACGTGGTAGTTGTTGTTCGACACCACGCCGCGGCCCGAGATGCCCAGTTCCAGCGGCACCGAGTTGTCGATCGCCAGCTGCAGCGCCCGGCGCACGCGCGCGTCCTCGTAGGGGCGCATGCCGTCGACCTCGGCTTCCTGGTTGGGCCGGATCACCACGGTGGACGCGGTGCCGACCTCGCTCTCGATCCAGCCGATCGAGGTGAAGATGTCGATGAAATCCGACACGGTCTCGTAGGTCATGTCGAACTCGTCGGCATCGGCGCCGGCCAGCCAGGCCGAGGGGTCGGTGCCGTAGTCGAGGAACTCGACCCGGTCGAGATGCGCCTCGCCCCAGTACTCGTGATCGGGGTTCTTCACCAGTACCACGCGTTCGCCGACCTTGAACTCCTCGTACATGTAGGCGCCGGTGCCGACCCCGTGATCGCCCACCGAGGTGCCGATCAGGTCGCGATGCATGATCGCGGCCGGGTAGTCGGCCATGCCGAACATCAGCGTGCCGTCGGGGGTGTTCGGGCGCACCACGACGGTGTGGCTGTCCACCACCTCGACCGCGCCCTCGGCGGCCTTGCCGTCGGTGATCAGCGACGCCATGCGGGCCGCCATCGAGTTGCCCTCGACCGACTCGTCGCACCAGCCGATGATGTTGGCGGCCACGTCCTCGGCGGTGAAATCGTCGCCGTTGTTCCACTTCACGCCCTGGCGGACGTTCAGCGTGTATTCCGTGGCGTCGTCATTGGCCGACCAGCTTTCCAGCAGCATCGGGCGCAACGCGCCGTCGCGCTGGACCTCGACCAGGTACTCGATGATCCCGCGGGTCTCGTTGGCGATCTCGGACCAGTCGTAGGTGCGGGGATCCTTCAACTCGCGGCAGTTCATCTGGATGCGCAGCGTGCCGCCCTGCTGGGGCGTCTGCGCCTGGGCGGGGGCATCGAGACCGAGCATCGCGTAGGCCGCGACCGAGGTCGCGCCGAGGGCCGTGGCACGGCCGAGAAATTCGCGCCGCGAAAGCTCGCCGCGCTTGCACTCGTCGGCGTACATCGTCACTGCCGGGTGCAGCGGCTTTCCATTGCTTGTCGGATGAGTCATATCGTTCCTTACTCCCTGTAGAACGGTCGTTCTCCGGTATCGCGGACGGGGCGCTGCCAGGCCTCAAACGATCCCCCCGACCGCGCGCACCGCCGTTGCGGGCCCATTCCGCAACAGTTTTTTGCGTGCGTCAACGCCTGCTTTCGGCATCGAATGAAAAATTTGCGACATCCGACTTTTCAAAAAACGACATTCCGGCCGGGTGACGGCCGCGCCGCGCAGCGATCAGCCGCGGCGCGCGCCCCGGCTGCGGAACGCGGTCGGGGAGGCGCCCGTGCGCTGGGTGAAGAGCCGCGTGAAGTAAGCCGGCGAGGAAAAGCCCAGCCGGTCGGAGACGTCGCGCACCTTCAGCTCCGGGTCGCCCAGCAGGCGCCGGGCCTCGAGGATCAGCCGGTCCTGCAGCACCTCGGAGGCCGGCTTGCCGAAGCTGTCGCGGCAGACCCGCGACAGATGCGTGGGTGTCACCGACAGCGCGGCCGCGAAATCCGAGACCGATTTGCCCGCGTCGACCTCCTCGCCGATCAGCCGGGTGAAGTCGCGCACCAGCCGCTGGGCGGCGCTGCTTTTCGGCGGGCCGGCCCGCTCGTTGCGATCCATGCGGCGTTCGAACCAGACCGCGATCAGCGCCACATGGGCCGCGACCGCGCGGTCGTGCCCGGCGCCGCGCGTGCCCAGCTCGGCCTGCACCGCCTCGACATGGCGGGTCATCTCGCCCTGCTCGAAGACGTCACCGGCACGGATCTGCGCCACCCCGTCCGGCAGACCGGCGCCAAGCCCGCCGGGCACGAACAGCGCGTAGCCCTGGACGCGCGGGCCGATTTCCACCCCGTGCAGCGTGCCCGCCGGCACGAAGATCGCCGTGTGCGGGCCGTAGCCGCGGGTGTGGCCGTCGATCATGCTACGCCCCTGGCCCTTGGTGATCCAAAGCACAAGGTCCGAGGACAGGCTTCGCGAGGCTTCGACGTCCCAGTGCCCGCCCTGTACCATTCCCTGCAGGGACGCGATCCGGATGTCGCCGGCGGTGGAGAGGGGATGCGCGCGGATGTTCATCGTCGTCGTGACCTCGGGTTGCGGGCAGGCAACGGGCGGGCGGATCGGATCGGGGCGCCAGCCTAGCAGCGCGCCGGCGTGCCACGAAAGGGAAACCCCCGGGCCCCGGCAAATTCCCGCCGGGACCCCGGTCAGCGCAGCGCGGCTGCCTCCTGGGCGGGCAGCCATGTCCAGTCTTTCATCTTCGCGCGGAACCAGCTGCGCTGGCGCTTGGCGTATTGCCGCGTGGCGACGACGGCCGCCGCCTCGGCCTCCTCGAGGCGCATTTCGCCGTCGAGATAGGCCATCAGTTCCGGTGCACCGATCGCGCGCGCCGAGGGCTGCGCCGGGTCCCAGCGCGGTCGGCGGGCGCGGGCCTCCTCCAGTGCGCCGCCGGCGATCATCTGCCCGAAGCGTGCCGCGATGCGGGGCGTGAGCCAGTCCTTCGGCGCGTCCAGAACGAAGGCCCGGCCCCGGGACAGCGGCAGCAGCGGCGGGCCGGTCCCGTCCTGCCAGGCCGCGAGGCCGCGGCCGGTCGCCTCCAGCACTTCCCAGGCGCGCTGGACGCGGACCGGGTTCTGCCGGTCGATGCGGTCATGGGTCGCCGGATCGCGCGCGGCCAGCTCCGCCCGCAGGGCCGCGATGCCCGCCGCGGCGATCCGCGCCTCGGCGCGGGCGCGGATCTCGGCGGGCACCGGCGGGATCTCGGCCAGCCCCTCGGTCAGCGCCGTGAAATACAGCCCGGTGCCCCCGACGATGACCGGGGTCCGGTCCGGTTCCCGGTCGAGCAGCGTGCCCAGCTCGCGCAGCCAGTCGCCCACGGAATAGGCGGTGTCGCAGGACACATGGCCGTATAGCCGGTGCGGCAGCGCCGATTCCTCGGCCGGCGTGGGGCGGGCGGTCAGCACGCGCCAGCAATCATAGACCTGCAGCGCGTCGGCATTGACAACCATGCCGCCGAGCCGGCGCGCGATGACCGCCGCCATCGCCGATTTGCCCGAGGCGGTCGGTCCGGCGATCAGCACCGGGGTGCCGGGGGTGAGGGTCGCGGGGTCGAACATGCGGGCTCCGGGGACGATCGCGGTTATTGGCGTTGAACACCGGGCGCTTTTCCGACATTTTGCCCGGGGCGCCAAGCGGGACGAGGAGACGACGCGGATGACCGAGGCATCATCTTCAGACAAGACCACCAGATACAAGAGGGTGATGCTGAAAATCTCGGGCGAGGCGCTGATGGGCGACCAGGGCTACGGCCTGCACCCGCCCACCGTCGAGCGCGTCGCGCGCGAGGTCAAGAAGGTGCACGATCTCGGCGTCGAGGTCTGCATGGTGATCGGCGGCGGCAACGTCTTTCGCGGCCTGCAGGGTTCGGCCCAGGGCATGGAACGCACGACCGCCGATTACATGGGAATGCTGGCCACGGTCATGAACGCGCTGGCGATGCAGGCCGCGCTGGAGGCGCTGGGGGTCTACACCCGGGTGATCAGCGCGATCCCGATGGATCAGATCTGCGAGCCCTATATCCGCCGCCGCGCGGTGCGCCACCTGGAAAAGCAGCGCGTGTGCATCTTCGCCGCCGGCACCGGCAACCCGTATTTCACGACGGACACGGCCGCGACGCTGCGCGCCAACGAGATGCAGTGCCAGGCCATCTTCAAGGGCACCAAGGTCGACGGGGTCTATGACAGCGATCCCGAGACGAACCCGGACGCGGTGCGCTACGACCGCGTCAGCTATGACGAGGTGCTGCAGAAGAACCTCAAGGTGATGGATGCCTCGGCGATCGCGCTGGCGCGCGATAACCGCCTGCCGATCATCGTCTTCTCGCTCGACGAGCCGGGCGGGTTCGAGGGCATCCTTCGCGGTGAAGGCACCTATACAATCGTGGAGTGAACCGGGTATAGCTGACCCGGAAAGAAGAAAGCGAGACAGGCATGGCAGACGACGACCTGGATATCGACATCGACGACCTGAAACGCCGCATGGACGGGGCGATGTCCGCCCTGCGCTCCGAGTTCGCGAGCCTGCGGACGGGACGGGCCTCGGCCTCCATGCTGGAACCGGTGATGGTGGAGGCCTACGGCTCGACCATGCCGATCAACCAGTGCGGCACGGTGAACGTGCCCGAGCCGCGGATGATCACCGTCAATGTCTGGGACAAGAGCCTCGTGGGCGCGGTCGACAAGGCGATCCGGAATTCCGGGCTCGGCATCAACCCGGTGGTGGACGGCACCATCATCCGCCTGCCGATTCCCGAGCTGAACGAGGAACGCCGGCGCGAGCTGACCCGCGTCGCCGCGCAATACGCCGAGCAGGCCCGCGTCGCGGTCCGCAACCTTCGCAAGGACGGCATGGACCAGATCAAGAAGGCCAAGGCCGCCGGCATGTCCGAGGACGACCAGAAGATCTGGCACGACGAGATCCAGGAGCTGACCGACGACTACATCAAGGCCGTGGACGACGCGCTCGAGCACAAGCAACAGGAAATCATGCAGGTATGACGGTACGGCGCGGGCCTTGCGGGGACAACGTGAAAGGGGATCCGTAGCATGGCCGATGGCACGGTTCCGGCAGCGGCGGGCGACATGCACGTGGCGATCATCATGGACGGCAACGGCCGCTGGGCGCAGCGCCGCGGGCGGCCGCGGCTCTTCGGCCACCAGGCCGGCGCCCGCCGGGTGCGCGACATCGTCGAGGCCTGCCCGGACCTGGGCGTGCGCTACCTGACCATCTTCGCCTTCTCGACCGAGAACTGGAAACGCACCCAGACCGAAGTCTCGGGGCTGATGAGCCTCTTCCGCCGCTACATCCGGAACGAGGCCGCGCGGCTCCTGCGCAAGGGCGTGCGCGTGCGGTTCATCGGCGACCGGGTGCGGCTGGATCACAAGCTGGTCGAGATGATGGACGAGCTGGAGGCGATGACCTCCGGCAACGACACCGTGCACCTGACCATCGCGCTCAACTACGGCGGCCGCGACGAGGTCGCGCGCGCCACCCAGCGGCTGGCCCGCGAGGTCGCCGCCGGCCGGCTCGCCCCCGACGCCGTCGATGCCGAGACCCTGGCGGGGTTCCTCGACACCCATGTCCTGCCCGATCCGGATCTCGTGATCCGCACCAGCGGCGAGGCGCGGATCTCGAACTTCCTGCTCTGGCAGTCGGCCTATGCCGAATACGACTTCGTCGACACGCTCTGGCCCGACTTCACGCCTGAGGATTTCGCGCGCTGCCTGTCGCGGTTTTCCAAGCGCGACCGCCGTTTCGGTGCGGTGGCCGGATGACGGGAGCCGGGGGCAGCTTTCCCGATCTCGCGCTTCGCACGACTTCCGGCGTCCTGATCGCCGCGCTTGGGCTCGGGGCGATCTGGGTGGGCGGCATCGTCTTTCTGGCGCTGGCCGCGGCCATCGCGGCGCTGATGGTGTGGGAACTGGCCCGGATGCTCGACCCCGACGGGCGGCGCCGGATCGCCGTGCTGCTGGCCGGCGTCGCCGGCGTCGCTGTGGCCGCGGCGCTCAACCTGCCGCCGCCCTGGGACGTGCTCGACGTGGTGCTGATCGCGGCGTTTGCCCTGGTGCTGCCGGCCGGGCAGCGCCGGGTCTTCGCGCTGGTGAGCCTCGGGATCGTGCTGGCCTCGGTCAGCATGGTTCTGCTGCGCGCGGGCCACGGGCCGTACTGGATGTTCTGGCTGGCGCTCGTCGTCGTGGCCTCCGACGTGGCGGGATATTTCGCGGGGCGGTTCTTCGGCGGGCCGAAGTTCTGGCCGCGCATAAGCCCCAAGAAGACCTGGTCGGGCACGGTCGCGGGCTGGGTCGGCGCGGCCGCCGTGGGCGCGGCCTTCATGCAGCCGCTCGGGGCAGGGGGCATGCTGGTGGCGCTGTCGGTGATCGCCGCGATGGCGGCGCAGGCGGGCGACATCGCCGAGAGCTGGGTCAAGCGTCGCATGTCGGTCAAGGACGCCTCGGCGATCCTGCCCGGCCATGGCGGCCTGATGGATCGCTTCGACGGGCTGACGGGCGCGGCGCTGTTCCTGTTCCTGTATCAGCAGCTGGCGGTCTTCCCGCCGGCAGCGGGAGGCTGAGACGTGCGGCGCATCTCGATCTTCGGGGCGACCGGCTCCATCGGGGAGAACACGATCGACCTCGTGCGCCGGCAGGGCGGGCCGGAGGCGTTTTGCACCGTGGCCCTGACCGGCGGGCGGAACGTGACCCGCCTGGCGGAACTTGCCCGCGAACTCGATGCCGACATCGCGGTGACGGCCTATCCCGAGTGCCTGGACGCGCTTCGCGAGGCGCTTGCGGGCAGCCGGACCGAGGCCGCCGCCGGCCCCGAGGCGCTGGCCGAGGCCGCGGATCGGCCGGTCGACTGGACGATGTCGGCCATCGTTGGCGCGGCCGGGCTGGTGCCCGGGCTGCGGTCGCTGCGCCATGGCGGCACGCTGGCGCTGGCCAACAAGGAAAGCCTGGTCTGCGCGGGCGCGCTCATGATGGCCGAGGCCGCGCGCCACGGCGCGCGAATCCTGCCGGTCGACAGCGAGCATTCGGCGATCTTCCAGGCGCTGCAAGGCGAGGATCGCGCCCGTGCCGAGCGGGTGATCATCACCGCCTCGGGCGGACCCTTCCGCGACTGGACGGCCGCGCAGCTGGCCGCGGCCACGCCGGAACAGGCGGCGGCGCATCCCAACTGGGACATGGGCCAGCGCATTTCGATCGACAGCGCGAGCCTGTTCAACAAGGCGCTCGAGATGATCGAGGCGCGCGAGTTCTTCGGCTTCGCGCCCGAGCAGATCGAGGTGCTGGTGCATCCGCAATCCATCGTCCACGCGCTGGTGGGGTTCGCGGATGGCGGGCTGATGGCGCATCTGGGCCCGGCCGACATGCGCCACGCCATCGGCTACGCGCTGAGCTGGCCCGACCGTGCCGCGCTGCCGGTGGAACGGCTGGACCTTGCACGGATCGGGCAGCTGGAGTTCCGCGCCCCCGACGAGATGCGCTTCCCGGCGGTGCGGCTCGCGCGCGAGGTGATGGCGCAAGGCGGGCTGGCCGGCGCGGCCTTCAACGCCGCCAAGGAGGCCGCGCTCGACGCGTTCCTCGCCGGGGAGATCCGCTTTCCCGACATGGCGGGCTGCGTTGAGGCGGTATTGGGGCAGCTCGATGCCGCGGGGAACCTGACTTCTGCCACAATCGACCTTGATAAAGTGCAGGCGGTGGACCATTTGGCTCGATTGAAGACAGCCGAGGCCGCCCGGAAAACAGGCAAGAACTGAGGACAGTTTTGGATTTCGTTAGCTTTCTCCCTTCCGTTGGCGGCTTCGCGATGACGGTGCTGGCCTTCATCGTCGCGCTCAGCGTCATCGTTTTCGTCCATGAATACGGGCACTACATCGTCGGGCGCTGGTCCGGCATCAAGGCAGAGATCTTCTCGCTCGGTTTCGGGCCGGTGCTGGCGGCCTGGACCGACAAGCGCGGCACGCGCTGGCAGATCGCGGCGCTGCCCTTCGGCGGCTACGTGAAGTTCCTCGGGGACTCGGACGCGGCCAGCGGCAAGGACGCCGAGGGCATCGAGGATCTCTCCAGCGACGAGCGGCGCCACACCATGCACGGCGCGCCGCTCTGGGCGCGCACGGCCACGGTGGCCGCGGGGCCCGTGGCGAATTTCATCCTGTCGATCCTTGTCTTCGGGGGCGTGGTGATGGCCACCGGCGTCGCCACCGAGGAGCCCGCCGTCGGCGATGTGAAACCGATGCCGGCAGAGATCGCCGTCGGGCTGGAGCCCGGCGACCGCATCGCCGCCATCGACGGGGTCCAGACACCCGATTATACCGCCTTCTACGAGTATGCCCGCGAGGCCGCGCCGACGCCGCAAAAGGACTACACCGTCGCCCGCGCCGGAACCGAGACGACCGTGCCGGGCCCGTTCCCGCTGCCGCCCCTGATCGAGACCGTGCAACCGCAATCGGCCGCGCTCTCGGCCGGGCTGCAGGCGGGCGACCTGATCCGGGCGGTCGACGGGCAGCCGATCTGGGCCTTCCACCAGCTCCAGGAGATCGTGGCGGCCTCGGACGGCGAGCCGCTGGCGCTGACCGTCTGGCGCGCGGGCGATGAGCTGGAGTTCAAGCTGATCCCGAAGCTCGTCGACCTGCCCAACGGCGAGGGCGGCTGGGAACAGCGCACGATGATCGGCATCTCGGGCGGCACCTTCTTCGAGCCGCGCACCTACACGCCCGGCCCGGTCGAGGCGCTGGGACTCGGGGTCGACAGGACCTGGGCGGTCGTCAACGGCAGCCTGAGCGGGCTCTGGCACATGGTCACCGGCGCGATCAGCGCCTGTAACCTGCAAGGACCCATCGGCATCGCCGAGACCTCGGGCGCCGCCGCGCGCCAGGGTTTCGAGAGCTTCGTCTGGTTCATCGCCGTGCTCTCGACCGCGGTGGGGCTGCTCAACCTCTTCCCCGTGCCGGTGCTCGATGGCGGGCACCTGGTCTTCTTCGGCTACGAGGCCGTCACCGGCCGCCCGCCGAGCGACAAGGCCCTGCGCATCATGATGGCGATCGGGCTCGCGCTGATCCTGACGCTGATGGTCTTTGCCCTCACAAATGACCTTTTCTGTCCGTAACTTGGCCCAAATCCCGTCACAATCTCGGGGTAGCCATGTCCGGAAGCAGAAAAACGGAGGCGAGGATCATGCATAGCGCCGAAGACAAGCAATCCGGACTGGCCGTCCTGGTGGACCTGAACGCGGACTGGCTCATGTGGGTCGTCGCGATCTGGACGGTGCTCGGCTCGATCGCCTGGCTGGCCTCGATCTGAGACGGCGGCGCAGCCGCGAAACGCTGATTTTGCGCAACGGATGGACGGCCCGGCGACGCCCGGGCCGTTTTGCTTTGCGCTTTTGACAACCCACCCCTTACTCTCTATGCAGACTCGGGCATTTTCTACCAAGCGGGGCGTACGGGATGAGGCAGTACAGGGGCGGTGTCGGCAGGCGTATCAGCGGGGCGGACACGGTTCGCGGGGTCCTGCTCGCCATGGGTCTGGTGCTGTTCGGCGCGGTGGCGCCGCAGGCCCAGGCACAAAGCGAAAACTACAGCTTCTCGAGCATCGCGATTGAGGGCAACCAGCGCATCGAGACGCCGACCATCCTGAGATACGTGGATATCGCGCGCGGCGAGGCCGTCACCGCCGGCCAGCTGAACGACGCCTACCAGAGCCTGATCAATTCCGGCCTCTTCGAATCGGTCGAGCTCGTTCCCTCGGGCAACCGCCTGGTGATCCGCGTCGAGGAATTCCCCACGATCAACGTCATCAATTTCGAAGGCAACCGCCGCATCAATGACGAGACCCTCGCCGGGGTCGTCGACTCCCAGCCGCGCCGCGTCTACAGCCCGTCCCAGGCCGAGGCCGACGCCGCCGCCATCGCCGAGGCCTACCGCCAGTCCGGCCGGTTCTCGGCCGCGGTCAACCCGGTCATCATCGAGCGGTCCGACAACCGCGTCGATCTCGTCTTCGAGATCCGCGAGGGCCGCGTGATCGAGATCGAGCGGCTGAGTTTCGTGGGCAACCGGGACTTTTCCGACCGGCGCCTGCGCCGGGTGCTCGAAACCAAGCAGGCCGGCCTGCTGCGCCGCCTGATCCAGCGCGATACCTTCCTCGAGGAGCGGATCGAGTTCGACAAGCAGGTGCTGCGCGATTTCTACGCCTCGCGCGGCTACGTGGATTTCCGCATCCTCTCCGTCACCTCCGAGTTCTCGCGCGAGCGCAACGCCTTCTTCCTGACCTTCCGCATCGAGGAAGGGCAGTCCTTCGACTTCGGCCAGCTGACCGCGAGCTCCGATCTGCCCGAGATCGACCCCGCGGAATACCGCGCCCTGCTCACGATACGGCCCGGCGTCACCTATTCGCCGACGCTGCTCGACCGGGCGATCGCCCGGATGGAGCGCTACGCGATCCAGCAGGGGCTCAACTTCATCCGGGTGGATCCGCAGATCACCCGCAACCCCGAGACCCGCACGCTGGACGTGGACTTCCAGATCGTGCAGGGCGAACGCGTCTTCGTCGAGCGCATCGACATCGAGGGCAACACGACCACGCTCGACCGCGTCATCCGGCGGCAGTTCAACACGGTGGAGGGCGACCCGTTCAATCCCCGCGCGATCCGGCAGTCCGCCGAACGCATCCGCGCGCTCGGCTTCTTCGGCCGCGCCGATGTCGAAACGCGCGAGGGCACCCAACCGCAAAGCGTGATCGTCGACGTCGATGTCGAGGAACAGCCGACGGGCTCTCTCGGCTTCGGGCTCAGCTACGGCACCGACCAGGGTGTCGGCGCCTCGGTCAATTTCAGCGAGACCAATTTCCTCGGGCGGGGGCAGACGCTGCGGTTCTCGATCGAGAGCGGCACCTCGAGCCAGGACTCCGAGCTGACCTTCATCGAGCCGGCCTTCCTCGACCGCGACCTCGAGCTTGGCCTGAGCCTGTCCTACCGGACCACGACCGACGACGAATTCGCGAGCTACGACACCAAGCGCATCCGCTTCTCGCCGAGCCTCGAGTTTCCGGTCAGCGAATACGGCCGCTTGGGCGTGCGCTACTTCGTGGCCGAGGACGAGATCAGCAACGTGAGCGGTAACCTGTCGCCGGTGATCGCGGCCGACGAGGGCTCTGCGATCAGCAGCGGCATCGGCTACACCTACAGCTTCGACACCCGTGGCCGCGGCCTGGACCCGACGCGGGGCGTGGTGCTGCGCTTCAGCCAGGACGTCGCCGGGCTGGGCGGCGACCAGGAATACATCAAGACCACGGCGCTGGCCGGGGTCGAGCGCAAGATCCTCAACGAGGAGGTGACGCTGCGCGCCGAGATCGAGGGCGGGGCGCTGACCATGCTCTCGGGTGAGTCCCGCGTGTCCGACCGCTTCTTCCTCAGCTCGCGGCAGATGCGCGGCTTCGAGTATCTCGGGCTGGGGCCGCGGGAACAGAACGGAATTGATGAAGACGATGCGCTCGGCGGCAACTTCTATTCGGTGGCCCGGATCGAAGCGGCCTTCCCGCTGGGCCTGCCCGAGGAATACGGGATCTCGGGCGGCGTCTTCGCGGATTTCGGTTCCGTATGGGGGCTGGACTACGAAAGCGGGTTCGGATCGCCGGATTCCAGCCAGTTCGACGACGAGTTCGCCATCCGCTCGGCGATCGGGTTCTCGGTCTTCTGGGACACCGCCATCGGCCCGCTGCGCTTCAACTTCTCGAAGGCGCTGCAGAAGGAAGACTACGACCGCGAGCGCAATTTCGACCTGACGATCCAGACCCGGTTCTGATCCCATGTCCCTGCCGCGACTCGCAGCGGTATTCCTGACGCTCTGGCTGGCCGCCGTCCCGGCGGCCGGGCAGGACGGGTCGGCGGACGGGCTGCCGCGCAGCCCCGTGCTGACGCTCGACCAGGAGCGGTTCTTCGCCGAGTCGGCGTTCGGCCAACGCGTCCGGCGCGAGCTGGAAGAGGCCGCCAGCGCGCTCGCCGCCGAGAACCGCCGCATCGAGTCGGAGCTCAGCGCCGAGGAACGCGACCTGACCGAGCGGCGGCCGGACATGGATCCCGAAGAGTTCCGCGAGCTGGCCGACGCCTTCGACCGCAAGGTCGTCGAGATCCGCCAGCGCCAGGACCAGAAGGCGCGTGATCTCGATGCCCGCGCCGAGGCAGAGCGCCAGCGCTTCTTCGATGCGGCGCTGCCGATCCTGCTGGAAATCATCCGCGAGGCCGGCGCGGTGGCGCTGCTGGAGGATCGCGCGATCATCCTCTCTGCCGACCGGATCGAGATCACCGATCGCGCGATCCGGCGCGTCAACGCGCAGCTCGGCGATGGCCGCGAGGCCGCGGGCGAGGCCGAGTGACGCTTGTCACCGCCTGACCCGCTTGCTAGTCAGGTTCGGGGTCCGGTCAGGACGCTGTCACAGAGGTCACCGAGCATGATGGATGCGTCAGAAGCGCCGCTCCCGGAAGCGGATATCTCCCTGATCCAGCGGATCATTCCCCACCGTTACCCGTTCCTGCTGATCGACCGCGTCCGGGACATCCGCGCCGGGGAAGGGGCGGTCGGCATCAAGAACGTGACCTTCAACGAGCCGCATTTCCAGGGACATTTCCCGCAGAAACCGGTGATGCCGGGCGTCACCATCGTCGAGGCGATGGCGCAGACGGCGGGCGTGCTGGTGGGCTGGACGCTGGATCTCGTGGACAAGAACCCGCTGGTCTATTTCATGACCCTCGACAAGACGCGGTTCCGCCGCCAGGTGGGCCCCGGCGACGTGCTGGAACTGCACGTGACCGTGCAGCGCGGGCGCGGCAAGATCTGGAAGTTCGAGGGCGTGGCGATGGTCGGCGACGAGAAGGCCGCCGAGGCCGAGTTCTCGGCGATGATCGCGCTGCCCGGCGACAACAAGTAAGGCGCCCCATGGCCATCGATCCCACGGCAGAGATCCACCCCTCGGCCATCGTCGAGGCGGGGGCGGTCATCGGCGCCGGCTGCCGCGTCGGGCCGTTTTCCGTGATCGGGCCCG
The DNA here is from genome assembly GCA_913063035.1 of uncultured Maritimibacter sp. Taxonomy (GTDB): domain Bacteria; phylum Pseudomonadota; class Alphaproteobacteria; order Rhodobacterales; family Rhodobacteraceae; genus CAJXYS01. The sequence continues at coordinate 36,554 of CAJXYS010000005.1, read as the reverse complement.
AGGTCACGCTCGGTGCCGGGGTCGAGGTGAAGTCGCACGCCGTGGTCACGGGCTGGACCGAGATCGGTGACGAAACCCAGGTCTTTCCCTTCGCCAGCGTCGGCGAGGTGCCCCAGGATCTCAAATTCGCGGGCGAGCGCACCCGGCTCGTCATCGGCAGGCGCAACCGCATCCGCGAGGGCGCGACGCTGAACACCGGCACCGAGGGCGGCGGCGGCGTCACGCGCGTGGGCGATGACTGCCTCTTCATGACCGGCGCCCATGTGGGCCATGACGCACAGGTGGGCGACCGCGTCATCATGGCCAACGACTCGGCCCTCGCCGGGCACTGCATCATCGGCGACAACGTCATCATCGGCGGTCTCTCGGGCATCCACCAGTTCGTGCGCATCGGGCGCGGAGCGATCATCGGCGCGGTGACCATGGTGACCAACGACGTGATCCCCTACGGCCTCGTGCAGGGGCCGCGCGGGCGGCTCGACGGGCTGAACCTCGTCGGGCTCAAGCGCGGCGGCGTCGCCAAGGAGGACATCTCGGCGCTGCGCGCGGCCTACCAGGAACTTGCCCAGGGCGAAGGCGCCTTCCAGGAACGCGCCCGCCGCCTGGCCGAGGAAGACACCGACAGCGCCTATGTCCGCGACGTGGTGGAGTTCGTGCTGGGCGCATCCGACCGTTCCTTCCTGACCCCGGGCTGAGCGATGGCGGAGGCGGGCAAGCTGGCGATCCTCGCGGGCGGCGGTGCGCTGCCGGGCCAGATCGCGGCCGCGGCCGAGGCGGCGGGGCGGCCGGTGACGCTGGTGGCCTTTGCCGGCACGACGGTCGAGGCCGCCGGCTTTCCCGTCATCGCGGCCCGGATCGAGAAGCTGGGCGCGCTGTTTGCCGACCTGCGCGCGGCCGGCGTCACCCATGTCGTGATGGCCGGGGGCATGCGCCGCCCGGCGCTCGACCCGGCCGGTTTCGACGACACCTTCCTGGCGGTGGCGCCGCGTCTCATGGCGGCGCTGCAGGGCGGCGATGACGGGTTGCTGCGCGTGGTGATCGCGGTGTTCGAGGAGGCGGGCTTCACCGTCGAAGCGCCCCATGACCTCGTGCCCGCCCTGACCGCCGCGCCCGGCTTTCTGACGGCGACGGCGCCGGGACATGCCGACCGGGCGGACGCGGACCGCGCGGCGGAGATCGTGCAGGGTCTGGGCGCGCTCGACATCGGGCAGGGGGCCGTGGTCGCGCAGGGGCTCTGCCTGGGCGTCGAGACGGTGCAGGGCACCGACGCGATGCTGCGCTTCGTGGCCGAAACCGCCCGCGGTGCCCGGCCCAATCCCGACGGCGCGCGCGGCGTGCTGCTGAAAATGCCGAAGCCGGGCCAGGATCTGCGGGTCGACATGCCCGCCATCGGCCCCGAAACCGTGCGGGGCGCCGCCGCGGCGGGCCTGGCCGGGATCGTCCTCGCCGCCGGCCGCGTGCTGGTGCTGGAACAGGACGAGACCCTTGCCGCGGCAGAGGCCGCCGGGCTCTTCGTCTGGGCGCGGGACGATATCTGATGGGCCGCCGGCTCTTCCTGATCGCGGGGGAGCCTTCGGGCGACCGGCTCGGGGCCGGGCTCATGGCCGGGCTGAAGCGGCTCGCGCCGGATACGGCGTTTGCGGGCGTGGGCGGCCCGCTGATGGCGGCCGAGGGGCTGGAGAGCCTTTTCCCCATGGAGGATCTCTCGGTGATGGGTATCGCCGAGGTGCTGCCGCGGCTGCGCCGCCTTCTGCGCCGGCGCGACGAGGCCGCCGCCGCCGTGCTGGAGATGCGCCCCGATGCGCTGGTCACGATCGACAGCCCGGATTTCTGCCTGCGTGTCGCGGCCCGCGTGAAGGCCCATGCGCCGGAGATCCGGACGATCCACTACGTGGCGCCGACGGTCTGGGCCTGGCGTCCGCAACGGGCCGAAAAGATGGCCGCCCATATCGATCATGTCCTGGCGTTGTATCCCTTCGAGCCGCCCTACATGGAAGCCGCCGGCATGGGGTGCGATTTCGTGGGGCATCCGGTGGTCGAGGATCCCGTTCCAAGTGTTGGGGAAGCCACGGAATTCCGTGACCGTCACGGGATCACGGCAGCGGCGCCGCTGCTCTGCGCGCTGCCGGGATCGCGCCGTGGCGAGGTCACGCGGCTGGCGCCGATCTTCGGGGCCGCGCTGCGCGAGGTTCTGGCCGAGCGGCCGGATGCCCGCGTCGTGATCCCCGCGGCGGCCGGCGTGGCCGATCTCGTCGCGCAGCTGACCGCCGGTTGGCCCGGCGATCCCGTGGTGCTCGACCCGCGCGGCCAGGCGACGGCTGCGGCGGTGCAAGAGAAATACCTGGCCTTCGCGGCGTCCGACGCGGCACTGGCCGCATCGGGCACGGTGTCGCTGGAACTGGCGGCGATGGCGACGCCGATGGTGATCGCCTACGACATGACCTGGATGTCGCGCCAGATCATCCGGCGGATGATGCGGATTGATACCGTGACGCTGGTCAACATCGTCACCGGCCGCAAGGTGGTGCCGGAATTCCTGGGCGATGCCTGCCGGCCCAAGCCGATCGCGGCGGCCATGCTGGAGCTTCTGGGCGACGGTCGGGCGCGGGCGGCGCAGCTCGCGGCCGCCGAGGAGACCATGCGCCTTCTCGGGCGCGACGCCGAGGATCCGGGTCTGCGCGCCGCGCGGGCGGTGCTGGGCGCTATTCCGTGAAGCCGGCGACCCTGGCGCCCGTCAGGCGTTCGAGGTCGCGCGGCGCAATCGGGAAGACGTGATGCGGTGTCCCGCCGGCGGCCCAGACGGTCTCGAACGCCGTCAGCCGCGGGTCGAGAAAGGCGCGGATCGGGCTGAGGTGCCCGATCGGTGCCACGCCGCCGATCGCGAAGCCCGTCTGCGCGCGCACCAGCGCCGCGTCGGCGCGGCCGAGCGGCTCGCCGGTCAGCGCCGCCGCCTTCGCGTCGTCCACGCGGTTGCCGCCGGCGGTCAGGAAGAGGATGGCCGCGCCGCTGGTCTCGCCCCGGAAAATGATGGATTTCACGATCTGGTCGATCTCGCAGCCCACGGCGTCGGCCGCTTGCTGCGCGGTGCGGGTCTGATCGGGGGTTCGGACGATCTCGACGTCGAGTCCCGCGGCCTCCAGCGCGGCCCGCACCCGTTTCACGCTCTTGCTCATCGGGCTGCTCTCCTCTCCTGCTGCGACCTGTTATCGCCACGGGGCCGGGGGGACGCAACCGCAGTTGACCCCCCGCGCGGCTGGCCCCATTCTGCCGCCCATGTCCCTGATCCGCCGCCTCGACGCCGCCCCGATCCCCTTCGAGACCGAGATCGCCGCGGAGACCGCGGCGCTCTATGACGGTGCGCCGCCCGAAATGCTGGAGCTGATCCGCGGCACGGCCGGATGCAGCCAGTACCTGAACACGCTTCTGCGCCGCGAGGCCGACTGGCTGCGCGACGCCTGGGCGCAGGAGCCCCACGACGCGCTCGCCGCGGTGGAGGCCGATCTGCCCGGGGACCCGGCGCAGCTCAAGACCGCGCTGCGGGTCGCCAAGCGCCGCGTGGCGCTCCTGACGGCGCTGGCGGACCTGGGCGGGGCCTGGGCGCTGCACGAGGTCACCGGCGCGCTGACGCGCTTTGCCGATTGTGCCACCGACCGGGCGCTCAAGGCGCTGGTCGCGGCCGAGATCCGGCGCGGCAAGATTCCCGGCGCGACCGAGGACGACATCGCGACGGCCGCCGGCATGACCGTGCTGGCCATGGGCAAGATGGGCGCCGGGGAACTCAATTATTCCTCGGATATCGACCTGATCTGCCTGTTCGACGAAAGCCGTTACGCCCCGGACGACCTGCACGAGGTGCGCGCGGCCCTGATCCGCGTGACACGCCGGATGAGCGCCCTGCTCTCGGACGTCACCGGCGAGGGCTACGTCTTTCGCACCGACCTGCGGCTGCGGCCCGACCCGTCGGTGACCCCGGTCTGCCTGTCGATGGAGGCCGCCGAGCGCTACTACGAAAGCGTCGGCCGCACCTGGGAACGCGCGGCCTATATCAAGGCGCGGCCCTGCGCGGGCGACCTGGAGGCCGGCGCCGAGTTCCTGTCGCGGCTGACGCCCTTCGTCTACCGCAGGCATCTCGATTTCGCGGCGATCCAGGACGCCCACGACATGCGGCTCAGGATCCGCAGCCACAAGGGGCTCGGCGGGCGGATCACGCTGGAAGGCCACGACATGAAGCTCGGCCGGGGCGGGATCCGCGAGATCGAGTTCTTCACGCAGACCCGGCAGATCATCGCCGGGGGGCGCGACCCGGACCTGCGGGTGCGCGGCACGGTCGAGGGTCTTGCCGTGCTGGCCGACAAGGGCTGGATTCCCGAAGAGGCCGCCGAGGTGCTGGCGACCGCCTACCGCGCGCACCGCACGGTGGAACACCGGCTGCAGATGCTGAACGACGCGCAGACCCACAAGCTGCCCAATGCCGGGGGCTTCGACCGGCTGGCGCGGTTCTCGGGCTGGGACGACACGGAGGCTTATCGCACGGATATCCGGCACCGGCTGGAAGAGATCGATGGCCTGATCGAGCGGTTCTTCGCGCCCGAAAAGACCGGCGAGACACCGGAAATCGAGTTCTCGGAGACCGCGCAGGAGATCATCGCGCGCTGGCGCGACTACCCGGCGCTGCGCAGCTCGCGGGCCGCGGAGATCTTCGAGCGGGTCAAGCCCGGCCTGCTGGAGCGCTTTGCCCGCGCCGCGCGCCCCGAAGAGGCGCTTTTGCAATTCGACGGGTTTCTCAAGGGGTTGCCGGCTGGCGTTCAGCTTTTCTCGCTGTTCGACGCCAACCCTCAACTGGTGGATCTGCTGGTCGATATCTGCGCCACGGCACCGGGGCTGTCGGGGTATCTCTCGCGCAATCCGCAGGTGCTGGACGCGGTGATCGGCGGTGATTTCTTCGCCCCCTGGCCCGGCGAGGACGCGCTGGTCGGGGCGCTTGCCGAGACACTCGCCGCGGAGGAGGACGATTACGAACGCCGGCTCGATGCGGCGCGGCGCTGGATGAAGGAGCGCCATTTCCGCATCGGCGTGCATCACCTGCGCGGCCTGGTCGATGCCGACGAGGCGGCGCGGCAATATTCCGAATTGGCCGGGGCGGTGCTGCGCGCGCTCTGGCCCGTCGTGGTCGCGAATTTCGCCCGCCGTCACGGGCCGCCGCCGGGGCGCGGGGCGGCGGTGCTGGGCATGGGATCGCTCGGGGCGGAGATGCTGACGGCCACCTCCGACCTCGATTTGATCGTGATCTACGCGGCCAATGGTGAAACGGAGTCGAAGGGAAAAAGGCCCCTTTCGGTAACGGCTTACTACGCGCGGCTCACCCAGGCGTTGGTGACGGCGCTGACCGCGCGCATGGCCGAGGGCCAGCTTTACGAGGTCGATATGCGGCTTCGTCCCTCGGGCCGGCAGGGGCCGGTCGCGGTGTCTTTCTCGGGGTTTCAGAAATACCAGCGCGACGAGGCCTGGACATGGGAGCACATGGCGCTGACGCGGGCGCGGCCCGTGGCGGGCGAGCCGGGGCTCGGCGACGAGATCGAGAGCTTCCGGCGCGCGCTTCTGGCCGAGACGGGGGACGCGGCGACGGCGGCCCGCGAGACCCGCGCGATGCGCGAGCGGATCGCCAAGGCGGCCGATCCCGCGCGGTTGCGCAATCCCTGGGAGGCCAAGCTGGGCCGGGGGCGCATCCAGGACATCGAACTGATTTCCCAGGCCGCCGCGCTGGTGGCGGGCGTGGCGGACCGCGCGCCGGACGCGCAGCTGGCCGCCGGGGCCGCGGCCGGGTTCCTGACCGGGGACGAGGCGGCAGCGCTGACCGACCGCCACCGCGCGCTGCGGCGGCTCAACCAGTGCGGGCGGCTGCTGATGGAAAAGCCGCTCGACATGGAGGAACTGGGCGAGGGCGGGCGAACCTTCCTCCTGCGCGAGACCGGCGGCGCGGACGTGGAGTCGCTTGCCGACGATCTCGAGTCGCATCGGTGCCGGACGGAAGAGATGATCGACGGAATACTCGCGCGGTCCGCCCGGGGGGGCGACGGCGACGAGGCAGAGGCATGACACGCGACAGGTTCTGGGCCGACCCGCGGGGGCTTATCCACGAGGCCTACCGGATCGAGGGCATCACCGAGGCCGATTGCCGGTCGATCTTCCTGGACTGGGCGCTCGGCCTGTCCGGGGAGGCCGATACGCGCGCCCATATCGCGGCCCTGCTCGAGCGTCACGGGGCCGCCGCCCCGGATCATCCGATGACGCAGGTGCTGCGCGCCGGGCTCGACCGGGCCGTGCATTCGGGCCGGCGCGGCGGCCGCGCGGGACGCGCCCGGCCGCAATAGGAAACGGCCGACCCGAAGGACGGCCGCCCGACTTGCCGCCATATCCGCGGATCAGCGGTTTTCGACGTCCACGTAGTCGCGGCGCGTCTCGCCCATGTAGAGCTGGCGCGGCCGGCCGATCTTCATCTGCGGGTCGGCGATCATTTCCTTCCACTGCGAGATCCAGCCCACCGTGCGCGACAGCGCGAAGATCGGGGTGAACATCGCGGTCGGGAACCCGAGCGCGTCAAGGATGATGCCGGAATAGAAGTCCACGTTCGGGTAGAGCTTCTTGTCGACGAAATACGGGTCCTCGAGCGCGATGCGCTCCAGTTCCTTGGCGACCTGCAGGGTCGGGTTGTCCTCGACGCCCAGCAGCTCGAGCACCTCGTCGGCGGATTGCTTCATCACCTTCGCGCGCGGGTCGAAATTCTTGTAGACCCGGTGGCCGAAGCCCATCAGGCGGAACGGATCGTCCTTGTCCTTGGCGCGCTCGATGTATTCGGGGATCTGGTCGACCGTGCCGATCTCGCGCAGCATCTCGAGGCAGGCCTGGTTGGCGCCGCCATGGGCCGGCCCCCAGAGACAGGCGATGCCGGCGGCGATGCAGGCGAAGGGATTGGCGCCGGACGAGGCCGCCAGCCGCACCGTCGAGGTGGAGGCGTTCTGCTCGTGATCGGCGTGCAGGGTGAAGATCCGGTCCATCGCCCGGGCGAAGATCGGGTTGACCACGTAGTCCTCGGCCGGCACGGCGAAGCACATGCGCAGGAAGTTCGACGCATAGTCGAGGTCGTTGCGCGGATAGACCATCGGCTGGCCGATGGAATACTTGTAGGCCCAGGCCGCGATGGTGGGCATCTTGGCGATCAGCCGGATCGAGGCGACCTCGCGGTGCCAGGGATCGGTGATGTCGGTCGAGTCGTGATAGAAGGCAGACATCGCGCCGACCACGCCCACCATGATCGCCATCGGATGCGCGTCCCGGCGGAACCCGCGGAAAAAGTTCTGCATCTGCTCGTGCAGCATGGTGTGGTTGGTCACGCGGCACTCGAAATCCTCGAGCTGCTCGGCCGAGGGCAGGTCGCCATAGAGCAGCAGGTAGCAGACCTCGAGGTAATGCGATTTCTCGGCCAGCTGGTCGATCGGGTAGCCGCGGTGCAGCAACTCGCCCTTGTCGCCATCGATATAGGTGATGGTGGAGTCGCAGGAGGCTGTGGAGGTGAACCCGGGATCGTAGGTGAAGACACCGCCCTGCGCGTAGAGCTTGCGGATGTCGATCACGTCCGGCCCGGCCGTCGGCGAATGCACGGGCAGTTCCAGCGACGTATCCCCGAAGCTGAGCGTCGCGGTCTTCGTCATGTCGGCCATCTTATGTCCTCTCATGCTGTGCCGGCGCCCGGGACAGGGGCCGGAGGGATACACGCTGCCGGCCGCCACGGCGCCCGGTCCTCTTTCTTCGCCGGCACGGACGGGGCGCAGGCTCAGGCCGCCGCATCCGTGATCCGCGCGATGGTCTCCTCCCGTCCGATGAGACACATCATGTCGAAAACGCTCGGAGAAACCGTGCGGCCGGCCAGTGCTGCGCGGAGAGGCTGTGCAATCTTGCCTAGCTTCATCTCTTTCGCCTCGGCAAAGCCCTGCACGGTGGCTTCGAGCGTATCGCGTTCCCAGCTAGCATTTTGCAGGTGCGGCGTCAATTCTCCCAGTATACCACGGGATACAGGATCGAGAGCCTTCGCCGACTTCTCATCCGGCGCGATCGGGCGATCGGTAAGAATAAAATGCGCTTTTTCAAGCAATTCAGGGATCGTCTTCGCGCGGTCTTTCAGGCAGTACATCGCGCGCGACAGTGCGTCACGCTGGGCTTGGGTCAATTTTTCGCGCCCATTCGCGGCCAGATAATCCGCCACGGCGTCCAGAATCTCGGAATCTTCTGCAGCTGCAATATGCTGCCCGGAGAGGTTTTCGAGCTTCTTGAAATCGAACCGCGCCGGTGCCTTCTTGATGCCGGAAATGTCGAACCAGTCGAGCGCCTGGGCGGTGGTGAAGAACTCGTCGTCGCCATGGCTCCAGCCGAGACGGGCAAGGTAGTTGCGCATCGCCTCGGGCAGGTAGCCCATGCGCCGGTATTCCTCCACCCCGAGCGCGCCGTGACGTTTCGACAGCTTCTTGCCGTCCGGCCCGTGGATCAGCGGGATATGCGCGAAAACCGGGATCTCCCAGCCCATCGCGGCATAGACGAAGCTTTGCCGGGCGGCGTTCGACAGGTGATCGTCGCCCCGGATGATATGGGTCACGCCCATGTCGTGATCGTCAACGACAACGGCCAGCATGTAGGTGGGGCTACCATCGGATCGTAAAAGAACCATGTCGTCGAGCGTGTCGTTCTGCCAGGTCACCCGGCCCTGCACCGCGTCCGCGATCACCGTCTCGCCCTCGAGCGGCGCTTTCAGGCGCACGACATGGGGGGTGTCGGCCGGGTGATCGGCCGGGTCGGCATCGCGCCAGGGACTCTTGAAATTGGTCGAGCGGCCCGCGGCGCGGGCGGCCTCGCGGAAGGCCTCGATCTCTTCGGCGCTGGCAAAGCACTTGTAGGCATGGCCGCTGGCCAGCATCGTCCGGGCCACTTCGGCGTGGCGATCGGCGCGGGCGGCCTGGCTCACGGCCTCGCCGTCCCAGTCGAGGCTGAGCCAGCGCAGGCCGGCGTAAATCGCCGCCGTCGCCTCGGGCGTGGAGCGTTCGCGGTCGGTATCCTCGATGCGCAGCAGGAACTGCCCCCCGCGCCCGCGCGCGTAGAGCCAGTTGAAGAGCGCCGTGCGCGCGCCTCCGATATGCAGGAAGCCGGTGGGCGAGGGGGCGAAGCGGGTGACGACGTTGCGCTCGGACATGCGGGCGTTAACCTTCTGGAAACCATGCGGGAGATAGCGTCTGGCGCTGTTTAGGCAATCACCGGCATGGACACAAGCCTCGCGCCTTTCCGCCTTGTCGCGGCCGCCCTGCTGGCGCAGCGCGGGCGGCTGTTCCTGTGGGTGCCGGTCATGCTGGCCGCGGGGATCGGGATCTATTTCCAGCTGCGCTGGGAGCCGGGGCCCGCGCATTTCGCCGGCGCGGCCGGGGCGGCCGCGGTGCTTGCGCTGATCGCCTGGCGCTGGCCGGGCGCCTGGGCGCCGCTGCCCGGCGCGGCGGCGCTGGTTCTGGCGGGGATCTGCCTGGCCGGGGCACGGGCGCATATGGTGGCCGCGCCGGTGCTCGATTTCCGCTATTACGGGCCGGTGGAAGGGCGCGTCGTCGCGCTCGACCGGTCGGTCTCGGACGCGCCGCGGGTGACGCTCGACCGGGTGGTGCTCAGCCGTGTCGAAACGGCGGAGCTGCCGGGCCGGGTCCGGGTCGCGCTGCACGGCGCCGCTGCCGAGGATCCGCCCGGTCCGGGGCTGCGGGTCATGGTCACCGCGCATCTCTCGCCGCCCGCGGGCCCGGTGGAACCCGGCGGTTTCGATTTCCAGCGCAACGCCTGGTTCGCCGGCCTCGGCGCGGTGGGCTATGCGCGCACGCCGATGCTGGCCATCGCCCCGGCCGCGGGCGGGCCGGCACAGGCGGTCCTTGCCCTCCGGATGCGGCTGGCGGCCGCGCTCCGGGCCGAGATGCCGGGGCAGGCGGGGGCGATCGCCGCGGCGATCCTGGTGGGTGACCGGTCAGGCGTGAGCCGCGCGGTGCTCGAGGATCTGCGGGCCTCGAACCTCGCGCATCTGCTGGCGATCTCGGGGTTGCACATGGGGCTGCTGACCGGGCTGGTCTTCGGCGCGGTGCGGGCCGGCGTGGCGCTGGTGCCGCGGCTGGCGCTGCGGGTTTCGGGCAAGAAGCTGGCCGCGGCAGCCGCGCTGCCCGCGGGGCTGGCCTATCTGGTGCTCTCGGGGGCGAGCGTCGCGACGGAACGCGCCTTCGTCATGGCGGCGGTGGTGCTCGGCGCGGTCCTCTTGGACCGGCGGGCGCTGACGCTGCGCGCGGTCGCGGTCGCGGCGGTGATCGTGCTCTGCCTCAGGCCCGAGAGCCTCGTCGGCCCGGGCTTCCAGATGTCCTTCGCCGCGACGACCGCGCTGGTGATGGTCTTCGGCGCGATCCGGGACGCGACGCAGGCGCGGCGCCGCGCGGGGCGCCCGGCCCGCCTGCCACGCTGGGCGCGCTGGCCGGTCGGGGTGCTGATCTCCTCGGCGGTGGCCGGTGCGGCGACGGCGCCGGTGGGCGCGTTTCACTTCAACCAGATGTCGCATTACGGGCTGATCGCGAACCTCGCCTCGGTGCCGGTGATGGGGGCGCTGGTCATGCCGGCGGCGGTCGCGGGGCTGTTGCTCTGGCCGCTCGGGCTGGCCGGTCCGGCCTTCGCGGCGATGGCGGCCGGAATCGACTGGATCCTCGGTGTCGCGCATCACGTCGCCGGGTTCGAGGGCGCGGTGCGCCAGGTGGTGACGCCGCCCGGCGCGGTGCTGCCCCTGCTGGCCGGGGGGGCACTGGTCCTGACGCTCTGGCGCGGGTCGGCGCGGATGACGGGGGGGGCTGCGATCCTGGCTGCGGCGGCGCTCTGGATCGGGGCGGAGCGCCCGCTCGTGCTGGTCTCGGATGACGGGCGGCTTGTCGGCGTGATGGGCACGCAGGGCCGGGCGCTGAACCGCGAGCGGGGCGCCGGGTTCGTCGCGCTCAGCTGGCTCGAGAATGACGGCGATCCGGCGCTGCAGGCCGTGGCCGCGGCGCGGACCCGGCCGGAGCTGCCCGGGATCGGCTTCGTCACCGGCCGGGCGGAGGCCGGCGCCGTCGACGCGGCGTGCCGCGCGCATGCCCTCGTGATCGCCCCCGAGGCCGATGCCGGGGCCGCGTCCTGCCAGGTCATCGACCGGGAGACCCTGCGTCGCCTGGGCGCGGTCGCGATCCGACCGGGGCCGGACGGCCCCCGCATCACCGGCGCCCGCCAGGTGACCGGCGCGCGGCTCTGGACGCGGTAGGCGTCAGTAGCTGCGGATCAGCCCGACCAGCCGGCCCTGCACCGCCACCTGGTCGGCGCGGTAGACGCGGGTCTCGTAGGCCGGGTTCTCGGCCTCGAGCGCGATCATGTCGCCCTTGCGGCGGAGCCGCTTGAGCGTCGCCTCCTCGCCCTCGACCAGCGCCACGACGATCTCGCCGTTCTCGGCGCTGTCCTGTTCGCGGATCACCACGATGTCGCCGTCGTTGATCCCGGCCTCGATCATCGAGTCGCCCTTGACCTCCAGCGCGTAGTGGTGGCCGGAACTCCCCAGCATCGCGCCCGGCACCGCCACGTGGTGCGAGGCATGGCTGATCGCCTCGATCGGCGTGCCGGCGGCGATGCGCCCCATCACGGGCAGGTCCAGCGCGTGCACAGGGTCGACCGTCATCGCGGTTTCGGGGCGGTTGGCCACGCCGCCATCGCCCTCGATCACGCGGGGCGCGAAGCCCTGGGGTTCCATCGCGTCGGGCAGCTTGACGATCTCGATCGCGCGGGCCCGGTGGGCGAGGCGGTTGATGAAGCCCCGTTCCTCGAGCGCGGTGATCAGCCGGTGGATCCCGGACTTGGAGCGCAGGTCCAGCGCCTCCTTCATCTCGTCGAAAGATGGCGGCACACCGTCTTTCTGAAGCCGCTTGTGAATGAATTCAAGGAGTTCGCGCTGCTTTTTCGTCAGCATGAAACCGATCCTCCGCCCTGGTGCGGGGCCCGGCGCCCCGACCTTCCTTGACCCGGAGTTCTACTTGTGTTCTCGTTTTGTGTCAAGGCGTTCCGGTCAGAGACGGATGATCTCGATCTCGTCGCCCGCGCTGCGCGCGCCGTCGCCCGGCGCGCGGACCGCCAACGCGTTGGCCGCGGCCAGCACCGACAGAAGCCCGCTGTCCTGGCGGTCGAACGGCCGCACCGTTTCGCCGTCGGGGCCGGGTTCGATCCGGGCGCGCATGTAGTGCTCCCGCGGGCCGTTCGGGCCGAGGAGGTCGCAGGTCAGCGGCAGGGTCTCGCGCGGTAGGGCGCCGGCGGGCAGACCCAGCAGGGCGTCGATGGCAGGCCGCATGAAGATATGACCACAAACCATTGCGGAAACGGGATTACCCGGCAGGCCAACCATGGGCGTTCCGGCCAGCCGACCGGCCATCAGCGGCTTGCCGGGGCGCATCGCGACCTTGTAGAAATCCAGCGCCAGCCCCTTGTCGCCCGCGGCGGCCTGCACCAGGTCGTGCTCGCCCACCGACGCGCCGCCGATCGTCACGATCATGTCGGCCCCGGCCGCGAGATCGAAGACGGTGTGCAGCGAGTCCACCCGGTCGCGCGCGATCGGCAGAAGCCGCACCTCGGCGCCCTGGGCTTCCAGCAGCGCCTTCAGCCCGAAACTGTTCGAGGCGATGATCTGGTCGGGACCTGGGGACTCGCCGGGCATCACCAGCTCGTCGCCGGTGGCGATCAGGGCGATTTCCGGACGGCGCCGAACCGGCAGCTCGGCGTGATTCATCGCGGCGAGCAGGGCGATGTCGGCGGGCGTCAGGCGCCGCGGCGCCGCCAGCGCGGTGCCCTCGGCGAAATCGTCGCCGGCCGGGCGGATATGGCTCTTGGCATCCAGCCCGTCCCGCAGCGTGATCTGGTCGCCGTCGCGGCTGGTGTCTTCCTGGATCACGACCCGGTCGGCCCCCTCGGGTACCGGCGCACCGGTAAAGATGCGGACCGTTTCGCCAGCGCCCACCCGCCTGGCGAAGCCATGCCCCGCCGCGGATTCCCCGATCACGGTAAAGCATGCGCCCGGCTTCGCCGCGGCACCGGCGAGGGCGTAGCCGTCCATCGCGGCGGCCGGGAAGGGCGGCTGGGTACGGCGGGCCTGACGGGGGGTCGCCAGGACGCGCCCGGCGGCGTCGGCCAGCGCCACCGTTTCGGTTCCGACGGGGGCGCAAAGATCCAGCACATGCGCCAGCGCCGTCGCCGTGGGGATCATCGCGACGCCTCGTAACGGCCCGATTTTCCGCCTTCTTTCAGGGTCAGGCGGATCTCTCCGATCACCATGGCCTTGTCGGCCGCCTTGACCATGTCATAGACGGTCAGCGCGGCGGTGGAGACCGCCGTCAGCGCCTCCATCTCGACCCCGGTCTGGCCGGATGTCTTGACCGTTGCGGTGATCCGTACGCCCGGCAGCGCGGCATCCGGCACCAGGTCGAGCGCGACCTTGGTCATGGGCAGCGGATGACAGAGCGGGATCAGCTCCGCGGTCTTCTTGGCGCCCATGATGCCGGCCAGCCGGGCGACGGCCAGGACGTCGCCCTTTTTCGCGCGGCCTTCGACAATGAAATCAAGGGTTTCGGGCTGCATCCTGATGCAGCCTTCGGCTACTGCGGTGCGATCGGTCACCGGCTTTTCCGAGACGTCCACCATGTGGGCGGCGCCGCTTTCGTCGAAATGCGTCAGCTTCGGCATCGTCAGTGCCCCGCGCCGGCCGGGTTCGCCAGCAGCCGGCGGGTGGCCGCGGCGACGTCGTCCTCGCGCATCAGGCTCTCGCCGACGAGGAAGCACCGGGCGCCGTAGCGGGCGAGATCCGCAAGGTCCCCGGGGCCGTAGAGGCCGGACTCGGCCACGATCATGCGATCCTCGGGCACCAGCCGCGCCAGCGTGCGGGTCGTATCAAGGTTGGTCTCGAACGTGTTGAGATCGCGATTATTTATCCCGATAAGACTTGATTTCAGCGCCTCGGCGCGTTCCAGTTCCGCGCGGTCATGCACCTCGATCAGCACGTCCATGCCCCAGGCGATCGCCGCGGCCTCGAGCTCGCCCGCCTGGGCGTCGGAGACCGAGGCCATGATGATCAGGATGCAGTCCGCGCCAAGCGCGCGGGACTCGACCACCTGGTAGGGATCGTAGAGGAAATCCTTGCGCAGAACGGGCAGGTCGACCGCCGCCCGCGCGGCCACGAGGTCGTCGTCGGCCCCCTGGAAGGACGGCCCGTCGGTCAGCACCGACAGGCAGGCCGCGCCGCCTTCGGCATAGGCGCGGGCCAGCGCCGGCGGGTCGAAATCGGCCCGGATGAGCCCCTTGGACGGGCTGGCCTTCTTGATCTCGGCGATCAGACCGTAGCCGGCGGTGCTGGCGGCCGTCAGCGCCGCCGCGAAGCCGCGCGGTGCGTCTGCCTGCCGCGCGTCGTCCTCGACGCTGTCGAGCGGGCGCGCCGCCTTGCGCGCGGCCACGTCTTCGAGCTTGTAGGCCCGGATCTTCTCGAGAATGCTGCTGGTCATTGCGCCGCCTGTGTCAGTTCCGCCAGCGCGCGCACCTTCGCCCGCGCCGCACCACTGTCGATGCTTTCCCGCGCCAGTTCAACACCTTCGACAAGGGCATTCACTCGACCGGCCACCAGGAGGGCCGCGGCCGCGTTCAGGAGAACCGCGTCACGATAGGCCGAGCCCGCCCCGTCGAGAAGCGCGCGGAAGGCTGCGCCGTTTTCCGCGGGCGTGCCGCCAAGGATCGCGTCGAAGGAATGGCGCGGCAGGCCCGCATCCTCGGGCGTGACGGTGAACTCGGTGATCTTGCCGTCGTCCAGCGCGACGACATGGGTCTCGCCCGCGATCGAGATCTCGTCGGTGCCGTCCGCGCCATGAACGAGCCAGGCGGCCTCGGCGCCGAGCGCGGCCAGCGTCTCGGCCATCGGGCGCAGCATCTCGCGCGAGAAGGCCCCGGTAAGCTGGCGCTTGACGCCCGCCGGGTTGGTCAGCGGGCCGAGAATGTTGAAGATCGTGCGCGTGCCGAGTTCCTGCCGGGTGGGCATGACGAACCGGATCGCCGGGTGATGCATCGGCGCCATCATGAACCCGATCCCGACCCCGGCCAGCGCCTTCTCGACGATGTCGGGGCCGACCATCACCTCGATGCCCAGCTGCGCCAGCGCGTCGGCGGCCCCCGACTTGGAACTCAGGTTGCGGTTGCCGTGCTTGGCCACGACGACGCCCGCACCGGCGACCACGAAGGCCGTCGCGGTGGAAATGTTGAGCGTGCCCTTGCCGTCGCCGCCGGTTCCGACGATGTCCATCGCGCCCTCTGGGGCGCGGACGGCGTTGCACTTGGCGCGCATCACGCTGGCGGCGGCGGCGTATTCCTCGACCGTCTCGCCGCGGGTGCGCAGCGTCATCAGGAAACCGCCCATCTGGCTCGGCGTCGCGTCACCCTCGAACAGGATGGCGAAGGCGTCCTCGGCCTCGGCGCGCGACAGCGGGCGCTCGACCGCGGCGGCGATCAGCGGTTTCAGCCGCTCTGTCATGCGGGCACCTTCACCATGTCCAGGAAATTCCGCAGCATCGCGTGGCCATGTTCCGACCGGATGCTTTCGGGGTGGAACTGAACGCCCTCGATCGGCAGGTTGCGGTGGCGCAGACCCATGATCGTGCCGTCGTCCAGCTCGGCGGTGATCTCCAGCGTCTCGGGCAGGCTGTCGCGGTCCACGATCAGCGAGTGGTAGCGCGTCGCCAGCAACGGCGAGGGCAGCCCGGCGAAGACGCCGCGCCCGGCGTGGCGGATGGTGCCGAGCTTTCCATGCACGATCTCTCCGGCGCGCACCACGCGACCGCCGAAGGCCTGGCCGATGGTCTGGTGGCCGAGGCAGACGCCCAGCAGGGGCACCGCAGACTCGGCCGCCGCGGCGGTCAGCTCGAGGCAGATCCCGGCCTGGTCCGGGTCGCAGGGCCCGGGCGAGAGCACGATGCCGGCAGGGTTCATCGCCAGAGCCTCCGACGCGGTCAGCGTGTCGTTGCGGCGCACCACGACGTCGGCCCCGAGCTCGCCCAGGTAATGGACGAGGTTCCAGGTGAAACTGTCGTAGTTGTCGATCAGAAGCAGCATCGCGGCCCTTTCGCCTAATTAGGGGTGAACCCGGCGGTGTGTCGGGCTATAAATGCTCAGAGCCGCAGGCGGTGGTCAAGGGCGACCTGCGGGCATATAGGAGGTATGACATGGGCAGGGGCCTGCTATCGGGATTCATCTGGGGCGCGGTCGTTTCGATCCTGGTCCTCGGCGTGGCGTCGCTTTTCGCGCCGCCGCCGGTGGAACGGTCGGGCGCGCCCGCCCAGGACCGGATGGAAATGCCGGCCGGCTCGGCCTTCAACCGCGAAAAGCCGGACACCGACCCGGTGCTGCCCGTGCCCGATCTGCCGGTCGATGGCGAGGCCGCGCAGCCCGCCGCCCCCGACGACGAGATCGGGGCGCCGCCGGTGACCGATACTGCGCCGGCCTCCCCGCCCGAGGTCGTCCAGAGCGTCGAGCCCCAGGCGCCGGCGCCGGGACCGGTCGAACCCGCCCCGATCGCCCCGCGCGCCGAGGAAAGCGGCCCCGCGATCCCGGAAGGCGCGCTCGGCGTTCCGGTTCCGGATGTCGAGATCCCGATGCCGTCGGGCGATGACAGCCCGGCCGCGTTGCCCGACGTCCCGCAACCGCCCGCCCCCGACGAGGACGCGGCCCCCGAGGCCCCGGCCGAGACCGCGGGCGTCGGCGTCACCGGGGAAGAGGTGGAAACGGCAGAGGCGGAAACGGCAGAACCCGCGCCGCAACCCGCGCCCGACGCGACGCCGGAGGCGCCCGTGCCGTCGCCTGCCGCCCCCGCCGGGCAACCCGCGGAAGACGCGGCGCAGACGGAGGCGGCGCCAGACGCCGAGCCGGCCGCCGAGACCGCGGCCAGCGAAGCCGCGCCCCCCGCGCCAGAGGCGCAGGCGCCCGAGGCTCCCGCGCCCGAGACAGATACGGCGGCGCCGGCGGACCCGGTGCGCCCGACGCTCGGGGCGCTCAGCCGTCACGCGGTCGCCTTCGAGAACCCTCAGGGTCGCCCGCTGATGTCGCTGGTTCTCGTCGATGCGCCGGAAGACGGGCTGGATATCGACGTGCTCAAGACGTTCAACTTCCCGGTCACCTTCGCACTCGATCCCGCGCGGGCGGATGCGCCGGCGCGGGCCGCGGTGCTGCGCGATGCCGGCTTCGAGGTGATCGCCCTGACGCCCGAGGGGCAGGCCGGGCTGCCGGCGCATGCCGGGCCGGAAGATGTCGACCGGGCGCTTACGGCCTTCTTCGAGCGTATCGACCGGGGCGTGGCGCTGCTCGACCGGCCGAAGGACGGCTTCCAGCGCACCGCGCCCGTGGCCGAGGCCGTGATCGCCCGCTTCGAGGAGACCGGCCACGGACTGCTGACCTTCGACGACGGGCTGAACACCACCCGCAAGAAGGCGGCCCGGGCCGGCGTCCCGGCGGCGACGGTGTTCCGGATGCTCGATGCCGAGGCCGAGCGCACCCCGAAGATCAAGCGCTACCTTGACCGCGCGGCCTACAAGGCGCGCGAGGATGGCTGGGTGATCATGGTCGGCCGCACCCTTCCGGACACGGTCCGCGCGCTCTTCGAATGGGCTCTGTCGGAAGAGGCGGAGACGGTGGAATTGGCGCCGGTCTCGGCGGTGCTGCGGCTGATGCGCTAGGCGCTTGCATCCGTGCGGCGGAACCAGCTGACCTGGAAGGCCTGCGTGGCGCCCTTGGGCGTGTGGTGCAGGTGCCGGGCCGCGCCGAGCGGGACGAACCGTCCCGGGGCGTGGGTGTCGATCTCGGCGGCGAGTGTCTCGGGGCTGTAGCGACACACCGGCAAGCCGGAACAAGTCGCCGGACCATCGAGTGCAAAGGTGGCGATGATCGCGGTCCCGCCAGGCGTCAGCGCCGCCGCCATCGTCGCGACATAGGCCGCGCGGTCGGAGGGCGCTGTCAGGAAATGGAACACGGCCCGGTCATGCCAGAGTGCATAGCGCCGAGGCGGCGTCCAGCCGGTGATGTCAGCCGCAATCCACGTCACGGACCCGGCGCGGGGGCCGAGCCGCGCGCGGCTTGCCGCAAGTGCGCCGGGCGAAAGATCCAGCACCGTGATCGGGCCGAGCCCGTCTTCCAGAAGCGCGTCGACCAGCCGGGATGCGCCGCCGCCGACGTCGAGGATCGCGTCCCCGGGCCGGACGTGGCGTCGGACCAGGTCGTGCGAAAGTGTCGGCGCGGCCTCGAACCAGGTCAGCGCCGTCTCGTCGCGCGCGTCATAGACCCTGTCCCAATGCTGGCGGTCGCCCATCGCCGGCCTCCCCCGATCATGGTAGCCAGTGGCCTGGGTCGGCGCAACGGCGCCGCTACTGGCCGCCCCCGCGCACGAAGAGTCCGGCATCCTCGGCCGCGCGGCGGATGGCGCGGGACTTGTTGACGGTTTCCTCGAACTCGGCCTCCGGGTCGCTGTCATGGACGACGCCGCCACCGGCCTGGATGTAGAGCTTCTGCTCCTTCACCACCGCGGTGCGAAGCGCGATGCACATGTCCATGTCGCCGCCGGCGCTGAAATAGCCGACGCCGCCGCCGTAGACGCCGCGCTTCTCGGGTTCCAGCTCGTCGATGATCTCCATCGCCCGGACCTTGGGCGCGCCCGAGACGGTGCCCGCGGGCAGGCCGGCCAGCAGCGCCGAGAGCGCGTCCTGGTCGTCGGCCAGGTCGCCGACCACGTTCGACACGATATGCATGACGTGGCTGTAGCGCTCGACGACGAATTCCTCCGTCGGGCGGACCGTCCCGATCCGGGCCACCCGGCCGACATCGTTGCGGCCGAGATCGAGCAGCATCAGGTGCTCGGCGCGTTCCTTTTCATCGGCCAGCAACTCGGCTTCGAGCGCCCGGTCTTCCTCCGGCGTGGCGCCGCGGCGGCGGGTACCGGCGATGGGCCGGATCGTGACCTCGCCGCCGAAGACGCGCACCAGGATCTCGGGGCTGGCCCCGACGACCTGGAACCCGCCGAAGTTGAAATAGAACATGAAGGGCGAGGGGTTGGTGCGCCGGAGCGCGCGGTAGAGCGCGAAGGGCGGCAGCGGGAAATCCTGCGTCCAGCGCTGGCTCGGCACCACCTGGAAGATGTCGCCGGCACGGATGTAATCCTTGGCCTTGTCGACGGCGGCCAGGTAATCGGGCTTGGCGAAGTTCGAAACCGGCGGGGCCACCTCGGCGGTCTCGCCCAGGTCGCGGGTCTCGCCGGCCGGGAGCCGTTCGAGATCGCGCACCGCGTCCATCACCCGTTCGGCCGCCTGTGCATAGGCCGCGCGCGCCGAAAGCCCCGCGCCGGCCCAGGCGGGGCTGACCACGGTCACCTCGCCCTTCACCCCGTCGAGCACCGCCACCACCGAGGGGCGCAGCAGCATCGCGTCCGGCAGGTCCAGCGGGTCGGGGTTCGGCGCGCCCAGCGTCTCGACCAGGCGGATCATGTCGTAGCCGAGATATCCGAAAAGCCCGGCCGCGGCCGCCGGCAGCTCTTCGGGCAGGTCGATCCGGCTTTCCTCGATGAGCGCCCGCAGCGCGGTCAGCGGGTCGCCTGCGACCGGTGCGAAGGCCTCCGGGTCGAACCGCGCCTCGCGGTTCACCCGCGAGCTGTCGCCCCGGCATTCCCAGATCAGGTCGGGTTTCAGCCCGATGATGGAATACCGCCCGCGCACCTCGCCGCCGGTCACCGACTCCAGGATGAAGCTGTCCTTCCGCCCCTGGGTGAGCTTCAGCATCAGCGAGACCGGCGTGTCGAGATCGGCGGCGAGGCGGGCATAGACCACCTGGTTCCGTCCGGCCGCGTAGCCGCGTTCGAAGTCCTCGTAACTCGGGGTCAGGGCCACGATGCGCGCTCCGTCAGGGGAACTGGGCGTGGACGGCGTCGATCGCCGCCTGGTTCAGCTCGATCCCGGCCCGCGCGCGCACCGCGTCGGCGAAGAGCGCGTAGAGATCCTCGGCGATGCCCTGGGCCTGCTGGCGTTCCAGCGACTGGCGCAGCGCGGCGATATCCGGATCCGCAGGGTCGTAAGGCACGATCTCGGTCAGGCGCGCCAGGAACATGGCCTCGGCGCCCTCGACCAGCACGACGTCGTCGATCTCGGCGGCGAAGACGGCCTCGAGCAGGGCCGGCGGCGCCTCCTCGATGAAGGCGTCGCGGCGCAGGGCCTCCTCGTCGCGGGCGGTCAGCCCGACGGTTTCCATCCGGGCGCCGTCGGCGATCTGGTCGCGCATCCCGCTTGCCATGTCGTAGAGCCGGCTCATGGTCTGCGCCGCGCGCCAGGCGTCCACGACCGCGTCGCGCACCGTGTCGAGCGGACGGAGCGTCGGCGCCACCACCTCGTCGACACGCAGCGCGAAGATGCCGCCGTCGGACAGGTCGCGGACCTCGGGGAAGTCGCCCGGCTCGGCCAGGCCGGCCTCCTCGCGGAAGGCGTCATAGGCGGCGATGCCGTCCTCGCTGTCGTCGGTGAAGCCGATCTCGCCCAGCCGCATCTCGGTCTCTTCGGCGATCTCCTCGAGCGTGGCGCCACCGGCCAGAAGATCTTGAACCTGCGGGATGATGTCCTCGATCACGCGGCGCGCGCGGTCGGCGGCGAACTCGCCGCGCAGGTCGTCGCGGGCCTCCTCGAAGGGGACCGACTGCGCCTCGAGGACGGCGTTGATCCGGAAAAGCGCGGGGCCGAGACGGGTCTCGACGGGGCCGACGACGCCGGGATCGTCGCGTCCGAACACCGCCGCCGCGGCCGCGTCGCCGAGTTCGCCCTCGGACACCTCGCCGAGATCCACGTCCTCGAGCGACAGGCCGCGATCCGCGACCAGCGTGTCGAAACTGGTCTCGCCGGCCTCGATGGCGGCGGCGGCGGTGGCGGCGGCGTCCGCGCCGGGGAAGACGAGCCGTTCGAGCAGGCGGCGCTCGGGGGTGTTGTACTCGGCGCTGCGTTCCTCGTAGAGCGCGCGCAGCGCGGTCTCGTCGACCTCGACGGTGTCGGCCAGCATGTCCGGGGTCAGCCAGGCATAGGTGATCCTGCGGGTCTCGGGCGCGGTGAACGCGCCGGGGTTCTCGTCGTAATGGGTCTGGATCTCGGCCTCGGTCGGCTGGCGCGTTTCGGTAACCAGCAATTCGGACCCGACCCGCGCCCAGCGGAAGCTGCGCCCTTCGCCGAGCCAGGCGGCGACACGTTCGGCATAGGCGTCGCCCGGGGCCACGGCGCCGCTGATCCCGCCGCGCAGAAGCTCGCGCGCGGCGTCCTCGCGCAGCGATCGTTCGAACTCGGCCACGGTCAGGTTCGCCTGTTCCAGCGCGAAGCGGTAGGATTCGGGATCGAAGTTGCCGTCCATGCCCTGGAAGGCCGGCACCTGGGTCAGCTCCGCGCGCACCGCGTCGTCGCCCACCGACAGCCCGATGCGGGCCATTTCGTGATCCAGCGCGGCCGTGGTCACGAGGCGCTGCAGGATCTGGCGGTCCAGTCCGAAGCCTTGCGCGTCGGAGAAGCTGAGGCTCTGGCCGGTGCGTGCCTGGATGTTGCGTAGCTCGTTCTGGATCGCGCGGGCGTATTCGTCGACGGTGATTTCCTCGTCGCCCACCGATCCGACACTGCGCACCGAGCCGCCGAAATTACCGATGCCAAAGCCGGCGAGCCCGACGATCAGGAGCCCGAGCAGGATCCAGACGAAGACTTTGGAGCCTTTGCTAATCAGGGCTTTCGCCATATCGCGGCCTTTCCTATCACGCGTTCCGCAGCCGGTCTTAAAGGCTGCGCCCGACCGGGGCAAGCGCCCCGGCCCGCGGTCAGCCGGAAAAGCCGGCGAGCCGGTCGGACAGCGCGCCGATCCCGGCCCGGTCGACATTGGCGAAGGCAATGCGCATCTGTCCCGCGGCAGCGGCGTCGTCGTCGGGGGCGAACATCGTGCCCGGCAGCATCAGAACGCCGGCCTCCTGCACCAGCCGCCGGGCCAGCGCCGGCCCGCCCGTTCCGAAAGGGTGCGCGACATAGGCGAAGTAGGCGCCGCAGCCCAGCAGCCGCCAGCCCGGCAGGCCTGCGATGGCGGCTTCCATGGCGGCCCGTCGGTCCAGGATCTCGGCGCGCTCGCCGGCCAGCCACTGGCGCAGGTTCCGCAGGCCCCAGAGCGCGGCGCGCTGGCCGAGCTGGTTGGGGCAGATGGTGACCGTGTCGAGGAACTTCTCGGCCTCGGCCAGCCGTGCCCGGCCGGCGATCATCGCGCCGACGCGGTGGCCCGTCAGCCGGTAGGCCTTGGAGAAAGAGTAGAGATGGATCAGCACCTCGTCCCAGTCCGGGTCCGCGAACAGGTCGTGCGGCGCGCCCGGGCGCGAGTCGAAGTCGCGATAGGTCTCGTCGAGGATCAGGGCGAGACCGTGGCGCCGGGCCAGCGCGGCGAAGGCATGGACCAGGTCCGCGGGGTACTCGACGCCGCCCGGGTTGTTGGGCGTGACCAGCGCGATGGCCTTCACCCCGGGGCCGATCAGCGCCTCTGCGGCGGCGGGGTCCGGCAGGAGGTCGTCGCCGCAGGGCAGGGCGCGGGCCTCGATCCCCATCATGTCGAGCCACATCTTGTGATTGAAATACCAGGGCGTGGGCAGGATCACCGCGTCGCCGGCGCCGGCCAGCGTCGCGACGGCGGCGCAGAAGGCCTGGTTGCAGCCCGAGGTGATCGCCACCTGGTCCGGCGCGACCGTGCCGCCATAGGCCAGCGACCACTGGCCGGCCACCTCGGCGCGCAGCGCCGGCAGGCCCAGCACCGGGCCGTAGAGATGGGCGCCCGCGTCGTCCATCGCGGCCTCGGCGATGGCCCGGCGAAGCGGTTCGGGCGGCGGGTCGAGCGGGGCGGCCTGGCTGACGTTGAGCAGTGGCCTGTCCGTCGGAAACGCGGTTTCCTCGATCCAGCGCCGGGCCTCCATGACAGGGGGGGCGACGGTGCCGGCGAGGGCAGGGTTGATCGGTGCGGCCATGGTCCGGATCCTCCGTGTTGGCGGGACCGTATCACCCCCCGGTCCGGGGGCAAGGCCAGAGGTGCCGCCGCGCCGCGCCGTGGCTGATTTCGATCAAGGATGGCATCGGCGGTTTCGGGCAGTCTTGCCCCGAAGAGGAGGAGCCCATGACCCGATTTGTCGACCGCGCCGATGCGGCCGAGGCCCTGGCCGACCGCCTGGCGCAGATGGATCTGCAGGATCCCGTGATCCTGGCCCTGCCGCGGGGCGGCGTGCCCATCGGCCGCGTCGTGGCCGATCGGCTGGGTGCGCCGCTCGACCTGGTGATGGTGCGCAAGATCGGCGTGCCGGGCAACCCGGAACTGGCCGCCGCGGCGGTGGTCAACGGGGCCGCGCCCGAGATCGTCGTGAACGAGAGCGTGATGGCGATGGCCCATCTCGACCGGGCCGAGATCGATCGCCTGTCCGAGACCCAGCTGGACGAGATCCGGCGGCGGCGGGCGCTTTACCTCGCCGGGCGCGCGCCCCTACCGGTCGCGGGCCGCACGGCCGTGGTGGTGGATGACGGGATCGCCACGGGCGCCACGGTGCGTGCCGCGCTCAAGGCGGTGACCCGGCGCAAGGCCGCGCGCGTGGTGCTCGCCGTGCCGGTGGCCCCGCCCGACACCGTCGCCCGGCTCGAGGGCGCGGTGGATGACCTCGTCTGCCTGACCGTGCCGCAGGCCTTCTGGGCGGTGGGCCAGGCCTATCACCGCTTCGAGCAGGTCTCCGACGACGAGGTGGTGCGCCTCATGGGCGCGTCGGCGGGCTGACCCCGGTCACCGGGTCCCGGTCACTCCGGCTGGAAGCCGCTCAGCAGGTGGCGCAGCCCCACGAGCCCGCCGACGACGATCGCCGCCAGCGTGACGGGGGCGGACCAGGCCAGCGTGGCAAAGGCCGAGAGCCCCTGGCCGACCGAGCAGCCGAGCGCGATCACGCCGCCGATGCCCATCAGCGCCGCGCCGGCCACCTGCCGGCCCAGTTCGCGCGGATCCTCGCAGGCCTCCCAGCGGAACCGGCCGCGGATGAAGCTGCCGAGAAAGGCGCCGGCCAGCACGCCGATCACCGATCCGACCGGAAAGGACAGGCCGCCGGCGGTCGAGGTCATGAGATAGAGCAGGGTTCGTCCGAGCGGCGCGGTGTAGGTATGGCCCTCGACGGGCACGGCGGCGAAGGAGGCATGGTAGAGCGCGCTCGTGCCCCAGAACCCGGAGACGATGGCCAGCCCGGCGACCACGGCCCAGAAGATCATGCGCGGCTCGCCCCGGAGCGGCGCGTAGGCCAGCGCCCAGGCGAGGAAGCCCAGCCCCACCACGACCGCGATGGCGAAGGGCGGCAGCCCCGTCACCGCCCCGAAGGTGTGGGCGACGCCCTGCATGCCGTCGGCGGCGCTCTGCGGGAAGATCGCGTCGCGCAGCGGCGCGAGCGGGCCGTTCAGCGTGATGAAACCGAAGATCGCCATGACCACCACGACCACCAGCGCGCGCAGGTCGCCGCCGCCGAAACGGGTCAGCGCGCCGAAGCCGCAATTGCCCGCATAGGCCATGCCATAGCCGAAAAGCAACCCGCCGACGACGCTGGCGGCCGGGTTCCAGGCGACGCCGTGATAGATCGTCAGCGACAGGTCGATGGCCCCGAGCGCCGACAGCGCGAAGGTGCCGATGATCGCGACGCAGAGGGTGACGCCCCACATGCGCAGGCGGCGCTGGTCCTGGCCGTAGGCGGCGGACTCGATCGCGCCGAGCGTGCAAAACTCGCCCAGCCGTGCCGCGAGGCCCAGCATCAGCCCCCCGATCAGTCCGACGAGCGCGGCCAACAGGCCGGCCGGCAGTGCATCCATCACGTCCTCCCCGCCGCCAGCATCGACGGCGCCCCTAGCTTTGTCGCGCCGGGCAGTCCGGCCCGCAGAACATCTCGTAGAGCAGTTCTATGACCTGCTTGGCCCGCCCGTCCTTGAGTGAATAGTAGATGGTTTTGCCCTCGCGCCGATGGGCGACGAGCCCCTCCAGCCGCAGCCGGGCCAGCTGCTGGCTGACCGCGGCCTGCCGCGACGACAGGAGCCCTTCGAGTTCGGTGACCGATTTCTCGCCGGTGACGAGATGGCACAGGATCATCAGGCGTCCCTCATGCGCCATGGCCTTCATGAAGTCGGCCGCGCTCTGGGAGTGTTCCGCCATCCGGTCGATCTCCAGCCCGTCGATCGTCGCGACGGGGTCTTCCTCACCTGTATTGTCGAGTGCCGTCAGCGCCATGCACTCCTCTTGTTATGTCGGGTCAGAAGCCGAGAAGCTCGTCCTCGATCGCCGTCAGACCTTCACGCGCACACTCATCATCCAGATCGGGGCCGGGCGCGCCAGAGACGCCGAGCCCGCCGATCACCGATCCCTTGGCTTCTATCACGATCCCGCCGCCCAGCGGAAGAGCGCGGGAGATGTTGCGGATCCCGGCGGACAGCTCGCCGGGCCGGGTGACGCGGTCGAGTTCCAGCGTGTCGGTGCGGAAGCTTGCCGCGGTCCAGGCCTTGCGCGTCGCCGTTTCCTCGACATGGGCGCCGGCAAAGCGGTCGCGCACGAAGACCTGCGTGACGCCGAAGCGGTCCACGACCGCGACGCCCACCTGGTAGCCGGCGGCGCGGCAGGCTTCCATCGTGGCGACGGCGAGCTTGGTCGCGACGGAAGGTTTCAGAACCTCGAATTCCACGAAGGCGTCGTCGTCCTGGGCGGCGGCGGCGCCCGCGGAAACGGCGAGCGCGGTCGCGGCGGCGATGGCTGTGCGGATCATGATTGTGGGTCCTCCCTTTCGGTGTCCGGTGTTTCTGCGTGGCTTTCGATGAGGCCCGCGACGAGCCCCCAGAAGAAGTCTTCGCCCGGGTAGCCCTCGATCCGGCCGAGTTCCCGGCCGTCGCGCACCAGCACGAATGTCGGCGTGAATTGCGGCCGGCTGGCCAGGTCGAGCCCCTCGGGATAGGGGCCGGCGATGTTCAGCCGCTTCAGCGGGGCGGCCGCGCCCTCGGCGGTCTTGGGGTAGATCGGCCCGATTTCCTCGTGCCAGCGCTCGCACCAGTGGCAGCCCGCCTGCTCGAACATCAGGAGCCGCATCTCCGCCGCGGCGGGGGGCGCCAGGGCCGCGAGGGCCAGCAGGAAGGGGGCGATCAACCGGTACATTCAGCAACTCCGTTGACGTGGCATACCATTATATACAAAAATTCTAATTTGTTTTCACATTCGACTCAAGGATGCAGCAATGCTCGACATTTCCTATGGCGGCGCTCTCCTCGCGGGGCTGTTGTCCTTCCTGTCGCCCTGCATCCTGCCGATCGTCCCCTTCTACTTTACCTACATGGCCGGGATCTCGATGTCCGAGCTGCGGTCGGACAACACGCTGGCGCCGGGCGCGCAGCGCCGGCTGGTGGTCTCGGCGATCTTCTTCGCGCTCGGCGTGACGACGATCTTCGTGCTGCTCGGGCTCGGCGCCACGGCGGCGGGGCAGGTGTTCCGCGAGTGGAAGGAGCCGCTCTCCTATGTCGCGGCCGCGATCCTGCTTGTCTTCGGGCTGCATTTCCTGGGCGTGATGCGGATTCCCTTCCTCTACCGGGAGGCGCGGGTGGAGGCGCAGGCCAATCCCGCGACCATCGCGGGGGCCTACGTCATGGGGCTCGCCTTCGGGTTCGGCTGGACGCCCTGCGTGGGTCCTGCGCTGGCCGCGATCCTGATGGTCGCCTCGATGCAGCAGAGCCTCTGGCAGGGCGGGTCGCTGCTGCTGGTCTACGGGCTGGGGATGACCTTTCCCTTCGTGGTGGCGGCCTTCTTCGCGCGCCCGTTCCTGGGCTGGATGCAGCGCAACCGCAAGTATCTCGGCTATGTCGAGAAGGCGATGGGGCTATTGCTGATCGTCTTCGCGGTGCTGATCGCCACCAATTCGATCGCGTTTATCGCGCAATGGATGATTGAAACCTTCCCGAGCTTCGGGAAGATCGGCTAGGGAGGAGACAGATGCGACTGAAGACACTGATCGCCGCCGCGGCACTGGCGCTGGCGGCCCCGCCGGCAGGGGCGGCGCCCATGGGCGACGACGGGCTGCACAAGCCCGACTGGCTGCGCGAGACCTTCAAGGACATGGCCATGGATCTCGAGGAGGCCACCGCCGAGGGCAAGCGGCTGATGGTGATCTGGGAGCAGCGCGGCTGCATCTACTGCAAGCAGATGCACGAGGAGGTGTTTCCCGTTCCCGAGATCGATGCGCTGATCGAGGAAAACTACTTCGTCGTGCAGATGAATCTTTTCGGCGATGTCGAGGTGGTCGACTTCGACGGCACCGCGATGTCCGAAAAGGCGATGGCGCGGCGCTGGGGCGTGGTCTTCACCCCGACGATGATGTTCTTCCCCGAAACGGTGGAGGGCACGCCGAAGGCGTCGGAGGCCGCGGTCGTGACCATGCCGGGGGCCTTCGCCAAGGGCACGACGAAGAATCTGCTGACCTGGGTGCTCGAAAAAGGCTACGAGGGCGAGGAGCATTTCCAGAAGTATCACGCCCGCAAGCTTATGGAATCACAGCAAAACTGATGTGCTGCACTGCAACATATGCAGAAAATCGAATTCATTGTTGCATGCAATTGTGTGCCTCGGCTAGGGTACCGGTCAAACACGAAACGGAATCAAGGGAGGAATTTGGATGACGCGCAGCGCGTTTCTTGTGGCGGGGGCCATCGCTGCCGCCGCGACGGCGGCCACCGCCGCCGAGATCAAGCCCGGAGACGTCGCGTATGGCGAGTACGGCGCCGTCGAGCAATCGCTGACCGGTGCGCCCGGCGATCCCGAACGGGGCCGGGAGATCATGGGGACCAAGAGCCTCGGCAACTGCGTCTCCTGCCATGCCGTGAGCGACATGAGCGACATTCCCTTCCACGGAGAGGTGGGCCCGACCCTCGACGGGACCGGCGCCCGCTGGTCGGAGGCCGAGCTTCGCGGCATCGTGGCGAACGCCAAGATGACCTTCCCGGAATCGATGATGCCGTCCTTCTACAAGACCGAGGGCTACATCCGCCCGGGCGACGGATTCACGGGCAAGGCCGCCGAGGAACCGCTGCCACCGCTTCTGACGGCGCAGCAGATCGAGGATGTGGTCGCCTATCTGAAGACCCTGAAAGAGATGTGATCCCCCGGGGTCGCGAGAGCACATAGGAGAGAGCTATGGAATTTACGAGACGTGGAGCCCTGGCGGTCGGTGCCGGCGCAGTCGCGGCGTCTGTCCTTCCGTCCTTCGCCTTCGCCAGCGTCGATGACGCCGTCGCGGCGTTCACCGGCGGGGCCGAGCTGGGCGAGGGCGGTCTGACCCTGACCACCCCGGAAATCGCCGAGAACGGCAACACCGTGCCGGTCAGCGTGGACGCGCCCGGCGCCGAGGCCGTGATGCTGCTGGCCGCCGGCAACCCGAGCCCGGATGTCTGCACCTTCAACTTCGGCCCGATGGCCGGGGCGCAGTCGGCATCCACCCGTATCCGCCTCGCCGGTACGCAGGACGTAGTCGCCATCGCCAAGATGAGCGACGGCAGCTTCGTGCGCGCCTCGAACGAGGTCAAAGTCACCATCGGCGGCTGCGGCGGCTGATCTAGAGGAGTAGAAGACAATGGCTAAAGGTGTCAGACCCCGCGTTAAGGTTC
Organism: uncultured Maritimibacter sp.; assembly: GCA_913063035.1. Classification (GTDB taxonomy): domain Bacteria; phylum Pseudomonadota; class Alphaproteobacteria; order Rhodobacterales; family Rhodobacteraceae; genus CAJXYS01. The sequence goes on along the minus strand of CAJXYS010000005.1, from coordinate 7,734 downwards.
CGGGTTCCGCTTCGGCCGGTGACGTCATCACCATCAAGACGCTCATCAGCCACCCGATGGAATCCGGCCAGCGCAAGGACAGCGACGGCAACGTCATCCCGCGCTCGATCATCAACCGCTTCGTCTGTGACTTCAACGGCGAGAACGTGATCGACGTGACGATGGAGCCGGCGATCTCGACGAACCCCTATTTCGAGTTCCAGGCGATGGTGCCGGAAGGGGGCGAGTTCAAGTTCACCTGGTACGACGACGACGGCTCCGTCTACGAGGAAGCGAAGTCGATCTCGGTCGGCTGAGCGTCGGAACGGACCGTCGACAACGATAATCAGGGAGGAACGTACAGAATGAAAACATCGTCGCTTCGCAAGACGCTCGGTCTCTCGGCAGCGGCCCTCGCCATGGGGTGCGGGGCCGCGCTCGCCGACGCCGACGACAATCTGGTCGTCAATGGCGAGATCGAGATGGTCACGCAGACGGAGGCTCCGGAACATGTCGAGTATCTGAGTACGATCCGGTCCGGCTGGACCTATCGTTCCGACGAGACCCAGCAATTCCAGATGGACGACTTCGACAACCCGGCGATGATCTTCGTCGACGAGGCGCGGGCGTCCTGGAACACCGCCGAAGGCTCCGAAGGCAAGTCCTGCGCGTCGTGTCACGGCACGCCGGAGGAAAGCATGAAGGGCCTGCGCGCGGTGATGCCGAAGTGGAACGAGGAGGCCGGCGAAGTCTGGACCCTCGAGAAGTACGTCAACGACTGCCGCGAGAACCGCATGGGCGCGGATGCCTGGGGCTGGACCTCCACCCCGATGCGCAACATGACCGCGCTCATCTCGGTGCCGTCGCGTGGCATGCCGGTCAACGTCGCCATCGACGGCCCGGCGCGCGAGACCTGGGAGCGGGGCAAGGAGCTCTACTACACCCGGACGGGCCAGCTGGAGCTTTCCTGCGCGAACTGCCACGAGGACAACCACGACAACTTCATCCGCGCCGACCACCTGAGCCAGGGCCAGATCAACGGCTTCCCGACCTACCGGCTCAAGAACGCGCGGCTGAACTCGATCCACGGGCGGTTCAAGGGTTGCGTGCGCGACACCCGCGCCGAGACCTTCAGCCCCGGGTCGGATGATTTCGTGGCGCTGCAGCTCTACGTTGCCTCGCGCGGCAACGGCCTCTCGGTCGAGGCCCCCGCCGTGCGGAACTAAGACAGAAGGCCCGCGCCGCACCGGCGCGGGCCCATTCGTTTGATCCTTTTTCTTGAAACGCGCGTTGCGACGGACACGCCGGGGCGTGCGCCGAACGGACAGCTCGTAACGCGGTCACGCGAAGTCAGGAGTAGAGCGCAATGATCTCCCGCAGAGATTTCCTTCAGGCGACGGTGGCGGCTTCGGCCGTCTATGGTGCATCGGGCATCGGCAACTGGGCGAGGCTCGCCGCGCAGCAGGCGCTGACCCAGGATCAGCTGCTCGACTTCGACACGATGGGCAATGTCACGCTCATCCACGTCACCGACATCCACGGCCAGATGAAGCCGGTCTACTTCCGCGAGCCGGAAATCAACATCGGCGTCGGGGCCGTCGACGGGCTGCCGCCGCATGTCACCGGCCGCGACTTCCTCGATCTCTACGGGATCGCGCCCGGCACCCCCGAGGCCTATGCGCTGACCTATGTGGATTTCGTCTCGCTCGCCAAGGGCTACGGCCGCATGGGCGGGCTCGACCGCGTGGCGACCGTGATCAATTCGATCCGGGCCGAGCGTCCGGACGCGCTGCTGCTGGACGGCGGCGACACCTGGCACGGCTCCTACACCACGCTGAAGACCGAGGCGCAGGACATGGTCAACGTCATGAACGCGCTCAAACCCGACGCGATGACCAGCCACTGGGAATTCACCCTCGGCATCGACCGGGTGAACGAGATCGTCGAAGGCCTGCCGTTCCCCTTCCTGGGCGCCAACATCTTCGACGCGATGTGGGACGAGCCGGCCTACCAGCCCTACGAGATCTTCGAGCGCGGCGGCGCGAAGATCGCCGTGATCGGCCAGGCCTTCCCCTACATGCCGATCGCCAACCCCGGCTGGATGTTCCCGGACCTCTCCTTCGGCATCCGCGACGAACGCATGGCGTCGCTGGTCCGGGAAGTCCGCGAGGAGCAGGGCGCCGATCTCGTCGTGGTGCTCAGCCACAACGGCTTCGACGTCGACCGCAAGATGGCCGGCCAGATCGAGGGCATCGACGTGATCCTGACGGGCCACACCCATGACGCGCTGCCCGAACCCGTGCGCGTGGGCAACACGCTGCTGATCGCGTCGGGCTCCAACGGCAAGTTCGTCAGCCGCCTGGATCTCGACGTCCGCGACGGCGAGATGAAGGGCTTCCGCCACAAGCTGATCCCGGTCTTCTCGGACGTGATCGCACCGGACGCGCAGGTGGCGGCGGTGATCGACGAACAGCGCGCGCCCTTCGAGGCCGAGCTCTCGGAGGTGATCGGCCACACCGACAGCCTGCTTTACCGGCGCGGCAACTTCAACGGCACCTGGGACGACCTGATCTGCAACGCGCTCATCGACGAGCGCGAGGCCGACATCGCGCTGAGCCCAGGTTTCCGCTGGGGGCCGAGCCTGATCCCGGGCGACGCGATCACGCGCGAGGATATCTTCAACGCCACCGCGATGACCTATCCCGAGGCCTACCGGTCCGAGATGACCGGCGAGATGCTGCACGTCATCATGGAGGACGTCGCCGACAACCTCTTCAACCCGGACCCCTACTACCAGCAGGGCGGCGACATGGTCCGCGTGGGCGGCATGGGCTACCAGATCGACGTCACCAAGCCGCAGGGCGAGCGCATTACCAACATGACGCTGCTGAAGACGGGCGAACTGATCGATCCCGAGAAGTCCTATGTCGTCGCCGGCTGGGCCAGCGTCAACGAGGGCACCGAGGGCCCGCCGATCTGGGAGGTGGTGGAAAACTACATCGCCCGCAAGGAGCGCATCCAGATCGAGCCCAACGACACGGTAAAGGTGATCGGGGCATAATGTCCCGATCGTTCATATAGACAAATTCAAAAAATCGAATACAAAGGCATACAGGACAATGCGGAGGAGAGTCACATGACCGAGAAGTCTGGTCCTTCGACCACGCGCCGCGGCTTTTTGAAAGCCGGTCTGGCCGCGGGCGGGGCTGTTGCCTCGGGCGGCGCGGCCTATGCCGCCGGCGACCCGGCGATCACCGAACTGCAACCGTGGATGCAATACCTGGGCGACGGGGTGGATGCCCGGCCCTACGGTTATCCCAGCGAGTTCGAGTCCCACGTCAAGCGGCGCAACGTCGAATGGCTGACCGCCGACACCGTGTCGTCGGTCAACTTCACCCCGCTGCACGAGCTCGACGGGATCATCACGCCGAACGGACTCTGCTTCGAGCGCCACCACGGCGGCATCGCCGAGATCGACCCGGCCCAGCACCGGCTGATGATCAACGGCCTCGTCGACAAGCCGCTGGTCTTCACCATGCAGGACCTGATGCGCTTCCCGCGGGAAAACCACGTCTACTTCCTCGAATGCGCGGCGAATACCGGCATGGAATGGCGCGGCGCGCAGCTGAACGGCTGCCAGTTCACCCATGGCATGATCCACAACGTCATGTACACGGGCATCCCGCTGAAGCTGATCCTGGAAGAGGCCGGTCTCAAGACCAACGCCAAGTGGATCCTGCCCGAGGGCGCCGATGCCTCCGGCATGACCCGGTCGGTCCCGATGGAGAAGGCGCTGGACGACTGCCTCGTGGCCTTCAAGATGAACGGCGAGATGCTGCGCCCCGAGCAGGGCTACCCGCTGCGGCTGGTCGTGCCGGGCTGGGAAGGCAACATGTGGGTCAAGTGGCTTCGCCGGATCGAGGTGGGCGACAAGCCCTGGCATCACCGTGAGGAGACGTCGAAATACACCGACCTGCTGGAAAACGGCGATGCGCGGCGTTTCACCTGGGAGATGGACGCCAAGTCCGTCATCACCAACCCGAGCCCGCAGGCGCCGATCCTGCACGGCAAGGGCCACACGGTGCTGACAGGGGTCGCCTGGTCCGGCCGCGGCACCATCCCGCGGGTCGACGTCACGATCGACGGCGGCAAGAACTGGCACCAGGCGCGCATGGACGGCCCGTCGCTGACGAAGTCGATGCACCGTTTCTACTACGAGTTCGACTGGGACGGCTCGCCGCTGCTGCTGCAGAGCCGCGCGCATGACTCCACCGGCTACGTGCAGCCGACCAAGGACGAGCTGCGCAAGTTCCGCGGCGAGAACTCGATCTACCACAACAACGGCATCCAGACCTGGTATGTCAACGAGAAAGGGATCGCTGAAAATGTCGAAGTTTCTTAAGGCGCTCCTGGCAACCACGCTGCTGGCCGGTCCGGTCGCGGCAGAGGAATTCGGGCTCGGCCGCGAGGCCCTGCCCGAGGAAATCGCGGCCTGGGACATCGATGTGCGTCCCGACGGGCAGGGCCTGCCCGAGGGCAGCGGCACCGCCGAGGAAGGCGAGGTCATCTACGTGGAACGCTGCGCCGTGTGTCACGGCGATTTCGGCGAGGCGCGCGGCCGCTGGCCGGTGCTGGCCGGCGGCGAGGACTCGCTCGACAGCGAGGATCCGGTCAAGACGGTGGGCTCCTACTGGCCCTACCTCTCGACGGTCTACGACTACGTGCATCGCGCCATGCCCTTCGGCGAGGCGCAGTCGCTGACCGCCGACGAGACCTACGCGCTGACGGCCTATATCCTCTATCTCAATTTCCTCGAGGATCTCGACTTCGAGCTGTCCCGGGACAACTTCGCAGAGGTCTCGCTGCCGAACGAGGACGGCTTCTTCATGGATGACCGTGAAGAGACCGAGTTCGCGGCCTTCGTCCGCGAACCCTGCATGGAGGACTGCAAGGACACGGTCGAGATCACCAAGCGGGCCGCGGTCATCGACGTGACCCCCGAGGACGCCGCCGCGCGCGAACGCGTCGAGTCGGCCGCCGAGGAACTGGCCGAGGCCGAGACGACGGAGGCCGCGACCACCGAGACGGCCGAAGCCGAGGCTCCCGCCGCCGAAGAGACCGCCGCGCCGGATCCCGAGCTGGTCGCCGCCGGCGAGAAGGTCTTCCGCAAGTGCCAGGCCTGCCACATGATCGGCGAGGGCGCGAAGAACCGCGTCGGGCCGCATCTGAACGGCATCATGGGCCGCACCGCGGGCACGCTCGATGGCTTCCGCTACTCCCCCGCGATGGTGGAGGCCGGCGAGGGCGGGCTGGTCTGGAACGACGAGACCGTCCAGGCCTATCTCGAGGATCCGCGCGGCTACATCAAGGGCAACCGCATGTCGTTTGCCGGCCTGCGCAAGGACGAGGACCTCGCGGCGATCACCGCCTACCTGCAGGCCGCATCCGAGTAAGGCTATCGCCTTGAAAGCATTTGGAAACGGGCGGTCCCTCGGGGCCGCCCGTTCTGCTGTCGGGGACCGCGATGCCGCCTGCGCCGGCGGGTGCGTCGGGCGGCGCGATACATCCGCAAGAACGTATTCGAATATTGTTGATGAGCTCCGGATTTTGATGCAATGTTTCGTCATGCGCATCCAGTCGCTTCTTGCCTGTTTCTGCCTTTTCAGCCTGCCGTCGGCCGTCTTGGCGCAGGATCTCGGCGACCCGGAGCGGGGCGCGGACCTCTGGGGACAGTGCAGTGGCTGCCACGAGATCGGAGAGGGCGCCGAGAACGGGATCGGCCCGCATCTGAACGGGATTTTCGGACGCCGCGCCGGCGCATTGGACGATTTCCGCTATTCGCAGCCGATGCAGCGCATGGGGGCCGACGGGCTGACCTGGACGCTCGAGACGCTCGACGCCTATATCGAGATGCCGCGCGCCCTGGTATCGGGCACCCGGATGAGCTTCCCCGGAATCGAGGATGCCGGCGAGCGGGCCGACGTGCTGGCCTATCTGCGGGCGTTTTCCGACGATCCGGCCAACATCCCCGAGGCGGCCCCCACGGCGATGCCCACCGACCATGACGTCGACCCGGAGATCCTGGCGATACAGGGGGACCCGGAATACGGCGAATACCTCTCGAGCGAATGCACGACCTGCCATCAGAGCGATGGCTCGGATTCGGGCATTCCCTCGATCATCTACTGGCCCGAGGAGGATTTCGTCGTCGCCATGCATGCCTACAAGCGCGAGCTGCGCCCGCATCCCGTGATGCAGATGATCGCGGGGCGTCTCTCCAACGAAGAGATCGCGGCGCTGGCCGCCTATTTCGCGAACCCGGACGAGTGAATCCGGGGCGCGACGTTCACTTAACCAGGGAGGAGTATCATGAAACTCAACAGACGCAGCTTCCTCGGCGCGTCGGCGGCCGCTTCGGCCATGCTGGCCGCGCCGCAAGTTCTCGGCCAGGCCCGGGCGCGCGTGGTGGTGGTCGGGGGCGGCGCCGGCGGCGCCACGGCGGCGCGCTACATCGCCAAGGACAGCGACGGCGCCATCGACGTGACGCTGATCGAACCCTCGCGCAGCTACTACACCTGCTTCTTCTCGAACCTCTATATCGGCGGCTTCCGCGACTTCGCCTCGATCGGTCACAGCTATGGAACGCTGGCGGCAGAGTACGGCATCAACGTGGTGCATGACTGGGCGACTGGCGTCGACAGAGACGCCCGGACGGTGGCGCTCGCCGGTGGGGGCGCGCTGCCCTATGACAGGCTGATCCTCTCGCCGGGCATCGATTTCGTCGAGGGCTCGGTGCCGGGCTGGTCCGTGGCCGAGCAGAACGCGATGCCGCATGCCTACAAGGCCGGCAGCCAGACCCAGCTTCTCAAGGCCCAGATCGAGGCGATGCCCGAGGGCGGCGTCTTCGGCATGGTGGCCCCGCCCAACCCCTATCGCTGCCCGCCGGGGCCCTATGAGCGGATCTCGATGGTGGCCCATCTGCTGCAGCAGATTAATCCGACCGCGCGGATCCTTGTGGCCGACCCCAAGGCCAAGTTCTCGAAACAGGCGCTCTTCGAGGAAGGCTGGAACAAGCACTATCCCGGCATGGTCGAGCGCATCGGCCCGGATTTCGGCGGCGAGAATGTCGAGGTGCGGCCGGCCGCCATGGAAATCGTCATCGACGGGGTCGTGGAAAAGGTCGACGCCTGCAACGTCATTCCGGCGCAGAAAGCCGGGCGCATCTGTGCCGAGGCCGGCCTGACCGACGGCAACTGGGCCCCGGTCGTGCCGCACACGATGGCCAGCCGCATGGACGAGAACATCCATATCCTGGGCGACGCCACGGATCAGGGCGACATGCCCAAATCGGGCTTCTCGGCCAACAGCCAGGCCAAGGTCGCGGCGATGGCGGTGCGCGCCGCGCTGACCGACAGCCGCATGTTCCCGGCCAAGTTCGCCAACACCTGCTGGTCGCTGATCGACACCGATGACGGCGTCAAGGTCGGCGCGAGCTACGAGGCGACGGATGAGAAGATCGCCAAGACCGACGGCTTCATCAGCCAGACCGGCGAGGATGCGGCGTTACGCAAGGCGACCTACGAGGAAAGCATCGGCTGGTACGACGGCATCACCTCGGATATGTTCGGCTGACAGAACCCTCGGGGAGGAGGAGGAAGGGCCCCCGCCGCGGCGGGGGCCTTTTTTTGTCGGGCGGTCAGGTCAGCGGTCGCCGGCGCCCTTGCCGGCCCAGCCGCCAGAGACCTCCTCGGTGGC
>CAJXYS010000004.1 GCA_913063035.1 uncultured Maritimibacter sp. | reverse complement strand
TTCACGCCCATGCTGGTCGCTGTTCGGTGGGCCTTCAGATAAGTGGCATCGATCATCACGGTCTTCTCTTCGCCATGCTCCGCAGCCAGACCGGCCATCATCCGGGCAAAGACACCCTTGTCGCTCCACCGCTTCCAACGGTTATATAGCGTCTTGTGCGGCCCGTAGGCGGCGGGCGCATCGCGCCATCGTAAGCCGTTGCGATTGATGAAAATAATGCCGCTCAACACACGTCGATCATCAACGCGTGGCTTGCCGTGTGACTTGGGGAAGAAGGGCTCAAGACGCGCCATCTGCGCATCCGTCAGCCAGAAAAGATCAGACATGCTCACCGCTCAGTTTTCGAAGCGTGAATCATGCTCCAACGCAGAAATCAATGGGTCCAGACCCTAGGCCGTGACCCCGGTGGCCTGAGTTCTAACGTGTTTGAGGCCCATTCCCCATTCAATTCGAGCCGTCTTTCAGTAAAGCGTGCGTAAGCTCCTGGCTGCAAAGACATAAAATCGTGTGCAAATTCTCGTAGCCCAACTGAAGGCCTTTTGGCCCATTCATATGCTGCCTTGTTCGCCATCGCTTCTTCGACGAACTGAGTTCTCCTGCCACGCAAAGCTCTTCGAACAGGAATATAGAGGTTTCGCTTCACAACCGCTTCAAGCATTAGGGTCTGCAGGTCGCATCGGTAGTGAAAGAATTCATGGGCGAGCAAAAATTTATGAGCAAGTCGCCGCGGGTCTCGATAGCCAGGGTAGTCGGCGGCGATTTCTCCAGCCAAATACATGAGGCCAGATTTGAGATAGAATATGCCCCACTTACCGGGGAAAGGCCGATGATTAATGAGCCGACGGGACTTGTAAAACGCAAGGGCATCAAAACCTCGCCTCCTTATCCCACCTTCAACCAACTCCCTCTCATCTGGCGGCACGCCAACGGGAGGAAACCTGCCATCCAGGAGAGTATCCATTGCGCGCTCCCCAATCAGCTCATCGCTAATGGGGAAGAGTGAAGACTCGTCAAGTTCAGGCGGACGATCCAGAATGTCATAGTCGTCTTCATCGAATGGAAAATCAGGCCAGTCAGGAACGTCTTGAATCCCCGCATCGGCTATTTCAGACAATACCTGATCAAAAAGGCGATCCGCCGCGTTAGTCATGCTGTCGCTCCACTTGCTAATGGTAGTCTATCGAGCGGTGCTGTTGAGGAAAGAGCCCATTTTTGCCCACGACACGCGAAACCATCCTCGCCGCGCTGCACGCGCGGCTCTCGGCGCTTCCCGCCACAGCCCTGCGCGGCGAGGTGCTGCCCGAGCGCGTGCCGGCCGATGGCCTGCTGATCCCGCGGGATGGCGAGCCGGGAGAGCCCGAGGTGACGCTCTCGCCGCTACGCTACCACTACCAGCACCGCGCCGAGATCGAGGCGGTCGTGCAGGGCGCAAAGCCTTCGCCCGTAGCGGGCGGTGCGCGATGCCGGGGGACTGCGTGGAATTGAGCATCGGTGATCGTAAAGGGGTGCGGGTCATTCGCCTTGCGTGCGCGCCCAGCACCGGTCCCGGCGTGGCGGCAAGCTGAACGGCCAGTGGCGATGGTCCGGCCGCGATCCTGCCGCTGAGAATGTGCAGGACCGGCGGTCTGGACGCGGTCATCACAGTTTTGCGCCGCCGCGCCCCTCGAAAGGCGGCGGCATCGTTTCCAGCTCCGCTTCGCGGTAGGCGAAGTCGGGCAGCAGACCGTCCATGTCGAACAGCGGCGTTCGATCGTCGTCGCGCGGGATCTGCCCCTCGATCAGCAGCATCGCGTAGCCGTGCACCAGGCTCCACAGCATCCATTCGGTCCGCCACGGGCTGCCGGGCGCGTCGGCCTTGTCCCAGTCGAGCCCGTGCGCAACGCTGCGCAACACGGTGTAGCTGTCCCGGGACGCGCGTTTCAGGTCGGGGTCGTCGGCATTGCAGAGCGTGCTGGAGAACATGAGCTTGAAGACCTCGGGATGAGCCAGCGCGAAGCGCAAATAGCCGTTGCAGGCGGCGTGCAGCCGGGCCTTGCCCGGCGGCTGGTCCTCGACCCCGCGCCGCATCTCGGCCGCGTGCCTTTCGAACCCGACCGTCGCGATCGCCGTGAGCAGGCCGCGCAATCCGTCGAAATGGTTCTTCGGCGCCGTGTGACTGACCCCGACCCGGGCCGCGATCGAGCGCAGCGAGACCGCTTCCAGCCCCTTTTCCTCGAGTTCAGCCAGGCCGGCCTCTACAAGCGCTGCCTTCAGATCGCCGTGGTGATATTTTTTTCTGTTTTCTTTCAGCATGATGTTGTCTCCATGTTTCCAACGTAAATTTTTTCGCTGGACTCTGCAAGGCGTCGGGCCCAATAAATATCCAGTGGAAACTTCCATTGGAGATATTGCGATGACGCCTGAGCTTCTCTTCTCGCATGTCGGTATCGCCGCGATGGCCGGGTGGGCGCTGCTCATCCTCGGCCCGCGCCGCTTCGCCTGGTTCAACGCGATCCCGCTCTGGGTCATCCCGGCCGGACTCTCGGCGGTCTATGCCGCGCTGATCTTCAGCCGCTTCTCCGGCATGGGCGGCGGTTTCGACAGCCTCGACAATGTCGCGATCCTCATGTCGGACCGCTGGGCGCTGCTCGCGGGCTGGGTGCATTACCTGGCCTTCGATCTCTTTGTCGGCGCCGTCATGGCCGCGCGGATGGATCGCGCCGGGGTCGGCCGCCTCGTGCAGGCGCCGATCCTGCTGTCCACCTTCATGCTGGGCCCGCTCGGCTTCCTGATCGCGGCGCTGGTCGAGCTTGGCCTGCGGGCCGCCATGATCCCCACGCAAACCCGTTCCCTGAAAGGCCAGGCCCATGTCGCTGCTTGATCTCAACCCGCCTGCCACCAGCATCGCGAAACCGTCGCAATTCCAGACGCTGACGGTCGTCTCCCTCGTCCTGCTCGCGCTCACGGTGCTCTGGAGCTTCGTCGATGCCCGTACCATCGACGCCGTTCCGGTCTGGATGAAGCCGCTGAAGTTCGCGCTGAGTTTCGCCGTGCTGTTCGGCACCATCGCGCTGATCGAGTCGCGCCTGTCCGAGAGGGTTCGCGCTGGCTGGCCCTTGCGCGTCCTGGGCTGGGTGATGGCGGCCGCCTTCCTGTCGGAGATGGCCTACATGATGTACCAGGCCGGGCGGGCCGAGCCGTCGCATTTCAATGTGTCCACGCCGTTCCACCGGATGATGTACGAGGTCGTGATGGCCGCGGGCGCGGTGTCGCTGGTCGCCGCGACGGCGGTGATCGGCTGGGTGGTGAAGCGCGACAAGGCCGCCGATCTGAGCCCCGCCCTGCGCGAGGCGATCTGGCTGGGCGTCCTGCTGACCTTCGTGCTGACGATGATCGCCGCGGGCTATCTCAGCTTCATCGGCGGGCACCATGTCGGGGTGCACCCGGACGGTGCACCGACGCTGCCGCTCTTCGGCTGGTCCGGTGTGACGGGCGACCTGCGGCCGGCACATTTCGCATCGCTCCACGCGATGCAGGTCCTGCCTTTGGTCGCGCTGTGGCTCGATCGTGGCGACAGGGTCGGATCGGTCCGCACCGTGCGCCACGCGGCCCTCGGCTATGTGGTCCTGACCGTCGCGGTCTTCGTGCTGGCGTTGCTCGGCATGCCGCTCATCCCGCTGGGGTGAGGAGGACGCCTCGGACCGCCTTGCGGTCCGGCGAACGGGCCGAAACCGGACAAGGCCGCGTCACCTCTCCGGGGTGGCGCGGCACGGGGCGCCGCTCTCGCGAGGCCTGGATGCGTTGATCCCGAAGCGCCGTCGAGTCCGGTCGTGGCCGCGCGGCGGGCGTTTCTGACCGGGGCAGGCCCGCTGGCTTTTCGCCGGTCGCCGGTTGCAGCCGGGGATTTCGTGCGCGGGCCGCGCATGCGGCGCCGCAGGGGAAACGCCTGCCGGGTCGGATCAATTCCCCAAACGCATATTCTCGCCCTTTGCCTTGGAAACGATCCGAGAAACACTCTGCCGGCAGGGGGCGGTGCAGGGTTTGAGTCTACTTGAAAGATCAACGCCTTGCACTTGCATTTCCCGGGAGTGGAGGGGTGAACCAGTGCGTTTGCGGCAGAATGTCGGCGACAGAACCAAAGCCGGGGCGCGCCGGCGCGTGACCTGCCGTGGTGGTGCGGTCCTCGCCGGTCTTTTCGTGGCCCTGACGCCGGCCGGCGCGGCGGCCGCCGAGTGGCTTGTGGTGGCACTGAACGATGCCGCGCCCGTCGCGGCGCCGTCCGTGCAGTTCGCGACGGGGGGCGGCTTCTCGGGAACTACGGGGTGCAACAGGTTCCAGGGCAGCGCGCGGCTGGAGGACGGGGGCCTCGTCATCGACGGCCCGGTCGCCACCACGCGGATGGCCTGTCCCGGCGAGGCCATGACCCAGCAGGACGATACGATCATCGCGTTCTTCAACGGGCGCATCGCCGTCGCCTTCGACCCGCTGCGGGATGTGCTTCGCTTGACGAAAGGGGATATCGCGCTCGACCTCGCACGTGCCGTCGGCGCGGACACCGCCCTGCCGGACCTGCCGGAAACCCATGCCGGCCGCGAGGCCCCGACCGGCACGCCCCCTATTTGAGCCCGTTCGGACTGTCCGAGGACATGCCGATCCTTGCCGCACCGGATGCCGGATCTGCGGTTCTGGGCGGTGCCGTCCCGGGCCAGGTGCTTCGGAACGACGGGTGCGAGGATGCGTGGTGTCGCGTCGCCACGCTCGACGGCAGCGTCAGCGGCTGGGGCGCGCGCGAACATCTCGAGGCCGCGGATTCCGCGCTGCGGGCCGGGCAGGGTGTCTTCGACGCGGTGGGGCCGGTTCCCTGTGCCGCGGGGGTCGGCGCGCCGATGACCCACTGCGCGATGGGCGTGGCCCGTGACGGCGACGGCTCCGCGACGGTGGTGATCACCAAGCCTGACGGGGTCCCGCGCGCCCTGTTCTTCACGGAAGGGGCCTTCGTGAGTTCCGACACGAGCCAGGCTGGCGGCGGCTTCGAGAATTCGGCCACCCGCGAGGGTGACCTGACGCGCATTCGCGTCGACGACGAGCGCTACGAGATACCCGATGCCGTCATATTCGGTGGCTGAGCGTCGACACAACGCCCTGGAGGATCCCGAGCCGATGACTGCGAAAGCCCCGTCGCCATCACGCGCCCTCCAGCCGCGGCCGCACGCCGCCGCGGCACCGGAACCAGTCCGCAGGGCATCGAGGCCGCGATCACCGCGTGCCGCGTGCGTCGGCGGGCGGCAGCCTTGCCATCCGGACGGGTCGCGGAGCCTTCGGGCGTCGTCGTCGCGGATGTATCGCGGTCACCTCTGGCAATCCGCCGGTCACGGGATCCGAGTGATCGACAGGGGGCAGCGGGCCAGAGGCGTTCAAGATGGGTTTCGGGGTCGAGTAAACCCCTGGGTCAACAAGCAGGAAAGGAAAGACAAATGACCAACGCGATCAAGACCATGATCGGCACTGCAGCGCTCGTCGCCCTGGCGGGATGCGTCGAGACCGGCGGCGGCACGACCGGCGGCGGCATGACCGATGACGGCCTGAGCGGCACCGAAGCGCAATTCGATGGCATGAACGCGCGCTGTATCGATCAGGCCGCGCGCTATGCGGGCTATCCCGCGATGGACATCAATATCGTGGAACGCATCCGGACCGGGGGCGGCCCGCTGCTGGTGCTCGATGCAGGAGGCCAGCGTTTGAGCTGCCGCCTGGAGGACGACGGAAGCGTGACCGTCTTCAGCGAGTACGCGAACTAAGCCCGCGGCATCTCGGCCCCCTGCAAGGGGGCTCCCGGACCTTCGGGGCGCCATGTCCCGGGGGTGCGGCGACGCCCCTGATCGACCCCTTGGGGTATCGGTCAGGGGCAACGCGCCCCCCAGGCGCGTGCCCTCTGCGCCACGGCCCGCCGCGGCTGCCGGCACGCGCGATCCGGCGCAGCCTGCCATTTCCGCCGGATGGCCGGCGGGCTAGCGCGCGCTTCCGAGCTGGACGCGGACCTCCCAGCCGCCATCGCGCCCGCGCACCCAGGCCCGGTCGTAGAGATAGGCTGTCGTGCAGGCGTGTTCCGGGACGAGCAGCACCCGGTCGCCGACCGCCAGGCCCGCGGTGCGGAGCACGGCGTGTTCCTCGCTCATCAGGCAGATCTCCCCGTCGACCGGGAAGCGCGTCTTCAGGGGCTTGTCGGGCGCGATGGCCTTCGATCCGGCATCGAGCGTCACGGTGCCGTCATGCGCCGATATCACGGTCGACAGGACGAAGGCGGCGGGCTGCCAGGCGAGGTGCCCGAGATCGCGGTCATGCATCGCGCTCGAATAGGTCCAGCTGCCGGGTGATACGAAGCGGGCCCCCTCGGCGGACCAGAGATCGAAGGTATAGCTCCCGCCCGCGACCAGATCACCGGATATCCCGAACGCGGCGAGGCGGGCGTCGAGCCCGCGCACGGCCTCGGCTTCGGCCGCGACCCTTGCGCGCCGCTCCGGGAGGCTGCCATGGACATGGCCGTCGTAAAGATGCCAGCCGAGGAACCGGCGCATCTCGTGAAGCCCGCGCGCAAGGTCGACGGCCGCCTCCGTCATCGGCGCGCCCGTTCGGCCGAACGCCGGGTCGAGATCGACGCGCATCAGGATGTTGTGCGGTGCCGTCTCCAGCTGTGTTCGCCAGACCCCCAGCCCATGCTCGGAGTCGACCATCCCGACGAAGGTGGTCCCCGGATTGGCCGCGGCACAGCTGATGAACCGCGCGACATTGGCCGGGTTGACCGTCGGATAGGCCAGCGTGACGTTTTTCGCGCCGCATCGCGCCACCATTTCCACCTCGGCGACCGTCGCGGTCTTGAAGGTCTCGATCCCCGCCCGGCGCAGGGCCGCGACAACCCATGGCGCGCGGTGCGTCTTGACATGGGGCATCAGCCGGGTCGGACCGCTGCAAGCCACGAGCGTTTTCTCGAGATTGGCCATGACCGCATCCTCGTGGATGACGAAGGCCGGCGTCTCCACCTCGCCCGGTGGGCAGTCCGCATCGGGCGCCAGGGTCGGGTTGGCGTGGGGTTCGTCATGGTCGCGCATCGGGCGTTCCTTTCGATCTCGGACCGGTCGCCGGTCCCGGGGGCGTCGGGCACGGGGGCTTTCCCCGGACCCGCTATGCCATAGGTTCGGGGCAGACCCGAAACGCAAAAGACGAGAGTACAGGATGACCGACGCCCCGATCATTGCCGCCAAGTCGCCCGAGTCCGTCGAGCTCGAAGCGGGCGAGACCTACAGCTGGTGCCGCTGCGGGCGGTCCTCCAACCAGCCGTTCTGTGACGGGTCCCATGCCGGCACGGGTATCGAGCCGCTGACCTTCAAGGCCGACAAGACCGGGAAGGCCGCGCTGTGCCGGTGCAAGGCGACGCGGAACCCACCCTATTGCGACGGTACCCATGCGACGCTTGGCGACCGCGCCGCCGGCGACGAGGTGCCGCAGGACGGGTCGGATGCCGACGCGGCCCCGGGCGCGAAACCGACGCCCGAAGAACCCACCGTCGCCCGCATTCACGCGCTTGCCCGTGACGGCCTGTCCAAGCTGGGCCATCATGGCGAGGTGGCGGCCATGGGCGTGCCGCGAAAGGATCTGCCGCACTGGGACGATATCCAGATCCTGCCCGCGCAGGTGGCGCGCAAGCCGCTGCCCGACGATCATGACGTCCGGACCGAGACGGTGATCGGACCGCGGGCGCGCCGGCCGCTGCATCTCGATATCCCGCTCTTCGTCTCCGACATGAGCCTCGGCGCGCTCTCCGAGGAAGCCAAGATCGCGCTCGCGCGCGGTGCCGAGAAGGCCGGCACGGGCATCTGCTCGGGCGAGGGCGGCATGCTTCCCGAAGAGCAGGCGGAGAACAGCCGCTATTTCTACGAGCTGGCCTCCGGGCGTTTCGGATGGACGCCGGAGTTGGCGGAGAAGGTGCAGGCCTTCCACTTCAAGGGCGGGCAGGGCGCCAAGACCGGAACCGGCGGGCATCTGCCCGGCGACAAGGTGACGGGCCGCGTGGCCGAGGTGCGCGGCGCCACGCCGGGCGAAACCTCGATCTCGCCGAGCACCTTCCCGGACCTCGAGACCGCGGCGGATTTCCGGAAGCTGGCCGACGAGGTGCGCGAACGCTCCGGCGGTATCCCGATCGGGTTCAAGCTCTCTGCCAATCACATCGAGGACGACATCGACTTCGCGCTTGCCGCCGGGGCCGAGTACATCATCCTTGACGGGCGCGGCGGCGGCACCGGCGCGGCGCCGCTCATCTTCCGGGACCATATTTCCGTGCCGACCATTCCCGCGCTCGCCCGGGCGCGGCGCCACCTGGACCGGACCGCCGGGCGCGAGGTGACGCTGGTGGTCACCGGCGGGCTGCGCGTGGCCGAGGATTTCACCAAGGCGCTGGCCCTGGGCGCGGACGCCGTCGCCGTTTCGAACGCCGCCATTCAGGCGGTCGGATGCGTTGCGGCGCGGATGTGCCACACGAACAACTGCCCGGCCGGGATCGCCACGCAGAAGCCCGAGCTGCGCGCGCGTCTGGACGTCGCGGCCGGCGCGGCGCGGCTGGCGCGGTATTTCGAGGCGTCCGTGGCGCTGATGAAAGTGCTGTCGCGGGCCTGCGGCCATTCCGAGCTGTCGGCGTTCACGGCGCGCGACATCACCACCTGGAAACGCGAAATGGCGGAGCTGAGCGGCCTGCGCTTCGCGGGGGTCGGCGCGTAACGGGCGCCCCCGTGGACAAAGCAGGCCAGCCTGCGGGCAAAACCGTGCTATGGTGATCGCGCCGCTTCCATCCGGAGGTCGGCCTCGGGGCCGGTCGGCCCCAGCGGGGGGATAGGAATGTTTGCCAGGATAACACGATACAAGATGAAGCCCGAAAGCCGCGACGCGGCGACGGAGCTGCTGAATTCGCTTCGCGACCAGATCATGGGCATGCCCGGCATGCATAACTTCGTCAACGTCATGAACGCCGACGGCAGTGGCTGCGTCATCTCGGTCGTCGAGAACGAGGAAAGCTCGGACGCCAACGCGGAAAGGGTGGCCGCGCTCTGGAGCCACTTCTCCGAGTATCTCGAAGCGCCGCCCGAGGCCGAGGGCTACGACGTCATCGCCAACTGGTCCAACTGAGCGCGCGGCGCGGGCCGCCGGGCGGCCGTCCCGGCAGCCCGGGCGCTAGCCTGCGGGGATCGTGCCCACCTCCTTCGGCACGTGGTAGCCCCGCCGGACCGCCGGGCGCGCCGCGATGCGCCGGTACCAGTCGCGCAGGTTGGGGTAATCGTGAAGATCCGCGCGATGCCATTCATGGCGGCTGATCCATGGCCATATCGCCATGTCGGCGATCGAATAGTCGTCGCAGACATAGGCGCGTCCGGCGAGCCGCTGATCCAGCACCGTGTAGAGCCGGGCGACCTCTGTCGCTAGCCGGCCTTCGGCATAAGGGTCGACGCCCGGATTGAAATGCATGTAGTGGTGCGCCTGGCCCGCGATCGGGCCGAGCCCGCCCATCTGCCACATCAGCCACTCGATCACCTCGAAGCGCGCGAGCGTGGCCTCGGGCAGGAAACGGCCGTGTTTCTCGGCGAGATAGAGCAGGATCGCACCCGATTCCATCAGGCTCATCCCCGTTTCGCGGTCGACGATGGCGGGTATCTTCCCGTTGGGCGAGATCTGCAGGAAATCGGGCGCCTTCTGTGCGCCCTGGCCGATATCGACCGGGTGGACGGTATAGTCCGCGCCCAGTTCCTCGAGCAGAATGGACACCTTGCGTCCGTTCGGCGTGGTCCATGTGTAGAGATCTATCAAGACATTCCCCTTGCAGCACGGGTTTCCCGGGTCCGGTCGCCCGCGTAGCAGGCTCATGCCACGGCCGCCTTTGCGCAAGCTTTTTCGCGCTTCCGGGGATGATCCTGGCCCCGTCGGCCCCCTTGCCGTCGCGGGAGGCATTATCGCGGTGGCGTTGTGGCCGAACCTTGCCCTACACTCGCCGCGAGAGACCGGTCGGGCTGGCCTATGCCGCCGGCGCGCCACGCAGACGGGACAGGGCGGCACTTGGCAGACAAAGACATCAGGATCGAGCGCCGGGATACCCCGGCGGAGACGTCGCTGACACTCGGCGAGGAGCTGACCGTCCATCAGGTGACGCGGGTCCGCGCCCGCTTCGCGTCCCTGGCGGCGGATGGACCGCTGGTCGTCGATCTCGGCGCGTTGCGTCGCCTCGACACCGCCGGCGCCTGGGCGCTGTCGGAACTGCGCCGGCGAATCGAGGCGGCCGGCGGCAGCGTCCGGCTCGAGAACGCGGCACCGGACGTGGAGATGTTGCTCGACGCCGTCGCCGCGGCCACGCCGCAGCCCGAACCCAAGCCGGCGGCTCCGCGCGGACTGGCCGTGCGGCTGGAGACCATCGGGCGGGCGGTGACGCGCGGTGCGCTCTTCGGGGTCGGTCTGACGGGATATCTCGGCCTCTTCCTCGTGCGGCTCGGCCAGGTGCTGCGCCATCCGGGCCGGTTCCGCCTGACGGCCCTGGTCGCCCATTGCGAGGATGTCGGCTTTCGCGCGGTGCCGATCGTGGCGGTGATGGCGTTCCTGATTGGCGTCGTGCTGGCCTTCCAGGGTGCGGCGCAGCTGCGCCAGTTCGGGGCCGAGGTCTTCGTCGTGGACCTGATCGCGATCTCGATCCTGCGCGAGCTCGGCATCCTGCTGACCGCGATCATCGTGGCCGGGCGCACGGCGTCCAGCTTCACCGCGGCGATCGGATCCATGAAGATGCGCGAGGAGATCGACGCGATGCGTACGCTGGGGCTCGACCCGGCCGCGGTGCTCTTCGTGCCGCGCATCCTGGCGCTGATCCTGATGCTGCCGATCCTGGGGCTGATCGCGAATCTCGCGGGGCTTTTCGGCGGCGCGCTGATGTCCTGGATCGAGCTTGGCATCTCGCCGTCGATGTTCCGCACGCGGCTGATCGAGGGCACGGACGTCTCGCATGTCTTCGTCGGCCTCGTGAAGGCCCCGGTCTTCGCAGTGATCATCGGCGTCGTGGGATGTCACGCGGGGATGCGGGTCCAGAGCAACGCCGAGTCGCTCGGGCGGATGACCTCGAGCGCCGTGGTGACGGCGATCTTCGCGGTGATCCTGGCCGACGCGCTCTTTTCCGTGTTTTTCGCCGAGGTCGGGCTGTGAGCCGGCCGGACGCGCCCGAGGCGGTGATCCGCGTGCGCGGCCTGCGCACCCAGTTCGGCGATCACGTCGTGCATGAGGGGCTCGATCTCGATGTCCGGCGGGGCGAGGTGCTCGGGATCGTCGGCGGGTCGGGCACGGGCAAATCGGTGCTGCTGCGTTCGATCGTCGGGTTGCAGCGACCGGCCGCCGGGTCGATCGAGGTCTTCGGGGTCGACGTGCTGTCCGGGGATGCCGCGGCGCGCGCCCGGCTCGACGAGCGCTGGGGCGTGCTGTTCCAGGACGGCGCGCTCTTCTCGTCGCTCACGGTGCGCGAGAATGTCGAGGTGCCGCTCCGGGCGGTGGAAGGGCTCGCGCCCGAGATCCGCCGACAGCTCGCGGACCTGAAGATCGCGCTGGTGGGGCTGCCCTATACCGCCGGCGACAAGTACCCGTCGGAACTGTCGGGCGGCATGCGCAAACGCGCGGGCCTCGCCCGGGCGCTGGCGCTCGATCCGGATATCGTCTTTCTGGACGAGCCGACCGCCGGACTCGACCCGATCGGCGCGGCGGACTTCGACCAGCTCATCCTGAAATTGCGCCAGGCGCTGGGGCTGACGGTCTTCCTCGTCACCCATGATCTGGATACGCTGCACGCGATCTGCGACCGCATCGCCGTGCTGGCCGAGCGAAAGGTCCTGGTCACCGGCGGCTTGCGTGACATGCTGGCCGTCGACCATCCTTGGGTTCAGGACTATTTCCATGGGCCCCGTGCCCGTGCCGCCTTCGAAGCCCCCGGGGCGGACGCGGCAACCGAGAAAGGCTGACGATGGAAACCCGCGCGAACTACATTCTCGTCGGCGCTTTCGCGGTTGCGGGGTTCCTCGGCCTGCTGGGGTTCTTCCTGTGGTTCGCACGCGTCGAGCTCGACCGGCAGTTCGCCTATTACGACATCGATTTCGAAAGCGTGTCCGGCCTGAGCGAAGCCTCGGACGTCCGCTATGCCGGCTTCCCCGTGGGGCAGGTGGTGGGGATCCGGCTGTCGCCGGAAAACGACGGCCGCGTGCGGGTAAGAATCGAGGTGGAGGCCGGGACCCCGGTGCGCACCGACAGCACCGCCACCATCGAGGCGCAGGGCGTCACCGGCGTTTCCTTCGTCGGGATCAGCCCCGGCTCGCCCGAGGCGCCCCTGCTGGCCGAGACCTCGGATGCGGACGTGCCCGAGATCGAGGCGGGCCGGTCGGTGTTGCAGACGCTCTCCCAGGACGCGCCCGAGATCCTCGCCGAGACGCTGGGCGTCGTGCGCGAGTTGCGCGAATTGCTGGGCGGCGAGAACCGCCGGCGGGTCGATACGATCCTCCAGAACGTCGAGGGCGCCTCGGCAGAGTTCGCCACCGCGCTCGAGGATTTCTCGACGGTCACCGGCTCCGTCTCCGGCTTCGCGGGCCAGATCGAGCGGTTCAACTCCACGCTCGATGCGCTGACGGGCGATATCTCGGGGGCGCTGGCCGAGGCCGAGACGACGATCCGATCCTTCGGCACGCTGTCGGAAGAGGCGCGGGGGGTGCTGGCGCAGGGGTCGGGAACCCTGACCGACGCCGGGGACACCATCGCGACCCTCGATCGCTATATCACCGAGGATCTCGGCCCCGCGACGGAGGCGCTCGGGCGGTCGGTCACCGATATCGAAACGCGCGTCGCGCGCTTCGGCGACCGGGCCGAGACGCTGATCGACACCTATGCCGAGACCGGCAGGGCGGCGACGGCGCGCCTGACCGAGGCACGGCAGACGCTTTCGGCGACCGATGCGCTGATCGCCCGCATCGAGCAGACGCTGGGCACGGTCGACGCGGCCGCGCTGCGCTTCGACGGGCTCCTGGCCGAGGACGCGACCCCGCTGATCCGCGAATTGCGGGTGGCCACGACCGAGGCGACCGCGGTGATCCGGTCGCTCGGCGACACCGCCGGGAGCGATCTGCCGGCGCTGATGGACGAGGTGCGCGGGGCCGCGGCCCGCGCCGCCGAGGTCGTCGACCGGGTCGGCGCCGATCTCTCGGATGCCTCGGGCCGGCTGGACGGGCTGACCGGGTCCGCGGACGAGACGCTGGCCGCCGCGCGCGGAACCTTTGAGCGGGCCAACGACACCCTCGCGGCCATCAACGGGGCGCTGGAGACGGGCGACCGCGCGCTGGGCGCGGCCGAACGCGCCTTCACCGGGGCGGATCGGGTCATCAACGAGGACATGGCCGGTATCGTCGCGGGACTCGAGACCACGCTGACCGAACTCGAGACCGCCGTCGGCGGCGTTGCCGACGAGATACCGGCCGTCGCCGAGGAGTTGCGCGCGGCCAGCCGCTCGGCGCGGGCGGCTTTCGCCGAGGTCGAACAGGTCGCCCAGTCGAGCGGACCGCAGGTGCGCAGCTTCGCCGACGAGGCGCTGCCGCAATACACGCGGCTCTCCGTCGAGATCCGCGCGCTGGTCGACAATCTCGACGCGCTCGTCGAACAGATCCGCCGAAACCCGAGCCGATTCTTCCTCGACCCGCGCGCCCCCGAATTCAGACGATGAGGCATGTTCATGCTGGGTAAGTTTCCCTTTCTCGCAATTCTGCTGGCGCTGGCCCTGCCGGGCTGTACCGCGATTTCCGCCTTGCAGGACGCGTCCGAGCCGCTGGCGATCTACGAGCTTGCCACCCCCGCGGCACGCCCCGCCGCGGGTCCGCGGCGCGGCGCGGAGCTTGTCGTCGCCGAACCGATGGCCAGCGGGGCGCTGGCCACCGACCGGATCATGATCCGGCCGCAGCCGCTGCAGGTGGAATACCTGCCCGGTGCGCGCTGGGCGGATCCGGCGCCGGAAATGCTGCAGACGATGATCCTGCGGCACCTGTCGGAAACCGGCGCGTTCGGTTCGGTCGCGCGCCGCCCGGTCGGCACGACGGGCGATTACGCGGTTCTGACCGAACTCACGGATTTCCAGGCCGAGACCGGCGCGGACATGGCCGGCGCGACGGTGCGCCTGCGCCTGGTCGCCCGCCTTGTCGACGACCGGGATGCGCGGGTGATCGCGGCCCGGACCTTCGCGGTCACGCGCGACGCGGCCTCGACCGAGGTCGGCGCGGTCGTCGCCGCCTTCGACGCGGCCGGTGCCGTGCTGCTGGGCGATCTGGCGCGCTGGCTGCTGGCAGAGATCGGCTGACGCCGTGCGCCGGCGGTTCCGCGATCCTCGGCCCGCGGCGATGCCGCAAGGCCCCCGATGAGGGGGATGGTCGCACTGGTGCTGATCGTGGGCTCGCTCTGGGTGCTGGAACGGGCCCGGTCCGGCGTGGAGATATCCGCCACCCGGGTCGGTGAGACCCCGGTGACCGTTCTCGCCCGCCCCGGGGCCGACGGGCCGGCGGTCGTGATCGCCCATGGCTTCGCGGGCTCGTCGCAGATGATGCAGGGCTACGCGCTGCCGCTGGCCCGCGCGGGCTACCGGGTGCACAGCTTCGACTTCCTCGGCCACGGGCGGCACCCGGTGCCGATGTCGGGCGACCTGGCCGCGATCGACGGGACCACGCGGCTGCTGGCCGCGCAGGCGGAAAAGGTGATCGACGCCGTCGGCGCGGATAATGTGCCCGTGGCGCTGATCGGGCATTCGATGGCCACGGATATCCTGGTGCGGGTCGCCGCCGGGCGCGCGGATACCGGGCCCGTGGTGCTGATCTCGGCCTTTTCGCGCGAGATCGACGCAACCACCCCGCGAACGCTGCTCCTGGTCACCGGCCAGTGGGAGCCGGGCCTGCGCGATTTCGCGCGGGAGGCGGTGAAAATGGTCGATCCCGCCGCCGAGCCGGGCCTGACGGCCACCGCCGGGCCGGTTACCCGCCGCGCCGTCGTCGCCCCCTGGACCGAACACGTCTCCGTGCTGCAGAGCAGGGCCGGCCGACGCGCGGCGCTCGACTGGCTGGACCAGGCCTACGGGCGCAGCTCTGACACGGCCATCCTGCCGACCGGCCACGCGATCATCGGGCTCGTCGCGGGGCTGGCGCTGCTTTTCGGCGGGCTGGCGCGGCGGCTGCCGGTCGTGCCCGTCGCCGCCGTCGATCTGGGCTGGCGGCGGCTGCTGGCCGTCACCGCGTTGCCGGCGCTGGCCGCGCCGCCGCTGGCCCTGGCGCTGCCGGTCGCGGCCCTGCCCGTGCTGGTGGCCGACTACCTGGCGCTGCATCTCGGGATCTACGCGGCGGTGCAGATCGTCCTCCTTCGGGTCTGGGGGGTGCGCTGGGGCGGCGTGTCGCTACCGGCGATCCTGCTGCTCGGGGGGGCGAGCCTTCTGATCGGCGTCGCGCTGGATCGCTATGCCGCGAATTTCTGGCCGACGGCGGAGCGCGCCGCGATCATCCTCGTCCTCGTCCTGGGCGCCGTGCCCTTTTTCCTGGCCGATGCGCGGCTCGGGCACGCGGCGGGGCGCGGGCGCCGTCTGCTGCTGCACGGCGCGTTCCTTGCATCGCTCGGGTTCGGGGTGGCGCTGGATTTCGAAGGGCTGTTCTTCCTGCTGATGATCGCGCCCGTGATCGTCCTGTTCTACCTCGTCTTCGGCACGATGGGCCACGCGGCGAGCCGGCGGTCCGGCCCGCTGGCGCCCGGCCTCGTGCTGGGGCTGGTGCTGGCCTGGGCGCTGGGGGTATCTTTCCCGCTGTTTTCCGGCTGACGCGTCCTGCCGGTCGGCGGTGCATGTCGCGTTTTCGTGATATTGAGTGACAGCGATGCCCGGTGCATTACTTTTCCGTGTCAAAGGAACGAGAATGGCTGTAATCCGGCAAATCCTTCTGGGCGGCGCCTTGCTGGCGGCCGTGATCTATGTCTGGGCGGCCTATGTCCCGGCCGCCGGCCCGGTGCTGGAGCGCCTCGGCCTGACCGACCTGCTGGGCATCGAGGTCGCGACCGCCGAGGATGGCGAGGGCCGCGGCTGGGGCGGCGGCGGTCCAGCGCAGGTCGTCGTGGCCGCGGTGACGGCGGGCGCGGTCGACGACCGCATCGAGGCGATCGGCGACGGGCACGCGCTGCGCTCGGTCACCCTGCGCCCGGAGGTGTCGGGCCAGATCCGCGCGATGCCGCTCGAGGGCGGCAGCTATGTGGAGGAAGGCGACGTCGTGCTCCGGTTCGACGCGGAGGCCGAGCGGATCGCGCTCGAGCGCGCCCGGCTGATGCTGGACGAGGCGCGGGAGGAGGCCGCGCGGCTGGAACGCCTCGGCGACACCGGGGCCGTCACGCAGGTGCGGCTGCGCGAGGCCCGGCTGGCGCTGCGCACCGCGGAGCTGGAGCGTGACCAGGCGGAATACGATCTCGACCAGCGCACCGTGCGCGCGCCGATCTCGGGCTGGGTGGGCGTGCTGGACGTGGCGGTGGGTGACCGGCTCTCGAGCCAGGACGCGATCGGGACGATCACCGACCGGTCGGCGATCCTGATCGATTTCCGCGTGCCGGAACGCGTCGTGGGGCAGATCGCGCTCGGCAGCGAGATCACGGCGCGACCGCTGGGCATCCCGGACCTGCGCCTCACCGGCCAGATCAGCGCCATCGACAACGTCGTCGACAGCGCCAGCCGCACCCTGCGCCTGCAGGGACGCGTGGCCAATGCCGAGGACCGGCTGCGCGCCGGCATGGCCTTCAAGGTCGAGATGCGGTTTCCCGGCGAGACGCTGCCGGTGGTCGATCCCTTGTCGGTGCAATGGTCGAGCGAGGGCTCCTATGTCTGGGTCGTGCGCGAGGGCAAGGCGGCGCGGGTGCCGATCACCATCCGCCAGCGCAACGCCGACAGCGTGGTGGTCGAGGCCGATCTCGCGACGGGCGAGCTTGTCGTCACCGAGGGCGTGCAGAACCTGCGCCCGGGGGCGGCGGTCAGCGTGGTCTCCGACCGGACCGCGGCGGGGGCGGCCATCCCCGGCGGCCGGGCGAGGCTCTAGCCGTGCAGGTCGACGGCCAGGCCAGCGCGATCGCGGGATCCGGCACGGCGCTGTTCGTCCGGCGCCCGATCCTGGCGCTCGTGCTGAGCGCGCTCCTGATCCTGTCCGGCATCGCCGCGCTCTTCGGCGTCGAAATCCGCGAGTTGCCGAACGTCGACAGCCCGGTGGTCACCATCCGCACCGATTTTCCCGGCGCCTCGCCGGAAAGCGTCGACCAGGACGTGACCGGCCGGATCGAGGGCGCGGTGGGACGCGTGCCGGGCATTCGCAGCATCTCGTCCACCTCGCGGTTCGGGCGCAGCCGGGTAACGCTGGAATTCGAGGAAGACGTCGATATCGACGTGGCCGCGACCGACGCGCGGGACGCGGTCGGACGCATCGCCGGGCAGCTGCCGGACGACGCCGAGACGCCGCGGGTCGTCAAGGCCGACGACAACGCGCAGCCCGTGGTCCGCGTCGCCGTCACCGCGCAGGGCCGTTCGCCGCAGGACCTGACCCGGATCGTGCAGGATCGCGTCGAGGACCGGCTGATCTCGGTCGAGGGGGTGGCGGATCTGCAGATCTACGGCGATCGCGAACCGATCTTCCGCGTCGATATCGACATGGCGCAGCTCGCGGCGCGGGGGCTCACGCTGGGCGATCTGCGCCGGGCGCTGGCCGACGTGGCCTATGACGCGCCGGCGGGCGATCTCTCGGGCGGGCGGCAGTCGATCAACGTGCGCACCACCGCGACGGTGGTTTCGGCGCAGGCCTTCGAGGCGCTGACCATCGCGCCGGACGTGCGGGTGGGGGACGTCGCCCGGGTCACACTCGGCCCGGCACCGGACGAGACGGTGCTGCGCGCCAACGGCCAGACGGGCATCGGGCTGGGCATCATCCGGCAGGCGACCTCGAACACGCTCGAGATCTCGGCGGCCGTGCGCGCGGTGGTGGACGAGCTGTCGCAGACGCTGCCCGAGGACGTGTCGATCTTCGTCACCTCCGACGACGCGATCTTCATCAACGGCGCGATCCAGGAGGTGCTGAAGACCCTGGCGCTGGCGGTGGGCATCGTCGTGCTGGTGATCTTCGTCTTCCTGCGCGACGCGCGCGCCACCATGATCCCCGCGCTCACCATGCCGGTGGCGCTGGTGGGCACGCTGGCGGCGATCTACATCGTTGGCTTCTCGGTCAATATCCTGACGCTGCTGGCGCTGGTTCTGGCCACGGGCATGGTCGTCGACGACGCGATCGTGGTGCTTGAAAACATCGTGCGCCGCCGGGGCGACGGGATGGGCCCGCGCGCCGCCGCGGTGCTGGGCACGCGGCAGGTCTTCTTCGCCGTGGTCACCACGACGGCCACGCTGGCCGCCGTCTTCGTGCCGCTGTCCTTCCTGCCGGGGCAGGCGGGCGGGCTCTTCCGCGAGTTCGGCTTCACGCTGGCCATGGCGGTGGCGCTGTCGTCGCTGGTCGCGCTGACGCTTTGCCCGGTCCTGGCAAGCCGGCTTCTGACGGCCGATCCGGCCGCCGATCCCCGCGGGCCGATGGTCTGGCTGGGCAACCGGCTGGCGGGGCTTTATGCCGCCACCTTGCGTTGGGCGCTGGCGGTGCCCTTCGTCGTGGTGCTGGCGGCGGCTCTGTTCGCCACGACGGCGGCGATGATGTTCGGCTCCATCCGCCAGGAGCTGACCCCGCGCGAGGACCGCGCCGTGGCGCTGTTGGTGGTGCGCGCGCCGCAGGGCGTGTCGCTCGACTACACCACGGCCAAGATGCGCGAGATCGAGGCGCTGGCCGAGCCCCTGAAAGAGGCGGGCGAGGTCACGAACGTCTTTTCCATCACGGGCTTCGGGGCCGACAACCGGGGCTTCATGGTGTTCTCGCTCGCCCCTTGGGGCGACCGGGCGCGCAGCCAGAACGAGATCGTGGGCCAGATCAACGCGGGGCTGCGCGACATCGTCGGGGTGCGGGCCTTCGCGATCCAGCCGAACTCGCTGGGAATCCGGGGGGCGGGCCGGGGGCTCAGCTTCGCGATCACCGGCAGCAGCTACGGACAGCTTGCGGAGGTGGCCGACGCGCTGATCGCGCGGATGCAGGACAACCCGGCCTTCGGATCCGTGCGCCTCGATTACGAGACCACGCAGCCCCAGCTTTTCATCGAGGTGGACCGCACGCGGGCCTCCGATCTGGGGGTCGAGATCGCCGGGCTCGGCGAGGCGCTGCGGGCCGTGCTCGACGGACGCACGGTGGGGTCCGTCTTCATCGACGATCTGAGCTACGACATCCAGATGCTGTCGACCTCGGATCCGGTGAACGATCCCGGCGATCTCAGCAATATCTTCGTCGAGGCCGGCGACGGCACCATGGTCCCGATGTCAAGCTTCGTGCGCCTGCAGGAACGCGCCGTCGCGCCCGAGCTTGGCCGCGAGGGGCAGAACCGGTCGGTCGAGGTGACGGCCTCGCTGACCCCGGATTTCGCGCTCGGCGACGCGATGGCCGAGGTGCGGCGTCTCGGCGACGAGGTGCTGGCCGAGGACAACCGCATCGTGCCGCTGGCCGAGGCCGCGACGCTCGATCAGACAAGTTCGGGCCTGGTGGTGATCTTCGGCTTCGCCATCGCGGTGGTGCTGCTGGTCCTGGCCGCCCAGTTCGAGAGCTTCGTCTCGGCGGTGGTGGTCATGGCGACGGTGCCGCTGGGGCTGGCCTGCGCGGTCTTCGCGATGGTGTTCACGGGTCTGTCGCTCAACGTCTACAGCCAGATCGGGCTGGTGATGCTGATCGGGATCATGGCCAAGAACGGCATCCTGATCGTCGAGTTCGCCAACCAGCTGCGGGACCGGGGCGCCGCCGTGCGCGAGGCGATCCTCGAGGCGTCCACCGTGCGGCTGCGGCCGGTGATGATGACCATGGTTTCCACGGTGCTGGGCGGCGTGCCGCTGATCCTGTCGGCCGGCGCCGGCGCCGAGGCGCGCGAGGCGCTCGGCTGGGTGATCGTCGGCGGGCTCGGGCTGGCGACGCTGTCCACGCTTTACCTGACGCCGGTGGCCTATCTGCTTCTGGCGGGGCTCTCGAAACCGCGTATCGAGGAAGAACGCCGCCTGACCCGCGAGCTGGACAGCGCGCTCCAGGGGCCGGCGCGGGCGTAAGACCGGCCGCGGCCGCCGTCAGGGCACCAGTTTTTCCTGGACGGCGAAGGGGCTGAGGCCAAGCCAGCTCTGCATCGAGCGGGCCACGTCCCGCGCACCGTCGAGCTTCAGCCGCGCGTCCTCGCGCGCCACCGTGGTCAGTCCCATCCAGATCGCCGTCATGGTTCGCAGGTCCGTCGTGACGTAGAGATCGATGTCGAAGCCCGGATCCGACCAGCAGAGATCGACCGAGGCGTCCGGCTCGATCACCAGCCACCAGCGCCGCTTCGAGGCGGGCAGGTCCGTGTAGAGGAACTCGACGACCACCCGCCGCGCGGGCAGGGGGCGCGGGTCGAGGTTGCGGCGCATGTCCCACATCAACAGCGACGGGTCGAGATTCCTCAGCGAAAGCGAGCTTTCGACCCATTTCTGACCCCAGAACCCCATCGCCTCGATGATGGGGCGCAGGTCTTGCCCGGCTTGCGTGAGGTGATAGGCAAAGACGCCCTTTTCACTGGGCAGCGGGCGCTTTTCCACGATGCCCGCCTGCTCGAGCTCCTTCAGGCGCTGCGAGAGAAGCGATGGCGACATGCGCGGTACGCCGCGCCTGAGATCGTTGAACCGGGTCGAGCCCGCGATCAGCTCGCGCAGGAGAACCATCGTCCAGCGCGAACAGAGAACCTCGGCGGCCATCGCCACCGGGCAGAACTGCTTGTAGCCGGGTTGCGTCATCCTCTCTCCCTTTTCCCCCAGTCTAGGGGATGGCATGCGGACCGGCCAGTTCAGTAACTGTATCACCCGGTACAGATCGGTGACTGGCGGTTGCGCACGCCTTTGGCCGATGCTCGTCCGGTCAAACGCGTCCAGCGCACAAGGAGGAGAGAGATGAGCGTTTACCTGATCGCCGATATCGAGGTCACCGATGACGGGTGGGTTCCCGAATACGCCGCCAATGTCCACGACCTGGTCGAAAAGCATGGCGGGCGCTACCTCGCCCGGTCCGGGAATATCGAGACGCTGGAAGGCGAAACGCCGCCGAGCACCCTCGTCGCGCTTCTCGAGTTTCCCTCGCGCGACGCGGTGATGGCCTTTGCCTCCGACCCGGCCTACGCGCCCTACGGCGAGGCGCGGCAGGCGGGCAGCGTCAGCCGGTTCCGCCTGATCGACGACACCGACATCGCCGGCACGATCCCGTATCTGCCGGCCGGCTGAAGGCCGGGACGGGCGGCGGCGTTCAGAAAAACGGGCCGCCCGGCATCAGCGCCAGGACGAGGCCCAAGACGACGAGGCCGCCGCCGAGCCCAACGATGACCGGCAGCCCGAAATGGAGACAGAGCACCGCGCCCGCCGCCGCGCCGATCGCGAAGGCCGCGACCAGCCGCCCGGCATCGGCGGCCAGATCGCCGAACAGCCGCGCGCCAAGGCTTCGGCTGCGCCCGGTCGCCGGGCCGGACTCGGTATCGTGATCCATGACACTCTCCTGGCCGGCGGGGTCCGCGGGCTGCTGGCCGGACCGTAGCAACCGCCGCCGCGCCCGGGCAAGGGTGGCGCGCCCTAGGGCATCTGCGCCGTCGGCGTGGACCGGGATATCGCCCGTTCCTCGTCGCTCATCTCCGCGGGGATGTCCTCGAAGAGCGGCGTGGAGAGATAGCGCTCGCCCGTGTCGGGCAGCATCACCAGCATCGTGGCGCCCTCGGGGGCGCTCTCGGCGAGTTTCATCGCAACCGCGAAGGTCGATCCGCCGGAGATCCCGGTGAAGATCCCTTCCTCGGCGGCGAGGCGGCGTGACCAGGCGATCCCGTCGGCGCCCGCCACGGGGACAAGCGCGTCGTAATACTGCTCGTCCAGCGCCTCCTGCAGAACGAAGGGAATGAAATCCGGCGTCCAGCCCTGGATCGGGTGCGGCTCGAAGGCGGGGTGGCTTTCCGTCGGCTGATGGGCGCCGTTGCGCGTGTTGACATAGCCCGAGGCCACGAGGGCCGCGTTGGCCGGTTCCGTCAGCACGATGCGTGTCTCCGGGCGGGCCTCGCGCAGCACCCGGCCGACGCCCGAGACGGTGCCCCCGGTGCCGTAGCCGGTGATCCAGTAATCCAGCCGCGCGCCGTCGAAATCGGCCAAAATCTCGCGGGCCGTCGTCGCGGCATGGATGGCGGCGTTGTCCGGCGTTTCGAACTGGCTGGCGAGGAACCAGCCGTTCTGTTCGGCCAGTTCCTTGGCCTTGGTATACATGCCGAAGCCCTTGAGTTCCTTGGGCGTCAGCACGACCTGCGCGCCGAGAAACCGCATCAGCCGCCGACGCTCCACCGAGAAGCTCTCGGCCATCGTCACCACCAGCGGATAGCCCTTGGCCGCGCAGACCATGGCAAGCCCGATTCCGGTATTGCCGGAGGTGGCCTCCACCACGGTCTGGCCGGGCGTGAGCCGGCCGTCCCGCTCGGCGGCCTCGATGATGCCGAGCGCCAGGCGATCCTTGACCGAGCCGGCCGGGTTGAAGGCCTCGACCTTCACGTAGACGTCAAGATGTTCGGGGGCGATGCGGTTGATGCGGATGACGGGTGTGTCGCCGACGGTGTCCAGCACGCTGTCATAGCGGCGGCCGCGGCCCTCTGTCCTGCGCGTGGTCATGATATCCCTCTTCTCACCTTTTGTGATCCCCGGAGGGTAGCTGAATCCGCGCCGGGCGTCTTTGATTCTCCCGAATCCGCGCCGTGCCGCGCCCGCCGCCCGGCCGCCGCGCTGTTGCGCGATGGCGACGCCCCGGGCCAAGGCGGAGCGTGGATATGCCGGTCCCGGATCGACCGGCCGGGTCCAGGGCCGCTTGGCCGGCGGCGGGCCGCGCTGCCTGGCCGGGCGATGAATTCGCAAGGCCGGACAGGGCCTTGCCGACCCGCCTGCGCCTGCGGGTCCCGGGGCATGCGCCGGGGCAGGCCGGCCCGTGCCGGCCCGCGCCCGCGATGCTGGCAGCGCTGCAACATCCCCTGTGGCCGGGCCGTTTGATCGAAATCAAGGGGGGATTGGCGTTTCGACGCTTAACTGGGAGCGTGGGGGAGAGTGCATAATGCCCGTTCAGTTTCAATATTCGAAAACCGTTGCCCAGGCTTCATTGGAAACTGCCGACAAGTCCGACCGCGCGCCGGAGGCGGGCTCGGTCGAGGATCTCGCCCGGGCCGCGCTGTCGCGTCTCGCCCAGGCCCGCAGGGCGGAGGAAACCGCGCCGCCGGCCGTCTCCGAGGCCGATCTGCAGCGTTTCGCGGGGCATCTGGTCGACAACGACATCGAGGCGGCGACAGC
Source organism: uncultured Maritimibacter sp. (assembly GCA_913063035.1). Lineage (GTDB taxonomy): Bacteria > Pseudomonadota > Alphaproteobacteria > Rhodobacterales > Rhodobacteraceae > CAJXYS01. The sequence continues at coordinate 82,291 of CAJXYS010000004.1, read as the reverse complement.
CTGCGTGGAGGCGCTGCGCCGGCAAGGCGCGGGCTACCAGCAGATCGCCGACGGTCTTTTTGCCGAGACCGCGCGCTGGCTTGGCGCCTGCTGGGACCGGGACGTGCTTTCCTGGCTCGATGTATCGCTCGGGATCTCGGCCCTGCTCAGGGTCAACGGCGCGCTGCGCGACTCCTGCACCCGGCAGTGCCGAGGCTGCAAGTGCGACGCGCTCTTCGCCACCCTCCCGAACCAGTCGCACACCCTCGGCATCATCCTGGCGGCCGAGGCGTTCCGGCAGCAGCATCTGGACGTCGAGTTGATGCTCGGGGCGTCGGCCGGGGATATCGTCGACGCGGCCGACCGGCGCGGCGTCGATTTCGTCGGCCTGACGGTCGGCAGCGACGACCGGCTGAAGGATATCGTGCCGCTGGCTATGCGGCTGAAGGCGCTGCCGAGGGCGCCGGGGATCCTGGTCGGCGGCAGCGCGGCCAAGAGCGCGGCGCTTGCCGGGCCGGGCGTGCCCGTCGACTGGACCGTCGGCAGCCTCGACGAGGCGACGGCCATCGCGCGGGACGCGCTCTGCCGCTGAGCGCGGCCCTTTCGTTTTTCGATCCCATGCGTCGCTTTGGGCGGGTCACGCCGGGCGGCGCGGTCGCATGGTGGCGCTCTGCGGGCCGGGCAGGCCGGCCGTAAGCCTGGAGAGCGCGAGCATGACCGTTTCCTCCGAGATCCGCCCCGTGACCGCGGGGGTCGAGTTTTCCATCGCGATTTCGCTCGACGCGCCGCAAGACGCGGCGCTGCGCGCGCGGATCGCCCGCCATCTGCGCGGCGTCGCCGAGCGGATCGAGGCCGGCGAAGACCTGGGCGAGATCCGTGACCGGCACGGCGCCGAGATCGGCTGGTTCGACCTGTTGCCCGAGGATATCTGAGCGCCCGCGGCGCCCGGGTCAGGCGGTGGTCCGCGGATCGGGCGGGGGCGGGCCCAGCGAGGCGCGAAAGCGGATATCGGTCGCAAGCTCGACCGGCGCCGGGGGCGTGCCCGTTTCCAGCGCCTCGAGCAGCGCGAGCGCGGCGCGGCGCCCCATTTCGCGATGGGGCACGTGCACGGTGGTCAGTTCCGGGTCGATCACGGTGGCGATCTCGATATCGTCGAATCCGGTGATCGAGACATCCTGCGGCACGCGCAGCCGCATCTGCCTGGCCGCGCGGATGGCGCCGACGGCGAGCACGTCGTTGCCGCACATCACCGCCGTCGGCCGCGGCGTCCGCGCCATCAGCTCGCGGAAGGCCGCGCTGCCGGCGTCGATGGCGTAGGTCGTCTCCACCACGTGGAGGCTGTCGGCCGCGCAGCCCGCGGCCCGGAGCGCCGCGCGAATGCCCTCGACCCGCTTGCGCGCGCGGTCGTTGGAGCCGGTTCCGGCCGAGATCACGCCGACCTGCCGATGCCCCAGCGCCAGCACTTCGCGGGTCAGCGCGGCCATCGCGGCGCTGTTGTCGAAGCCGACCGCCGGTTGCGGCCGGCCCGGCTCGAAGGCCCAGGCGATGATCGCGTGGATGCCGCGGCGGGCGCATTCGAGCGCGATCGACTCGCTGCGCTGGTAGCCGATCAGCAGGAGCCCGTCGACGCCGCGCGCGATCAGGTTGCGGACCTGGTCCTCCTCGAGGTCCTGGCGATACTGCGAGCTGGCCACCAGCAGGGTGAGACCGCGCTCGTTCAGCGTTTCCTGGAACGCCTGCAGGCCGCGCGCGAAAATCGCGTTCTCCATCGTCGGGATCACGGCGCCGATGGTGTTGGTGCGCCGCGCCACTAGGGCGCGGGCCCCGAAATTGGGCGTGTAGCCCAGACGGGCGATGGCGGCCATGACCTGCTGGCGGGTGGCTTTCTGCACGCGGTCGGGCGCGTTGAGGCACCGCGAGACCGTGGCCGTCGACACGCCCGCGGCGCGCGCCACGTCGGCGATGGTCGGAACGGATTTGTCCTTCTGATCGGTCATTGGCCTTCGGTCATGCCTGCGGCGGAAGCATAGGATACTCCGGGTCGGTCGCCTAGCGACCCGCGTCAATTTGGCATGTAAGCGCTTGCATGGGAATATGTAAGCGCTTACACTCGCCAAGAATCGAGGCCGTATCCAGGGAGGGGATCATGAGTCTGCTGATCGCGGCGATCTTGTTCGCCATCTTCTTCGGAAACGTGGTTATGGGGGCCTTTCTCGGAACCCCGTTCCTGACCGATTTGGGCGAAATGCTGATGCTTCTGGCCGCCTCGGTCGCCTTCGTCGTCGCGATCCTGAAGAAAGAGCGCGCGGCATTAGCCAAGAAATCGACGTAATCCACGACAGGGAGGAGATCATGGATTCAAGGGATAACGAGCTGAAGTCGGCCGAACGCCGGAACTTCTTGAAACTGGTAGGCTCGGGAGGCTTCACCGCGGCGATGGTCGCCGGGGCCGGCGGGATGCTCTGGTCGGACGAGGCCGCCGCGCAGACCGCCCAGGAGGAACGCGAGCGCGAGGCCGCGGCCGATCACATCATGACGATCGCCACCGCCTACGTGCTCGGTGCGACGCGCAGCTACCCGATCATGCAGCTGGACCTGAAGGAAAACATCCAGAACATGACGAACGGCAAGGTGTATGTCCGGCTCGCCCCGGGCGGGCAGCTCGGTGCCGGCGGCGCGCTCGTGCAGGCGGTGCAGGGCGGCACGATCCAGTGCGCGCAGCACAGCCTGTCGAACTTCGCGCCCTTCGCGTCGGTCGTCGACCTGATCAACCTTCCGTATTTCTGCGGCTCCAACCAGCGCTTCACCAACCTGACCTCGTCCGAGGCCTGGAAGTCCGAAGTCGATCCGAAGATCGCGGCGGCGGGCTTCAAGGCGCTGTTCTACATCGTCATCGACCCGCGCGTTGTCGCGGTGCGCCAGGGCGGCGACGCGATCATCACCCCGGCCGACATGGCGGGCGTGAAGTTCCGCGTGCCGGGCTCGGCGATGCTGCAGCAGTACTATCGCCTGGTCGGCGCGAACCCGACGCCGGTTGCCTGGGGCGAGACCCCGTCGGCGATCCGCCAGGGCGTGGCCGACGCGCTCGACCCGTCGGTCGGCGCGCTGCACGTCTTCGGCTTCGGCGAGATCCTCAGCCACGTGACCTTCACGCAGGCGGTTCCGGACAGCCAGGTCTACTCGATCAACATCGAGTGGTTCGACAGCCTGCCCATGGACGTCAAGGAAGGCATCGAGTTCGCCGGCGAGGTGACCCAGGGGCAGAACCTGTCCAAGGTGCCCTCGGCGCGCTCCTACGCGATGTCGCAGCTCATGGAAAACGGCGTCGAGTTCCATTCGCTGTCCGACGATCAGCTGGCCGAGTGGAAAGAGGCCGGCGGCTACCAGCGTTCGGACTGGGACCAGTTCAAGGTCGATCTCGCGGGCGACATGGACACGTTCGCCCGGCTCGAAGAAGCCGCGGGCACGATGGGTCGTTACTACGTCCACGACGCCTAAGACAAGACGGGCCGGCATCGCGCCCGCGGTGCCGGCCCGCGACAGCCTCAGGAACAGCATGCATGTCATGCAGCGGGGGTGGCCATCGGCGCGTCCGGGCAGGAGGGTTCCATGTCACGACTATACCAAGCCATAGACAGGAACGGGGAGCGCTGGCTGCTGCTCGTCTTCTACGTGATGCTCGTGGGCACGATGTTCGTCGAGGTCGTGCGGCGCGAGCTGTTCTCCTACTCGTCGATCTGGGGCGAGGAGATGGTGCGCTACTCCTTTATCTATCTCGCGTGGATCGGCGCCGCCGCCGCGGTCAGGGAACGCGGACATATCCGCATCGACGTCATCATGAATTACGTGGGCCGGCGGATCAAAGCGCTGCTCTACATGTTCGGCGACATCGTCATGCTGATCGTCGCCTTGATCGCCCTCTACTGGTCGTGGGAGTCGGTCCACGTGTCGTGGAAGTTCCAGTCCGTGACCCACGGGCTTCGGATCGGCCAGTACTTCTTCCTTTTCGCCGTGCCCTTCGGCTTCGGCCTGGTGATCTTCCGTCTGGTGCAGTCCTTCCTGCGTGACCTCTCTGACCTTCGTGGCGGGCGTAACGTCTACGAAGGCGACAAGCTTTTCGATTGAGGAGGACTGGGCCATGATGTGGCAACAGCTTCAGCCGTCAGACCTGATCCTGGGCTGGGATTTCTACGCGCCGGTCATCCTCTTCGTGCTGCTCGTGGCGCTGGCGGTGCCGGTCTGGGCCGCCATCGGCGCCTCGACGGTGCTGATGCTGGTCTGGTCGGGGGCGCTGCCGCTCAGCCTGATGGGCGAGAAGCTTTTCTCGGGCATCGACGCCTTCGCGCTCACCGCGGTGCCGCTCTTCATCCTGACCGGGGACGTGCTGGTGCGAACCGGGTTGTCCCGAAAATTCCTCGATGTCGCCGAGGCGCTCACCTGCTGGGCCAAGGGCGGTTTCGGCTCGGCGACCGTCCTCGTCTGCGGGATGTTCGCCGCGATCTCGGGCTCCGACGCGGCGGGGGCCGCGGCGGTCGGGCGCATGACCATCGACCGGCTGGTCGAGGCGGGATATCCGAGGCCCTACGCCTGCGCGCTCGTCGCGGCCGGCGCCTGCACGGGCATCCTGATCCCGCCGTCGATCGCCTATATCATCATCGGCCTGGTGCTGGGCATCGCGGTCTCGACGCTGTTCCTCGCGGCGCTGATCCCGGGCATCCTGATCCTGGTCTCGATCCTGATCACCAATATCGTCATGAACCGGCTCAACGCCTGGGAAGGCGGCGGGATCATGACCGCGGCGGAGTGGCGCGCCAACCTGTGGCAGAAGCTCAAGTCGGGCTGGTACGCCTTCCTCGTGCCCGGGATCATTTTCTACGGGATCTTCTCGGGCCGCCTGACGCCGACGGAGGCCGGCGCGGTCGCCGTCGTCGTGACCATCGCCATGGGCTTCATCCTCGGCACGCTGCGGCTCTCTGATTTCCCGGCCATGCTGGTCAGCTCGGCCAAGGTCAACGGGGTCATCCTTCCGATCATCGCCTTCTCGATCCCGCTGGCCGAGGCGCTGGCGATCATCGGGGTTCCGCAGGGTTTCGTGGGCGCCCTGACATCGCTGAGCGAGAACGAATACGTGCTCATCGGAATGATGGTGCTGATCCTGATCGCGGCCGGCTGCGTCATGGAGACGACGCCGAACATCGTGATCCTGGCCCCGATCCTGAAGCCCCTGGCCGACAATATCGGCATGAACGACGTCCAGTTCTGTATCATGATGATCACCGCGCTCGGCGTCGGGTTCATCACGCCGCCGCTGGGGCTCAACCTGTTCGTGGTCTCGGGGCTGACCGGCGAGTCGATCCTCAAGATCGCGGCGCGCGCCGTGCCCTTCGTCTTCTTCATGCTCTGCGTGACCCTCCTGATCGCCTACGTGCCGGCGATCTCGACCACGCTTCTTCCCGATATCTACAAGTAGGACTGACCGATGCAGCGAGAGTATCTCAAGAAAGCGACCCTCACCTCGCGGAGCGACGCCTCGGACGTGACCCGCACCGTGCAGGGCATCCTCGACGACATCGAGGCCGGGGGCGATGCCAAGGCGCTGGAATACGCCGCGAAGTTCGACAACTACGAGGGCGACATCCTGCTGAGCGCGGACCAGATCGCCGCCGCTGCCGCCGCTGTGCCGGAGAAGCTCAAGCGCGACATCGAGTTCGCGCATGAGAATGTCCGCAAATTCGCCGAGGCCCAGAAGCAGACGCTGCGCGACATCGAGGTGGAAATCGTGCCGGGGCTGATCGCCGGGCAGAAGAGCATTCCCGTCAACGCCGCCGGTTGCTACGTGCCCGGCGGGCGCTACAGCCATATCGCCAGCGCGATCATGACAGTCACCACCGCCAAGGTCGCCGGCTGCAACCATATCGTGGCCTGTTCGCCGCCGCGCCCGGGCGTCGGCATCAACCCGGCGATCATCTATGCCGCGCATATCTGCGGCGCCGACAAGATCCTGGCCATGGGCGGGGTGCAGGGCGTCGCGGCGATGACCTTTGGCCTGTTCGGGCTGCCCAAGGCGAATATCCTCGTCGGCCCCGGCAACCAGTTCGTGGCAGAGGCCAAGCGCATCCTCTTCGGCCGGGTCGGCATCGACATGATCGCCGGGCCGACCGACAGCCTGATCCTGGCGGACGCGACGGCCGACCCGATGATCGTCGCGACCGATCTCGTGGGCCAGGCCGAGCACGGCTACAATTCGCCCGTCTGGCTGGTCACCGACGACCGGGCGCTGGCCGAGGAGGTGATGCGCCTCGTGCCGACGCTGATCGACGACCTGCCGGAGGTGAACCGCGAGAACGCCACCGCCGCCTGGCGCGACTATGCCGAGGTGATCGTCTGCCCGGACCGCGAGACCATGGCCGCGACCTCGGACGAGTATGCGCCCGAACACCTGACGGTCATGGCCGCGGATCTCGACTGGTGGCTCGACCGGCTGTCCTGTTACGGCTCGCTCTTCCTGGGCGAGGAGACGACCGTCGCCTTCGGTGACAAGGCGTCCGGCACCAACCACGTGCTGCCGACCTCGGGCGCCGCGAGCTATACGGGCGGGCTTTCGGTCCACAAATACATGAAGATCGTGACCTGGCAGCGCGCCACGCCCGAAGGCGCCCGGCCGGTGGCCGAGGCCACCGCGCGGATCGCCCGGCTCGAGGGCATGGAAGGCCATGCCCGCACCGCGGATATCCGGCTCAGGAAGTTCTTTCCGGGTGAAAACTTCGACCTGAGCGCCGATGCCTGACGACGTCCCCGCCGCCGATCTCTTCGACGTCGCCGGCCGGGTGGCCGTTGTCACCGGGGCCAGTTCCGGGCTGGGCCGGCGCGCCGCCAGCGTGCTGGCCCGCGCCGGCGCGCGGGTCGTCGGCGTTGCCCGGCGCGCCGACGCGCTGGCCGACTGGCGGGCCGAGGCCGGCGGCGAGACCGCCGCCGTCACCGCCGATCTGTCGGACCGCGCGGCGCTGGCCGACCTGGCCGCGCGGGTGGCCGCGCCCTTCGGCGCACCCGACATCGTCGTGCATGCCGCCGGCATAAACACCCGCGAGCCCGCCGACGCCGTCACGCCCGAGGGATGGGAGATCACGCTCGGGCTCAACCTGACGGTGCCGTTCTTCCTCAGCCAGCATCTCGTGCCGGCGATGCGGGACAAGGGCTGGGGGCGGATCGTGCTCTTTGCCTCGCTCCAGAGCTTCCGCGCCTTTCCGGGCGGGATCGCCTATGGCGCGTCCAAGGGTGGCGTGGCACAGATGACCCGTGCCATGGCCGAGGCCTGGTCGGCCGACGGCATCACGGCGAACGCGCTCGGGCCGGGGTTCTTCCCCACCGAGCTGACCTCGGCCGTGTTCGACGACCCGGCGCGCGCCGCGCGCAACGCGGCGCAGACCTGCATCGGGCGGAACGGGCGGCCCGGGGATATCGACGGCCCGCTCCTGTTCCTGGCGTCGCCGGCCTCGGACTACGTGACCGGCCAGGTGCTCATGGTGGACGGAGGATACACCGCGAAATGAAGGCTCTCGTCTATACCGGTGCCGAGACGCTCGACTATGCCGCCGCGCCCGATCCCGTGCCCGCGCCGGGCGAGGTTCTGATCCGCGTCGAAAGCGCGGGGATCTGCGGCTCCGACATGCATGCCTATCTCGGCCATGACGAGCGCCGCCCGGCGCCGCTGATCCTGGGGCACGAGGTCTCGGGCGTCATCGCCGACGGCACGCAGGCGGGTCAGCGGGTTACCGTCAACCCGCTGGTGACCTGCGGCAGCTGCCCGGCCTGCCGGGCCGGGCGCGACAATCTATGTCCCGACCGGCAGATCATCTCGATGCCGCCGCGCCCCGGCGGCTTTGCAGGGCTGCTGGCCATGCCGGCGGGCAATCTCGTCCCCGTGCCCGCGGGCATCGGTCCCGATCAGGCCGCGCTGGCCGAGCCCATCGCCTGCGGCTGGCACGCGGTGCGGCTCGGGCGGGCGGCGCTCGGCGAGGACGCGGGGATCCGGGCGCTCGTCTTCGGCGGCGGCGCCATCGGGCTCGGCGCGGCGCTGAGCCTCGCGGCGCAGGGGATCGCCGACGTCACCATGATCGAGCCCAACGTCGCGCGCCGGCGCTATCTCGAGCTGCATTGCGGCCAGCAGGTGATCGCGCCGGACGCGCTCGATCCGGCGGCGCGTTTCGAGCTGATCGTCGACGGCGTGGGGATCGAGGCCACCCGCGCCCGGTCCAGCGCCATCGCCGCGCCGGGCGGCGTCGTCGTCCATATCGGGCTTGGGTCGGCGGCGGGCGGTCTCGACATACGCCGCATGACCCTGCAGGAGATCGCCTTCATCGGCACCTACACCTATACCGCGCAGGATTTCCGCGATACCGCCGCGGCGATGTTCGAGGGCCGGCTCGGCGCGCTGGACTGGACGGAACGCCGCCCGCTGTCCGACGGGGCGGCCGCCTTCGCCGATATCCGCGCCGGCCGGGTGGCGGCGCCCAAGATCGTGCTGAAACCCGATGCGCCCTAGATCCGCCCATGCCCCGCAGGCCGTGCCCACGGCGCGGCCATGACCGCCGCGGCGACCCGGCTGGAGGCGCGCCTGCGCGCGTCCTCGGTCCTGGTGCCGGGGCTGCTGGTGAGCGCGCTGATCGCGATTTCCAGCCGCTTCATCTCGGATCATTACGGCGCGCCGGCAATGCTGATGGCGCTGCTTTTCGGCATCGCGCTCAATTTCCTCTCCGAGACCGAGCGGTGCGACCCGGGCATCGGCTTCTCGGCGCGGACGGTGCTGCGGACGGGTGTCGCGCTTCTGGGCGTGCAGATCAGCTTCGAGATGCTGGGCGAGCTGGGGGTCTCGGCCGCCGTGCTGGTGGTGGGCAGTCTCCTGGCCACCATCGGCTTCGGGCTGGCGGTGGCGCGGCTCTTCGGGTTTCGCTACCGCTTTGCCTTTCTCTCGGCCGGGGCCGTCGCGATCTGCGGGGCCTCGGCGGCCATCGCCATCGCCGCGATCCTGCCCAAGGACGAAAGGTCCGAGGAACGGCTGGTCTTCACGGTGGTGGGCGTGACCGTGCTCTCGACCGCGGCGATGATCCTCTATCCGCTTGTCGTGTCGGGCTTCGGTTTCGACGACCGCCTGGCGGGCATCTATCTCGGCGCGACGATCCACGACGTGGCGCAGGTCGTGGGGGCCGGGTTCTCGGTCTCGGACGCGACGGGCGAAACGGCCACGCTGGTCAAGCTGTTGCGCGTGGCGATGCTGGCACCGGTGGTGGTGCTGGGCCTGCTGGTGCTGCGGGTCGCTGGGCCGGCGGGGGCGCCGGGGGAACGCACCGGGCCGATCCTGCCCGTGTTCCTGCTGGGCTTCATCGCCTGTTCGGCGCTGGCCTCGACGGGGCTGCTGCCCGCGGGCGTGATCGCCGCCGTGGCGGCGGCCTCGCGCTGGATGCTGCTGATGGCGATCGCGGCGGTGGGGCTTCGGACCCGGCCGGCCGAGATCCTGCGCGTGGGCCCGGCGGCGATCGGCCTGCTGGTCGCAGAAACCCTGTTTCTCGCGGTGATCGTCGCGCTTGGCCTGGTCCTGCTCGGCCCGGGCGGCGCGGCGCAATTCTAGGAAAGGAGAGGGCGTCATGTACAAGAATATCCTGATCCCCGTGGCGCTGGATCACATCGAGCTCATCCCGGACAAGATCGCGCTTGCCCGGCGTCTGCTGGCAGAGGGCGGACGGATCACCGTGGTCACGGTGCTGGAGGGCATTCCCGGCTACGTGTCCGAGTTCGTCACGGTAAAATCCGAAAACCACCTGACCGAGTCCGTGCGCCGAAAACTCTCGGACGCGGTCGGCGGGGCGCCCGATGTCGGGACCGAGATCCTGACCGGCAAGGCCGGGGTCGAGATCACGCAATACGCCCGCGATACCGGCGTCGACCTGATCGTGATCGGCAGCCATCGCCCCGGCATCCAGGATTATTTCCTGGGCTCCACGGCGGCGCGCGTCGTGCGCCGCGCGGGATGCACGGTGATGGTCGTCCGCCCCGACGGCGCCGCCTAGCCGGGGGACAGCACCGCCGCGGCCTCGCGGGCGATCCAGCCTTCCTCGTCGGCGGGGTGAATACAGGCGATCAGCGCCGATCCCGCCCGGTCGAGCCGCGTGGCGCCCGCGGCGTTGGCCCCGGGGTCGTAGGCGAGGCCCAGATAGGCCAGACCGTCCATGATGCCGGCGCGGATCGCGGGGGCGTTCTCGCCGATGCCGCCGGTAAAGGCGATCGCGTCGCAGCCGCCCATCGCGGCGACCATCGCGCCCGCCTGCCGCACGGCCCAGTAGATGAAATGGCGCATGGCGAAGTCGGCCGCGGGCGTGCCCGCCGCCTCGAGCGCGCGCATGTCGCTGTCGCCCGCCAGCCCCTTGAGACCGCTTTCCCGGTTCAGGATACGCGACGCCGTGGCGATGTCCGACCGGGCGGCGATCTCGAGCACGGCGTTGCCGTCGATATCGCCGCAGCGCGTGCCCATGGTCAGCCCGCCCAGCGGCGAATACCCCATTGTCGTCGCCACCGAGCGTCCCCCGTCAATGGCGCAGAGGCTCGCGCCGTTGCCGAGGTGACAGGCCAGCAGCCGACGGGGCAGCGGCCGGCCCAGCCGTCCGGCCAGGTCCGCGACGAGGCTCGCATAGGACAGGCCGTGAAAGCCGTAGCGCCTGAGGCCCGCCGTCTCGGGCCGGTCGGGCAGCGCGTAGCGGCGCGCCAGCTCGGGCATGGTGGCGTGGAAGGCGGTGTCGAAACAGGCGACCTGGGGCAGGGCCGGGCGCAGGGCGGAGAGCGCGTCGATCACCGCCAGCGCCGGCGGGTTATGGAGCGGGGCGAGGGCGGCGGCGGCCTCCACCGCCGCGCGCACCGCCGGGGTCAGCCGGGTGCTTTCCGTCAGCCCGGGGCCGCCATGCACGATCCGGTGCGCAGCGGCCTCGATCCCGTCCAGCCGGGCGCCGGCCGCCGTCATGACCGCCGAGAGCGCCGCGGCATGGTCGGGCGCCGCGACCGGGGCGTCGTCCTCGTCCGAGGACAGGCGCGCGGCGGCGCCGATCTCGGACACCGCGCCGCGCCAGAGCCGCGCGCCGCCGGGGCCGAACACCTCCGCCTTGAGCGAGGAAGATCCCGCGTTCAGCGTCAGGACGGCGGGCACGGGCCTCAGCCGGCCTGTTGCACGCGCATGTCGGCGGGGTCGATCCCGGCCACCGCGACCGGCTTCTTCATCGCGTCGCGGCGGAAGGGTTCGCCCAGCTCCTGGTTGATCAGCGCCTCGATCAGCGTGGTCTTGCCGGCCTTCTGGTCCTTCAGCGCGCGGTCGAGCGCGTCGGTCAGCTCGTCCATGCTGCGCGCCTGCACGCCCTCGAGCCCGCAGGACCGCGCGATGCCGGCATAGCTCACGCCCTCGTCAAGCTCGGTGCCGACGAAGTTGTCGTCATACCAGAGCGTCGAGTTCCGCTTTTCCGCACCCCACTGGTAGTTGCGGAACACGATCATGGTGATCGGGGGCCATTCCGACCGGCCGATGGCGGTCAGCTCCGTCACCGCGATCCCGAAGGCGCCGTCGCCGGCAAAGCCCACGACGGGCGTGTCCGGGCAGGCGATCTTGGCGCCGACGATAGCCGGCAGCCCGTAGCCGCAGGGACCGAAAAGACCGGGCGCGAGATATTTGCGGCCCTCCTCGAAGGTCGGGTAGGCGTTGCCGATGGCGCAGTTGTTGCCGATGTCCGAGGAGATGATCGCCTCTTTCGGCAGCGCCTGCTGGATCGCGCGCCAGGCCATGCGCGGGCTCATCCAGTCGGGCTTGTCGGCGCGCGCGCGTTCGTTCCAGCTGGTTCCGGGGTCGTCGTCCTCGTGATCCATGCTGGAGAGTTGCTGCGCCCAGGCGGACTTGGTCTGCGCGATGGTGGCCTTGCGGGCCGCGCGGTCGGCGTCGCCGGCAGTGCCCGACAGCCCGGCGAGGATCTGCTCGGCCACCTTGCGGGCGTCCCCGACGATGCCGACGCTGACGGGCTTGGTCAGGCCGATCCGGTCGGGGTTGATGTCGACCTGGATGATCTTCGCGTCCTTTGGCCAGTAGTCGATGCCGTAGCCGGGCAGGGTCGAGAAGGGATTGAGCCGCGTGCCGAGGCAGAGCACCACGTCGGCCTGCGCGATCAGCTCCATCCCTGCCTTGGACCCGTTATAGCCGAGCGGCCCGGCGAAGAGCGGGTGCGAGCCGGGGAAGGCGTCGTTGTGCTGGTAGCCGCAGCAGACCGGCGCATCGAGCCGCTCGGCCAGCTGCATCGAGGCCGGGATCGCCCCGGCCAGAACCACGCCGGCCCCGTTCAGGATCACCGGGAAACGCGCCTCGGAGAGCAGTTTCGCCGCCTCCGCGATGGCGGCTTCGCCCCCCGACGGGCGTTCGAACTCCACCATCGCCGGCAGGTCGATGTCGACGACCTGGGTCCAGAAATCGCGCGGCATGTTGATCTGCGCCGGCGCCGAGGCGCGCTTGGCCTTGAGAATGACGCGGTTCAGCACCTCGGCCACGCGCGACGGGTCGCGCACCTCTTCCTGGTAGGCGACCATGTCCTCGAAGAGCTTCATCTGCTCGACTTCCTGGAAGCCGCCCTGGCCAAGCGTCTTGTTCGCAGCCTGCGGGGTGACCAGCAGCAGCGGCGTATGGTTCCAGTAGGCGGTCTTCACGGCGGTGACGAAATTGGTGATGCCCGGCCCGTTCTGGGCGATCATCATGCTCATCTTGCCCGAGGCGCGGGTGTAGCCGTCGGCCATCATGCCGCCGGAACCTTCATGCGCGCAGTCCCAGAAGGTGATCCCGGCCTTGGGGAACAGGTCCGAGATCGGCATGAAGGCCGAGCCGATGATCCCGAAGGCATCCGTGATGCCATGCATCTGGAGCGTTTTGACGAAAGCTTCCTCGGTCGTCATCTTCATCGGTCGATCTCCTGTCGCGGCGGTTCGGGGGTCATTGGCGTTCAGATACGCGCGATGCACCGCGCTCGGTTAGGGCCAGATCCCTTGCCCGTGTCGGTCCAGATACGCCGAGCGCCTCGGCGATCAGCGCGATGCCCTCGGGGATGCGCTCGGGCGGGATGGAGGAATAGGCGAGGCGGTAGTACTCCGTCGGCGCGGGCGTGCGGGCGAAGAAGACGTCGCCCGGCTCGATCAGCACGCCATGGGCGTGCAGCCGGCTCGCCAGGGCGCGGGTATCCGTACCCGCCGGCGCCCGCATCCAGAAGCTCGAGCCGCCCGGCACGTCCGCGCCGGCGGGCGTCAGCCCCGCGTCGCGGATCGCGGTCTCCATCACGTCGCGCCGCGCGCGGTAGGCCTTGCGCATCCGGTTGATCTGGGCGTCGTAATGGCCGAGCGACAGGAAATAGGCGGCGGTGCGCTGGATATGGCCCGGCGGGTGGCGCAGCACCAGCGCGCGCAGCGCGCGCGCCTCGCGGATCAGCGGCGGCGGCGCGACCATGAAGCCGAGCCGCAGCCCCGGGAAGAGCGATTTCGAGAACGACCCGATATAGATCACCGACCCGGCCTCGTCGAGCGACTTGAGCGCCGGCGAGGTGCCCCCGGAAAACGAGATCTCGAACTCGTAATCGTCCTCCACGATGACGAACCCCCGTTCGCGCGACAGGCGCAGCAACTCCTTGCGCCGGGCCAAAGGCATGGTGGCGTTGGTCGGGCACTGGTGGCTCGGCGTCGTGAAGACGGCGTCGACCTCGTCGGGCAGCGCCTCGGGGGGCAGGCCGTCATCGTCGACGTCGATCGCGACCGTGCGGCAGCGCGCCTGGTGCAGGATTTCGCGCAAGCCCGGATAGCAGGGATTTTCCATCGCCGCGGTGCGTCGCTGGCTGAGGATCAGTTCCGCCGCCATCCAGAGCGCGTTCTGCGCGCCGAGCGTGATCAGGATGTTCTCGGGGGCGGCGACGATCCCCCGGCGGGGCAGGATGTGGCGCAGGATGTATTCCACGAGCCGCGCGTCGTCGCGCTCGTACTGGTCCTGGATCAGGGCGCCGAAATCCTTTTGCCCCAGTGCCTGCAGCGCGCAGAGCCGCCAGTTCTGATGATCGAGCAGCCCCGGATCCGCCTGGCCGTAGATGAAGGCATAGGGAAAGTTGCGCCAGTTGCGCGGGCGTTCGAGATCGCGGAAGCCCGCGTAGCGCGGCGTGATGATGCGGCCCCAGTCGAACTCGCCCGCCGCGGGCTGGCGCGGGGTCTCGAACCGCGGCGACACCGGCGCCGTGTCGGAGACGAAATACCCCGAGCGCCCGCGCGCGATCAGGTAGTCGTCGGCCACGAGGTCGTTATAGGCGACGGTCACCGTGATCCGGCTGACGCCCAGATGCCGGGCGAGGCTGCGGCTCGACGGCATGCGCTCGCCGGGCAGGAAGCGGCCAGCGAGGATGCTCTCGGCAATCTGCTGCTGCAGTTTCTGCTGCAGCGTGCCGTCGGCCTCGCGGTCCAGGAAGAAGACGTCTACGGGTATCGCCATGACTGGACCCAAGCATGCCGCAATTTCGCGCGGCAGGCTAGGTCCAGTTGCAGGAATTCGGCCGGGCCGCGCGCGGTGCGGTCAGGCCTGTCCCTTCCACGGCACCAGGAACCGCTCGGCCTTGCGCATCAGCATGTCGATGCCGTAGCCGATGATCCCGATCAGCACGATGCCCATGATCACGATGTCGGTCAGCTGGAACTTCGAGGCCGCGATGATCATCATGCCCGCGCCCTTCTGCGCGGCGACCAGCTCGGCGGCGACCACCGTGCCCCAGCAAACCCCCATCGCGACTCGCGCGCCGGTGAAGATCTCGGGCAGGGAGTTGGGGATGATCACGTGGCGCAGGATCTGCCATTTCGAGGCGCCCAGCGAATAGGCGGCATGGATCTTGGAGATGCTGACGCCCGACACGCCCGCGCGCGCCGCGATGGTCATGATCCAGAGCGCGGCGAGGAACAGCAGCACGATCTTGCCGGTCTCCCAGATGCCGAACCAGATGATGACCAGCGGGATCAGCGCCAGCGGCGGGACCGGGCGCATGAACTCGACGATCGGGTCGAACCAGCCGCGGAACCAGCCCGAGAGTCCCATCGCGTAGCCGAGCGGAATGCCCACCAGCGAGCCGAGCGCGAAACCCGCGACCACGCGCAGAAGCGACCAGCCGAGATGTTCCCAGAGGGTGAAGTTCTGGTAGCCCTCGCTCGCGATCTCCACGAAGCGCTGCACCGTGGCCTCGGGCGAGGGCAGCCAGATGGGTTCCATCTGCATGCCCTTGCGCGGCGTGAAATTGAGCGAGCCCTTGGGGGTCATCGCGACCGTGCCGTCGGCAACCCTCACGGTCTCTCCGGGCGCGATCTCCTGGCCGTCCACGGCAATGACGGCATAGCCTTCCTGGTCGCCGCCCTCGTCGTTGGCATGGGCCCGGATCAGCTCCGAGCGCCACTCCTGCAGCACGTCGCTGTCGTTCTTGGCGAATCCGTCCCCGGGATCGATCTCGGGGGCCTCGCCGTCCTCTCCGACCTTGTGGACGAGGACGCGCACGATCGCGTCGTCGGTCTGCCCGGCGGCGTTGCGCGCGGTATAGGTGAACTCCGTCGTGCCGCTATAGGGGCCGGGCACGTGGATCGGCATCAGCGACGAGCCGGTGAAGGCGCCCCAGATCACGAACACCGTCAGAACCGAGATGATCGAGGCGGCCCGGTCCGGGCGTACCGCGCTCTCGTCGCCGAAGGTCACGGTCTTGAGGCTGGTGAAGTCGTGGCGCGGGGTCATCATCCGCCTGAGCAGGCTGACGATGAACAGCGCGCCCGCGAAAATGGCGATGTAGAAGACGAGGACGCTCATTGTGCTGCCTCCGTGCGGCCCATGATTTCCTCTTCCATCTCCCAGATCATGCTCAGGATCTCGTCGCGGGTCTCGGAAAAGCCTTCGGATCGCTTGACCTCGCGCAGATCGGCATTGACGCCCCGATCGGCGAAGGGCAGGCGGTATTCCTTGTGGATGCGGCCGGGGCGGGGCGCCATGACGATCAGCCGCTCGCCCAGGAGCAGCGCCTCCTCGACCGAGTGGGTGATCAGGATCACGGTCTTGCCGGTCTCCTTCCAGAGCTTCAGCACGAGCCCCTGCATCTTCTCGCGCGTCAGCGCGTCCAGCGCGCCGAGCGGCTCGTCCATCAGGATCACGTCCGGGTCGTTGGCCAGGCAGCGCGCCAGCGCCACGCGCTGCTGCATGCCGCCCGACAGCTCGTAGATCGCCTTTTCCTTGAAATCCCTGAGCCCGGTGATGTCGAGCAGGTGATCGCTGATCCGGTCACGCTCGGCCTTGGGCATGCCCTTCATCCGCGGGCCGAAATCGACGTTGTCGCGCACGTTCATCCATTCGAAGAGCGCCCCCTGCTGGAACACCATGCCCCGTTCAGGCGCGGGGCCGGTCACGACGTGATCGTTGATCTCGACCTTGCCGTCCGTCGGCGCGAGAAAGCCCGCGATGATGTTCAGCAGCGTGGTCTTGCCGCAGCCCGAAGGCCCCAGCACCGAGATGATCTCGCCCTCGGCCACGCTCAGCGATACGTCTTGCAGCGCCTGGATCGACGCGCCGTTCGGCAGATCGAAGCGCATGGACAGGTTGGAGATGGTCAGACCGGACATGCAGCCCCCCGCTTGCTCGTCTGCAAAAAAGGACGGCCCCCGGATGCGGGGGCCGTCCGGCGCCTTGCGCGCTTACATGTCGCTCGCGGCCTGGAGCGGTCCGATATTGACCGCGCTCGCATAGCTGTCGCGGGCCGCGTCGATCGAGCCGGCCTCGAGGAAGACGCTGGCCACGCCATCCATGAAGCTGGCGGCGCCGCCGGCGAGCCATTTCGCCGAGAGCTGCTCATCGACGGAGGGGAAGACGAAGGTCTCTATGGTGGCGCGGGTCGCCTCCAGATCCATGCCGGCGTCCTCGGCGATGACGGGCAGCATTTCCTCGGTGTTCTCGCCCGAGTTCCACATCGCGTTCGCCTCGGCGGTCACGGCGAGGAACTTGGCGACCATGTCGCTGTTCTCGGCCACGAAGTCGGCCGGCGCGCTGGTCACGTCGAAGACGAGGATCCCGAGCTCCTCCTTCTCGGCGCCGGTCAGCAGCACGTTGCCGTGTTCCTTCATGCGGCGCAGCGCGCCGCCCCAGCCGCAGACCATGTCGAGGTTGCCCTGCGCGAAGGCGGCCGCGCCGTCGGCGGGGGCCATGTCGACGATCTCCATCGTGCCGATGTCGACGCCGAAATGGTCCATCTGGCTGAGAAAGCCGTAATGGGCCGCGGTGCCGATCGGCACGCCGACTTTCTTGCCCTCGAGTTCCGAGGCCGAGGTCTTGTCGATCTCGAGCGTCTCGGCCACCACGCAGTTGTCGTTGTCGGAATAGCTCACCGCGACATCGACGATCTGCAGATCCTGCCCGGCCGAGGTGGCGACCACGAAGGGCGGCACGCCCTGGCTGACCGACAATTGCACGTCGCCTGACGCCATCGCGGCAGACATGGCGGTGCCCGTGTCGAAGCTCACCCAGTTGATGTCGACGCCGAGCGCCTCTTCGTACATGCCCTTCACCTTGGCGTACTGGAACGGCATCGGCCATTCGAGGAAATACGCCACGGTCAGGTCCTGCGCCTGGGCGGCCTGGGCCGAGGTCAGCACCGCCAGCGCGGCGGCGGCCCCCTTCAGTCTGGTCATTTTCTTCATGATCGGCTCCCTGTTGTGGTCATCATGTCGGCGGGCTTTTCCCCGCGCTTCAACCGTTTTGCAGTTCGAGTATAGAGAGAGTATGCTTGCGCGGCATAGGGCCAATTTCGCGAGATTGGACGAGTCCAACACCGTTTCACCTTTGGCCGGAACGGGATGGCAGTGTCCAGCCCGCATCGCTGGCCTTACGGGTGCACGGACACTGGCCCTATCTGCACGCCGCCAGTTTCGGCACTCTCGCCCGGTAATTCAGCACGGAATGAACCATTCCTGCGTCGCTTGGAGGCCGCCATGACCGAACACTTCACCGCCAACGATCTCACCTCCGTCGTCGAGGCCGACCGCGCGCATATCTGGCATCACCTGATGCAGCACAAGGGATTCGAGACCAAGGATCCCCGCATCATCGTCGAAGGCCGGGGCATGCGGGTCTGGGACCAGACCGGCAAGGAGCATATCGACGGCGTCTCGGGCGGCGTCTGGACCGTCAATGTCGGCTACGGCCGCGAGCGGATCGCCAACGCCGTGCGTGACCAGCTGATCCAGATGAACTACTTCGCCAATTCCATGGGGTCGGTCCCGGGGGCGCGGTTCGCCGACATGTTGATCGACAAGATGCCGGGCATGAGCCGGGTCTATTACACGAACTCCGGCTCCGAGGCGAACGAGAAGGCCTTCAAGATGGTTCGCCAGATCGCGCACAAGCGCTACGGCGGGCGCAAGCACAAGATCCTCTACCGCGAACGCGACTACCACGGCTCGACGCTGGCGGCGATGTCGGCCGGCGGCCAGCAGGAGCGCAACGCCCAGTACGGCCCCTTCGCGCCCGGCTTCGTCGAGGTGCCGCACTGCCTCGAATACCGCGCCCAGTGGGAGACGGAGAATTACGGCGAGCGCGCCGCCGACGCCATCGAGGAGGTGATCCTGCGCGAAGGCCCCGACACGGTGGGGGCGCTCTGCCTCGAGCCGGTGACGGCGGGGGGCGGCGTCATCACCCCGCCCGAGGGCTACTGGCAGCGCGTCCAGGAGATCTGCCGCAAATACGACGTGCTGCTCCATATCGACGAGGTGGTCTGCGGCGTCGGCCGGACCGGCACCTGGTTCGGCTACCAGCATTACGGCATCGAGCCGGATTTCGTGACCATGGCCAAGGGCGTGGCCTCGGGCTATGCCGCCATCGCCTGCATGGTGACGACCGAAAAGGTCTTCGACATGTTCAAGGCCGACCCGGACGATCCGATGGATTATTTCCGCGATATCTCCACCTTCGGGGGCTGCACGGCCGGACCCGCCGCCGCGATCGAGAACATGGCCATCATCGAGGAGGAGGGCCTGCTCGGGAACACCCAGGCGATGGGCGCGCGGCTGATGGACAACCTCGAGGCGCTCAAGGACAAGCACGCGGTGGTGGGCGACGTGCGGGGCAAGGGGCTCTTTGCCGGGGCCGAGCTGGTCGCCGACCGCACCACCAAGGAGCCCGCGCCCGAGAAGATGGTCCAGGCCGTCGTCGCGGACTGCATGGCGCAGGGCGTGATCATCGGGGCCACCAACCGGTCGGTGCCGGGCTTCAACAACACGCTTTGCCTGTCGCCGGCGCTGATCGCGACGGCCGACGACATCGACCGCCTGACCGACGCGATCGACGGGGCGCTGACCCGCGTCTTCGCGGCATAGACGGGCCGGCGCGCGATCTCGGGGCGGCGCCGGGGGACGGGGCGCCGGCCCGGATGCGGCGTGGCCTCTTGGACGGTTAACGTCTGACGGGTAAGCTGCCCCGCAGTGTGTGACCCGAAGACGTGTATATGTCCGAACCCCGTACCCCCGAGAGCCCGCGCCGGAACCGCCCCGCCGCCCGGCCCGCGATCCTGCACCGCCGCCTGGCGCCGGTCACGCTGGGCGGGGTGACCTGCCTCGATGCCGTGCGGTCCGGCGAGACCCTGCGCGTCTTCGGGGCGGCCGGGGTTGGCCGGGACGACCTTCGCCCGGCCGCCGACAGCCCCTGGGCGCTGGTGGGCACGCGGGCGATCCGGGGCGATGGCGGGCGCGTGCTGGCGTTCCGGCCGACCGCCGCCGCCGGGCGCCGGATCACGCTGCTGACCGCGGCGGGGGGCGCGCTCACCCTGCATCCCGTGCCGGCCGAGCCGGGCCTCCTGGCCGGGACGGACTGCCTCTTCGCGATCCTGAACGGCGAGGATCCCCAACAGGTCGCCGACTGGCTCGCCTATCACGCGGCCCGGCACGGGGCGGAGGCGGCGTTGTTGCTGAACCGGCTCGGGCCCGGGGGGCAGATGGCGGATCTGCCGGATCGCCTTGCGGCGGCGGCATGGTCCGGCGGGGCGCCGGCGCAGATCGTGGTGGTGGACATACCCGTGGCCGTCGGCCGGCGCGACCTGCCGGCGGCCGGCCATCCCTATTGCGCGCCCGACGCGCCGGGCCAGGCGCGCGGGGGGCGGCCCGCGCCCGACCCGTGGCGCGCGCCCCTGGCCGACGGGGTGTTGCTGGAGCTTGCCCGGCACCGCTTCCTGTCCGGGGCCGGCGCGGTCTGCCACCTGGACCCGTCGGACTATGTCGCGCCCGTCGCTGGGGGCGTGTTCGCCGCCGCCCGGCGCGCCGCCTCGGGCGTCGTGCGGCTGGCCGGCCAGCGCCTTTATCCCTGGGCCGTCAAGGGCAACCGCCCGGCGGGGCCCGGCGACCATGTCTGCCGTCCCTTCGACATCGGGACCGGCTTTGCGCGCTGGTGCTGCGCGCCGGACCGGATCGCCGCCGACAGCCTGTGGCGCCCGCACCGTATCCTGGGCGCGGCGCCCGCGGCGGAGCCGCGGCCGCGGCTCTACAGGTTCATGGCGCTCCGCCATCCGGGTGTCCCGACGGGCCGGATCGTGCCGCGTGCCAGCCTGGTCGAGGATGCCGCCGCCGTCGACTTCGCGTGCGATGTTCTCGGGGCCGCGCCGATGCGGCCGCCGCGCCCGGAGACCCGCGCGCTCGCGGCGCTGCCTGCGGATCGGCCGCCGCGGGTCACCATCGTGACGGCGATGAAGAACGAGGGCCCCTTCATCCTCGAATGGCTCGCCTATCACCGCATGATCGGGGTCACCGACGTGCTGGTCTATTCCAACGACTGCACCGACGGCACCGACAGGTTCCTCGATCTGCTGGAGCGCAAGGGGCTGGTGACCCACCGCGTCAATCCCTTCGATGCCGGGCAGGGGCAGAAGCCCCAGCACGCGGCCTTCGCGGCGGCCGAGACCGAGCCGGTGGTCCGGGCGGCGGACTGGCTGATGACCCTGGACGTCGACGAGTTCATCAACATCCATGCCGGCGCGGGTCACCTGGCGGATCTCTTCGCCGCGATCGGCGATGCGACGCTGGTCTCGCTGACCTGGCGGCTGTTCGGCAACGCGGATATCGCGCGCTTCCGCGAGGGCTTCCTGACGCGGCAATTCACCCGCTGTGCCGCGCCGCTCACCCGCAAGCCCCACCAGGCCTGGGGGTTCAAGACGCTCTACCGGAACGCGGGGTTGTTCCGGAAACTGGGGGTGCATCGTCCCAAGGGGCTGAACCCCGAGATGCTGGATCATGTCCGCTGGGTGAACGGCTCCGGGCGCCCGATGCCGCGCAGCGCCTACCGCCATGCCTGGCGTTCGACCCTGCACACCTACGGCTACGAGCTGGCCACGCTGAACCACTACGCCGTGCGCTCGGCCGAGTCGTTCCTCGTGAAGCGCGACCGGGGCCGCGTGAACCACACCGCCCGCGACCAGGGGCTGGCCTACTGGTTCCGCATGAACCACAACACCGTCGAGGATCGGTCGATCCAGCGGATGCTGCCCGCGCTCGACCGCGCCGTGGCCGGGTTGCTCTCCGATCCCGAGATCGCCGCGATGCAGGCCGAGGTGGTGGCCCGCCACCGTGCGCGCATCGCCGCGCTGCTGGCCCGGCCCGACTTCGCCGCGCTTCACGCCGCCCTGACGGGCCGGCGCATGCGCCGGCTCTCGCGGATGCTGCCGCATTTCGGGGCGAACGTCTTCCTGCGCGGCCCGGACAGCGTGCCCGACGCCCTGATCGACGAAGACCTGCCCGCCGATTTCTTCTTCACCGTCGACCCGCCCGAAGACGGGCAGGTGCATTGAGCGCGCGGCGCGCGCCGTCGCCGCACGATCCACGGAGGTGCCCCATGCCCGGACCGACCGAACGCCGGGCCCTGACCTTCCCCGAAGAGGTGGCGGGGTGGGTGCGCAGCCATTACATGGCCGCGTTTGTCATCCTCGAATACGGGTCCGGCGGATCGACGATGCTTGCCTCGGAATTGCCGGGCCGGGCGATCTTTAGCGTGGAAAGCGATGCCCGCTGGGCCGACGGCGTGGAAGCCTATATCACGGCTTCGGAGCGGACCCGCTCGTCAGTGGCCCTGCACCGCGTCGACCTGGGCGCCACCGGCCGGTGGGGGCGCCACAAGAGGCCCGCGCGCTGGAAGGACTACTGGCGCTATCCGGTCTCGGTCTGGGAACGCGAGGATTTCCGACAGCCCGATCTCGTGCTGGTGGACGGGTTGTTCCGCATGGCTTGCACCCTGACGACGCTGGTGATGACGCAAAGGCCGGTAGTGCTTCTCTTCGACGATTTCATGAACCCCCGCGACGAGCTGAGAACCGTTCGGCCGCGGCACGCGGGTGTTCTTGATTTTCTGGAGCCGGTGGCAACCCGGGGGCGCATGGCGAAGTTCACCATTGAGCCCATGGGCCTGCCGCGGCAGCAACTCGGCCGCTTCCTCGCGACGTTCTTCAAGAGCTATTGATGCGCCCCGGCGCGTCCTGGTGGCGGAAATGTCCCGCTCAGCCAATGCTGCCGGGCGGCTGCGCCACCTTGATGATGTATTGCTGCCCGCGGCGGCTGAAGGCGTCACGCTTGTCGCGGGCCTCGAGCACGTCGCAGACCGCCTCGCGGACATGGAGCCGGCCCTCGCGCTTCCAGAAGAGATCGTCGCCGGCCACGATGCCCCCGGGGCGGACCTTGCGGAAC
Source organism: uncultured Maritimibacter sp. (assembly GCA_913063035.1). Taxonomy (GTDB): domain Bacteria; phylum Pseudomonadota; class Alphaproteobacteria; order Rhodobacterales; family Rhodobacteraceae; genus CAJXYS01. The sequence continues at coordinate 59,539 of CAJXYS010000004.1, read as the reverse complement.
GCCAGCTCGAGATCCGCCTTCACGAAGTCGTAGCGGTGGTTGCCGTCGATATAGACCCAGTCGAAGTAATGGTCCGGGTAGCCGGCCAGGATCTCGGTCGAGAAGCCGCGCCGGATCGTGCAGTCGGCCCGGGCGCCGTAGAGCCGCTGCACCTGGGCGTGCATGGCGCGCATGGCCTCGGCGTCGGCCTGGCGGGCGTGGGTCAGCGTGTCGTCCGGCGTGGCGGCCAGCAGGTCCCAGGGATCGACCATCACCAGTTCACGAGGGCGGGTGAAATGCAGGATCTCGGCCGAGAAACGGCCTTCCCAGACGCCGATCTCGGCGCAGCGCCCGCCCTTGGGCATGACCTCGTCCAGCATCTTCTGGCGCAGCGCGAGGCGTTTCGGCGCGCGGGTGCGCCGGGCCGTGTCGGCGCGGATTTCGTCGAGACCGGGCGCCGCGCGTGTCGCCGGTGCAGGCGCCGGCACGGTGTCTTCCGCGCCGGTCAGGGCGGCGCGCAACACCCGGTAGTCAGGATCGGCCAGCAACGCGGCCAGGCGATCCCGGTGGATGTCCCGGGCGGCAGCCTCCAGCGCCGTGGTCAGCGGATCGGCCCGCAGGGCCGAAAGCCCGGCATGCAGCGCCGGCGCGTGGCGCTGGATCGAGGTGTCCCGGACGCCGCCGCGGCACCAGCGCTGCCAATAGGCCAGACCGAGCGTGTCGCCCACGTGGTTCGCGTTCCCGCGCTCTCGTTTAAGGAGGAACGCATCCACGGTGCGGACCGCATAGTGATTGACCTGGGCAGTGGCGTAGCCTGGGAAGGCACGTGATCGCCGCGGATCGGCGGTCGGATTTGCAGCACGCTCCGTGCATCCCCACCGGATGTCATGCCTGGCGTCCGGTGCGTAGATCGGGGCATGCACGCCGAGCCGTTCGATGTCTTGTGCCGGCCGAAACAGGGTCTTGACGAACCGGGCCCGATCCCCGGCCCCGAGGCGCTCGGGCTCGGCATCGGTCAGCAGTTCGGTCAAAAGGCCCGTGGGCAGGTCGGCAAGACCGTTATTCGAGAAGAGCCGCCAGGTCACGGGAATCGCGTCCGCGTCGGGATAGTGCGCGATCAGGTCAGCGACCCGGCCCGCGCCGGTGCGGATGTTCAGGAACTCGTCGGCGTCACAGACGAAGACCCAGTCGGCCCGCGCGTAGAGATCATGCGCCAGGGCATATTTGAGCGCCGATTTCTGCGGCCCGCGGCGCAGCACCCTGTTGCGCACATGGGTGACAAGCCCCCGCTGCGCCAGCCGGTCGAGCAGCAGGTCGGTGCCGTCGGTGCAGTCGTTCGTGTAGATCAGGAACGCGGTAAAGCCGATCGCGCGGTGATAGGCGAGCCATTCCAGCAGATAGGGCGCCTCGTTCTTCATGGTCGCGATGACCAGCAGGGATGGATCGCGGGCGCTCATGCCGCCGCCCCGTGCCGCGGGTCGGCGGCGCGGGGCCGGGTGCCGGATGCAAGGCGGGCCGCGTTCAGCAAGATGAAAGGCGGTGGCGTGCATGCTGGAAACAAATGGATTTTCCCGCGGTGGGCGTTAGTCTGGGTGCATGGCCGGTGCGTGGTGTCGCGTGTGAGTGGGTCTGCATGGTGGATCTGAGTTACGACGAGGTTATCGAGGTTCAGGGCGTCCGGATCCCGATCATCCCCGGGATCGTGACCGGGCGCATCGAACAGTCCCTGCGCAAGGGGCGCTACGAGGCCGGCGAGGCGCGGGCGCTGCGCGCCGCGATCCGCCCGGGCGACCGGGTCCTGGAACTCGGCGGCGGGATCGGGCTCTTGTCGACGGTGGCGGCGACGGTGAACGGGGTCGGGGCCGTGATGACCGTCGAGGCCGATCCCGCCCTGATCCCGCTCATCGCCGAGACCCACCGTCTGAACGGCGTCGCCGGGGTCGCGATCCGCGCCGCCGCCGTCACGCGCGGCGGCGATGCGCGCGTCGGGTTTTTCCGGCACGAGAGTTTCTGGGCTTCCTCCACCGCAGGCGAGCCGCGCGGCACGCACGAGGTGCTCGACGTGCCGGCCGTCGATTTCGATACGCTGCTGGCAGAGTTCCGGCCGAGCGTCCTGGCCTGCGATATCGAGGGCGCCGAGCGCGCGCTGCTGGCCGGCGCCGATCTTGCCGGAATACGCGAGATCGTGCTCGAGCTGCACCCGCGCGTCTATGGCGCCGCGGGCGTCGAGGCGATCCACGATGGGCTCGAGGCGGCGGGTTTCCTCGCCCTGCCGCGCAACCGCGAGACCAGCGTCCGCCATTTCGTCCGGGCCGCGCCGGATCGTCGGATCGCGCCGCTGCATCCCGAAACCAGCACCATGCCGGTCCGCGGTTACCGGAGCTGGCCGATCGCCGAGCCCCGGGTGATGATCGCGACCTGCATGAAGGACGAAGGCCCCTACATCCTCGAATGGCTCGCCTGGCACAGGGCCATCGGGGTGACCGACGTGGTCGTCTTCACCAATCATTGCAGCGACGGCACGCTCGAACTTCTCGACCGGCTGCACGAGATGGGCGAGGTGATGCATCTGCCGAACCCGGCCGCGGTGGCGGGGGGCACGGGGTTCCAGGCGGCGGCGCTGGCCTTCGCCCAGGGGCTGCCGGCGTTCCGCGCGGCGGATTTCTTCGTCTCGATGGACGTCGACGAGTTCATCAACATCCGGGTCGGCGCGGGACGGCTCTGCGACCTCTTCGCGGCGACGGGACGCTTCGACGTGCTGAGCCTGACGGAACTGAACCACGGCAGCAACGGCCGCGCGCGCTTTGCGCCGGGTTTCGTGCGCGACCAGTTCCCCGGTCACCAGACGCTGGCGCCGCGCCGGCGCAAGGCGCATCGGGGGGTGAAATCGATCACCCGGCTGGGGCCGCGGGTGCAGGCGATCCGCAACCATCGCCCCGATGTCGCGACCGGCGCTGACCCGGTCCTCTGGCTGGACGGCTCCGGTGCGCGGGTGGCGCATTTCACCGAGGACGCCCGGCGCAACGGGCATGATTGCCGCGGCACCTATGATCTGGCCGTGCTCGACCATTTCGCGCTCCGCGCGCTCGATTCCTACCTGATGAAACATCATCGCGGGGACGTGGTCCGGCCGCGGCATCGCGTCTCGCGTCGGTACTGGCGGCTGCGCAACCACCACGCGGAGCGCGAGATTTCCTTCGACCGGGCCGACCCGCTCTTTCGCGCGCAGTATGCGCGCTACGCCGCCGACGGTCGGCTGATGGCGCTTCACGAAGACGCCTGCAGGCGCCATGCCGCGATGATCGAGGCCCTGAAGGAGATCCCCTTCTACCGCGAGGAACGGGCCTTCCTGCTGGAGAACCACTGGTAGACCGGCGGCGCGGCAGCGTTTGGGCCGGGTTTGCGGCGCGGGGGGCAAGGGGGGCTGTGGCACGCGGGAACTCGGGCACTCGAAACCGAACGGGGACGCGGCTAGGGTGCGCGTTGGGCCGGCTGCTGTAAAGGCGGATCGTCCGCAGCCGCTGCGAGCGCGCCGCGGATCGTGACCGTGCCCGGCCGTTCAGCCGAGGTCGCGCCGCATCGTGACCATGCCGCCGCGCCGCGCGAGCGCCTCGTATCCCGCGGCCAGATAGGCGTTCAGCGCCCTGGCGTTCGCGGCCTCCACCTTCAGGGTGATCGAGAGCGCGCCGAGCCCCCGCGCGGCCTCTTCGACCAGCGCGGCCATCTGCGCGCCGGCACCGCCGCGCGCGGCCGGGTCGACATAGACATAGGTCAGGTGCCGGACCTCGGGGCCGACACCCACGCGCAGCGCGAAGAACCCCAGCTCATGCCCGGACCCGTCCACAAGGTAGAAGGACGCGTCATCGGCCTCGTTCAGCCATTTCTCCTGCCATTCGAGCGGGTCGAAGGGATGCTTGGCGTTCGGGTTGACCAGTGCCAGCTCTGCCCGGTCGCTCAGAAGCCGGGCCAGCGGGGCAAGGTCGAAGGGTGCGTTTCGCCGGATCGAAAGCGCGGTCACTGTCGGGTCTCCCTTGGCTCGGGCGCGGGGCTCTCAGATTCGGGGCGCCAATGCAAACCGGTTGCCGTCAAGGGGAGCGGCAGGCTCACTGGCCGTTTACGCTCCTGGGGCCGGACCGGCCTGGCTTCGGCGAACGGCGCGACGGGGGCGGCAACGGGCGCGGCGTTTCGGACCGGGGCCGCGGGGCTAGCCGGTTGTCCGGGCGAAACCTCTTTCGTTACGCGGACATCGCCCGGCCTGTCGGGCGGCCCGGGTAAGGAATTCCGCCGGTTCCGCCGACGCGGCTTGACCGTTGCGGCGGGTTGGACAATGATCACGCCACCCGCGGGGCGGTGTTAATGAGTAACGAGTACAGGGATTGACCGACATGACGGATGACGTGCGCGCGACGGTGCGGAAGATGGTTCTGGCCCGGGCGACCGATGGCTACACCGTTCTCCCCGGGGTTTTCTTTGCAGACGACGCGGATCTGGCGCGGGCCGAGGGCGCCCGGCCGGTGGACGTGCCGCGTGATTCGTCGGCGCGCCGGCGATTCGTCCGCGACTGGGTGCGAAAGAATCAGCGCGCCGTCGCGGCCGGGCTGTCCGGCATGACGCTGCTGCTGCCGATGGCGGCGGCCGCGCAGGCCACGCAGGAGCTGGTCGCGCTGTCCGACGTCGAGGGCGTCGAGAGCTTCCGCGTGCTGGCGGACGGGCAGGTCGAGGTCACGCTGTCCGGCGGGCGGACGACCACCTTGCCCGCCGGGGCCGTGACGACCGGTGCCGGCGGCGAGGTGATGGTGGCCGCCGCCACGGGCGAGGCCATCGCCGCGGCCGCGGGCGTGGCGCCGGCGGGGCTCGGGCTCGGGCTCGGCCAGATCGCGGCCGGCGGCCTGGCGCTCGGCGGGGCGGCGGCCGTCGCGTCGGGCTCCGATCCGGACGGCGGCGGGGCGGGGGCGCCCGAGTTCGCACCCGTCGCCGACGGCTACCTGGCCGGGGCGCGCGTGTTCCACGATGCCAATGAAAACGGCAGGTGGGATGAGGGCGAACGCTACACCTTCACCGCAGATGACGAAGATGAGGAGCCAGATATCGGGTTCTTCGACCGGTCCATCTTCGACGCCGACATGGTGCTGACCTCGATTGACGGCATCGACATTTCCACCGGTGAGCCCTTCACCGGCACGCTGACCGCCCCGGCGGGCTCGACCGTTGTGACGCCGCTGACGACGCTGGTGCAGTCGTTGGTGGAGGCGACCGCAGAAGACGATGAACCGCTCGACGCCGCCGAGGCCGAAGAGGTCATCAAGACGAAGCTCGGGCTGGAGGATTATAGCGAGCCTCTGACGTCGCTCGACCCGGTGGAGGCGGCCGAGGCAGAGAGTGACGATCCCGCCGCACTCCAGGCCGCGGCGAAGGTCGCCAACGTCATGAGCCTGGCCAAGGCCGCGGGCGGCGATGACGGTGCCGCGGTGACCGCGCTGGCCCGCGCGCTGCAAGATGCCGGGGAGGGCGAGGACCCGCTCACGGAGGAGACCGAAATTGCCGCCGCAATTAACGCGGCGCTTGAAGAGGCCGGGCTCGACACGGGACGAAGCGCCGACATCGCCACGGCGGCCAGGGTGGCCAACGAAGCCGTGGACGAAGCGACGAACAGCGACGGCATTGCGACCGTCCAGTCTGTCGTCACCGGTACGCTCGCGGACGAGGTCGAGGCCGGGAACGATGTGGGGGACCTCGATATCGAGGGCGAAATCGAGTCCGCCCGACCGCTCCGCCCGACCCTCGCCGAGGTCGACACCGAAATCGACGCCGCCGAGGCCGCTGCGGGCGTGACCTTCACCGGCACGGGCCGTGAAGAGACCGAGATCACCGTCGCGTTCGGGGACGAAACCGCCACCACGACCGTGGGAACGGACAACACCTGGTCCGTGACCTTCGCCGCCGAGGATCTTCCGGCGGATGGCGCGCATGAGGTTTCCGTCACCGCCACCACCGAAGTCGAGACCGCCGAAGGCACGCCGACCGAGGTCACCAGCGCCGCCCAGACCGCGCAGGTCACCCTCGACGCCACCGTGCCCGATGCACCGGTGATCGCCACCGTCGCGGGCGACGACGTGATCGACGCGACCGAGGCCGACTCGCTGACCATTTCCGGCACGGCCGAGGCAGGCGCGACCGTCACGGTCAGCGGGGACGGCATCGCCGACCTCACGGCGACCGCCGGGGCCGACGGCGCCTGGACGGTGACGGCGGATCTCTCGGGGGCCAGCGACGGGGCGCTCACGCTTTCGGCGACGGCGGCCGACTCGGTCGGGAACAGCTCCGCGCCCGCGACGCGCGCGGTGACGGTGAATGTCGCCCCGCCCGCCGCGCCGGTGATCGCCACCGTCGCGGGCGACGACGTGATCGACCCGAACGAGGCCGGTTCGGTCACCATTTCCGGTACGGCCGAGGCGGGGGCGACCGTCACGCTCAGCTCGACGCTCTTTGCCGGGGACATCACGGTGACCGCGGACGAAACGGGCGCCTGGGCGACCGAGGCGCTCGATCTCTCGAGCGCCGCGGTCGAGACATACACGATCTCGGCCGTGGCCAATGACGGTCTGCAGGACTCCGCCGCCGCCACGACCGAGGTGGAGGTGACCGACCAGACCGGACCGGCCATCACCCTCGAGGGTGGCGAGCAGGACGGCGATGTCGTCGTCTTCGACGCGCAGGAATTCGACGAGGGCGGCAATCTCGTCGAAAGGGAGAACACCGTCGACGGGGCGGTGTCGAACGTCGACGCGGGCACCGAGGTGAGCGTGACCATCGGCGAAGAGACCTATACCGGCCAGACCGGCGCGAACGGCGTCTTCAGCATCGCCATCCCGCCCGAGGACATCGAGGCGCTCGACGGCAGCACCGCCGCCGTGCCCGTCACCATCGCGGCCGCGGGCGCCACGAGCGTGACGCTCAACCTGCTGGTCAATTCCGATATCGACGGCCAGACGGTCTTTGCCCATGGCGGGCGGGTGATCCGGCCGGAGGTGGATGCGGTCGCCGGCGTCGAGAATTTCGCGGCCGAGATCGAGGAGACGGGCACGCTCTCGAACGGGCAGTTCGTCGCCGTCCTGGACATGGACTACACCGTCACCGAGTCCGACCGGCTGTCCGACTTCCATTACAAGGCGCTGCTCTACGGTGCCGACGGCCAGCTGGCGGAAAGCTTCGCCTTCGACGGCGGCCCCGAAGAAACCGATCTCGCGGCGCTGTCGTCTTTCGTGACCCTCACCGACGACGGGCTCGGCATCGTACAGTCGAACCTGACCCTGTCAGGCGAGACCGTCGGGCAGAACGACGATCCCGCGGTCACCCTCTATGATATCCCGGCGGCGCAGCTGGCCGGGGCGCTGGGGTCCGATGGCACGAATATCGACACCACCGGGATCGCTGGGCAGACCATCACCCTAAGCGATCTCGGCTTGAGCACTGGGGACCTGGCCGACAACGTCATCGTGATCGCCGAGGACGTGGCGTTTCCGGCCGACGGGCCGGCGGCGGTGATCCTCGTGAAGGAAGACGTCTCGGCCGAGGAGTTCGATCCGCAGGCCGGTTACCTGGCGTCGGTCGCGGCGGGTGGCACCGTCACGGCGCGCGAATTCGGGGTCGAGCTGGACGAGTATGGCGACCTGGTCATCGATGCGCTGCGTGTCGACCCGGCGACCGGTGACCCGATCACGGTCCTGCTCTCCGATCCCGGTGATCGGGCCGAGGACGAGTACTTCACCGGCTTCGCCTATGATCTCGCGACCGGTACCTTCACCGACGCGGTGGGGATGCTGGAGGACAGCAATGACAGTTTCGTGGCTGACGGCCAAGACGCGATCGTCGATGGCGGCGGGCTGTCCGATTTCAGCGACGACACGCTTTCCGACGATGACAGCTTCTTCCTTGGCAACCTGAACGGGGACGAGGGCGAGTTGAAGATCACCCGCGAGGGCGACACCGTGACCGTCGCCGTGGATCGCGAGGCGGCGCTGGACTTCTTCGCGGGCGCGCCGGACCTGATCGACGGCTTCGATTTCGACATCTTCTTCGGCGGCGCAGTCGGGTACGACGACACTGTCACGCCCAGCTACGGAACGCATGTGCAGGAAGATGACACGGTTGAGACGGGGGAAGTAAACGCCAATCTCGACTATGCCTATTTCCAGGTCGATATCGACTACGCCGCCATCCGGAACGACACCGCCGCGACGGTGGAACTCGTGAGTTTCGGCGTCACCCCGGAAACGGGCAATGGCAGCTATGGCATCGGCTTCGGGGTGCCGGCCGATGACGGCGGTTTCGGTTTCGAGGGCTTCGCCCACCTGCAGGGCATTGATGGCGCCGGCACGCAGAGCGTGGTGGTCGAGAGTTCCGCGGGCTTCGGCGGGCTCGAGACGATTTACGGCTTCGAAACCGGCGCTGGCGAGAATGCCGACGCGATCCTGGTCGATGTCGACGACTACAGCATCGGCGGTGTCGGCGGCGACGCCATCCAGAAGGTCGCGACGGGCGAAACCCTCGCGGTCAGCGACGACACCGGGCTGGTGATCTTCGAGGGCGCGATGGAAGATTTCGAGGACGCGGATGTCGTGCAGCTCATCAACGACAGCCTTACCGGCATGGGCGAGGGCGACGTGCTCTTCGTGCTTTCGGGCGATGCGAGCGGGTCGTCGCTGGCCAAGGTCGGCTTCGGTGCGGATGGCGACGTGGCGGTTCGCGACAGCGGCACGCCGGACGATGAAAGCGACGACTATGCCGACATCGACTACATCGCCGATTTCGTGGGCCTCACGGGCGATGCGCTTTCGGGCTTCACCGCCGACAATTTCGAGCTGCTGCGCAACCAGGCCGAGGTCTGATCCAGCACAGGCCCCGCGCGGTGCGACGCGCGGGGCCGCGGCCCGGTATGACACGCATGAATGACAGCACCGTGCCTCTCTCGCCGGAGGTTCATGCCGGCCGCGCCTGGCGGCGCCCGGCCGATTATGCCTTTGCCGCCGACTGGGGCGAGGTGCCGGTGGCCCTGGCCGAGATCGCGGCGGTGGCGGTGCGGATGCCCTTCGCCTTTGCCCGCGGCGCGGACGGGACGGGGCCGGCGGTGCCGCTGCGCTTCGCCCCGGACGGCCCGTCGGTGCTGATCGACGGGGCGGGGCGCTGGCGCGCCTCTTACACGCCGCATCTGCTGCGCGCCTATCCCTTCCGCCCCGCCGCCGACGCGGCCGGGACGGCGGTGCATGTCGACCCGGCCGCGCTGCTGCCGGCCGGCCAGCGCGGGGCGCTGCCGCTCTTTGCGGCCGATGGCGCGTTGCACAAGGCGACGGCCGACCGGGTGGCGCGGCTTGGCGCCTGGGCGCGCTCGCGCGCGGCGGCGCGGTCGGCCACGGCGGTGCTGGACGCCGCGGGCCTGCTCGTGCCCTGGACGGGCGTACGCCCGGATCTGATGGTCCCCGACGCGGACGCCCTGGCGCGGCTTTCGGGCGCGGCGCTGGCCGAGGCTCACCGGTCGGGGGCCTTGCAGCTGGCGCATCTCCAGCAGGTCTCGCTCGAAACGCTGCGCCGCTTTCCGACCGAACCGGCCGACGCCCCGGTGCGTGGGGCGGGCGCGCACGTCCCGGCCGGTCGGCCCGACCCGGAGGCCGCGCGGGCGGATGCGTTCCTGGCCGCGGTGCGCGCGGCGGCGGCCAGCGAATGACCCGGTCCCGGCTCTTTCTGCTCGTGGCGCTGCCGGTCTGCCTGGTGGCCTGCCTACCCGCGGGGCCGCCGCCGCCGGGGGGCGATGGGCCGCCCGCCGCGGCGCCAGAGACGCCGTCTCCGGCCGTGCCCGAACCGCGCCTGGCGGGCACGCCGCTGGCCCGCGCGCTCGCCGTGGCGCTGGCCGACACCCCGGTCCGCGACGCCGCGGCGGCGGGCGAGGCCGCGGCCGAGGCCGCGCTGAGCCGGGCCGGCGCGGCCTTCCGGCCGAGCTTCAACATCGGGCTGGAGGCCAGCGCCAACACCGCGGGCGCGGACGGGGTCGTGCCGACCGCGCGCGCCACGCAGCGGCTCTATGACGGGGGCGTCGCGCGGGCCGGGCAACGCGCGGCGGCGGCGCGGCGCGACGCCGCGCGGGCGGATAGCGGCGACAGCCTGGCGGCGCGGGCCTTCGACGGCGTCACGGCCTGGGAATCGCTGGCGGTCGCGCGCCAGGCGCTCCGGGTGATCGTCGACGCGCAGGATCGCCACGCGGCCGTCGCCGCGCAGGTCGAACAGCGGCTCGCGGCCGGGGCCGGGCGCCAGGCCGAGGCGTTGCGCGTCGCGTCGCGCGGGGCGGATCTTGCCGCGCGCCGGGCCGCGGCGGAGGGCCGGATCGCTGCGGCCGAGGCCCGCCTGGCCGAAATATTCGGGCACGTGCCGGCCGCGGTCGGCCCCGTGCCGCCGGCGCCGCCCCCGGCGGGGGGGCGTCCCGGCGCGCATCCCGCGCTGGCCGCACTACGGGCCGAGACGGAAGCCGCCGAGGCCGACCTCGCCCGGGCGGAGGCCGGGGCGCGGCCGACGGTGTTCCTGGATATTACCGGGCAGGCCCCGCTCGACGACGACCCGGCGCTCGGCGCGGGGCTGCGGCTGGATTACCCGGTCGGGACGGCCGGCCGCCAGAAAGCCGCCGTCGCCGAGGCTCGCGCGCGGCGCGATGCGGCCGTGGCCCGCCGCGCGCTGGAGACGGAGCGCCTCTCGAGCGCCTACCGCCAGGCAGCGGCGCGGGCGGCCGCGCTGACCCGCGAGGTCGCCGCCGCCCGCGCCGCCGAAGAGGCCGCCGCCGCGGCGCTGGCGGATGCGCGGGCACAGTTGCGCGCGGGCCGGGCCGACATCGTGGACCTGCTGGATCTCGGCCGGGATCTCGACCTGGCGCGCGCGGCGCGGCTCGAGGTGGAAAGCCGCCAGCGCCTGACGGGCTACGAGATGCTGCGGCTGACGGGCGGGTTGATGCCCGCGCTCGGGCTCTGCGCCGCCGGATGCGGCGGATGACCGGCGCCGGGACCGCGCCCGCCGACGCGCCGGCCGCCGCCGGGACCGCGCCCGCCGACGACGGGTCGACCGCGATGGACAGGCGCGCCCGGATCGCGGCCTGTCTCGTGCATGCCTCGGCCGGTTTGGGCCTGCCGGTCTCGCGCGCGCTGATCGAGGAGGCCGACCGCCCGGACGAGGACGATGACGGGCTGCGCGCGGCGATCCGCGCGGCCGAGGCCGCGGGCTTCCAGGTCGGCTTCGGCCCGCTCTCGCCCGGGGAACTCGATGCCGCGCTCCTGCCGGCGATCCTGCTGACCGGCGACGGCGCCGTCGTGGTCGAGGGGCTGCGCCGCGGGGGCTTCGACGTCTTCGACCCGCGGCTCGGCGAAGGCACCGGGCGGATGACGGCGGCGACGCTTGGCAAGGTGGCCACGGGCGAGGCGCTGATCCTGCGCCCGGCCGGTGGCGCCGAGGCGCCCGGCGCCGGCGAGGGGCACTGGTTCTGGTCGGCCATCGCCGCAAATCGCTGGAGCTACCTCCAGGTGATCCTGGCCGCGGCGGTGGCCAACGTGCTGGCGCTGACCACCTCTATCTTCATCATGGTGGTCTATGACCGCGTGCTCCCGAACCAGGCGACCGAAAGCCTGGTCGCGCTGACCGTCGGGGTGGGCATCGCGCTGGTCTTCGATTTCGCGATCAAGACGCTCCGGGCCGGGTTCATCGACCGCGCCGGCCAGCGGGCCGACCTGGTGATCGGCCGGCAGGTCTTCGCGCGGCTGTTGTCGCTGCGGATGGCGGTGCGCAAGGGCTCCACCGGGGCGATGGCGGCGGCGCTGCGCGAGTTCGACATGCTGCGCGACTTCATGGCCTCGGCGACGCTGGTGGCGGTCGTGGACCTGCCCTTTGTCTTCCTTTTCGTGTTCGTCATCTCGCTGATCGGCGGGCCGCTGGCGGTGATCCCGCTGATCGCCCTGCCGGTGGTGCTGGTCGTTGCGCTCCTGACCCAGCCGGTGCTGAGCCGCCTGGCCGAGCGAAGCTTCGCGGACGGCCAGTCGAAACAGGCCGTGCTGGTCGAAACCCTGTCGGGGCTCGAGACGATCAAGACCGCCCGGGCCGAGGCGCATATGGCCGCGCGCTGGGACCGGGCGCTTGCCGCCCAGGCGGGCCATGGCGTGCGGACCCGGGCGGTCAGCCAGTTTGCGCTCAACGCCACCGCCTTCACCCAGCAGGCGGCGCAGGTGCTGATCGTCTTCTACGGGGTGTTCCTGATCATCGAGAACCGGATTTCGATGGGCGCGCTCATCGCCAGCGTGATCCTGACCGGGCGGGCGCTGGCGCCCCTGGGGCAGGTGGCGCAGACGCTGGTGCGCGCCAGCCAGGCGCGCACGGCCTACCGGGCCATCGACGCGCTGATGCGCGCCGAGAGCGAGCGTCCGCCGGGCCGGCGCTTTCTCTCGCGGCCGCGGGTCGCGGGGCGGCTCAGCTTCAACGATGTCAGCTTTGCCTATCCGGACGCCCGCGAGGAGGCGCTGAAAGGCGTGTCGCTCGAGATCGCGGCGGGCGAGAAGGTCGCGGTGATCGGGCCGATCGGGTCCGGCAAGAGCACCGTCGCGCGCCTGGCGCTCGGGCTTTACGAGCCGACGCGCGGCGCGGTGCGGATCGACGGGACCGATATCCGCCAGGTCGATCCGGGCGATCTGCGCCGCAACATCGGCTCGGTCCTGCAGGATGTCTGGCTGTTCTCGGGCACGCTGCTCGAGAACATCGCCATCGGGGCCGCGCGCCCGCGCGACGAGGAGGTGCTGGAGGTGGCCCGGCTCGCCGGCGTGGACGATTTCGCCGCGCGCCATCCCGATGGCTATGCCCTGCGCCTGCGCGAGCGGGGCGAGGGGCTGTCGGGCGGGCAGCGCCAGTCGATCGCGCTGGCCCGCGCGCTGCTCGGGGCGCCGCCGGTGCTGGTGCTCGACGAACCAACCTCGGCGATGGACGTCGCCACCGAGAAGGCCGTGATCGCCCGGCTCAAGGCGCATGCCGCGGACCGCACGCTGATCGTGGTGACGCACCGGATGAGCCTGCTCGACCTCGTCGACCGGGTGATCGTGCTGCAGGACGGCCGCGTCGTGGCCGACGGCCCGAAGGCAGAGATCATCGGTGCGGGCCCGGGGCAGGGGGCGGCCGATGCCTAGGGGCGCGCGGCCGGCCCGCGACCTGGCCCGCGAGATCCGGGGCGGCAACCCGGTGCGGGCTTCGCTGCTGCTGTTGCTGATCCTGGCCTTTCTCGCCATCGCCGGGGTCTGGGCGGCGCGAACGGAGCTCGATGTCGTCACCCGCGGCGACGGGCGCGTGGTGCCGTCGGGCGACGTGCAGATCGTGCAAGCCTCCGAGGCGGGCGTGCTGGCCGCGCTCCATGTGCGTGAAGGCGATCTCGTGGCGGCCGGCGACCCGCTTCTGACGCTGGACGACACGCAGATCGAGAGCCAACTCGGCGAGACGCGCCGCCGCGCGCTGTCGCTGGAGCTGCGTATCGCCCGGCTGCGGGCCGAGATCGAGTCGCGGCCCTTCGCCCCGGACGCCGCGACCTATGACGAGCTTGGAAATCTCGTGGCCTCGGAGATCGCGCTCTACGCCGCCCGCCGCGCGGCGCTGGCCGACGAGATCGCGGTGTTGCGCCGCCAGGGGCGCCAACGCGAGGAAGAGATCGCCGCCGCCGCGGCCCGGGCGGAGGCGGCGGCGGAAGCCATCCGCCTGATCGACGAGGAAATCGCGCTGATCGCGCCATTGGTCGAGGACGGCGTCGAGCCGGCGACGACGCTGCTGGGACTGCGCGGCCGCCGGGCCGAGGCCGCCGGCCGCGAGAGCGCCGCGCGGGCGGAGCTGGCCGCGACCCGGGCCGCGGCCGCCGAGATCGAGGATCGTGTCCTGTCGGCCCGCTCGGCGGCGCGGGCCGGCGCGCTGGAGGATCTCGCCCGTGCCGAGGCCGAACTGGCCGAGGTCCTGACGCGGCTTCCCGCGCTTGAAAACCGGCTGACCCGCGCCGTGCTGACTGCGCCGGTGCGAGGCGTGGTCAACCGCCTCAACCTCAACACCATCGGCGGGCTGGCACGGGCGGGCGATCCGCTGCTCGAGATCGTGCCCATCGGCGACGATCTGCTGATCGAGGCCTATCTGAAACCGGCCGATATCGCCTTCCTGCGGCCGGGGCAGGCGGCGCGGGTCTCGATCACCGCCTATGATCCGTCGCGCTACGGGGCGCTGGACGGCGAGATCCTGCGGATCGGCGCCGATGCCGTGACCCGTCCGGACCGGGACGAACGCGCCTTCGTGGTCGAAATCGCGACGGCGGGCGTTCTGCGCGACGCCGACGGCCAGCCGGTCGAAATCCTGCCGGGCATGGTGGCCGGCGTCGACATCCTGGCGGGAAGGCGCACGGTGCTGGCCTATCTGATGGCGCCCGTGGTGCGCACCCGCGACCGGGCGCTCCGGGAATAGCGGCGCGGGCCACGGGCACGCGGCGGCAAGGCATCCCCCAAATAGGGTAGGGCGTTGATTGGCGGCCCGATCTTTGGAAGGGTGGGCGCATCGGAAGCTGTCCCGGAGAGATCGCCGTGTCGGAGGATGCAACGAGGGCCGGCGCCAAAGCGGGGGCGCATCGCTGGGCGGACCCGCCGCAGCCGGAGGTCGGCTTTCGGCCGTTCCGCTCTCTGCACTGGGTGCCGGTGATCTACGCGGTGTTCGGGGTCGCCTGGATTCTCGGCTCCGATCATCTGCTGCACCTTGTTTCGGGGACGCTGCCCTGGACCGAGGCGCAGTTGCAGACCGTCAAGGGCATCCTCTTCGTGGTCGTCACCGCCCTGGCGCTGGCGCTCCTGCTCGAGATTTTCGCGCGCTACCTGTCGGCGTCGGCCAGCCATGCGCTGGAGGCCCGGAAGAGCCTCTCGGATTTCGCGGCCGCAGCGACGGACTGGCTTTGGGAAATGGATGGCGAGCTTCGGATCACGGCGATCTCCGGGCGGTTCAGCGAGATCACCGGCGATCCGCCGGACGCGATGATCGGCATGTCGCGCGCCGAACTGGTGCAGCTGGCGGGGGCGGGATTCGAGGATATCGGCGCCATGGATGCGCAGGCGCCGTTCCGCGAGCTGCTCTATCCTTACGACAACACGCGGGGCGAGCGTTTCTGGTTCCGCGTCAGCGGCCAGCCGGTTCTCGGCCCGGATGGCGAATTCCGGGGCTATCGCGGTATCGGCAGCGACGTGACCGAACGGGTCCGCCTGCGCGCCGCGCGCGACAGGCTGGCGGCGATCATCGAGGAAACCCCGGACGTCGTCTGTACCTCCGCGCCCGACGGGCGGATCCAGTTCCTGAACCGGAGCGGCCGCGAGATGCTCGGGCTGGCCGCCGATGCCGCGGTCCGTGGCGTCACGCTGTCGGATGTCGTTCTCGGACCGGACCGCGCCCTCTTCCTCGACGAGATCCTGCCCGAGGCCATCCGCCGTGGCCGCTGGAGCGGGCAGGTCCGCTGCGCGAACATGGCCGGCGTCGTGCGCACGGTGTCGCTCGTGGCCTTTCCGCATCGCGCCCGCGACGGCGCGGTGGAGTTCGTGTCGATCGTGGCGCGGGACGTCACCCGCGAGCTCGAGGTGCAGGACCAGCTGCAATCGGCCCAGCGCATGGAGGCCCTGGGCCAGCTGACCGGCGGGATCGCGCATGATTTCAACAACCTGCTGATGATCGTCGCCGGCAATGCCGAGTTGCTCGTCGATCGACTCGAGGACAATCCCAAGGCCCGGATCCAGGCCGAGGAGATCCTGGCGACGGCCGATCGCGGCGCCAACCTGACCCACCGGCTGCTGGCGTTCTCGCGCCGCCAGTCGCTGATGCCCGAGCGCGTGGACCCCGTCGCGCTGACGGGATCGATGGACCGGCTGCTGCACCAGGCGCTTGGCGAGCAGATCACGCTTGCGATGCATAGCGCGCCGGATGTCAGCAGCGTCTGGGTGGATCCCTCGGAACTGGAAACCTGTCTTGTCAACCTCGCCGTCAACGCGCGGGACGCGATGCCGGGCGGTGGCCGGATGGAGATCGACATCCGCAACGTGACGCTTCCGCCGCGGGATGCCGAGGCGGGCCAGGACATGCCCGAGGGTCCCTGTGTCGCCATCAGCGTGTCCGATACCGGCAGCGGCATCGCGCCCGAGCATCTCGACCAGGTTTTCGAGCCGTTCTTCACCACCAAGGGGCCGGCCGGCGGCAGCGGGCTGGGGCTGTCGATGGTCTACGGCTTTTCGCGGCAATCCGGGGGCACCGTCACCGTCGAGAGCACGCCGGGGCAAGGGACGACCTTCCGGATCTACCTTCCGGTCGCCGGAGAGCCCGCCGCGGAGACGCCGCCGAACGGGGCGCGCGCGGCCGAAACACCGGGGGCGTCCGGCGTGATCGAGGGCGGGTCCGAGCGCGTGCTCGTGGTGGAGGACGAGCCCGAGGTGCGCGCCAATCTCGTGCGCCAGCTCGAACGGCTCGGCTACGACGTGACCGAGGCGCCGGACGGCGACACGGCGCTTGCCCTGCTGGCGGAACCCGGGCGGTTCGACCTGCTGCTCACCGATCTCGTCATGCCGGGGCGCATCGGGGGCGACGCGCTGGCGCGGGCGGCCATGACGCGCGATCCGGGGCTTCGCACGCTGATCACCACGGGCTACGCGGGCAAGGGACCCTCGTCCGGGAACGGGGATCGCGCCGCCGCGGCGACCAGGGTGTTGCGCAAGCCCTATCGCCGGGCCGAGCTGGCGCGCGCCATCCGCGAGGTGCTGGCAGCGCCACTGTCGTGACCGGCCGTCAGCCGGCGCCGGCCTCGAGGAGATCGCGCAGGATCGGGTTCGGAAAGCGCCGCGCCACCGTCACCGCGTAGAACGCCTCGGCGATGCCGAGCGGATGGTCGGCCTCTACCAGCAGGCCGCTGACCAGTTCGTCCTTGACCACGATGGGCGGAACCAGCGCCAGGCCGACATTCTCGCGCGCGAGCAGGCGCATCATGGCCATGTCGTCGACCTCGGCCACGATCTGGGGACGCAGGCCCAGCCGGTCGGTCAGCGCGTCGAACCCCATCCGCACGCTGCTGTTCACGGTGGGCAGGATCACCGGCTGGCGGGTCAGGAGATCGGCCAGGCCGGCGCCGTCGGCGATCCGCTCTGGCGGACCGACGAGGCTGACCGGCTGCTCGGTCAGACGGTGCGCCACGAAGGGCGTCAGCGAGTCCCGCGCGGGCGGCTGGTTGATCAGAACCACGTCGAGGTTCAGCGTCTCGAGCCCCTGGAGAAGCTCCGCGGTGCTGCCCGACCGCAGCACGACCTCCACATCCGGGCGGCCCAGGACCGGGCGCAGGAACCCGATCAGGAAGTTCCGCGACAGCGTCGCCAGCGCGCCGACGCGCAGCGCCGCGCGCGTCCGGCCCGCCTGCTGCAGCGTGCCCAGAAGTTCCGCGCCGGCGGCGAAGATGGCGTCGGCGTGGTCGAGCGCGATCCGCCCGGCCTCCGTCAGGTGCAGCTGCCGCCCGCGCCGTTCGAAGAGGGCGTGCCCGAGCCGGTCCTCGAGCTTGCGGATCTGCACCGACAGCGCCGATTGCGACAGGTTCAGCCGCTCGGCGGTGCGAGTCAGGTTCCCGTCATGGGCCACGGCCCAGAAGTAATAGAGGTGGTTGTAGTTCAACGCCGCCATATCGTTCTGTATAATGAAACGAATATACCTAAACAATGAATTTTATATTCGGAGATCGCGTTGCTATCCCGGCGTGACCCTGTCGAGCCACGGAGAGAGACGCGATGTCCGCCCATGCCTATCTGCCCTATCTCGCGCCGTTCCTGCTGATCCTGCCGGCGCTGTACGCCATCCGCCATCCGGGCAAGCGCCCCGGCCGGCTGCCGCGCGCCGCCGAGGCGGCCGCGGCCGGCGCGGTCGTCGTGGCCATGCTGGCCGCGGTCGCGCTGGTGCTCGCCGGGCCCGGCACCGCCACGCTGATCCCGGGCCTGCTGGCGGTCCGGCTCGACGCGGTCAGCGCGGTGATGCTGCTGCTGGTGGCCTTCATCGGCTGGATCGTGCTGCGTTTCTCGGTCACCTATCTCGACGGTGAGAGCGGGCAGGGCGCCTTTACCGGCTGGATGTCGGCCACGCTTGCGGCGGTGCTTCTGCTGGTGACGGCGGGCAGCCTCGGCCAGCTCGTGCTGGCCTGGATCGTGACCGGGCTGACCCTGCAGAAGCTCCTGCTGTTCTATCCCGGGCGTCCCGCCGCCCGGCGCGCGGCCCGCAAGAAGGCGGTCACCGCGCGGATGGGCGACGTGGCGCTGATCGGCGCGGCGGCGCTGCTGGCCTGGGGCTTCGGCACCGGCGACATCGCGGCCATCAACGCCGCCGCCCGCGCGGGCGCGGCCGGCCCGGCCGTGGGCGGTGCGGCCGCCCTGCTGGCCGTCGCCGCACTGCTCAAATCGGCGCAGTTCCCGCTGCATGGCTGGCTGACCGAGGTGATGGAGGCCCCGACGCCCGTCTCGGCGCTGCTCCATGCCGGGGTGGTCAATGCCGGGGGCGTGCTGCTGATCCGCTTTGCCGATGTGATGCTGGCCGCGCCCGGCATCCTGGCGGCGCTGGCGATGATCGGCGGCTTCACCGCGCTCTTCGGCGGGCTGGTCATGCTGACCCAGCCCGCGGTCAAGACCTCGCTCGCGTGGTCCACCATCGCCCAGATGGGGTTCATGATCCTGCAATGCGGGCTGGCGCTCTTCCCGCTGGCGCTGCTGCATATCGTGGCGCATTCGCTCTACAAGGCGCATGCCTTCCTCGCCGCGGGCGGCGCGATCAAGGGCATCGCCGCGATCCGGCGGCCGGGGCCGGTCGCGGTGCCCGACGGGCGCGCGGTGGGCCGCGCCTTCCTCGCGGCGCTGGCGATCTATGCCGCCGTGGCCGTCGGTTTCGGCGCGGCCGACAAGGCGCCGCAGGCGCTGGCGCTCGGCGCGATCCTGATCTTCGGCGTCGCCTACCTGATCGCGCAGGGGCTGGCCGATGCCGCGCCGCGGGCGCTGACGCGCCACACGGCGGTCTTCGCGCTGGCGGCGTCGGTCAGCTACTTCGCGCTGCAGCGCGCGGCCGAATGGCTGACCCAGGGCGTGCTGCCGGCGCCGCCGGTGCCCGGCGCGCTCGAATGGGCGCTGATCGTGCTGGCGATGGTCAGCTTCGGCGCGGTGGCGGTGGCGCAGGCGCTCCTGCCGCTCTGGGCCGGGCACCCGGCCGCGCAAGGCCTGCGCGTCCACCTCGCCAACGGGCTTTACGCGAACGCGGTGTTCGACCGGCTGCTTGGCGGCTGGGCGCGCCGGACCTCTTCCTCCTGATCGAAAGGGACATGCCATGCTGACCCAGCACCAGACCTATCCCGCCGCCCTTCTCGAGCTCGTCGCAGAGGCCGAGGCCGCCGCGCGCCAGGTGCCGCCGCTCTGGCCGCTGGCGACGAGTGTCGCGGTCAACCCCTATCTCGGCCAGGCCGAGGAGAGCCTGCCGATCACCGCCGCGCGGCTGGCCCGGGTCGCCGGCGCCCCGGTGACCCGTCCGCGGGCCGAGATCCGCGCCGAGATCGCCGCCGGTGCGATCACCGATGCCGATCTCGCCGCCGCGCTGGAAGCCGCGCCGCGCGCCGGACGGCCGGGGTCCGTCGCCGCGCTGAAGGCGGCGGCCGAGGCCGAGGCGCCCGCGCCGCGGGCCCTGCCAACGGTGGCCGACCTGGCCGCCGAGGTCACCGGCACCGACTGGCCCGGCCTGATCGCGGACCGGATCGGCGCCTGGGCGGCCGGGTATTTCGACGCGGGCCAGGCGCTCTGGGCGGCGCCGGGCGACGGCGCGGCCTATACCGCCTGGCGGGATTTCGCACTCCGTGATCTCACGGCCGAGATCAACGGGCTCTCGGGCTTTGCCGCCCATGTGGCCGGCGCGCCGGCCTCGCCCTGGCGGGCGCTCGGCCGGGCGGCCGAGCGGCTGGGCATCGGGCCGGAAGCGGCGCCGACCGCGTTCCACCGTCTTCTCATGGACATGGGCGGCTGGGCGCAGCTGGCCCGGCAACGCATGTGGGAGGCCGAGAAGACCGGCGGGCGCGATCCGGTGGTCACCGATTTGCTGGCGATCCGGCTTCTCTGGGACGAGGCGTTGTTCCTTCGGCACGGCGCGGCCATCGCGGACCGCTGGGCCGAGACCGTCGCCGCCCATGCCGCCCCGCTGACGCCCAGCGCCGACCAGACGATCGACTGCATCCTGCAGGCCGCGGCCGAGCGCGCGGCCGAGCGGCAGCTGGGCGAGCGGCTGGCCGCACCGGCGGAGACCGACGCAGCCGCGGACCGGCCGGCCTTCCAGGCCGCCTTCTGCATCGACGTGCGCTCCGAGGTGATCCGTCGGGCGCTCGAAGCCGCCGATGACGGGGCCGAGACCCTGGGCGTGGCCGGCTTCTTCCTTGTGGGCGTGGCGCATAACGACGTTGCTTCGGACGTGGTCGAAAACCGTCTGCCTGTGCTTCTGGCGCCGGGGCTCGCCTCTGCCGGGATGGCCGCGGGCGGTACCGGTGCGGACCAGGCCCAGAGGATCCGGGACCGCGCCAAGCGCGCCTGGGGCCGGTTCAAGTTGGCCGCCGTGTCCTCCTTCGCCTTCGTCGAGGCGACCGGCCCGGTCTATGCCGGCAAGCTTCTGCGCGATGCGCTGAACCTGCCGCATGGCGGCGGCGATGGTGGACCGGCCCCCGCGCTTGCGCCCGACGTTCCGCTGGCGAGCCGGGTCGCCGCGGCGGCCGGCGCCCTGCGCGCCATGTCGCTGACCGAGGGGTTCGCCCCGGTGGTACTGCTGGCCGGCCACGGTGCCCATGTCACCAACAACCCGCATGAAAGCGCGCTGCAATGCGGCGCCTGCGGCGGTTATTCGGGCGAGGTCAACGCCCGCCTGCTGGCGGGGCTGCTGAACGCGCCGGAGGTGCGCGCCGGGCTGGCGGGCGAGGGGATCGAGATCCCAGACGACACGGTGTTCCTCGGCGGGTTGCACGACACGGTTACCGACCGGGTCAGGCTCTATGAACAGGACCTGCCCGCCGGCGCCGACCGCGCGGCCCTGACCCGTCTGCGCCGCGCGCTCGACCTGGCCGCGGCAGAGGCCGGGGGCGAACGGGCGGCCCGGCTGCCCCGCGCCGCGGGGGCGGCAAGCCTGCCGGCCCGCGGCCATGACTGGGCCGAGCTGCGCCCGGAATGGGGCCTCGCCGGCTGCGACGCCTTCATCGCCGCGCCGCGCGGGCGCACCGCCGGGCGCGACCTTGGCGGGCGGGTGTTCCTGCACAGCTACGACTGGGAGGCCGACGCGGGCTTCAAGGGGCTGGAGCTGATCATGACTGCCCCGGTGG
This sequence comes from uncultured Maritimibacter sp., assembly GCA_913063035.1. Classification (GTDB taxonomy): domain Bacteria; phylum Pseudomonadota; class Alphaproteobacteria; order Rhodobacterales; family Rhodobacteraceae; genus CAJXYS01. The sequence goes on along the minus strand of CAJXYS010000004.1, from coordinate 38,136 downwards.
TGGTCGCAAGCTGGATCAGCCTGCAATATTACGGCTCCGCGGTGGCGCCGGACGTCTTCGGCGGCGGCAACAAGCTGTTGCACAACGTCACCGGCGGGATCGGCGTGGTCGAGGGCAATGGCGGCACGCTGCGCGCCGGGCTGCCCTGGCAGTCGGTCCATGACGGCGAGCGGCTCATGCACAAGCCGCACCGGCTCAAGGTCGCGATCGAGGCCCCGCGCGAGGCGATGACCGATGTGCTGGACGCCCACCCGGAGCTGGCGGCGCTGTTCGACAATGGCTGGCTCACGCTCTTCGCCATGGACGGCGCGGGGCGGCTGGCCTGGCGCTATGACGGCGCGCGGCACTGGGCCGCCGTCTCGGGGGCAGAGACCGGGGCGCGGACGGTCGCGGCGGAGTGATCCGCGGCACGACGGGTTGACCTCCGCGCGTTCCGTGGCTTGATGGAGGCGCGCGGAGGAGACCGAGAGGCCGGCCGATGAGTGACAGGTTGCGTGGTGACGGGTGCCCGGGCCTTTCCCGGGCCGGGGGGCGCGGATGAGGCTCCGCCATACCGATATCGTCATACGGCTGATGTGGGCACTGCTGATCGTGGCCGGGGTCACCGCGCTCGTCACGGCGAATGTGAGCCTGTTCTTCGTCAGCGTCGCCACGCTGGCGCTGACCTCGGTGCCCTATCTCTTCCAGAGCTGGGCCGGCGTCCGGTTTCCCGCCGGGTTCGTCGTGGCGGTGGTGTTTTTCATCGTCGCCACCGTGTTCCTGGGCGAAGCCGGCGACTTCTACGAGCGCTTCTGGTGGTGGGACGTGATGCTGCACGGCGGCTCGGCGGTCGGTTTCGGCATGATGGGCGTGATTCTCGCGCTGTTGCTGGCCGGCTCCGACCGGATCGCGCCGACGCCGTCCCTCGTCGCCTTCTTTGCCTTCTCCTTTGCCGTCGCGGTGGGCGCGCTCTGGGAAATCTTCGAATTCGCGATGGACCAGATCTTCGGCATGAACATGCAGAAATCCGGCCTGATGGACACGATGGGCGACCTGATCGTCGACGTCATCGGCGGCGCCGTGGGCGCCCTGGCGGGCTTCGGATACCTGAAAGGGCGTCAGAGCGGCGTGCTCTCGGGCGCGATCGCGGATTTCATCACCCAGAACCGGCATCTCTTCGGTCGGCGCGACAAGTAGGGTCGGGGCCGGGTGACGCCCGGCTGTCACATTCGCCGCCCAGTATCGTCCCGGGTGCCGGGCGGCGGTTGCACGCGCGGCGCGAAGCTGGAAACTGGGACGAGAACGGGACCGACAGGACAGGCGATGCAGCGCGAGAACAGGCTTTACGACGAATTGACGCCCGGCGACACCGCCTCGGTGCAGCGGGTCTGCACGGCGCATGATCTCTACGTCTTTGCCCATGCCTCGGGCAATCTGAACCCGCTGAACCTGCCGGCCAAGGACGGCGGCGCCAGCCCCGACACGGTTGCGCCGTCGATGTGGGTGGGCGCGCTGATCTCGGGCGTGCTCGGCAACGTGCTGCCGGGGCCGGGGACGCTCTACCGCGCGCAGGCGCTGAGTTTCGACCGGCGGGTGCATATCGGCGACACGCTGGAGGTCACCGTTACGGTGCAGGAAAAACGCCCGGACAACGTCGTGGTCATGGAAACGGTGATCCGGCGGGGCGACGGCGAGACGGTCGCCACCGGCGCGGCGGAGATCATCGCGCCGACCGAGAAGGTCGTGATGGACGAGCGCGAGATCCCCGATCTGCTCTTGCAGCAGCACCGGCATTTCGATCGCATCATGGCCATGTGCGACGGGATCGCGCCGCTCGAGACGGCGGTGGTCGCACCCGAGGACGCGGCATCTCTCGGCGGCGCGCTCCTCGCGGCCGAGGCCGGCATCATCCGCCCGGTTCTGATCGGCGCGGCGGACCGGATCGCCGCCGTCGCCGCCGAGATCGGCGCCGATATCTCGGGCATTCCGCTGGAGCCGGCCGACAGTCACGACGCCGCCGCGGCGCGCGCCGTCGAGATGGTTCACGAGGGCCGCGTCGACGCGTTGATGAAGGGCAACCTTCATACCGATGCGCTGCTGCGCCACGTCGTCAAGAAACGCGGCGGGCTGCGGACGGCCCGCAGGCTCAGCCACACCTTCGTGATGGACGTGCCGGGGCTCGATCACCTGCTGCTGGTGACGGATGCGGCGGTGAACATCATGCCCGACCTCGAATGCAAGGTGGACATCACCCAGAACGCCATCGACCTGGCGCGCGCGCTCGGCATCGCGCAGCCCAAGGCCGGTATCCTCTCGGCGGTCGAGACGGTCAACCCGCGGATTCCCTCGACGCTGGACGCGGCGGTGCTGTCCAAGATGGCCGATCGTGGCCAGATCGAGGGCGGCCTGGTGGACGGCCCGCTTGCCATGGACAATGCCGTGGACGTGCAGGCGGCGCGGACCAAGGGCATCACCTCGCTGGTGGCCGGGCATGCCGATATCCTCGTCGTGCCCAATCTCGAGGCCGGCAACATGCTGGCCAAGGAACTGACCTTCATCGCCCATGCCGAGAGCGCGGGCGTCGCGCTGGGGGCGAAGGTGCCGGTGATCCTGACAAGCCGGGCCGATGACGACGAATCCCGCCTGACATCCTGCGCGATCGCGGCGCTCTACCAGCACTGGAAGCGCACCGGCGCGCCGGCGGTGGCGCCGGAGTCCTGACATGGACCATATCCTGACGCTCAACGCCGGGTCGTCCTCGATCAAGTTCGCGCTTTTCGCGCGAGATGCCGACGGCCCGGCGGAGCGGCTGCGCGGACAGGTCGAGGGGCTGGGGGCGCAGCCCCGGCTGGAGGCCCGCGCGGGCCGCAGGGAGATCGCCGCGCGGGATCTCTCGGCCGCGGATGCGTGCGATCACGACACGGCGCTTTCGGTGATCCTCGCGCTGCTCGACGACGCGGCGCCGGACGCGCGGATCGGGGCGGTCGGGCACCGCGTGGTCCATGGCGGCCCGGACCACGCCGCGCCGCTGGTGCTGGACGCCGCCGCCATCGCTGCGCTCGACCGGCTGGTGCCGCTCGCGCCGCTGCACCAGCCGCATAACCTGGCCGGCGTGCGCGCGGCCCGCGCGGCGTTCCCGGAGGCGGTGCAGATAGCCTGTTTCGATACCGCCTTCCATCGCAGCCACCCCTGGGTGGCCGACACCTACGCCTTGCCGCAACGGTTCTACGACGCCGGGGTCCGCCGCTACGGCTTTCACGGGCTGTCCTATGAGTACGTCGCGGGCAAGCTGGCCGCGATCGCCCCGGGAGAGGCCGCCGGCCGCGTGGTGATCGCGCATCTCGGCAACGGGGCGTCGATGTGCGCGCTCAAGGGCGGGCGCAGCGTCGGCTCCACCATGGGCTTCACGGCGCTTGACGGGTTGCCGATGGGGACGCGCTGCGGCCAGCTCGACCCGGGGGTGGTGCTCTACCTCATGGCCGAGAAGGCCATGACGGCGGCCGAGATCGAAACGCTGCTTTATCGCGAGTCGGGTCTCAAGGGGCTCTCTGGCCTCAGCCACGACATGCGGACGCTGGAAAGCGCGCAAGATCCCGAGGCGCACCGCGCCATCGCCTATTTCACCCACCGCGTCCGGCGCGAGCTGGGCGCGATGGCGGCGATTCTCGACGGGCTGGACACGCTGGTCTTCACCGGCGGGATCGGAGAGAACGCAGCCCGGGTCCGGACCCGCATCTGCGAAGGGATGGATTGGCTGGGCCTGGTGCTGGACGAGACGCGGAACGCCGCCGCGCCGGGCCTGGTCTCGACCGATGACAGCCGGGTGCGGGTGCGCGTGATCCCCACCGACGAGGAGGCGATGATCGCCCGCCACGCTGCCGCGACGCTGGCGCGCCCGGCCTAGTCCTCACCGAGAAACGCGCCGGTCAGCGCCGATGCCGGCTGTTCGAGCCCCGCGATCACGTCGAAATGGTGGCGCCCGACATCGTGCACGGTCCAGGTATCGGCCCCGAGCCCGGTCCAGATATTGGCCAGCAGGTCGTTCTGGCGCAGGAACTCGGGGCGCTCGTCGGCGCCGACCCAGGCCGTCAGCCGGGTGCCCGTGCGCGGCACCAGCAAGGCCGGGCTTTCGCTGCGGGCTTCCTCGGCATCCATGCGCAGCGTCGCGTTCATCGCCGTGCGCAAAAGCGGGCGCAGGTCGTGCACCCCGCTGATCGAGAGCACATGCGCGACGCGCTGCTGCACGGGCTCGGGCAGGGGGGAGTCGGTGCAGACCATGCGGCTGACGAGATGCCCGCCCGCGGAATGCCCCGCGAGCCGTATCGGTCCGGCCACGCGCGCCGCGGCACAGGCGATGGCATCGCCGATATCGGCCGTGATCTCGGCGATGCGGGCGTCGGGGGCAAGGGTGTAGGAGGGCAGGCAGACCGCCCAGCCCCGGGCCACCGCCCCGGCCGCCAGGTGCGACCAGCGCGACTTGTCGAACGCCTTCCAGTAGCCGCCATGCACGAAGACCGCGAGCCCGCGCGCCGTGCCGTCCGGATGGAACAGGTCGAGCCGCCGGCGCGCCCCGTCGCCATAGGCGATGTCGAGGTCGGCGCGCCGGTGGGCGGCGCGGAAGGCCGCGGCGGCCTTTTCCCAGCGATCCGGATAGTCGGCCGCACCGGGAATGTGGTCGGCATTCGCGTAGGCATCGTCCCAGTCGCTGATCATCTCGGGTTTCCCTGTTGCGGGCGATGGATGCAGACTGCCCGCTGTCGCCGGCGGCAACAAGCCCCGGGACATTTATTTTAGGGATGAAATATTCATGCTTGAAAAGGTGCCGTGAGTCGGCCTAGCCTCGATCCGGGCAAGCATGCCGGGGAGGATCAGCATGAGAGTGGCCTGTCTTGGCGGTGGTCCCGCCGGGCTTTACTTCGCGATCTCGATGAAGCTGCGCGATCCCGCGCACGAGATCACCGTGATCGAACGCAACAGGCCCGACGACACCTTCGGCTGGGGGGTCGTCCTCTCGGACGAGACGCTCGACAACCTGGCCGCCAACGATCCCGTCAGCGCCGAGGCGATCCGCGCCCATTTCGCCTATTGGGACGATATCGCCGTGATCCGCGGGCAGGAGCGGGTGACCTCCACCGGTCATGGTTTCTGCGGCATCGGGCGCAAGCAGCTGCTGATCCTGTTGCAGCAGCGCGCCCGCGAGCTGGGCATCGAGCTGCGCTTCGAGACCGAGGTCGAGAGCGCCGCGGCCTATGCGCGCGACTACGACCTGGTGGTGGCCGCCGACGGGCTCAACTCCCGGACCCGGAAGGACTACGCCGATACCTTCCGCCCCGATATCGAGACGCGGAAATGCAAGTTCGTCTGGCTCGGCACGCACCAGAAATTCGACGACGCCTTCACCTTCATCTTCGAGAAGACGGACCATGGCTGGGTCTGGGCCCACGCCTACCAGTTCGACGACGACACGGCGACCTTCATCGTCGAGTGCTCCGAGCAGACCTGGGAGGCCTATGGCTTCGGCGCGATGAGCCAGGACGAGTCGATCGCCGCCTGCGAGCGGATCTTCAAGGATCACCTGGGCGGGCATCGGCTGATGTCGAACGCGCGCCATATCCGGGGTTCGGCCTGGCTCAACTTCCCCCGCGTCCTCTGCGAGAAATGGTATCACCAGAACATCGTGCTGATGGGCGACGCGGCGGCGACGGCGCATTTCTCGATCGGCTCGGGCACCAAGCTCGCGGTCGAGAGCGCCATCGCGCTTGCCGATTACCTGCACAGCGAGCCCGACCGCGACGCCGCCTTCGCCAAGTACCAGGACGAGCGCCGGCTCGAGGTGCTGCGCCTGCAATCGGCGGCGCGCAACTCGCTTGAATGGTTCGAGGAGGTGGAGCGCTACCTCGATCTCGACATCGTGCAGTTCAACTACTCGCTCCTGACCCGCAGCCAGCGGATCAGCCACGAGAACCTGCGCCTGCGTGATCCCGACTGGCTGGAAGGCGCGGAGCGCTGGTTCCAGACCCGCGCCGGCCGGCCGGCGGACGCGCCGTTGCGCGCGCCGATGTTCGCCCCCTACGAGCTGCGCGGAATGGTGCTGAAGAACCGTGTCGTGGTCTCGCCCATGGCGCAGTACAAGGCGGTCGACGGCTGCCCGACCGACTGGCACCTCGTGCATCTGGGCGAACGCGCCAAGGGGGGCGCGGGACTCGTCTACACGGAAATGACCTGCGTCAGCCCCGAGGGACGGATCACGCCGGGCTGTCCCGGGCTCTACGACCCCGCGCAGGAGCAGGCCTGGCGCCGGATCGTCGATTTCGTCCATGCCGAGAGCGATGCGAAGATCTGCTGCCAGATCGGCCATTCGGGGCGCAAGGGTTCCACCCAGCTGGGCTGGGAGGAGATGGACGCGCCGCTCGCGGACGGAAACTGGCCGATCCTGTCGGCGTCCCCGATTCCCTGGTCGCCGCGCAACGCCGTGCCGAGGGAAATGGATCGCGCCGACATGGACCGGGTGCGCGACGAGTTCGTCGCCTCCGTGGAGATGGCGGCGCGCGCCGGGTTCGACATGATCGAGTTGCACGCGGCCCATGGCTACCTGATCTCGTCGTTCATCTCGCCGCTCTCCAACATCCGCGGCGATGCCTATGGTGGCAGCCTCGAAAACCGGATGCGCTACCCGCTGGAGGTGTTCGCCGCGATGCGCGCGGCCTGGCCCGCGGACCGGCCGATATCGGTGCGGATCTCGGCGAGTGACTGGGTTGAAGATCATGGCGTAACGCCTGAAGAAGCCGTGGAAATCGCGCGGATGTTCCATGCAGCGGGGGCCGACGTCATCGACGTGTCCGCCGGCCAGACCTCGATCGAGGCCCGGCCGGTCTACGGGCGGATGTTCCAGACGCCCTTCTCCGACCGGATCCGGAACGAGGCGGGGCTCGCCACCATGGCGGTCGGCAACATCTACGAGGCCGATCACGTCAACTCGATCCTGATGGCCGGGCGCGCGGATCTCGTCTGCCTCGCGCGCCCGCACCTGGCAGATCCCTACTGGACGCTTCATGCCGGGGCGGCCATCGGCGACCGGCATGCAAGCTGGCCGGATCCCTATCTTGCCGGGCGTGACCAGCTCTGGCGGCTGGCGGACCGCGAGGCCGAGACACAGGTGCTGAAGGTATGAGCGTCGCGGGGCATCACGCCGTCGTCACCGGCGGGGGTACGGGCGTCGGCGCGGCCATCGCGCGGGCGCTGGCCGGCGCCGGGGCGCGGGTGACCGTGACCGGGCGCCGCGCGGCGCCGCTCGACGAGATCGCCGCCGCCCATGACGAGATCGCCGGCATCCCCTGCGACGTGACCGATCCGGATGCCGTTACCGCCATGCTCGAGGCCGCCGCGCGGCGCTTCGGCCCGGCAACGATCCTCGTGGCGAATGCCGGTGCCGCCGACAGCAAGCCCTTCGCGAAGATGACCGCCGGGGACCTGCGGGCGATGATGGAGGTCAACCTGACCGGGGTGTTCAATCTCTGGCAGGCCGGTCTGCCGGCAATGACCGAGGCCGGCTGGGGCCGGTTGATCGCCGTGGCCTCGATGGCCGGGCTGAGGGGATATCCCTATGTCAGCGGCTATGTCGCGGCCAAGCATGCGGCCGTCGGGCTGACCCGGGCGCTGTCGCAGGAACTGGCGCGCACCGGGATCACCGTGAATGCCCTTTGCCCGGGATTCACCGACACGCCGCTTCTGGAGCGGTCGATCGAGACGATCATGGCCACGACCGGGCGCAGCCGGGGAGAGGCGGAAAAGGTCCTGGTCGCCGACAATCCCCAGCGCCGGTTCATCGCCCCGGACGAGGTCGCCGAGGCGGTGCTGTGGCTCTGCTCGGACGGGGCGCGGTCGGTGAACGGGCAGGCCATCGCCATTTCGGGAGGCGAGACATGACCGCGGAGATGCGACCGGCACCGGCCGACGCACCCTCGAAGGGGCGCCTGCGGCTCTGGCTGCGGATCCTGAAGGTGTCGCGCCTGGTGGAGGCCGAGCTGCGCGAGCGGCTGCGCGCCGAGTTCGGCTCGACCCTGCCGCGTTTCGACGTGATGGCGGCGCTGCACAGGTCAGAAAAGGGCATGAAGATGAGCGAGTTGTCCGGCGTTCTGAAAGTATCGAACGGCAATGTGACCGGGATCGTGGACCGGCTCGTGGACGAGGGCATGGTGGAACGCGTGGCCGTCGAGGGCGACCGCCGGGCGACCCGTGTCCGCCTGACGGCCGCGGGGCGGACCCGGTTCGAGACCCTGGCCGCGGCACACGAGGCCTGGGTGGACCGGCTGCTCGGCGGGCTCGACCGCGGCGAGACGGCGGAAATGACGGCACTGCTGGCGCGGATCGCGCATCCGGACGCTGTCGCGGAGGAGATCTGATGGACATGACGAAACACAGCCCCGCACATTTCCGGGCCCGGTTCGAGGATGGCATAGCGGTGATCAGCCATGACCGGCCGGAGCGAAAAAACCCCTTTACCTTCGAGAGTTACGCGGAACTCCGCGACTGGTTCCGGGATCTGCGCTACGACGACAACATCCGTGCGGTCGTCATCACGCCGAACGGCGGCAATTTCAGCTCCGGCGGCGACGTGCACGACATCATCGGGCCGCTGACCGACATGGACATGAAGGGGCTCCTGATCTTCACCCGGATGACCGGCGACCTGGTCCGGGCCATGCAGAACTGCCACAAGCCCGTCATCGCCGCCGTCGACGGGGTCTGTGCCGGCGCCGGCGCGATCATGGCGATGGCCGCGGACCTGCGGCTGGCGACGCCCGCGGCGAAGACGGCCTTCCTGTTCACGCGCGTGGGTCTCGCGGGCTGCGACATGGGGGCGTGCGCGATCCTGCCGCGGCTCATCGGCCAGGGACGCGCGGCGGAGCTGCTCTATACCGGGCGCGCGATGAGCGCCGAGGAGGGCGAGCGCTGGGGATTCTACAACCGCGTCGTGGCGCCGGACGATCTCGAGGCCGCGGCGCTCGGGCTGGCGCGCCAGATCGCGGAGGGTCCGGGTTTCGCACATATGATGACCAAGACCCAGCTGAACCAGGAATGGAACATGGGGCTGGACCAGGCGATCGAGGCCGAGGCGCAGGCGCAGGCGATCTGCATGCAGACCCAGGACTTCCGCCGCGCCTACGACGCCTTCGTGGCAAAGCGGAACCCGGTCTTCGAGGGGGATTGAGATGACGCTGCGGCCATATCGGGCGGCGGCGCCGCTGGTGGCGGCGGGTGCCTCCGGCGGGGATATTTGGGCCACTTGGATGCAGGGAGGCGCGTGACATGGCGGACCGGAGCTTTCTGGGCTGGCCCTTTTTCGCGCCGCGTCACCGCGCGCTGGCGGAAGCGCTGGACGCCTGGGCGGGGCCGGCGCTGTCGGGGCTCGACCACGGCGACGTGGACGCGACCTGCCGCGATCTCGTGGCGCGCCTCGGCGCCGAGGGCTGGCTGGCGCATTCCGCGATCGATCCGGCCGCGCCGGAGACGCCGCTCGACGTCCGCACGCTCTGCCTGATCCGGGAGACGCTGGCGCGCCATGACGGGCTGGCCGATTTCGCCTTTGCCATGCAGGGGCTGGGCATGGGGGCGGTGTCGTTGTTCGGAAGCCCGGCGCAGAGGTCCCGGCTGGCGGAGACGCGGGCCGGGCGCGCGATTGCGGCCTTTGCGCTGACCGAACCGCAATCGGGCTCCGACGTGGCGCATATCGCGACGCGCGCCGCACGCGACGGCGAGGGCTACGTGCTCGACGGTGAAAAGACGTGGATTTCCAACGGTGGTATCGCCGATCTTTACACCGTTTTCGCCCGCACCGGCGAAGCCCCGGGCGCCAGGGGGCTCTCGGCCTTCCTGGTTCCGGCGGACACGCCGGGGCTCGAGGTGGCCGAGCGCCTGGAGACCGTGGCGCCGCACCCGCTGGGACGGCTGCGCTTCGATGGCTGCCGGGTGCCGGCGGCGGCGCTGATCGGCGCGCCCGGGGACGGGTTCCGGATCGCGATGTCGGTGCTCGACGTCTTCCGTGCCACGGTGGGAGCGGCGGCGCTCGGCTTCGCGCGGCGGGCGCTTGAGGAGGCGCTCTCAAGGGCTTCGGCGCGCGAGCTTTTCGGCGCGCCGTTGTTCGAGCTGCAGATGGTTCAGGGCCATCTCGCCGACATGGCGCTCGAGGTCGATGCGGCGGCGCTGCTCGTCTACCGGGCGGCCTGGACCAAGGACATGGGCGCGGCGCGGGTGAGCCGCGAGGCGGCGATGGCGAAGCTTTACGCCACCGAGGCCGCGCAGCGGGTGATCGACGCGGCGGTCCAGATCCATGGCGGCGACGGGGTGCGGCGCGGGCATGTGGTGGAACGGCTCTACCGCGAGATCCGGGCGCTCCGGATCTACGAGGGGGCGTCGGACGTGCAGAAAGTCATCATCGCCAGGCAGGCCCTGGCGGAGGGAAAGGGAGGCACCTGACATGCTGGGGCCGAGCGCGCATCTGGACAGCTTCGCGCGGGACAACCTGCCGCCGATGGCGGACTGGCCGGACCTGCTGTTGGACGGGTTCGACTATCCCGAGCGCCTGAACGCGGCGGTGGAACTGACCGACCGCATGGTGGAAAAGGGGTTCGGCGACCGCACGGCGCTGATCGGCAACGGGCGGCGGCGGACCTACAAGGAACTGGCCGACTGGACCAGCCGCATCGCCCATGTCCTGGTTGAGGATTATGGCGTAAGGCCCGGGAATCGCGTTCTGATCCGATCGGCGAACAACCCCGCGATGGTCGCGGCATGGCTCGCCGCGACGAAGGCCGGCGCGGTGGTGGTGAACACGATGCCGCTGCTCAGGGCCGGTGAGCTGGGCCAGATCGTCGACAAGGCCGAGATCGGGCTGGCGCTTTGTGACACGCGCCTGATGGAGGACATGGTGGCCTGCGCCAAGGCGAGTCGGTTTCTCGAGCAGGTCGTGGGCTTCGACGGCACCGCGAACCACGATGCCGAGCTGGACCGTGCCGCGCTCGCCAAGCCGGTGACCTTCGACGCGGTCGAAACCGGGCGCGACGACGTGGCGCTGCTGGGCTTCACCAGCGGGACGACGGGCGCGCCCAAGGCGACGATGCATTTCCACCGCGACATCCTGATCATCGCGGACGGTTATGCCAAGGAGGTTCTCGGCGTCACGCCGGAGGACGTGTTCGTGGGCTCGCCGCCGCTGGCCTTCACCTTCGGCCTGGGCGGGCTGGCCGTCTTCCCGCTGCGCTTCGGCGCGTCGGCCGCGCTCTTGGAGAACGCCTCGCCGCCGAACCTGATCGAGATCATCGAGGAGCACGGCGCCACGGTCTGCTTCACCGCGCCGACGGCCTACCGGGTGATGCTGAAGGCGATGGAGGAGGGCGCGGATCTCTCGAGCCTGCGCGCCGCGGTCTCGGCCGGCGAGACGCTGCCGGCGCCGGTCTACGAGGAGTGGATGGAGAAGACCGGCAAGCCGATGCTCGACGGGATCGGGGCGACGGAGATGCTGCATATCTTCATCTCGAACCGGTTCGGCGACAGCCACCCGGCCTGCACCGGCAGACCGGTGACCGGCTACGAGGCGAAGATCGTGGACGACCAAATGGCGGAACTGCCGCGCGGCGAGGTCGGCCGGCTGGCGGTGCGCGGGCCGACCGGGTGCCGCTACCTCGCCGATCCCCGCCAGCGTCACTACGTGCGGGACGGCTGGAACATAACCGGCGATTCCTTCCGCCAGGACGCGGAGGGCTATTTCCACTTCGCCGCGCGGAACGACGACATGATCCAGAGCTCGGGGTACAACATCGCCGGCCCCGAGGTGGAGGCGGCGCTGCTGGCACACGAGGCGGTTCTGGAATGCGCCGTCGTGGGCGCGCCCGATCCGGACCGCGGGCAGATCGTCGAGGCCCATGTCGTGCTGTCCGAGGGCGTCGCGCCGGACGCGGCGACGGTGCTGCGCCTGCAGGAGCATGTGAAAGCCACCATCGCGCCCTACAAATACCCCCGCCGGATCGTCTTCGCAGCGGCTTTGCCCAAGACGCAGACCGGCAAGATCCAGCGGTTCCGGCTGAGAGAGGACGACGCATGACCGATTTCGCGGCCACCAAGGCGCGGTTCCACCTGCCCGAGGGAGTGATCTACCTGGACGGCAACTCGCTCGGCCCGCTGCCCCTGGGCGCGGCCGAACGCGCGCAGGAGGTGATCGCCGCGGAATGGGGCGAGATGCTGATCACCGCGTGGAACAAGGCGGGCTGGATGGACCAGCCGGCGCGGGTGGGCGACCGGGTGGCGCGGCTCATCGGGGCCGATCCGGGCACGGTGGTGATGGGCGACACGCTGTCGATCAAGGTCTACCAGGCGCTGGCGAGCGCGCTGGAGATGCGGCCGGACCGCCGCGTGGTGCTCTCGGACAGCGGCAATTTCCCGACCGATCTCTACATGGCCGAGGGGCTGCTGGAGACGCTGGGCGCCGATTACGAACTGCGCGTCGTGGCGCCCGACGACGTCGCCGCGCATATCACCGAGGAGGTCGCGGCCGTCATGCTGACCCATGTCGACTACCGCACCGGGCGGATGCACGACATGGCCGCGATCACCGAGACCGCGCATGCGGCCGGGGCGCTGGCGCTCTGGGACCTGGCGCATTCCGCGGGCGCGCTGCCGGTCGACCTGAAGGGCACGGGGGCGGATTTCGCCACCGGCTGCACCTACAAGTATCTCAACGGCGGGCCGGGCGCGCCGGCCTTCATCTATGTCCGTCCCGACCACGCCGCCACCGCGCGCCCGGCGCTGTCGGGCTGGCTGGGCCACGAGGCGCCCTTTGCCTTCGACCCGTCCTACCGGCCGGCCCGCGGGGTCGCGCGGATGCGGGTCGGCACGCCGCCCGTGATCCAGATGAGCGTGCTGGAAGAGGCGCTGAAGGTCTGGGACGCGGTGGATCTCGACGACCTGCGGGCGCGGTCGGTGGCGCTGTGCGAGCGCTTCATCGCCGGGGTGGAGGCGACCTGCCCGCAGCTGGCGCTGGCCAGCCCGCGGGACGCGGCGGCGCGCGGCAGCCAGGTGAGCTTTCGCTTCGCACATGGCTATGCCGCGATGCAGGCGCTGATCGCCGCGGGCGTCATCGGCGATTTCCGCGCGCCCGACATCATGCGTTTCGGCTTCACGCCGCTCTATATCGACGCGACCGACGTGGACCGCGCGGTGGAGATCCTCGCCCGGATCATGGCGACCGGCGCCTGGGACAGGCCCGCCTATCACCGGCGGAGCGCGGTGACATGAGCGGCACGCCCTACGATCCAGCCCGCGAGGGCGCCGAGATGGCCTTCGACGGGCGCATGTCCTATGGCGACTACCTGCAGCTCGACCGGGTGCTGACGGCGCAGGCGCCGCTGTCGGACGCGCATGACGAGATGCTGTTCATCGTCCAGCACCAGACCTCGGAACTGTGGATGCGCCTGGCGCTGCACGAGCTGGGCGCCGCGCGCGCCGCGATCGCGGCCGACGATCTGCGCCCGGCCTTCAAGATGCTGTCGCGGGTGGCGCGCATCTTCGAGCAGCTGAACAGCGCCTGGGACGTGCTGCGCACCATGACCCCGAGCGAGTATACCGAGTTCCGCGAGAGCCTCGGGCAGTCCTCGGGCTTCCAGTCCTGGCAATACCGGCTGATCGAGTTCACCGTGGGCAACCGGAACCCGGCGATGCTGCGCCCGCACGCCCATCGCGCGGATATCCACGACATGCTGACCGCCGAACTGGCCCGCCCGAGCCTCTACGACGCGGCTCTGGCCTGCCTGTCGCGCGGGGGCATCGCGGTTCCCGGGGTGGTACTGGCGCGCGACGTCGCGCAGCCCTACCGGGCGGACCAGGGCGTCGAGGCCGCCTGGGCCGCGGTCTATCGCGCGCCGGAGGCTCACTGGACGCTGTACGAACTGGCCGAGAAGCTGGTGGATTTCGAGGACTATTTCCGCCGCTGGCGCTTCAACCATGTCACCGCGGTCGAGCGCGTGATCGGCTTCAAGCGGGGGACCGGCGGGACCGGGGGCGTCAGCTACCTGAAGCGCATGCTGGAGGTGGAACTGTTTCCCGAGCTCTGGCATCTGCGGACACAGCTTTAAGGAAGTCTGGCAAGCATATGGAAAAGAATGGGAAAGACCTTGAAGGCAGGCGCACCGGATAATCCGGCGCGCGACGCGGGGCCGATCGGCCGCGGTTTCGCGGGCGGGATCGGACCGGACCCCGGTCATCGCGCGGTGGACTTTCCGGCGCCACCCGCGCAACTCTAGAGCCGGAGGCGGGCCGCCCGGCCGGCCCGCGCCGCCCGTAAGGGCAAGAACGACGAGACGACAACAGGGAGCGAAAAAATGAACCTATTGAAATCGACCGCCGCGGCGATGACCGCCCTGGCCCTGGCCGTTCCGGCCCAGGCCGAGGACGTCAAGGTCGGCATGATCACCACGCTGTCGGGCGGGGGCGCGGGCCTCGGCATCGACGTGCGCGACGGTTTCCAGCTGGCGCTGAAGCTGGCCGGGACCGACGGTGTCGAGCTGATCGTCGAGGACGACCAGCGCAAGCCCGACGTGGCGGTGCAGTTGGCCGACAAGATGATCCAGTCCGAACAGGTGGACGTCCTGACCGGCATCATCTGGTCAAACCTCGCCATGGCCGTGGTGCCGGCGGCGACCGCGCAGGGCAAGTTCTACCTCTCGCCCAATGCCGGGCCCTCGGCGCTGGCCGGGGCACGCTGCCACGAGAACTATTTCAACGTGGCCTGGCAGAACGACAACCTGCACGAGGCCGCGGGCGCCTATGCCAACGACGCGGGTTTCTCCAACAGCTTCATCATGGCGCCGAACTACCCGGCCGGCCAGGACGCGCTGGCCGGTTACAAGCGCTTCTACGAGGGCGATCTCGCCGGCGAGGTCTACACCAAGCTCGGCCAGAGCGACTATGCCTCGGAGATCGCGCAGATCCGCGCGAGCGGGGCCGACAGCGTGTTCTTCTTCCTGCCGGGCGGCATGGGCATCGCCTTCATGAAGCAATATGCCGAGTCCGGCGTCGACATCCCGCTGGTCGGGCCGGCCTTCAGCTTCGACCAGGGCATCCTGCAGGCCGTGGGCGCGGCCGCGCTCGGCGTCAAGAACACCTCGCAGTGGTCCAAGGATCTGGACAACGCAGCCAACCGAACCTTCGTCGACGCCTTCCAGGAGGAATACGGCCGGCTGCCCTCGCTCTATGCCAGCCAGGGTTACGACACGGCGAACCTGCTGCTTTCGGCGATGGAAAAGGCCGACGTGGCGGACCAGGACGCCTTCCGCGCCGCCCTTAAGGAGGCCGATTTCGCCTCGACCCGCGGTGATTTCGCCTTCAACACCAACCATCACCCGATCCAGGACATCTATGTCCGCGAGGTCATCCAGGAAGGCGACGTCTTCACCAACAAGATCGTCGGGGTCGCGCTCGAGGATCGCGGCGACGCCTACGCCGCAGAGTGCAACATGTAATCTGAACCGGGGCGGGGGCCGCGTGCCCCCGCCGCGACGCGGGGACGTCTTCCATGTCGGTGATGCTCTTGATCGAGCAGGTCCTGAACGGCCTGCAATACGGGGTGATGCTCTTTCTCATGGCGGCCGGGCTGACGCTGGTCTTCGGGGTCATGGGGCTGATCAATCTCGCGCATGGCTCGCTCTACATGGTGGGCGCCTTCGCCTGTGCCGGCGTCGCGGCGGCGACGGGCTCGTTCTGGCTGGGGCTGGCGGCGAGCCTCGCCGCCGCGGCGGCCGCCGGCGCGCTGGTCGAGGTCGCCGTGATCCGGCGGCTCTACGACCGCGACCATCTCGACCAGGTGCTGGCCACCTTCGCGCTGATCCTGGTCTTTTCGGAGGGCACGCGCTGGCTTTTCGGATCTTTCCCGCTCTATCTCTCGGTGCCCGAGGTCCTGTCGGGCGCGGTCACCCTGCCGGGCGGGATAGAGTATTCGCTTTACCGCCTGGCCATCATCGTCGCGGGCTTCGCCGTGGCCGCCGGGCTCTTCTGGCTGATCGGCCGCACGCGGCTGGGCGTGCGGATCCGCGCGGGCGAGTCGGACCGCGAGATGATCGCCGCGCTCGGCGTCGATATCCGCAAGCTCTACACGGTGGTCTTCGCGCTCGGCGCGGCGTTGGCGGGGCTGGCGGGAGCGCTGGTCGGCACCATCCAGTCGGTCCAGGTCGGCATGGGCGAGCCGGTGCTGATCCTGGCCTTCGTGGTGATCGTGATCGGGGGCATCGGCTCGATCAAGGGCGCGCTGGTGGGCGCGCTGCTCGTCGGGATGACAGACACGCTGGGCAAGGTGCTTCTGCCGGTCGCCTTCGGCACGGTGATGGACGCCTCCGACGCCACCGCCATCGGTTCGGCGCTGGCCTCCATGCTGATCTACATCCTGATGGCCGGCGTGCTGATCTACCGCCCGCAGGGGCTCTTCGGGGAGGCGCATTGATGCTGCGCGAAAGCTGGATCAACGCCGTGCTCCTGGCGGCCCTGGTCGCTGTGCCGCTCTGGGCGCTGGCCGCGGGCGAGCCCTTCGTCATCACGCTGGCCACCAAGGTGGCGATCTTCGCGCTGGCGGGCGTCGGGCTGAACCTGGCGCTCGGGCTCGGCGGGCTGATATCCTTCGGCCACGCCGCCTTTTTCGGGCTGGGCGGCTATGTCGCCGGGATCCTGGCCTGGCACGAGGCGAACGCCATGCCGGTGACCACGCTGCCCTTCACCATCGAAGGCACCAACGAGATGCTGGCGATCTGGCCGGTGGCGATGCTCGTGGCGGGGCTGGCGGCGGCGTTGATCGGCGCGCTCAGCCTGCGCACGAGCGGCGTCTACTTCATCATGGTCACGCTCGCCTTTGCGCAGATGCTCTATTATTTCGCCATTTCCTGGCCGGCCTATGGCGGCGAGGACGGGCTGTCCTTCTACGTCCGCAACACCTTTCCGGGCGCCAACACCTTCGACCCGATCCAGTTCTTCGCGATCTGCCTGGTCCTGCTGGCCGGGGCACTGGCGCTTTCCTGGGCGATCCGCCGGTCGCGGTTCGGCCTGGCGCTGATGGGGGCGCGGCAGAACGCGCAGCGGGTGGTGAGCCTGGGCATCCGGCCCTTCGGCATCCGCCTGACGGCCTTCGTCATCTCGGGCATGATCACGGGCCTGGCGGGGGCGCTCTATGCCGATCTCAACCGCTTCGTCAGCCCGCAGATGCTGTCCTGGCACATGTCCGGCGAGATCATGATCTTCGTCATCCTGGGCGGGGTGGGGCGGCTCTACGGCCCCATCGCCGGGGCGGGGCTCTTCATCCTGCTCGAGCATCTTCTCGGGGGTGTCAGCGAGTACTGGCAGGCGCTGCTGGGGCTGTTGCTGCTGGTCGTGGTGCTCTTCGCGCGCGGCGGGTTGATCGGCGTGCTCTCCAAGGAGGCGCGCGATGGCTGATCCGATCCTGCAGATCCGGGGCCTCAGCAAGAGCTTCGGGGCGCTCAAGGCGACCGACGCGGTCTCTCTCGACCTGGTGCCGGGCGAGATCCATGCGCTGATCGGGCCGAACGGGGCGGGAAAATCCACGCTGATCAAGCAGATCGTCGGCGAGTTGCGCCACGACGCCGGCTCGATCCGCTTCGAGGGCCAGGAGATCGGCACGCTCGACGCACCGGCGCGGGCGCGGCTCGGGCTGGCGCGCAGCTTCCAGGTGTCTTCGGTGATGCCGGAATTCACGGTGTTGCAGAACGTGGCGCTGGCCGTGCAGGGGGCCAGCGGCGAAAGCTTCCGGTTCCTGCGGCCCGCGCTCGGCGATGCCGCGCTGGTCGATCCCGCGCGGTTTCACATCGCCCATGCCGGGCTGGAGGGGCGCGAGGCCGTCCCGGCGGCCGATCTCAGCCACGGGGAGCGCCGCAAGCTCGAGATTGCCATGGCGCTCGCGCTGCGCCCGCAGGCTTTCCTGCTGGACGAGCCGATGGCGGGGATGGGCCCCGAGGGATCCCGGCAGCTGACCGCCATCCTGAGCGATCTGCGCGAGGAGGCGCCGATTCTGCTGGTGGAACACGACATGGACGCGGTCTTCGCGCTGGCCGACCGGATCTCGGTGCTGGTCTACGGGCGGATCATCGCGACCGGCACGGTCGACGAGATCCGTGCCAACGCGGACGTGCAGTCGGCCTATCTGGGAGAGGACGCATGACCGCGCTGCTCGAGCTGGACGGCGTCACCGCCCATTACGGCCATGTGCAGGCGCTGTTCGGCGTCAGCCTGTCCGTGGCCGAGGGCGAGGTCGTGGCCCTGATGGGGCGCAACGGCATGGGCAAGACCACCACGATCCGCACCGTCTGCCGAATGCTGCCGCATACCGCCGGACGCATCGCCTTCGCCGGTGCCGACCTGGCGCGGACGCCCTCGCACAAGGCGGCGCGGATGGGGCTGGGGCTGGTGCCCGAGGGGCGGCGCTGCTTTCCCAACCTGACCGTGACCGAGAACCTGACCGCCGCGGCGCGGCCCGGTCCCTGGGACATGGACCGCGTGACCGCGCTGTTCCCGCGCCTGGCCGAACGGCGCGGCCAGAAGGCCGCCACCCTGTCGGGCGGGGAGCAGCAGATGCTGGCCATCGGGCGCGCGCTTATGACGAACCCGCGGCTGATGCTGCTCGACGAGGCGACCGAGGGGCTGGCCCCCGTCGTGCGCCAGGAAATCTGGGCGGCGCTGCGCCAGCTCAAGGGCGGGGCGTTGTCGATCCTGCTGGTCGACAAGTCGATGAAGGAACTCGCCGCCGTGGCCGACCGCGCGGTGATCCTGGAACGCGGTGCGGATGTCTGGACCGGGGCGACCGGTGCGCTGACGCCGGACCTGACCGAACGCTACCTGGGGGTCTGAGATGGCGGTTTTCACGTATCGCCAGGACGTGCTTTTCCAGCATTGCGACCCGGCGGGGATCGTTTTCTACCCGCGCTATTTCGAGATGCTGAATGCCACCGTGGAGGCCTGGTTCGACCAGCGGCTCGGCACCTCTTTCGCGGCGATCCACGGGCCGATGGGCCTGTCGGTTCCCACCGTTGCGATCGAGGTGCATTTCAGCGCGCCGAGCCGGCTGGGCGACGCGCTGGAGTTTCGCCTGCGCCCGACCCGGGTCGGACGCACGAGCGCCGGCCTGGCCATCGAGGCCGTCGGCGACCGGGGGGACCGGCGGCTTTCCATGACCTCGACGCTGGTCTGCGTCGACAAGGAAACGGGCCGGCCCGTGCGCTGGCCCGAAGCGCTGGCCGCGGCGCTGGCGCGCGAACACGAGCAACAGGAACAAGGCGATGCATGACATCATCCAACCCGATGGCTGGCGTCCCGCGAAGGGCTATGCCAACGGCGTCAGGACGGCGGATGGGCAGCTGTTCATCGGCGGGCAGATCGGCTGGACCGCGGACCAGGTCTTCGACTCCCACGACTTCGTCGGGCAGACGGAACAGGCGCTGAGGAACATCGCCGCGGTGGTCGCGGCCGCGGGCGGTGCCGTCACGGATATCGTGCGGCTGACCTGGTACGTCACCGACAAGCGCGAATACCTGGCCCGTCAGCGCGAGGTGGGCGAGGCCTATCGCCGGGTGATGGGGCGCCACTTCCCGGCGATGACCATGGTCGTCGTCGCGGGGCTCGTCGAGGATGCGGCGCTGGTCGAGATCGAGGCCACGGCGGTGCTGGGCGGCTGAGCCGGCCGGCGCCGGGGCTTGCGGTGGATCAAGGACTGTGCCCCTATCCGGGGATAGGCCATCCCCAGCATGACCGAGCGCGTTTTCCATACCGAGGACCTGACCAAGGTCTATGACACCGGCGCCGTGCAGGTCTACGCGCTGCGCGGGGTGACGATGGAGCTCTTCGCGGGGGAGCTGACGGTCCTGCTCGGCCCGTCGGGCAGCGGGAAATCTACCCTTCTCAACATCCTGGGCGGGCTCGACTCGGCCAGCGGCGGGCGGGCCTGGTTCCGCGACCGGGAACTGACCGCGATGCGGGACCGGGACCTGACCCGCTACCGCCGCGATCATGTCGGCTTCGTCTTCCAGTTCTACAACCTCGTGCCCAGCCTCACGGCCCGCGAGAACGTCGCGCTGGTCACCGAGATCGCGCGCGACCCGATGCCGGCGGACGAGGCGCTGTCGCGGGTGGGGCTGGGCCACCGGCTCGATCATTTCCCGGCCGAGATGTCGGGCGGCGAGCAGCAGCGCGTCGCCATCGCGCGCGCCATCGCCAAGCGGCCCGAGGTGCTGCTCTGCGACGAGCCGACCGGCGCGCTCGATTCCAAGACCGGGGTGCAGGTGCTCGAGGCGCTGAAGACCATAAACGAGGATCTCGGCACCTCGACGGTGGTCATCACCCATAATGCGGGGATCCGGAAAATGGCGCATCGCGTGGTACATTTCACCGACGGGCGGATCGGCACGGTCGACGTGAACGATACCCGGATCGCGCCGTCCGAGATCACGTGGTGACGGGCATGCGGGCGCTGGACCTGAAGCTTCTGCGCGATCTTCGCCGGCTCTGGGCGCAGGCGCTGGCGATCGCGCTGGTGCTGGCCTGCGGCGTGGGCATCCTGGTGATGTCCTACGGCGCCGAGAGCGCGCTGCGAGAGACGCGCGCCACCTATTACGAGCGCAACCGTTTCGCCGACATCTTCTCGGGGGCGACGCGCGCGCCCGAATGGCTGCGTGACGAGATCGCCCGCATCCCGGGCGTGGCCCGGGTGCAGACCCGCATCTCGCAGCATGCGATCCTCGACGTTCCCGGCCTGAGCGACCCGGCGGTCGGGCGGCTGCTGTCGCTGCCCGAAAGCGGCGCGCCGGTGATGAACGTGCCGACGCTGACGGCCGGGCGGATGCCGGCGGGCGCGGGCGTCCGGGAGGTTCTGGTCAACGAGAATTTCGCCGCCGCGAACGGCTTTCGGCCCGGGGACAGTTTCGCGGTGACGATGAACGGGCAAAAGCGCGCGGTGACGATCTCCGGCACGGCGCTCAGCCCCGAATTCATCTACACGCTGGCACCCGGTGCGCTGATGCCGGATGACCGGCGTTTCGGGGTGATCTGGATGCCCCGTCCGGCGCTGGCCGCGGCCTATGACCTCGAAGGCGCCTTCAACGACGTGAGCCTCGGCCTGGCCCGCGGCGCGCGTCCCGAGGCCGTCAAGGATCGCCTGGAACGGCTGCTCGAGCCCTATGGCGGGACCGGTCCCATGGACCGCGACCTGCAGACCTCGCATGCCTTCCTGGATGCCGAGCTTACCCAGCTGCGCAACACCAGCCGGACGGTGCCGCCGATCTTCCTGGTCATCTCGGCCTTCCTGGTGAACATGGTGCTGGGCCGGCTGGTCGCGCTCGAGCGCGAGCAGATCGGACTGTTCAAGGCGCTTGGCTACACCGCGACGGCGATCGGCTGGCATTATACCAAGCTGGCGCTGCTGATCGGGGCGAGTGGCGTCCTGCTTGGCTGGGCGTTCGGGCTGTGGACCGGGCGCTGGCTGGCCGGGATGTACGCGCAGTTCTTCCACTTTCCCTACCTGGTGTTCTTCGAGACGCCCGCGACCTACGCGGTGGCCGGGCTTTCGGGACTGGCCGCCGCGGCGGCCGGCGCCGTGCTCGGCGTGCGCCGGGCGGTGCGGCTGAGACCCGCGGTGGCGATGGCGCCGCCGGCGCCGACCCGCTTTCGGCAAAGCGCGCTGGACCGCGCGGTGCAGGCTCTCGGCGTGCGCCAGACCTCGATGATGATCCTGCGCTCGATCACGCGCTGGCCGGTCCGGGCGGCACTGACCGTGCTGGGCATCGCCACCTCGGGCGCGGTGCTGGTGGCCTCGCTCTTCATGTTCGATGCGATGGACGAGCTGCTCGACGTGTCCTTCGTGCAGACGAACCGCCAGGACGCGGTGCTGGATTTCACGCGGTCGCTGCCGCTTTCGGCACTGGACGCGGTCGAGGACATGCCGGGCGTGCTGGCCGCCGAGGGCGCGCTGCACGCCGCGGCACGACTGCGCAACGGGCCGCGGTCGCGGCTCATCGGGATCGAGGGGCGCCCGCCCGGCACCGCGCTGACCCGGCTTTTCGATGCCGAGAGCCGCGAGAGCGTCGATCCCGGCCACGGGATCGTGCTGACAGGGCGGCTGGCCGACCATCTCGGCGTGCGTGCGGGCGACACCGTCTCGGTGGAATTGCTGGAACAGGATCGCCCGGCGACCCCGGTGCCGGTCACGGCGGTGATCACGCAGTATTTCGGCCTCGGTGCCTATATGGACCTGGATCGTCTGAACGGGCTGCTCCACCAGGCCCCGCGCATCGACGCGGCCAATATCGCGACCGATCCGCGCCGGCAGGAGGCGCTCTTCGCCGCGGTCAAGGCCGCGCCCGCGGTCAACGGGATCAGCCAGCTGAACCAGGTGCGCCGGGCCTTCGACGAGACGATTTCCGAGAACGCGGGCATGACGATGACCGTCAACGCCGTTCTCGCGGCGCTGATCGCGGTCGGCGTGGTCTACAATTCGGCGCGCATCCAGCTCTCCGAGCGGGCCCGGGAACTCGCCAGCCTGCGGATTCTGGGCTTCACGCGGGGCGAGGTCTCCTACATCCTGCTGGGTGAGTTGTTCCTGCTGACCGCGGTGGCGATCCCGCTGGGCTGGATCATCGGGCGCGGGATCGCCGAGGCGATGGTCGCGAGCTTCAGCTCGGACCTCTACCTGATCCCGCTCGTCATCGCGCGGGACACCTATGCGGCCTCGGGGCTGATCGTGCTGGCGGCGTCGGTCGGGTCCGCCCTGATCGTGCGCCGCCGCGTCGACCGGCTCGACCTGGTCGCGGTCATGAAAACGAGGGAGTAGCGCCATGGCGCTGAACGCGAGAACGGCAGGTGCGGGACTTCTGGCGCTGGCGGCGGTCGCTGGGCTTGTCTGGATGCTGATGGCCCCCGAGCCGGTGCCGGTGGACACCGCCGCGGTGAGCCGCGGCCCGATGGAGGTTACCGTCAACGCGGACGGGACCACCCGCATCCGCGAGGTCTACGAGGTCTCGGCGCCCGTCGGCGGCCGCGCCCTGCGCTCGCCGGTGAAGGTCGGCGATGCGGTGACCGCGAACGACACCGTGGTCGCGGTGGTCCGGCCCGGGGCGCCCGCCTTCCTCGACCTGCGCAGCCGTGGCCAGGCCGAGGCCGCCGTCAAGGAGGCCGAGGCCGCCCTCGCGCTGGCCGAGACCGAGATCGCCCGGGCCGAGGCCGATCGGCGGTACGCCGAAACCCAGCTGGACCGGATCGAGGGGCTGTTCGCGCGGGGCACGGCGCCGGCACGCCAGCTGGAGGACGCCCAGCTCGCCGTCGAGATGGCCGAGGCGCAGCTGGCCGCCGCCCGCGCCGCCCGCGACATGCGCCAGAGCGAACTCGACCGCCAGCGCGCGATGCTGATCGAGCCGAGCGCGCCCGGGGGCGAGACCGAGGACGCGGCTTGCTGCATCCGCCTGACCGCGCCGGTGACGGGCCATGTGCTCGACGTCGTCAACGAGAGCGCGCGGATGGTGCAGTCCGGCACCCCGTTGCTGACGCTGGGCCGTCTCGACGATCTCGAGATCACGGCCGATCTGCTTTCGACCGACGCGGTGCGGATCGCGCCGGGGGCGCGGGCCTATGTGGAGCGCTGGGGCGGCGAGGGTGTGCTGGAGGCCGAGCTGCGCGAGATCGAGCCGGCCGCCTTCACCAAGGTCTCGGCGCTCGGGATCGAGGAACAGCGCGTCCGCGTGGTGTTGGATTTCCGCACCCCGCCCGCGGCGCGCGCCACGCTCGGCCATGGCTACCGGGTCTATCTGCGCATCGTCGAATGGCAGAGCCCCGACGCCTTGCGCCTGCCGATCAGCGCGCTCTTCCGCTCGGGTGCGGACTGGGCGGTTTTCGTCGCTCGCGACGGCGTGGCCGAACGCCGGGTCGTGCGGATCGGGAAACGCAACAGCGACATGGCCGAGGTGCTGGATGGCCTGGCGCCGGGCGAGCGGGTCGTCACCCATCCGGGCGAACGGGTCGCCGATGGCGTCCGGGTGATCGAGCGGGCGGATCTCTGACGCCTAGCCGAACCAGAGCGACCCGGCCAGCAGCGCGGCCGAGAAGATCGCGCCGAGAACCGGCACGACACCCGGCACGGTGAAGACCCCGGCCGGTGCGGCGACTCCGCTGCGCTTGACCCGGATCAGCGCCAGGTTCACCAGCGTGAAGACCGTGAGGATCACCGTCGAGGTGGTCTCGGCCAGCCGGTCGAGG
This sequence comes from uncultured Maritimibacter sp., assembly GCA_913063035.1. Classification (GTDB taxonomy): domain Bacteria; phylum Pseudomonadota; class Alphaproteobacteria; order Rhodobacterales; family Rhodobacteraceae; genus CAJXYS01. Next base: position 13,875 of record CAJXYS010000004.1, on the reverse strand, counting down.
GGGAAGACCAGCGCCAGCGCCAGCACGAACGCCCCGACCAGCGCGGTCGCCGCGACCGGTGTCCGGCTGCGCGGATGCACCCGACCGAGGCGGGCCGGCAGCGCCCCGCGGCGCGCCAGCCCGTAGAGCACCCGCGCCGCCATGATCATCTGGATGATGATCCCGTTCAGGGTCGCGACGATGGCGATCAGCGTGATCGCGACGGGCGAGAGACCGGTCAGGCGGTGGAAAAGCAGGCCCACGGGCGCGTCCGATTCGGCAAGCTCTGCCGGTGGCACCGCGCGCACCGCGACGAAGACCACCAGCACGTAGAGCACCGTCACCGTGGCCAGCGTCAGCAGGATCGCCCGCGGCATCGTGCGCGCCGGATCGCGGGTCTCTTCGACGAGGTTCACCATGTCGTCGAAGCCGATGAAGGCGAAGAAGGCGATCAGGCTGGCGCCCATCACGCCGGCCCAGGCGGTGCCGTCGCCAAGGGCGGGCAGGGTGGCAGGCAGATCCGCCAGCATGCCGGGATCGCCGAGGAAGCCCGCGCCGATGATCGCCGCCAGCCCGAGGATCTCGATCACCGTCATCACCGCCGCGAAGCCGACCGATTCCCGCACGCCCCAGCCTGCCAGCACGGCGATCCCGCCAACCACCGCCACGGTCAGCAGCGGCGCCGGGGCGGGCAGCAGCGTGCCGATATAGCCCGTCGCCCCGAGCGCGATCGCCGCCGACGACACCGAGGCGGCGAAGACCATGGCGAGCCCCGTGCCGAGCGCGAGCCAGGGCCACCCGAACCCCGCCTCGACATAGGCGGCCTCGCCCGCGGCCTGCGGGATGCGGCCCGAAAACTCCGCGAAGCTGGCGGCGCTGAAGGCCATCACGACGGCCGCCAGCAGGAAAGAGAGCGGCGCCTGCGCGCCGGCCCGCGCCACCGTCGCACCGATCAGCACGTAGATGCCGGCCCCGATGGTGGTGCCCAGCCCGTAGAAAACCAGCAGCGTCAGGCCGATGCTGCGGCGCAGTTCGGTGCGCGGATGGGGCTTCGGCTTTGACAGGTGCGGATCGGGCATGCTTCCGTCGCGGGGTCGGGCTACCTTGCCTCCCTCGCACGGGCGAGGCGGCCCTGCCTTGATGTCAGTCAACGCGCCCGGCCGCCCGGCAGGTTACCGAGATCACGGACCCGCGTTTCGCCAGAAAGGACCCGCATGGCCCCGAAGACCCTGCCAGAGCCGCTCGCCGCCGATCAGCTGTCGCTGCGGATCGATCCGGGATCGCTCGGCTTCGAGACGACGGCCGAGCTGGCGCCGCTCGACGACTGGCCGGGCCAGGACCGGGCGCTCGGCGCGATCCGGATGGCGGCGGGGATGGCGCACCCGGATTTCAACGTCTTCGTCCTGGGCAATCCCGGCAGCGGCCGTCATTCGGCCGCGCGCGCGCTCCTGCGCGACGCCGCCGATGCCAAGCCGGTCCCGAACGACTGGGTCTACGTCAACAATTTCGACGCCCCGCACAAGCCGATCGCGCTGGAACTGCCGCCGGGCAAAGCGCTGGCGCTGCGTGACGCGATGCAGAGCCTGGTCGACGAACTGGCCAACGACATCCCCGCGATCTTCGAGTCCGACGACTACCAGACCAAACGCCGCAACATCGAGCAGACGCTGTCGGAGACCCACGAGGAGGCGATGAACGCCCTGGTCGAGAAGGCCCGCGCCCGCGGGGTCGCCATCCTGCGTACGCCGATGGGGTTCGGCGTCGCGGCGCTGCGCGACGGCGAGGTGCTGACCCCGGACGATTACGACAAGCTGCCCGAGGACGAGCAGGAAGAGATCGACGCGGCCGTGGCCGAGATCCAGGACGAACTGGAAGCCGTGCTGAAAGAGGTGCCCAGGCAGCAGAAGGAACATCGCCGCCAGGTCGAGGAGCTGAACGCGATGATGGCCGAGGAGGGCGTCGACGCCGCCATCGCCGAGCTGCGCCGCGACTTCGACGGTCTGGAAAAGGTCCAGACCTATCTGCGGGCGGTGCGCCGCGACATGATCGAGAACGCCGCGCTCTTTCTCGTCCGCGAGGAGAGCGCCCAGGCCGGGGCGTTCCCGGTGGCGACGACCAAGCACTATCAGAAACCGCAATTCGGGCGTTACATGGTCAACGTCATGGTGGCCCATGACGTCGCCAACGGCGAACGCGCGCCCGTCGTCGAGGAGGACCTGCCGACACTGGCCAACCTGATCGGCCGGATCGAGCACGCCACCGAGAACGGCGCGCTGGTGACCGATTTCACGATGATCCGGGCCGGGGCGTTGCAGCGCGCAAATGGCGGCTACCTGATGCTCGATGCCCGGCAGGTGCTGGCGGAACCCTTCGCCTGGGACGCGCTGAAACGCTGCCTCCGGACCGGGGAGATCTCGATCTTTTCGGCGGTGGAGCGATTCAGCCTGGTCTCGACCGTTTCGCTGGAACCGGACCCGATCCCGTTGAAGACGCGGGTGGTTCTGGTGGGCGAACGACGGCTCTATTACCTCCTGGCCGCGCTCGATCCGGAATTCGGGACGCTGTTCAAGATCGAGGCGGATTTCGACGACAGGATCGAACGCAACGAGGCGACCACCGGCACCTATGCGCGGCTGATCGCGGGCATGGCCGCGCGGGCCGGCACCCGCCCGGTCGCGGCCGCCGCGGTGGCGCGGATGCTGATGGAAAGCACGCGGATGGCGGATGATTCCGAACGCCTGTCCCTGGACATTTCGGGGATCGCGGATCTCCTGCGCGAGGCCGATCACTGGGCGGCGGCCGATGGCGCCGCGGCCGTGGCGCCGGCGCATGTCGACCGCGCCGTTGCCGAGGCCGAGCACCGCGCCGGCCGGCTGCGCGCGCTGAGCCAGGAGGCGATCACCCGCGATACCGTGCTGATCGACACCGACGGCGGCCGCGTCGGCCAGATCAACGCGCTCTCGGTGGTGCAGATCGGCAAGACGCGCTTCGGCCGGCCCGCGCGGGTCACCGCCCGCGTCAGGGTCGGCAGCGGCAAGCTCGTCGATATCGAGCGCGAGGCAGAGCTTGGCGGGCCGCTCCATTCCAAGGGGGTGATGATCCTGTCGGGCTATCTCGCCACCCATTACGCGCCCGACCTGCCGATGTCGCTCTGGGCCAGCATCGTCTTCGAGCAGAGCTATGGCGGCGTGGATGGCGACAGCGCTTCGGCCGCGGAGCTTTTCGCGCTGCTCTCGGCGCTCTCGGGGCTGGAGATCGACCAGTCCTTCGCGGTGACGGGCTCGGTCAACCAGATGGGCGATGTCCAGCCCATCGGGGGCGTGAACGAGAAGATCGAGGGATTCTTCGACATCTGCGCGGCACGCGGTCTGACGGGCCGGCAGGGGGTGCTGATCCCGGCCGCGAACGTCAAGCACCTGGCGCTGCGCCAGCGGGTCGTCGACGCGGTCGAGTCCGGGGCGTTCCGGATCCTGCCGATCGGGACCATCGGCGCGGGCATCGCCCTTCTGACCGGGGCAGAGGCCGGGGCACGGGGCGCGGAAGGCACCTATCCCGAGGGCAGCGTGAATGCCCGGGTGGAGGCACGGCTGACCGAATATGCCGAGGCGCGGCGGGCCTTCGTGGCACGCGCCAACAGCAGGGAGGGCGGCGCGTGACCGACGAGCCGGCGCATGATCATCCGCGGCGCGTCGTCCTCGGCGCGACCTGCTTTGCCGATGCCGAGGCGGCGCTGGGGCTTGCGCTCGGCCTGGCGGCGCAGACCGGCGCGGAGCTGCGCGGCCTGATGATCGAGGAGGAGACGATCATCGCCTATGCCGGTCATCGGCGGGCGCGGGCGCTCGATCTTGCCGGGCGCAGCACCGGCGGGCTCTCGGTCGAGCGGATGGTCGCGGCGTTTCGCCAGGACACCCGCCGGCTCGAGCAGTCCCTGGCCGAAGCTGCGCGGAAACGCCCGCTCCGCTGGTCGGTCACGCTGGAGCGCGGGCGGATGGCGGCGGTGCTGTCCGGCGCGGCCGGGATCGGCGACCTGATCCTGATCGGCTACCGGCCCGCGCGCCCCGCGACCGGGGGACTGGTGCTTGTCCTGGGCGAAGACGACGGCCGCGGGATCATCGGGCTTGCCGGGCGGATCGCCGGGGCGACGGAGCAGGACATGCATGTCCTGGTACCGCCCGCCCGCCGGGCCGAGATCGCAGAGACCCTGCGCCAGGCGGGGCTGCACCGGGCGGTGGTGGAAAGCTACGCCGACGCGGCGGCCCTGCACAAACGCCTCGGGCGGATGAGCCCGGCCGTGGTGGTGATGGCGCCGGGGGCGGGCGGCGCCGAGGCGGCCGCCCGGCTGGTCGAGATCGCGCGCGCGCCGCTGATCCTGCCGGTGCCGGCCAAGGACTAGGCCGCGAGCGACAACCGGTTGAGATGCACGGCGCAGCCCGTCAGCGCGGCGTAGTCGTCCTCGATCACGGTCACGCCGAAATTCCCCATGAACCCGGCAAAGCGGCCCTTGTCCCGAAACGCCTCGGCAAAGCCGAACGCGGCGAGGTGCGGCGCGAAGGCGCGCGCCACCCCGCCCGAGAGGTAGATGCCGCCGAAGGGCAGGTGGATGAGCGCGAGGTCGCCGGCCACGCGCCCGAGAAAGGTCACGAAGATCCGCGCGGCATCCGCGGCACGGGCGTCGCCGCCCCCGGCGACGGCCTCCATGATCTCGGCGGCGCGCGCTTCGCGCGGGTCGTGCGCCTCGGTCCCGAGCCAGGCGTAGAGATGCTCGATCCCGCGTCCCGACAGCACGTCCTCTACCGAGGGAAAGCCATGCGCCGTGGCCAGGAAATGGCAGAGCCGCATATCGGCGGCGGTGCGGATCGGCAGATCGGCATGGCCGGCCTCGGACGGGGTGACGTAGCGGCCCGCCGCGGTGTCGTAGACGGGGGCGACGTTGAACCCGGTGCCCACGCCGATCACCAGCTTGGCCGCGTTCGGACCCGCCGCGACGCCGTTCAGCACGGGCGCCAGGGCATCCGGCGCGATATGGCCGAGCGCGTGCCCCTGCGCCTGCAGGTCGTTCAGCAGGGCCACGCGATCGGTGCCCGCCGCGCGGCTGAGCGTGTCGCGCTCGATCGTCCAGTCGAGATTGGTCATGCTGGCGACGCCCTCGCGCACGGGGCCGGCGACGGCCGCGCAGGCCCCGGCGCAGTCCGGGCGGCCGGCCTCGGCGAGGTAGCGCCGCAGCAGGCTTTCCAGCCCGGGATAGTCGGCGTTGCGGTACCGCCGCGTGCTGTCGGGCAGGATCTCGGTGCCGCGAGCCAGCGCGACGCGGGTGTTGGTGCCGCCGATATCGGCGACCAGCACCGGACGGTCGTCGGCGCGGTCGTCCGGGTCGTCGCCGGCGGCGACATCGGGCAGGGAAGGCGCCATGGTGAGCCTCGTTCAGTTGTCGCGGCGGAGCGCCGCCTTGAGCGCGTGGTAGGAGTCCTTGGGCGTGCGTCGCAGGCTGTCGAAATCCACATGCACCAGCCCGAAGCGCTTGTCGTAGCCGAGCGCCCATTCGTAATTGTCGAGGAGCGACCAGACGAAATAGCCCGCCACCGGCACTCCGTCGTCAAGCGCCTTCCGGACCTGCCCGAGATGCGCGTCGAGATAGGCGATGCGCCCGGGATCGGCGACGCGCCCGTCCTGCACGCGGTCGGCATTGGCCATGCCGTTCTCGGTGACGTAGATCGGCAGGTCGCCGGTGTAGTCGCGATGGGCCCGGTCGAGGAAGAAGCGCAGCCCCTCGGGATAGATCTCCCAGCCCATCTGGGTCTTGGGCAGCGGACCCGGGACCTCGGCCGTGCCGGGCCAGGGACCGGGATCAGCGGCGATGCGCTTGCGGGTGTAGTAGTTGATGCCGAGCCAGTCGACGGGCTGGGTGATGGTCGGGAAATCGTCCTGCCAGCCCGCCGGCAAATGCGGCGCCAGCCCCTCGAGCGCTTCCGCGGGATAGGCGCCGCGGAACATGCCGCCCAGGAAGAAGCGGTTGTAGATCGCGTCGTAGCGCTTGGCCGCCGCGACGGCCTCGGGGCTGCCGTCGGCGGGCGCGGCGTATTCGTGGTTCACCACCGCGCCGAGATTGCCCATGCCAAGCCCGCGCATCCGCGCGATGGCGGTGCCGTGGGCCAGCAGGACGTGATGCATCGCCCGCGCCGCGGCGCGGATGTCGCGCAGGCCCGGCGCGTGCTGGCCCAGGAAATGGCTGAGCCAGGCGACGCACCAGGGTTCGTTGATCGGCGCGGCCGAGAAGACGCGGTCGCCGATCCGGCGCATGATGACCTCGGTGAAATCGCCGAACCAGCCGGCGATGTCGCGGTTGCGCCAGCCCCCGAGGTCGGCGAGCGGCGCGGGCAGCTCCCAGTGGTAGAGCGTCGCGCAGGGCTTGAGCCCGCGCGCCAGCATCGCGTCGACCAGCCGGTCATAGAAATCGAGGCCCTCGGGATTGGGCGTGCCCCGGCCCTCGGGCAACACCCGCGCCCAGGAGGTCGAGAACCGGTAGGCGTCGAGCCCCGCCGCCGCGGCAAGGTCGAGATCCTCGGCGTAGCGGGTGTAATGATCGCAGGCCAGCGCGCCGGTCTCGGCGCGGACCACGTTGCCCGGCGTGGCGGCGAAGGTGTCCCAGTGGGTCACCCCGGCGCCGCCGAGCGCGTGGCCCTCGATCTGGTAGGCCGAGGTGGCGGCGCCGAAGACGAAGCCGTCGGGGAAGTCGGCACGGGCGTGGCTGAGGCGCATGTCGGTCCTTTCGGGGCCGGTGTGGATCAGGCCGGGGCGGGGCCGGTGGATTGGCCGAGGACCAGCTCGGCCTCCCATATTTCCTGGATCGGCGCATGATCCGGATCGGTGACGATGTCCAGAAGCATCTCGGCGCAGCGCCGCCCCGCCGCGCGGACCGAGGATCGTACCGCGGTATAGAGCGGCACGTCGCCCTCGTTGGCGAGGTAGGACAGCACGTCGTCATGGGTCAGGATCGAGACGTCGCGCCCGGGTTTCAACCCGCGATCCTCCAACGCACGGCGCACCCCCATCGCGGCGAGGAAGGACGAGGTCAGGAACGCGGTCGGTGGCCGGTCAAGCTCGAGCATCTCGCAGGCGGCGGCATGGCCGTAGGGTTCGGTCATCTCGCCGGCGCGCATCAGCGCCGGGTCGGGGCCGATGCCGGCCGCGGAAAGGGCGTCCTCGTGGCCGAGGCGGCGGCGATGCGCGAAGCTCATGGTCTCGATCCCGTTGACCAGCCCGATCCGCCGGTGGCCGAGATCGAGCAGGAACCGCGTCGCCCGGGCGAAGGCCCGGCGGTTGTTGACGTCCAGCCAGGAATAGCCGGCGCCGGTTTCCGAGGCCCGCCCATGCACCACGAACGGCAGGCCAAGCTCCTGCAGCAGGCCGATCCGCGGGTCGTCGACGCGGGGGCCGTGCACGATGATGCCGTCGACCGAGCGGTTCTGGGCCAGTTCGCGGTAGACGCGCGCCTCGTCCTCGTCGCGGACGACGGAGAGCGACATGTCGTAGCCGGCCCGCGAGTAGGTCTCGCCCGCGCCGGCGATGAAATCGGCGAAGATCGGGTTGACCATCTCGTGCTTGGTGGACAGCGGAATGACATGGCCGATCGACATGGTGCGCCCGGTCGCAAGGCTCTTGGCCCGCGTGTTCGGCCGGTAGTGATAGCGCCGCGCGGCGTCTAGGACCCGACGGCGGGTGGCATCGCTCACCTCGGGATAGCCGTTCAGCGCGCGGCTGACGGTGGTCGGCGAGAGGCCGAGCTTTTCTGAGAGCGCTTTCAGGTTCATCCCCGCCGTTTTAAAGCGCTTTGGAAGGTCCCGCCAAGTGAAAACCCGGCGAACATCGCAGAAACCGTCGCCGGTCCGCGCCTTGACAGGCTACCGGCTTTTCTCCAACGTCGATATATCCAAAGCGCTTTGGGTGTGATTCCGGGCGCTGGGGATTGCGTTCAGTGGCGCTGTTCGGCGCCAGACCGGGAGGAAATCAATGAAACATTCGCTGTACCTTGGTGCGGCCGCGCTGGCGCTATCCGCCGGTGGCGCGCTGGCCGACGACCATCTCATGTTCGCGCCGGGCGAGGGCGCCTTCAGCTGGGAAAGCTACGAGGCGTTTTCCGCCGCGCACGACCTGGCCGACCAGACGCTGAGCATCACCGGCCCCTGGACCGGCGCCGACGCCGCGCTGGTGGAGTCCGTGCTGGCCTATTTCGAGGCCGCCACCGGCGCGACGGTGGAATATTCCGGCTCGGACAGCTTCGAGCAGGACATCGTGATCGCCACCCAGGCCGACAGCCCGCCCAACATCGCGGTCTTCCCGCAGCCGGGCCTGATGGGTGACCTGGCCGCGCGCGGCGAACTGGCCGAAATGGCGGCCGATACCGCCGACTGGGTCCGCGAGAACTACGCCGCGGGCGAGTCCTGGGTGTCGCTCGGCACCGCCGAGGGGCCGGACGGCGCCGAGAACCTCTACGGCTTTTTCTACAAGGTCGATGTGAAATCTCTCGTCTGGTATTCGCCCGAGCAGTTCGACGAGATGGGCTACGACATTCCCGAGACGATGGAAGAGCTGATCGCGCTCTCCGACCAGATCGTCGCGGATGGCGGCACGCCCTGGTGCATCGGGCTCGGCTCCGGCGCGGCGACCGGCTGGCCGGCCACCGACTGGGTCGAGGACATGATGCTGCGGACCCAGCCGCCCGAGGTCTATGACCAGTGGGTCGCAAACGAGATCTCCTTCGACGATCCGGCCGTGATCGGCGCGATCGAGGCCTACGGCACCTTCGCGCGGAACGACGCCTACGTCGCCGGGGGCAGCCAGGCCGTCGCGACGACCGATTTCCGCGACAGCCCGGCCGGGCTCTTCAGCTTTCCGCCGGAATGCTACATGCACCGCCAGGCATCCTTCATCCCGACCTTCTTCCCCGAGGACGCGGATGCGGACTTCTTCTACTTCCCGTCCTTCGAGAGCGAGGATCTCGGCAGCCCGGTCCTGGGCGCGGGGACGCTCTTCGCGATCACCGAGGATTCGGACGCGGCGCGGTCCTTCATCGACTTCCTGAAGACCCCCATCGCGCACGAGGTATGGATGGCGCAGTCGGGCTTCCTGACGCCCCATACCGGCGTGAACAGCGATCTCTTCGCCTCGGCGACGCTGCGGCAGATGAACGACATCCTGCTCGGGGCCACGACCTTCCGCTTCGATGCCTCGGACCTGATGCCGGCCGAGATCGGCGCGGGTGCCTTCTGGACGGGCATGGTGGATTACACCACCGGCGCCGATGCGGCCGACGTCGCCGCGGGGATCCAGGAACGCTGGGACCAGATCGACTGATCCGGCCCGGCCGAGGTGATGGAACCTGCACCGGCCCGGGCACCCGCCCGGGTCGGATGCCAAGACGGAACGGCCCGCGTAAAGCGGCACGCGGAAGGGAGGACGCGCGATGAACCCGATCATCCAGGGCATCGTCACGATCGTGGTCGGCGTGGGCGGCTGCGTGGGGTATTTCTACCTTGCCAACACGGTGCTCGACCGGGTGATCTTCCCGGCCCGGGGCAAGGATGCCGGGCGCAACATCAACCGCGCGAATGCGGTCCGGCCGTGGCTGTTTCTCTTCCCGGCGATGTTCGCGCTGGGGCTCTACCTCGTCTACCCGGTCTTCGGCTCCTTCGTCCGGTCGCTCTACAACCGGGCGGGCGACGAGTTCATCGGCCTCGGCAACTACGCCAGCCTGTTCGCCGACGAGACCTTCCGCTCGGCCTTTTTCAACAACTTCCTCTGGGTGCTCGTGGTGCCCGCCATGGCGACCTTTCTCGGCCTGCTCGTCGCCCAGCTGACGGATCGGCTGAAATGGGGCAACGTCGCGAAATCGCTGATCTTCATGCCGATGGCGATCAGCTTCGTCGGGGCCTCGCTGATCTGGAAATTCGTCTACGCCAATGACCCGGATATCGGCATCATCAACGCGGTGCGCGACTCTTTCGGGCTCAACCCGCTCGACCCGCTGCAGGTGCCGTTCTGGAACAACTTCTTCCTGATGGTGATCCTCATCTGGATCCAGACCGGGTTCGCCATGGTGATCCTGTCGGCCGCGCTGCGCGGCATCCCCGAGGAGACCGTCGAGGCCGCGATCATCGACGGGGCGAACCCGTTCCAGATCTTCTTCAAGATCAAGGTGCCGCAGATCATGGGCACGATCGTCGTGGTCTGGACGACGATCACCATCCTGGTGCTGAAGGTCTTCGACATCGTCTACACGATGACGGGGGGCAATTTCGATACCGAGATCCTGCCATCCTACATGATGGATTTCATGTTCCGCGACGACGGGCGCGCCACGGCGGTCGCCTTCGTGATCATGATCGTGGTCCTGCCGGTGATGATCTGGAACATCCGGCAGGCCCGCAAGGAAATGCGCTGAGGGGGAGGCGGGACGATGGACAATATCGCTGGACGGAAATCCTCGCTCAGCTGGGCGGTCAACGTCACGGTCTTCCTGCTGGTGGTGATCTGGCTGATCCCGACCGTCGGTCTTTTCGTGTCGTCCTTCCGCGATCGTGACCAGATCGCCGTCTCGGCCTGGTGGGAGGCGCCCTTCCCGGTGGAGCAGGCCTACCGCGCCCGGGCCGAGGGCACCGTCACGGGCGGGGACGGGATGTGGACGATCACCGGCAACATCTTCGAGGTGCCGGGCGTCGCCGAGGATTTCGGCGCCGACCGGCGCCCGCCGATCGTCGCTTTCGGCCTGCGGGGCATCAACCCGGGCGAATTCGCGGCCGGCGCCGAGGTCGAGAACCGCGACAACGGCACCACGACCGTCCGCGCGGATGGCAGCTTCGTCTTCACCACCGACGAGAACCCGGAGGAAGAGGGCTTTCCGCGAGTCTATTTCGTGGCCGAGACGCCGCCGGATTTCACCATGGCGAACTACGACACCGTGATGACCGGCGACGGGATGCTGCAGGCCTTCGTCAACACGCTGACGGTGACGATTCCGGCCACGGTGATCCCGATCCTGATCGCCGCCTTCGCGGCCTATGCGCTGGCCTGGATGGATTTCCCGGGGCGCGGACTGCTGATCGCGGCGGTGGTCGGGCTCCTGGTGGTGCCGCTGCAACTGGCGCTCGTGCCGCTCCTGAAGCTGCACCAGCAGGTCGGCATCGGCCAGAGCTTCGTCGGCATATGGCTGGCCCATACCGGCTTCGGGTTGCCGCTCGCGATCTATCTCCTGCGCAACTACATGGTGGGCCTGCCGCGCGACATCATCGATTCCGCCAAGGTCGACGGCGCCACGGATTTCCAGATCTTCGTGCGGATCATCCTGCCGCTGAGCTTCCCGGCACTGGCCAGTTTCGCGATCTTCCAGTTCCTCTGGACCTGGAACGACCTGCTGGTGGCCAAGGTCTTCCTGCCGTCCAACGACGAGAGCTGGGTGATGACGGTGCGGATCGCCGACGACCTTCTGGGCTCGCGCGGGGGGGACTGGGGCATTCTCGCGGCCGCCGCTTTCGTCTCGATCGCGGTGCCGCTCTTGGTGTTCTTCACCATGCAACGCTACCTCGTGCGCGGTCTGCTTGCCGGTTCGGTGAAATGACGCGCGGGATCCCAAACCGAACAGACGGACGCCCATGACCCTCATGACTGACATCGAGCACAACGGTATCGCGGTCCGCGACAAGGACTGGTGGCGCGGCGGCGTCATCTACCAGATCTATCCGCGATCCTTCCAGGACACCAACGGCGACGGGGTGGGCGACCTGAAGGGGATCGTCGAGCGGCTGCCGCATGTCGCCTCGCTCGGGGTGGACGCGGTCTGGATCTCGCCCTTCTTCACCTCGCCGATGAAGGATTTCGGCTACGACGTCTCGGATTACCGCGACGTCGACCCGATGTTCGGCACCCTGGCCGATTTCGACGAGCTGATCCGCACGGCGCACGGGCTGGGGCTCAGGGTGATGATCGACCTCGTGCTCAGCCACACATCCGACGAGCATCCCTGGTTCAAGGAGAGCCGGTCGAGCCGCGACAACCCGCGGGCCGACTGGTATGTCTGGGCCGATCCCAGGCCCGACGGCACGCCGCCCAACAACTGGCTCTCGATCTTCGGCGGCTCGGCCTGGGCCTGGGACAGCCGCCGCTGCCAGTATTACCTGCACAACTTCCTGGCCTCGCAGCCCGACCTGAACTTCCACACCCCCGCCGTGCAGGAGGCGCTGCTCGACGTGGCGCGGTTCTGGCTCGAGCGTGGCGTGGACGGGTTCCGGCTCGATACGATCAACTTCTACATCCATGACCGGCAGCTGCGCGACAACCCGCCGCTGCCCGAGACGCTGCGCAACGATTCCATCGCGCCGAGCGTGAACCCCTACAACTTCCAGGATCACAAATACGACAAGAACCAGCCCGAGAACCTGGCCTTCCTGAACCGCCTGCGCCGCCTGATGGAGGAATACCCCGCCGTCGCCGCCGTGGGCGAGGTGGGCGACGCGCAGTACGGGCTGGAAATCCTCGGCCAGTACACGGCGGGCGAGGACTACATGCACATGTGCTACGCCTTCGAGTTCCTGGCCAAGGAAAAGCTCACCGCCCGGCGCGTGGCGGAGGTGTTCGACCGGGTGGAGCGTGTCGCCCCGGACGGCTGGGCCTGCTGGGCCTTCTCGAACCACGACGTCATGCGTCATGCCAGCCGCTGGAACCTGCCGCCCGCGGCGGTCCCCCTCTTCGCGACGCTGCTGATGACGCTGCGCGGCTCGGTCTGCCTCTACCAGGGCGAGGAGCTGGGCCTGCCGGAGGCCGAGGTGCCGTTCGAGGCGCTGCAGGATCCCTACGGCATCCAGTTCTGGCCGGAGTTCAAGGGCCGCGACGGGGCCCGCACCCCGATGGCCTGGACGCCGGACGTGCCCGGCGGCGGTTTCTCAGAGGTGACGTCCTGGCTGCCGGTCGCGGCCGCGCATCTTCCGCTGGCGGTCAGCCTCCAGGACGGGGATCCGGGCTCGGTGCTGAACCATTACCGTCGCATGATCGCGCTCCGCCATGCGCATCCGGCGCTGCTCAAGGGCGACATGACCGACATTCATGTCGCGGGCGACCTGCTGAGTTTCCGCCGCAGCGCGGCCGGAGAGACGCTCTACTGCGCCTTCAATCTCGGCGACGCGCCGCTGGAGGCGGACGTGCCGCCGGGGGAGTGGCAGGCGCTGCACGGGCCGGCGCCCGAGGGCGACACCATCACGCTGAAGCCGTGGCAGGCGCTCGTCGCCCGCCTCGACGAGGGGAGGAACTGAACGCAATGGCCGAGCTGAACCTGACCGGCGTCGCGAAGTCCTACGGGGCCGTCGACGTGCTGTCCGATATCGACCTCGAGATAGAGAAGGGCGAGTTCATCGTCTTCGTCGGCCCCTCGGGCTGCGGGAAATCCACGCTCCTGCGGATGATCGCGGGGCTCGAGAAGATCACCGGCGGCACGCTGGAGATCGACGGCGAGGTGATGAACGACGTGCCGCCCGCGCAACGCGGCGTGGCGATGGTGTTCCAGACCTACGCGCTCTATCCCCACATGACGGTGCGCGACAACATGGCCTTCGCGCTCAAGATCGCCGGCAAGCCGGCGGCCGAGATCGATGCGGCCGTGGCGAACGCCGCGCGCATCCTGCAGCTGGATCCCTATCTCGACCGCCTGCCCAAGGCGCTCTCGGGCGGGCAGCGCCAGCGCGTCGCCATCGGCCGGGCGATCGTGCGCGACCCCAAGGTGTTCCTCTTCGACGAGCCGCTCTCGAACCTCGACGCCGCGCTGCGCGTCGCCACGCGGATCGAGATCGCCCAGCTCAACGAGAAGATGCCCGACACCACGATGATCTACGTCACCCACGACCAGGTCGAGGC
>CAJXYS010000003.1 GCA_913063035.1 uncultured Maritimibacter sp. | reverse complement strand
CCGTGTAATTCAGCCCATCGAATTGACCGATAACCTGACGACCGATCTCGGTGCGTCGTTCCAAATCGGCCAGTTGATCAACGAAGGCGATGCGGATGACGGCGAAGACGGAACCGCCTACGCTGGAGCGGTGCATGCCGTGAATCAGCTGGACAACTGGAAACTGGCGCTTCAGCTGACTTACTATAACTACGACATCGATGGATCGGACCTGATCAATCGTGGCTTCTACGACTTCTACGCGGATATCGCCACGGAAGGTTGGATCCCCGCCGCTTCGTTGAGCTACTACTACGAGACCAACGATATCCCGTGGCTCGACTATGTGATACCCTACGTGGAATACAGCTCCATCGTGAAGAACGGTGAAACTGCCCAAGGAGTGGACTTCAAAGACAGCTCGCTCTGGACGTTTGGAGCCGCTTGGGCTCACAACGGCTGGTATATCTATACGGAGTATGCCTATTCGGATGGAAACTCGTTCGTCGGTGGAGAACCGTTCACCAATTTCGGTGCCAACGAGAACGCCACTTGGCAGGGCCGTTTCAATATTAACTTCGGCTACTACTTCTGATCGGATCGATTGGATAGCCGTATTTTCGCAGGTCGGCGGAGCAAATCCTCCGCCGACCTTTACCCGCCATCCTCAATAGACTCATGAGCGATACGAACATCGTCGAGGTGAAGAACCTCTACAAAATTTTCGGTCACAATCCGAAGGAACGGGCCATGCCCTTGGTAGAAGAGGGGCTCTCTAAATCCGACATACTTGCCAGAACCGGCTGCACCGTGGGCATTAACGACGCCTCGTTTACCGTGCGGAAAAGGGAGATCTTTGTCATCATGGGGCTCTCCGGCAGCGGAAAGTCGACCGTGATTCGTTGTGTAAACCGGCTTATCTCCGCAACGGCGGGACAAGTTCTCGTCGAAGGGAAAGACGTTCTTGCAGCTTCCAAAGAGGAGCTGAGAGAAATCCGTCGGAAGAAGATGAGCATGGTCTTCCAGCGATTCGGCCTGCTTCCGCACCGCAGTGTGGTCGACAATGTGGCTTTCGGCCTCGAAGTGCAGGGGATGGGCAAGGAAGAACGCTACAACAAAGCGCAGAAGGCCATCGATACAGTAGGCTTGTCGGGCTATGAAACCAGCATGACGCAGGAATTGAGTGGCGGAATGCAGCAGAGAGTGGGCTTGGCCCGGGCTCTTGCGAACGACCCCGAGATTTTGCTGATGGACGAGGCGTTTTCGGCCCTCGACCCGCTGATTCGCACCGACATGCAGGATCTGTTGCTGGAATTGCAGAAGGAATTGCACAAGACCATCGTCTTCATCACCCATGATCTCGACGAGGCGCTGAAACTGGCCGATCACCTGGTGATCCTGAAGGACGGCGAGGTGATCCAGCAGGACGAGCCGCAGGAGATCCTGCTGCATCCGGGCGCGCCTTACATCGAGGATTTCGTCAGCGACATCAACCGCGCCCGGGTGCTGCGGGTGCGCTCGATCATGCGGCCGGACACCACCGTGCCGCCCGGCACGGCCGGCGCGGTGGACCACGACGCGACGCTCGAGTCGGTGATCGAGCAGTCTGGCGGCGACACGTCGCATGCCTACCGCGTGATGCGCGAGGGCGAACAGGTGGGCGTGCTGGAGATGACCGATCTCGTCCGTGCGCTGGTGCCGGCGCGGGCCGGGACCGAGCGCGCGCGCGCCGCAGTCTGACCGGCACCCCGGCGCGATCAGATCGCGCGGATTCTGTCCAGCGTCGCGCGGCTGACGGCAACGCCGTCGCGCGCGCCCCTGCGCCGCATGGCGCGGCGTCCGTCGCCGGGCAGGCGGGCGCCGGGCTCGTCGCGGATCTCGGCGACCAGGCGGCCGATCCTCTCCGCGTAGGCACCGCCCGAGCTTGCGGCCGGGTCGATGGCGATGAAGAACTGGCCGGTACGCGGCGGCCCGCCCTTCGTGCCGGAAAAAGGGCTCGCATCCATGCCGAGGGTCGCGCCGGACATGGCGGCGGCCATCGTCTCGACCATCAGCGCCAGCCCGACCCCCTTGTAGCCCCCCGACGGCGCCATCGATCCCTTGAGCGCGATCCCGGGGTCGGTCGTCGGCTGGCCATCCGGGCCGAGCGCCCAGCCCTCGGGGATGGGGAGACCCTCGCGGGCATGTTTCATGATCTCGGACTTGGCGATGGTGCTGGCGCTCTGGTCGATCAGCAGCGCCGTGCCGCCTTCGCCGTCCGGCGCTGCCAGCGAGATCGGGTTGGTCCCGACCGCCGGGCGCTTGCCACCCGAGGGCGCGATCGAGGCCGGCGCGTTGGTGAAGCCGATGGCAAGCAGACCGGCCTCGGCCAGGGCACGCGTATGCACGCCGAGCACGCCGCAATTGTAGGACTCGCGCACCGCCAGCGCGGCGATGCCCTGCTCGCGGGCGGCCGGGATGAGCGCCTCGAACCCGGCGGCAATGGCGCCATGCGCAAAGCCGGTGCCGGCATCCGCCACCACCAGGCCGGGGCGCGGGCGGGTGATCCTTGGCACGGCGCTGCCGTCGACCTTGCCGCAGGCGAGATGCTCGCAGTAGATCGGGATATAGGCCAGGCCGTGGCTGGCCACGCCGTCCGCCTCCGTGTCGGCGGTGGCCCGTGCCAGGGGCCGTGCGTTCGCCTCGGTCGCGCCGGCGCGGATCAGCGCCTCGAAGGCCAGCGCCTCGATCTCGTCCAGCGTCAGGGTCTCTGTTTCGGCCATGGTCGCGATCCTCTCGTCAGTCGTTGTCGGTGAGCCCGGCACCGGCGCCCGACAGGCGCCGATCTGCCGTCTCGGGGGCATAGGTGCGTTCCGCCAGCCGTTCCAGGCGCCGGATCGTGTCCTGCGCGGCCGCGGCCCGGTGACGCCGGGCCAGTGGCGCGGCGTCGGCGCGCACGTCTCGCCGGCAGGTGACGCGCGCGACGCGATCCTGGTCCGGCCACGCGCCTTCGGGCGGAAGAAGCGCGCCCAGCGCCGTGAGCGTGAGCCGGGTATCACCCCAGCAGAGGGCATGCGATCGCCCCGTCTGCAAGGCAGCGGCGGCCAGGTGCGGCAGGATCAGCAGCGGGCAGAGCACCGGGCCGAGCCGCAGGTCTTCGGGCAGTGCCCGCGCCGCATCGGAGAGGGCGGTGCCCGCGGCGAGCGGGCACAGCACCGCGCCACCGGGGCGCCAGACGCCAGCGGCGTCGGGCTGCGGCGCGAGCGGTGCCGCCGCCGCGCCGTCGGTCTTTTCGAGCAGGGCCGCCGAAAGCATCGCGCCGGGCAGGCCGTATGCCTCGAGCCAGCGGGCCGTACGGCCGGCTTCCTCGGCCATGCCCCAACTGCGCCCCGCGCCGCGTGCCGCCTTGCGGACCAGCGCCTCCGTCTCGCCGAGCGAGAGCAGCTTCACGCGTCGCCCCCGGCGCGCGGCCAGGACCAGTCGTCTTCGGGCTGAGCATGCAATTCATGCGGGAAGGGTGCGCCGCGGTACATGTTGATCCGCACCCAGCGATCCGAGCGCGGGTCGAAATGGCCCGCCCCGAAAAAGGAGAGCTTGGCGCGCAGCATGTCGATGGGCATCAGGTCGGCGCCGATGGTGTTGTCGCGGATCTCGGAATAGGGATGGCGCGCGGCGATCTGCGCGCGGCGGACGCTGTGGCGGTGGTCGGGATGGCGCAGCAGGAACCCGGCCACCGGTCCGCCCGGTGCCTCGTCGGCCAGTGCATGGTAGAGCCGCGCGGCGTCCCGCCCCGGCGCGAGCGGCTGTTCGTAGGGTCCGAGATCCTCTTCCCAGCGTTCGCCGAGACGCGGTTCCAGCTTGGCGGCCGACACGTACCAGGCGCGCGCCTGCGTCTCTGGTGCGGTCCAGTCGATTTCCAGCGCCCAACCATAGATCTCTTCGAGGATGGCGCGCAGCCGGTCCACGGTCATGGCGCCATCGATGACGAAGCCTTCCACCTCCTCGGCGCTCATGCAGCAGGCCAGCCCGTCCACCAGCGCGCCATGGGGCTCGAGCAGGAGGGAGACCAGCATCTCCTGGCCTTCCTCGGTCAGTTCCGCCTCGCCCCAGCGCCAGAGCCGGTCCCAGGGCAGCGGGCCGGAAAGGCCGGCCCCCGCGACATACGCCCTGAGCGCGTCGAGGTCGGCCGCCAGTGCCGTCAGGCGCTGGCGCTGCACCGGGTGCTCGGACCGCCAGAGCGCGACGCAGCGCTCGGCGCGGGCGCGCATCCGGTGGAAGATCCGCACGGTATCGGCGCCGGCGTCGGGCAACCGACGGACCCGCGCGAGCGCCTCTTCGCGGGCATGGATCCAGTTGTTCAGCAGGATCGGGTGGCTGATCAGGAAGGGTGCCATACCGAGCCCGGTGGAGTTCCCGATGCCGAAGCGGCGGCGAAGGTCCGGGTCCAGCGCCACGGCTGTTCCGGCCGCGCGATGCCGTGCCATTTCCTCGACCAGGTCCATCACGAAGGCGCGCGTCAGCCAGACCGAAAGCATCTCGGCCTGGAAGGGTGGCATGAATTCCGGACGGGTCTCGATGGCCTCGCGGTCCGCGGCCCCCAGCTTGCCCGAGCCGTAGACGGCTGTCGTGCGCATCAGGTAGCCGACCTCGTCGACCCGGGCCGGGTCCGGTTGCCGGCCGGCGGCCAGCGCGTCGACCACGTGCTCGAAGAGCCGCACCGAGCGGTTCGCGCGCGAGACGGACAATTCGCGGTCGCTGACGCGGCCCGCCTCCTGGCGTGGCACGTTCTCGCGCAGGCGTGCGATGTCGCCGGCGTCGGGCACGCCATCGAAAAGGGTGAAGGTCGCGTCCCAGGCCGTGGCGATGACGCGGTCGCTTCGCTGGTCGGGGGGCAGGTCGTGGGCGAAGGCCACCAGGCTGTAGGCGCGATCCGGGCCCCGCATGGTGTAGACGGCTTCGCCCACGCCGCGCGCGTCGATGGAAAAGACCGGCCGCTCGAAGCGCCAGTTCTCGCGCCGCAGCCGGCGCAGAAGCACCCGCATGAAGGACAGCCGGGTCTGGTGGAAGGATCCCAGCCGCGACAGACGCATCACCGTTCCCGGAGGGCGGCAGGCGATGGCGGCGTCTGTCTCGGCGCGAGCGTCCATGTTCCCTCTCCTATTCCGCGGCGCGGGCCTCCCGGCGGTCTGCGGCGGGGCCGAAGCTTTCCGCGAAGAAGCGCAGCCAGTTGTCCCCCAGCAGCGCATCGATTTCGCCGCCGTCGAGGCCGGTCGCGGCGAGCCCCTCGGCCAGCCGCGGAAAATCACGGTTGTCGCGGAACCAGTCTGGCTGCGCTGGAAAGCCAGGTGCGCCGGCGCTGCCCTCGCCGTAATCGACGCCCTTGGTCCAGCGTCCCCGGCGCATCCAGTCGACGACGCTGTCCGGCTGGCCCTGGCAGAGATCCGAGCCGATCCCGAAATGATCGATCCCGTAACTCTCTACCATGCGCGCGACCATCTCGCAGAAGGCGCGCAGCGAGCAGCCGCTGCCGTCCTTCAGGTGATGGGGATAGAGCGAGAAGCCCATCATGCCGCCGGTGCCCGTGACCGCGCGGATCACCGGGTCGCGCTTGTTGCGCAGCGCCGGGTGCCAGGAATGGGGATTGGCGTGGGTGACGGCGATTGGCCGGGTCGACATCTCGGCCGCCTCGATGGTGGACCGGTCGGCGGAGTGGCTCATGTCCACGACCAGCCCGACGCGGTTCATCTCGCGGATGACCTCGCGGCCCATGCGGGTGAGCCCAGGATCCTCGGCTTCGTAGCACCCGGTCGCCAGCAGCGACTGGTTGTTGTAGCTCAGCTGCATGAAGCGCAGGCCCAGCCGGTGCCAGACCTCGATCAGGCCGATATCGTCCTCGATCGGGCTCGGGTTCTGCGCGCCGAAGAAGATCGCGGTGCGGCCTTCCGCCCGGGCGCGGCGAACATCCTCGGCGGTGAAGCCCTGGAAGATCAGGTCGGGGTGATCCTCGAACCAGCGGTTCCAACGTTCGACGTTCAGGACCGTCTCGCGGAACGTCTCGTGATAGGCGATGGTGACATGCACGGCATCCAGGCCGCCCGCGCGCATCTGGCGGAAGATCTCTTCCGACCAGTTGGCGTATTGGAGGCAGTCGATACGGTAGCTCATGCGTTCACTCTGGGGCGCCGGCCAATGTGTAGCAAGTCTTGACCGCCGTGTAGAATTCCACGGCGTAGCGGCCCTGCTCGCGCGGCCCGTAAGAGCTTTCGCCCCGGCCGCCGAAGGGCACGTGGTAGTCGGTGCCGGCCGTGGGCAGGTTGACCATCACGCAGCCGGTCCGCGCGTTGCGGCGGAAATGCGCGGCGCGGGCGAGGGAGCGTGTGACGATGCCCGCGGTCAGTCCGAAGCGCGTGTCATTCACCACCGACAGGGCCTCTTCGTAATCCGCGACCTTTATGACGGCGGCGATCGGCGCGAACATTTCCTCGCGGTTGATCTCCATGGCGTTGGTCGTGCCGGTAAAGACGGCGGGGCTCATGTAATGGCCGTCCGTCTCCATGGTCAGCCGGTCGCCGCCGCAGGCGAGTTCCGCGCCCTCGGCCTTGCCGGTCTCGATCCAGCGCAGGTTTTCTGCCAGTTGCCCGGCACTGACGACCGGGCCCATCTGCGTCCCCTCGGCGAGCGCATGGCCGACCTTGAGGGCGCGTGCACCCGCCACCAGCTTGTCGACGAAGGCGTCGTGGACCGCCGCGTGCACCACGAGCCGCGACGAGGCGGTGCATTTCTGACCCGTGCCGCCGAACGCCCCGCCAAGCGCCAGCTGCACGGCCAGGTCGAGGTCGGCGTCGTCCATGACGGCCAGCGCGTTCTTGGACCCCATCTCCATCTGGACCCGGGTGAGATTCCCCATCGCCGCCGCGCCGATGGCCTTGCCCACCGGCACGGAGCCGGTGAAAGACAGCGCGTCGATCCCGGGGCTTTCCGCAAGCTGCCGCCCGATGTCGCCGCCGGGGCCCATGACCAGGTTGAAAAGCCCGGCGGGGATATCCTGTTCGGCCATGATCTCGGCCAGTGCGACCGCCGATGCGGGCACGAGGTTCGCGGGTTTCCAGATCACGGCGTTGCCGAAGGCGAGCGCCGGCGCGATCTTCCAGACCGCCGTCGCAAGCGGGAAATTCCACGGGCTGATGATGCCCACGACGCCCACCGGTTCGCGGCGGATGTCGACCTCGATGCCGGGGCGCACGCTGTCGGCGTTGCCGCCGATCTGGCGCAGGACCTCGGCGGCGTAATAGGTGAAGAACTGGCCGGCCCGGTACACCTCGCCGCGGCCCTCCGCGAAGGGCTTGCCTTCCTCGCGCGACAGCAGTTCGCCCAGCGCGTCGGCGCGTGCGATGAGGGTTTCGCCGACCTTCTGCAAGACCGCCTGCCGGGCCTCGAGCCCGGTTCTCGCCCAGATGGCCTGCGCGCGGTGCGCGGCCTCGAGCGCGCGGTCGAGTTCGTCCGGGGCCGCCTGTGCGTAGTGACCGATGAGATCGGACAGGTCGGAGGGGCTGCGGTTCTCGACGGTCGCCTCTCCCGCGCTCCATTCGCCCGCGATGTAGTTCCTGCCGATCTCAGCCATTGGCGCGCCCGTCCTCCTGTCTTGCAAACCTGCTGCAACTCTGGCCGGGCGGGTCTCGGGACCGCAAAAGCGAAGTTCTGAAATATTCTTCAATCGGGCTGAACCGGCGCGCTGAAACGGGCCTTGCGGATGGCCTCGCAGAAGGCGCGGGCCGCCGGAGGCAGGTTGCGGTGCGGCGGGGTAAGCAGGTGGATCTCGCGGCGGAGTTCGTCGCCGTCGAGCGGCACGAAGGCGACCCCCGTGTCGCCCGGCAGAACGGCCAGCCGCGGCAGCACCGTCACGCCCACGCCCGCCCGCACCAGGGCCAGCAGCGAGGTGGTGTTCGGGACGTTGAGCCGCGCCCCGTCCCGGATGGGGGCGAAGTCCTCGTCATGGATCAGGTTGCAGAGTCCGTTCGAGATGAAGGTCTCGTCGCGCAGGTCGCGCCAGCCGCAGCGATCCTGTGCGGCAAGGGGATGATCCTTGGGACAGACGACGCCGAAGGCATCGGTGAAAAGCGGCTGGCGGGTGATCTCGGTCGCGGACGGGTCGGCCGTCGCCACGCCGATATCGGCACGCTCGGCCTGCAGCGCGCGGACGACGGAGACCGAATCCATGTCGCGCATCTCGACCTGCACGGCGGGATGGGCGCGGCAGAATTCCTCGACGATGGCCGGCATGACCGCCGCCGCGACCGACGGCGTCACGGCCAGCCGGACGAATCCTGCATCGGCGCGGGCCATGCCCTCGATCGCACGGACGCGCCGGTCGAAATGTTGCAGCGCGTCGCGGGTTTCCGCCAGGATCATCCGGCCAAGGGGCGTCAGTCGCGACTTGCGGGGCGCCTCGAACAGCGGGCCGCCCACTTCGTCCTCGAGCTGCGAAAGCATCATGGACACCGCGGACGGCGTCCGGCCCAGGGCCTGTGCCGCGTCGGCCAGGTTGCCGCGTTCGGAAACCGCTTGAAAGCAGCGCATCATTTCGAGCTTTATGGCCATATTCTTCCACGGACACGGGTCCCGTTCGGGACGCCTGGCGGCTCTCGACGGCATAGCTTAACGAGGCAGTGTTCCCGGGACAAACCGTTCCGCGGGCGGCAAGGGCAACTCGCGTGGCGATTTTCCCGATCCGGGCGTTCCGGGGGGTCGCGGGAATGATCCGCCGACCGCCCTGTCCGCGGGGTTATTCCGTCGTCGCGCGGCCCGCGATATGGCCCATGACCACCGCCGACAGCAGGCCGTTGCCCGACAGATAGCCGAAATCCCCGCTGCCCGAGACGCCGACCGCCGCGCCGCCGGCGGCGAAGAGGTTGGGCATCACGCCGCCCGTGCGACGCCGTACGCGGCCCTGCGGATCGATGGCGATGCCGCCCTGGGTGTGGAACAGCGCGCCTGTCACCCGCACGCCGCAATAGGGGGGTGCCAGCGGGTCGTCCCCGGTGAAACGGCGCCCGTAGGCATCCGGCGTCCCGGCGGCGCGCGCGGCCTCGGCGGCGGCGAGCGTCTCGGCCACCGCCGAGGGCGGCAGTCCGAAGGCTTCGGCCAGGGCTTCGGGCGTGTCGGCACGCCGGATCGCGCCCTGCGCCTCGGCTGCGCGGAAATCGGCGAATTGCGCGGCGATGCCGGCGATGCGGTCGTCGAAGACGGTCACCGCGGTTCCGCCCGGCTGGGCCAGGACGGCGCGCGCGGCCTCGGAATAGCCCTGCGATTCGTCCCAGAACCGGTGGCCCTCGGCGTTGATCTGGACGCCGCCCTCGGTGATGACGGCCCAGGTAATGAGAATGCCATGCGGGTGCGCGACATTGCCGTGGCCCTGGTAGGCGCCGAGATGCGCGGTCTCGAGCCCCAGGGCCTCTGCCCAGTCGAGCGCCTCGCCCCGGTTGCCGGCATGCCCGAAGTAAAGCGCCCCCGCGATCCGGGGCATCTCGCGGGCGACACGGTCCGGGTTGCCGCCATAGCCGTTGCACGCCAGGATCAGCCGGCCGCAGCCGATGGCCTCGTCGGTGCCGTCGGGGCGCCGGGCCACGACGCCCGCGACCCGGGCGCTATCGGCGCAGAGCGTGTGGACATGCCGCTCGCAGACGATGGGAATGCCGCGGTCCTCGCAAAGCTGGCGCAGCCGGTCGACCAGCGCCGCGCCGGACCGGTCCGGCAGGCCGTGCATGCGGCGGCGCGAGTGGCCCGGGTAATCGAAATCCGTCACCAGGGTCAGCGGCAGGCCGAGTCCGTCGGTCAGCCAGGCGACGGTCTCCGGCGCGACCCCGGTCAGGGCCGCCACAAGGCCGGGATCCGCTTCGCCCTTGGCCTTGCGCTGGATGTCCCCGGCGAAGAGCGCCGGCCGGTCCTCGATCCCGGCCAAGGCCTGCTGTGCGGTGCCGGCGGCCGGGATCAGCCCGGCGGAGAGGGCGGTCGATCCCGCCGGGACCGGATCGCGTTCAAGGACCAGCACCTCCTGCCCGGCTTCCGCGGCGGCCAGCGCCGCCACCATGCCGCAGGCCCCCGACCCGACGATCAGCGTCTCGACGCGGAGCTCGAAGCCTTCGGCCGGGGGCGGGGCGACGGTCATGTCAGTCCCCCGCACTGCCGTCGTAGCTGCGACCGCGGGCCAGCATTTCCGGCGTGCCGATCCGCGCGTTCAGCCCCGAGAAGTCGAACATCCGCTCGGCGAAGGCCCGGTTGGAGCCGGTCGCCTTCAGGCTGGCGTAGTAATCCTCGGCGGTGCGGGCGAGCGCGCGGACGATCCCGCCCGGGAAGATCACCAGCGAGAAGCCCAGCGCCTGCAGATCACCGGCCGAGGTGACCGGGGTCAGACCGCCCTCGACCATGTTGGCCATCAGCGCGGTCCGGCTGGCGAAGTGGCGCGCGATCTCCTCGAGCTGGTCGCGGCTGCGCGGCGCCTCGATGAAGAGCGCGTCGGCCCCCGCCTCGAGATAGGCGCCGGCGCGGTCGAGCGCCGCCTCGAACCCCTCGACGGCGATGGCGTCGGTGCGGGCGATGATCAGCGTCTCGTCGCTGGCGCGGGCCTCGGCCATGGCGCGGATCTTGCCGGCCATTTCGGCTGCCGGGATCAGCGACTTGTCGGCAAGGTGGCCGCAGCGCTTCGGGTAGCTCTGGTCCTCGACCTGCAACGCGTTCGCCCCGGCGCGTTCGTAGGCGCGCATGGTGCGCTCGGCGTTCAGTGCGTTTCCGAAGCCGGTATCGGCATCGATGATGATCGGCAGCGCCACGCGGTCGCGGATCAGCGCCAGCGTGTCGGTCATCTCGGTCATGGTGGTCAGGCCGATATCCGGCCGCCCGAGCCGCGTGTAGGCCACCGCCGCGCCCGAGAGATACAGCGCCTCGAAGCCGGCCTGCTCGGCCAGGGTGGCGGTCAGCCCGTCATAGACACCGGGGGCGAGCAGGATCTCGCGGGCGGCGAGACGCCGGCGCAGGGTCGTGGCGCCCGCCATCAGCCCAGCTCCGGGCGCGCGCAGACCGCCGCGCAGGTGAGGATCTCGGTCACCGAGCCGAGCGCGGTCAGCGTGGCGTCGTGGACCTCGGGCTTGAACGCGCCGCACCCGTCCGAGAGCAGCAGCGTCCGGAAGTTCCGCATATGCGCGTCGCGTACCGTCGTGGCCACGCCCCCGTTGGTGACGATCCCGCCGACGATCAGCGTGTCTATGTCGAGCGCGCGCAGGATGTATTCGAGCCGGGTCTGGTAGAAGGCGCTGTAGGCGACCTTCTCCACCGTGTAGTCCGCCGGCTGCAGCGTATCGACCAGCGCGTGGCCGAAGGCGCCGGGCGCGAAGTCCCCCTTGCCGAGGAAGGGGCGCAGGGCCTTCAGGTGCGGGGCGATCAGCGGCGCGCCGCCCGGCCCCGGCACCAGCGTGAACTGGGCCGACACGAAGGCGCCGCCGCCGGCGCGCACGGCTTCGATCACCGGGGCCACGCGGGCCGGCAGCTCGGTCAGGGCCGGCGCGGTCTGCCCGGCGCGGCCATAGGCGCCCTCGGGGTGGAGGAAATCGTTCTGCAGGTCGATGGTCAGGACCGCGGTGCGGGCCGGGTCGATCGGGCCGTCATGGCTCATCGTGCCGCTCCTTCCTTGCGTTCGATCAGGATATTGCCATGGGCGTCGACGCTGGCGGCGAGCCAGGGCTCGACGAAGATCGTGGCGTCGGGCTGTTCCAGAACCGCCGGACCCTCGATCCGGGCGCCCACCGGCAGGGCGAGCCGGTCGAAGACCCCGGCCTCGTGCCAGGCGCCGCCGGCATAGACCGGGCGGGTGCCGCGCGCGGCGGTGTCGACGGCGGCATCCGCCGCCGGCGCCAGACTCGACAGGTCGAATTTCGGGCGTTTGCCGATCACGGTGCTGCGCAGGTTCAGCACACGGATGGCGCTGCCGGTCAGCAGGCGCCCGTAGATGCCGCGATAGGTCGTCTCGAAGGCGGCCTTCAGCGCGTCCGGCGTCAGCGGCGCCACGGTTTCCCCGGTCACGGTCACCTCCAGCGGCACGGCCACCGTGTGGGTCTGGCCCAGATAGGCCATGTCCATCTCGAAGCGCACCTCGCGGGCGGCGAACTCGGTCCCGGCGGCGTCGAGCACGCGATGCCCCTCGTCGAGGTGATCCTGCATCTGCGCGGCCAGCGCAGCGGTGTCGATCTCGGCGGCGAGCGCGCCGATGGTCTGCACGAAGTCCTGGCGCATGTCGGCGATCACGCAGCCCATGGCCGAGGTCACGCCGGGATAGCGCGGCACCAGAGCGCGGCCGAGCCCCACTTCCTCGATCATCGCGCCGGCATGGAGCGCGCCGCCCCCGCCGAAGGGCATGAAGACGAACCGTTCCGGGTCGAAGCCCCGCTCGATGGAAACCAGCCGGATCGCCCCGGCCATGTGCGAGTTGGCGACGCGGATGATCGCCTCGGCGGCGTCCATCGCCGAGAGGCCGAGCGGCTGGCCCACATGGGTCTCGATGGCGGCGCGGGCGGCGTCGACATCCAGCTGCCCGAGCCCGTCGCCCAGCGGCCGCGCGGCGTCGATCCGACCCAGGACGATATTGGCGTCGGTGACGGTCGGTCGGTCGTTACCGCGGCCATAGGCCACCGGCCCCGGGTCGGACCCGGCGCTTTCCGGCCCGATCTGAAGCAGGCCGCCCGCATCCACCGACGCGATGGAGCCGCCCCCGGCGCCGATGGTCGCGATCTCGATCATCGGCGTCCGGATCACCAGGCCGAAATCGATGGCGGTTTGCGGGCTGAGCACGCTCTCGCCGTTGGCGATCAGCGACACGTCGAAACTGGTGCCGCCCATGTCGCCGGTGATGACGTTGGAGAACCCCGCGCTCTCGGCGATGTAGCCGGCGGCGATCACGCCCGCCGCGGGGCCGGACAGCGCGGTGCGCACCGGCAGGCGGCGCGCGGTGTCCACCGACATCACGCCGCCGTTCGACTGAACGATCATGAATTCGCCACCGAAACCGCCGTCCACCAGCGCCGTCTCGAGCCGCGCCAGGTAGCCGGCCACCTCGGGCTGAAGATAGCCGTTCAACGCGGTGGTCGAGAAACGCTCGAACTCGCGGATCTCGGGCAGGATCTCGGACGAGGCGGCGACGTGGTCGTTGTGCCAGGCCGCGCGCAGGGCGGTGACCGCGGCGGCCTCGTTTTCCGGGTTGGCGAAGGCGTTGACGAAGAGGATCACCACGGCCTCGCAGCCGGCGGCGCGCAACTCCGCGGCGGCGCTGCGCACGGCGTCGAGGTCCACCGGGGTCTCGACCGTGCCGTCGGCCCGCGTGCGCTCGGGCACCTCGCGGCGCAGGTCGCGGGGCACGACGGGGGTGAAATCGCCCCGCAGGCCCCAGGTGCGCGGCCGGTCGCGGCGGCGCATCTCGAGCACGTCCCGGAACCCCGCCGTGGTAATGACCCCGGTCCGCGCCCCCTTGCGTTCCAGCAGCGCGTTGGTCCCGGCGGTGGTGCCGTGGACCACGGTGGTGATCTCGCCCATGTCCGGGGCCTCGTGGCGGATGCCGTCCAGGAAACCGGCGGACTGGTCCGGCCGCGAGGTCGGCACCTTGGCCACCGAGGCCGCCCCGCTGCGCAGGTCGAGCGAGAAGACATCGGTGAAGGTGCCGCCGACATCGACCCCGATCATGCGCTTCGCCGTCATTGCCCGATCTCCCGCCAGGCGGTGCCGTGGCATTGATCCGCCCGGTCTGCCGTCATGTATCCAAGCCGCACGTCGCGGGCCACTTTCGCCGGATCGCGTTCCGCGGCCGGGCCGTAGCCGCCGCCGCCCGGCGTCTGCAGTCGCACGCGCTGGCCCTGCTCAAGCCGGATGCCCACCATTTTCGAGGCGAGCGGCGGCTGGTGCCAGCCGTCGGCCTGCTCGTAGTCGAACCGGTTGAGCGCGGCGTCGCCGCCCCCCGCGATCCCCTTGGGCGGAAAGCGTCCGCGTTCACCGAAGAAGAACGCCTCGGCGCCGTTTTCCTCGAGCACCTCGATCTCGTAGACCGCGCCGAGCCCGCCGCGATTGGTGCCCGCGCCGGCACTGTCGGGGCGCAGCGCCCATTGCCGGAACAGGACCGGGTAGGCGGCCTCGAGGATCTCGACGGGCGGAATCGTCGCCATCGAGATCGGGGCGTTGCCATGGTTGAGCCCGTCGCTTTCGTTCGAGGCGCCGTGTCCGCCGCCGTAGAAGCTGAACATGACCCAGCGTGCGCCGTTCGACCGCCGCCCGGCGATGGAAAGCGCGTTGATCGTCCCGTAGGCATTGGCGACGACGCGCTCGGGCGCGGCCTGTGCCGCGGCGGAGAAGATGACGTCGATCATCCGCAGGATGGTCTCGGTATAGCCGCCGGTCGGGGCCGGGAACTCGGCGGAGAGCAGGCAGTCCTCGGGGATCTCGATCTCGATCGGGCGCATCACCCCGGCATTGGCGGGCAGGGTCGGGAAGATATGCTTGATCGCCACGTAGACGCAGGCAATCGCCGTGGGCCGGGCGATGTTGATCGGGCCGGCGGCCTGCCCGGCGGTGCCGGTAAAGTCGAGCTTCAGCCGGTCGCCCCGCACCTCCAGCGCCACGTTGATCGGCAGCGCCGCGTCGGAGATGCCGTCATTGTCGAGGAAATCCTGCGCTTCCCAGCGCCCGTCGGGCAGGCCGGCGACTTCCTCGCGCAACAGCGTCTCTGCGCGGTCGCTCAGCGTGGAGAGCGCCGCGCTCACCGTCTCGCCGCCGTATTCGTCGAGCAGCGCGTCGAGCCGCCTGACGCCGAGATCGAGCGCCCCCAGCTGACCGTTCAGGTCGCCCTCGGCCGAAAGCGGAAGGCGCGTGTTGCGCATCAGGATGTCGAGCACATCGGTCTGAACCTCGCCGCCCTTGACCAGCCGCACCGGCGGCAGAACGACCGCCTCCTGGAAAACCTCGGTGGCGGAAGGGTTGTAGTTGCCCGGCACCGCGCCGCCCACATCGTGCCAGTGCCCGACCGAGGCCAGCCAGCAGAACAGCGCGCCATCGCGGAAATAGGGCCGCACGAGGCGCATGTCGCTGAGATGCGTGCCGCCGATATGCGCGTCGTTGAAGATCCAGACATCGCCGTCCCGCGGGCCGCCCTGCGCGGCGGCCTTGTCGATCACCGCCTTCACCGCGAAGGCCATGACGCCGACGAAGATCGGCAGGCCGTTCTTGCCCTGGACCAGTGTCTCGCCGGTGTCGGCGTGGTAGAGACCGTGACTGGCGTCATGCGCCTCGGCGATGATGGGATTGAAGGCGGCGCGGAAGAGCGTCGCGTCCATCTCGTCGGCGATCTGTTCCATCCGGCCGGCGAGCACGGCCAGGGTGATCGGGTCGATGGCGGCGCTCATGTCCGGCCCCGCGTCTCGCCCATGTCGTTCCAGACGTCCTGCCGGGTGATCTTGCCGTCCTCGATCTCGAAGCGGTCGATGAAGCGGATGCCGGAGAAGCCCGTGCCGTCGAGCCACGTGCCCGACAAGGTGCCGAAGCAGTAGACGATGGCCGTGGCGCCGGACTGGGCGGCGTCGAACCGCTCGTAGGTCTTCTGCACGGCCTTGTAGCGCGGCCGCGCCCATTCGATCAGCTCCTCGAGCCGGGACATGCGCACATCGCCGGGAAAGGTCATGCGGAATCCGGTGGCCAGCATCGCCCGCGCGGTGTCGAGGTCGCGCGCCTCCATCGCACCGAGGAAGCCGCGGACCAGCTCCGCCGGGTCGGGGCGCGGCGGTCCGGGGCGGCGATGCGCGCCGCCACGCATGTAATTCTCGCCGGCGTGCTCGGTCAGCATCACGGTGATGGCCTCGGGGGGTGCGGCCACGACGCTGGCGACCGCATCCGTTACGGCCCGCCCCAGCCGGCCCCGCGTGTCCGCGTCATAGCCCGCGATCAGGTCGATGGTCACAACCGGCATCGGCGTCCTCCCTGCAAACCTGTATTATTGATAGGACAGGTCACTGATCATGAAAAGAACAAAAAATTCCAGCGTGAAAGACAAAAAACTTGCATTGAGGGCCGACCCGGCTAACGATTCATCCAGAATCGGACGGAGGGAGACGTGCCGAAAGACCGCGATCCGCGCATGGCGCCCGAGGGCAGCAAGGCCCATCGCATCTTCCTGCTTCTGCAGGACGAGATCGCGCGCGGCGTGCCGGCCATGGGCGAGGCCCTGCCGGGCGAATTGCGCCTCGCGGAAGATTACGGCGTGTCCCGCGTCACCGTTCGCCGCGCCCTCGAGGCGCTGGAGGCGCAGGGCCTGGTCGAGCGGCGCGCGGGCAGCGGCACCGTCGTCTGCAAGCGCCCCGGCGACGGCGTCAGCATGAGCGCCGATCTGGCCACGCTGATGCCGCAGCTCTTGGAAATGGGGCAGAAGACCACGGCCCGCCTGCTGGATTTCTCGTACGGCGCGCCGGCCCCGTCGGTCGCCGCGGCACTGCGGCTTGGCAGCGCGGACCGCGTGCAGCGGGCCGTGCGCGTGCGGCTCGTCGAGGGCAAGCCGTTCTCGCACCTGACCACCCACGTCCCCGCGGACATCGCCCAGAGCTATTCCGAGGCCGATCTCGCCAACACGCCCCTGCTGCGCCTGATGGAGCGCGGCGGCGTCCGGGTCGACCATGCCAGCCAGCAGGTCAGCGCGACCCTGGCCGCGCCGCAGGTCGCCGACGCGCTGGAGGTCCAGGTCGGCGCGCCGCTGATCTCGCTGACCCGGGTGGTGCGCGACGCCTCCGGTCGCGGGGTGGAACATCTGCACGCCCTCTACAGGCCCGACCGGTTCCGCCTGGAGATGGAACTCGACCGCGTGGGTGCGGGCGACGGGCGGCACTGGACGCCGGTGGTCATGCCCGACCCGGGCCAGGGAGAGGCCGGATGACCGCGGCGCCGCGCACCCTCTTCGACAAGCTCTGGGACGCGCATCGCGTCCCGATCGAGACGGCGGGGCGGTCGGATCTTCTCTGGGTGGATCGGCATTTCGTGCACGAGGGCTCTCACCACGCCTTCGCCAAACTGGCCGAGCGCGGACTCGGGGTGGCCGAGCCCGACCTGACCTTCGGCGTGGCCGATCACTACGTTCCGACCCGCGATCGTGACGCGCCGATCGCCGATCCCGACATCGCGCGCATGGTCGAGACGCTGGAGCAGAACGCCGCCACTCACGGGTTCCAGCTCTTCGGGCTGCACGATCGCCGGCAGGGCATCGTGCATGTCGTCGGCCCCGAGGAGGGGCTGACGCTGCCCGGCCTTGTCGTCGTGTGCGGCGACAGCCACACCTCGACGCACGGCGCCTTCGGCAGTCTCGGCTTCGGGATCGGCGCGACCGAGGTGGCCCATGTCCTGGCGACGCAGACCGTCTGGCAGAGCCGGCCCGCCACCATGCGGATCCGGGTCGAGGGCAGGCTCGGCCCCGGTGTCGGCGCCAAGGACGTCGCGCTGGCCTGGATCGCGCGGCTCGGGGCCGACGGCGCCCGGGGGCACGCGGTCGAGTATGCCGGCGCCGCGGTGCGCGGGCTGTCGATGGAAGGGCGGATGACGCTCTGCAACCTGTCGATCGAGGGCGGCGCGCGCATGGGTCTGGTCGCGCCCGACGCGGTGACGCTCGACTACCTGAAGGGTCGGCCCTTCGCCCCTGCCGGGGCCGACTGGGACCGCGCCTGCGCCTACTGGACCGGCCTCGCCGGCGACGCGGCGGCCGAGCCGGACCGCGAGGTGGTGCTCGACGGCAGCGAGGTTGCGCCCATCGTCACCTGGGGCACCAGCCCGGAAGATGCGCTGCCGATCACCGGCACGGTGCCCGACCCCGCGCGGGCGCCGGACCCGACCCGGGCCCGCAAGATCGCGGCCGCGCTGGACTACATGGGACTGGCGCCCGGGCGACCGCTGGACGGGATTCCGGTCGACCGGATCTTCATCGGATCCTGCACCAATGCCCGGATCGAGGACCTGCGCCGCGCGGCGGCGGTGCTCGAGGGGCGCCGCGCGAAGGTGCCGGGGCTGGTCTCGGCGGGGTCCAGCCTGGTGAAGGCCCAGGCCGAAGAGGAGGGGCTCGACGCGATCTTCCGCGCGGCCGGGCT
Source organism: uncultured Maritimibacter sp. (assembly GCA_913063035.1). Classification (GTDB taxonomy): domain Bacteria; phylum Pseudomonadota; class Alphaproteobacteria; order Rhodobacterales; family Rhodobacteraceae; genus CAJXYS01. The sequence continues at coordinate 104,660 of CAJXYS010000003.1, read as the reverse complement.
GGAATGGGTCGACTCGGGCTGCTCCATGTGCGTCGGCATGAACGGTGACCGCGTCGCCCCCGGGGAACGCTGCGCCTCGACCACCAACCGCAATTTCCGCGGCCGGCAGGGGCCGGGCGCGCGCACGCACCTGATGTCGCCGGTGATGGCGGCGGCCGCGGCGGTGACCGGCACACTGACGGATGCAAGGCCGCTGCTGGCCGGGCGGGAGGTCGCATGACCGGCTGGACGCATCACCGGGGCAAGGCCGTCGCATTGCCGGTCGAGGGCATCGACACCGATCAGCTGATTCCCGCGCGGTTCATGTCGCGACCGCGCGCCGCCGGCTATGGCGATTTCCTGCTCCACGACCTGCGTTTCGACGCCGACGGCACGCCCGACCCGGATTTTCCGCTGAACCGGCCCGAAGCCGCGGGCGCCTCGATCCTGGTGACGCGGCGCAATTTCGGCGGCGGCTCCTCGCGTGAGGCGGCGGTCTACGCGCTGGCCGATTTCGGGTTCCGCGCGGTGATCGCGCCCAGCTTCGGCGACATCTTCGCGGCCAACGCGGTCAATAACGGCCTGCTGCCGGCGCGCGTCACCCCCGCGGCGGCCGAAACCTTGCTGGAGATACTGGAGCGCGCGCCCGCCCGGATGGAGATCGACCTCGAGGCGTGCAGCGTCGCGGTGGCCGGGGGCGGAGAGGAACACGCCTTCACGCTCGACGACGCGATGCGCGAGAAACTGGTGAACGGCTGGGACGACATCGACCTGACACGGCGCCACGCGCCGGCGCTCGACGCCTGGCGGCGCGGGCTGAAGACGGACCGCGCCTGGCTTTGGCCAGGCGGCGGGACGGGGTGAGGCGCCCTGCCGGGCGTCGCGCGAAGCAGGGGGCGGAAAGCCCCGCAACAGGGAGGGGCCTCGCGGGGCCCGCAACGAAGGAGACAAACCATGCGACACGTCCTGACATCCGGACTTCTGGCGGGCGCGACGCTCGTGGCGTTACCGGCAAGCGCCCAGGAGCAGACCCTGACGGCGGTTCACGCCTTTCCGACGACGCTGATCTACACCCAGAGCTTCCTCGAGTTCGTCGACAAGGTGAACGCGGCGGGCGAGGGCGTCGTGCAGATCGAGGTGCGCGGCGGCCCCGAGGCCATCGGCATGTTCCAGCAGCCCGACGCGGTGCGGAACGGCGTGGTGGACATGGTCTACACGCCCGGCAGCTTCTACGCCGGCGCGCTGCCGGAGAAAGACGCGATGGTGGCCTCGAACATCACCGCGATCGAGGCCCGCGAGAACGGCGGCATCGACCTGATCAACGAGATTCACCAGGAGAAGATGGGGGTCTACTACCTCGGCTGGTTCGACTCGGGTGTCAGCTACAACCTCTGGACCGTCGACAAGCCGGAACTGGACGCAGACGGCAATCTCGACGTCTCGGGCTGGAAGCTGCGCGGCAACCCGGTCTACAACGCCTTCTTCACCGAGTATCTCGGCGCGCAGGTCATCGACCTGCCGACGACGGACGTCTATGCCGGTCTCGAGCGCGGCGTCGTCGATGCCAGCGGCTGGACCCAGATCGGGCTGATGGACCTGAAATGGGACGATTTCGTCAACTACCGGATCGAGCCCGATTTCTTCTCGACCGATCTCGGCGTGATCGTGAACCTCGACAGCTGGAACGAGCTGAGCGACGAGGCCAAGAGCATCCTGCAGGAGACCGCGATCGCGCATGAGCGCAGCAGCGTCGAGAAGCTGCGCGAGCGGCGCGACGAGGAATTCGCGGCCCTCGAGGAAGGCGGGATGCAGGTGGTCGAGCTGACCGGCGAAGCGGCGTCCAACTACCTCGCCGCCGCGCGCGAGAAGACCTGGGAGCGGATGCGCACCCAGATGGAGAAGCACCCGATGGGGCTCGAGCATTACGATGCGCTGCTCGAGCATTTCTACGACCCCTCGCGCGATCCGGGCCAGTAAGCCCGCCGGTCCGGCGGCCCCGCGCGGCGGGGGCGCCGGGCCGTGCCATCGAAAGGTGCCCGCATGAAGCGGCTGGTCCAGCTGTACGACCTGATCCTGACCGGCATGGCCCTCCTGGCAGGGGGGCTGCTGGTCTGGCTGATGGTGTCCATCCTGATCTCGGTGACGATGCGGAATTTCGGGATGCAGCCCTTCGCGTGGCTGTTCCTGTCCGGGGAATACGGGCTGTTCTACCTGACCATGCTCGGCGCCCCCTGGCTGGTGCGCGAACGGGGCCATGTCCATGTCGAGCTGGTGACCGCGATGTTGCCAGGTCCGGCGCAGAGGGTGCTCAGCCGGCTGATCGCGCTGGCCTGCGTGGCGCTCTGCGCGCTGCTCGCCTGGAAGGGGCTCGAACTGGTGCAGCAGAACTACGCGCGCAACGACTATGACGTGCGCGCCTATTTCACGCCGAAATGGATCCTGACCATCGCCTTCCCGGTGTCGTTCGGGATGATGGCGGTGGAGTTTGCGCGCTTCGTCTTCGGGCGCAAGCTGATGCATTCGGGCGAGGCGGGGATACACGAGTGATGGAGTGGTATGCGGCGCTCGCCCTGCTTCTGGGTTCGATCGTTTTCCTGATGGCGCTGGGCATGCCGGTCGCGCTGGCTTTCCTCGCCGCCAACGTGCTGGGCGCCTGGGTTTTCATGGGCGGGGCGCAGGGCGTGGTGCTGATGCTCGACAACGGTTTCGGGGCGCTTTCGAAATTCGCCCTGATCCCGATCCCGCTCTTCCTGCTGATGGGGGAGCTGTTCTTCCACACCGGGCTCGGCGCGCGCATGTTCAACGCCATCGACCGGCTGCTGGGGCGGTTGCCGGGGCGGCTGTCCTACGTGACCGTTCTGGGGGGCACGGGCTTTGCCACGCTTTCGGGGTCGTCGATGGGGTCCACGGCGCTGCTCGGCTCGCTGATGGTGCCGGAGATGAACCGGCGCGGATACAAGAACAAGATGTCCATCGGGCCGATCCTCGGCACCGGGGGCCTCGCGATCATCATCCCGCCCTCGGCGCTGGCGGTTCTGCTTGCGACGCTGGCCAAGATCGACGTGGGCGCGCTGCTCATCGCGGGGGTCATCCCGGGGCTGGTGCTGGCCGCGCTCTATATCGGGCTGATCTTCCTGCAGACCCGTGCCGACCCGGGCGCGGCGCCTGCCTACGAGGTCGCGCCGATCCGCCTGGCGGCGAAGGTCGGTCTGGTCCTGCGCGACGTGGTGCCGATGACCGGCATCATGGTGGTCGTCGTGGCGATGATGCTCTGGGGTATCGCCACCCCGTCCGAGGCGGCGGCCTTCGGCGCGCTCGGCGTCATCATCCTGGGCGTGATCTACCGCTGCCTGTCCTGGGAGGTCATCCGCAAATCCGTCGAGGGGGCGCTCAAGGTCACGCTGATGGCCTACCTGATCGTCTTCGGCTCGGCGACCTTCAGCCAGCTGCTGGCGTTCTCGGGGGCGTCGCACGGCCTGATCGACTGGGCGACGGGCTTTGACCTGGTGCCCGTGGCGATGCTGCTGGCGATGTTCGGGGTGCTGCTGATCCTCGGCATGTTCATGGAGCAGATCTCGATCATGCTGCTGACGGTGCCGATCTTCTTCCCGCTGGCGGAAAGCCTCGGCTTCGACCCGATCTGGTTCGCGCTGATCATGCTGCTCGGGCTCGAGATCAGCTTTACCACCCCGCCTTTCGGGCTGCTGCTCTTCGTGATGAAGGGCGTCGCGCCCCCGGGGACGACGATGCGCGACATCTACCTGTCGGCGCTGCCGTTCATCCTGTGCTCGCTGATCCTGGTGGCGCTCCTGGTGGTGTTCCCGGGACTGGCGCTCTGGCTTCCGGGGCGGTGACGCGGCGGCACGTGCCGGCAGCGTGCCGGTTGCTGCATGCGCGGGCTTTCCGGTCCGGCGGGCGGTCGCGGCGACCATCATCCCGGAGACCGTCCTCACGGGGCCGCTGCCCTTCGCGGCCTGCATGGTGATCGCCGTCAAGTTGCCCTGTCTCTTCCCGGGACCGGCGCCGTGGCTTCCCGACCTTGTGATGGGGCCAGACCGGGGTGCGCGACCGGGCCCTTATCGCCGCGGCCGCGGAAAAACGCCTGCAGAGGACCGGCCGGGATGCCCCGCCACCTTTGCCCGCGGGAGGGATCGGAAGCCCGGAAAGCCAGAACAGGAAGGTCGAAAGCCGCGGGGAATTTCGCCCCCGGGCCCCGGTTCCGGGGCGCCGGTGCGAGCCCCGCGACACCAACCGGAAAACCAAGGCCTTCGATCGTACCCGCGGTGTTCGACACGCGTTGGGGCGCCCGTTAGGTTGCGACCGGAAAGGGGGACGCGGGATGACCCAGCCTGCCAGCGCGACCACGTCAATCCTGGGAGATGTCGGCGCCGTTTTTCGCGTGTCGGTCGCGATCGTCGTGATCTTTGTCCTGGCGGCCGCGATCGCACCGGGGACGGTGGAGCGCGCCGCGCAGGCGGTGCTGCATGCCACGGCGACGAATGTCGGCTGGATGTACCTGCTGGTGATGACGGGCTTCGTCTTTTTCGTTCTGTTCCTCGGCCTCTCGAGGATCGGGGGCATCCGGCTGGGCGGCCCGGAAGAGCCGCCAGAGTTCTCGTTTCCGAGCTGGCTCGCGATGATCTTCTCGGGCGGCATGGGCGTGGGGCTGGTGTTCTGGGGCGTCGCCGAGCCGATGCTGCATTTCAACGATCCCCCACTCGGCACCGGGCTGCCACGCACGGCCGAGGCAGCGCAGACCGGCATGCGCTATGCCTTCTTCCATTGGGGGCTGCACCAATGGGCGAATTTCGCTTTGGTGGGGCTGGCCATCGCCTATGTCCGGTTTCGCCACGACAGCCACGGCCTGATAAGCGAGACCTTCCGCCCGCTTCTGGGGGCGCGCGTGGACACCGGCTGGGGCAAGGCCATCGACGTGTTGACCGTCGTCTCGACGGTCTTCGGCGTGGCCACGACGCTCGGGCTCGGGGCGTTGCAGATCAACAGCGGGATCGCGCAGCTGACCGGCATCCCCTACGGCTTCCCGGCGCAGCTGGCGATCCTCGCCGTCATCGGGGGGCTCTTCATGCTGTCGGCCATGACCCCGCTCGATCGCGGCGTCAGGCTGCTGAGCAACGCCAACATGCTGCTTGCCGCGGCGCTTCTCGGGGCGGTTCTGCTTTTTGGGCCGACATCCTTCATCTTCGGGGTGCTGACCCAGACCCTGGGGGAATACCTCGGCAACGTGATCCAGATGAGCCTTGTCACCTCGCCCTATTCGAACGGGGCGTGGGTCGAGCAATGGACCATGTTCTACTGGGCCTGGGGGCTGAGCTGGGCGCCCTTCGTCGGCAGTTTCATCGCCCGGATCTCCCGCGGGCGGACCATCCGCGAATTCGTGCTCGGCGTGATGATCGTCCCGGTGGCGCTGAGCATGCTGTGGTTCTCGACCTTCGGTGGCGCGGCAATCCGGTTCGAGATCTTCGAGAACGCCGGTATCGCCGATGCCGTGGCGGCCGAGGTTCCGGCCGGGCTCTACGCCCTGCTCGACCAGTTGCCCGGCGGCGGGGTGCTCACGGTCGCATCCATCCTCCTCGTCGGCATGTTCCTCGTGACCTCGGCCGACTCGGCCACCTTCGTGCTTGGCATGTTTACCTCGAAGGGCGTGCTCAACCCGACGCGGCTGGTCCGGGTGCTCTGGGGCTGCCTGCAGCTGCTGATGGTGGTGGTGCTGCTCCTGACCGGCGGGCTGGATAGCCTGCGGACGGTCTCGATCATCGCCGCCTTTCCCTTCATGATTCTGATGATCCTGATCGCGGTCTCGCTATACCGCGATCTCTCGCAGGAGATCGCGGCGCGCGACGAGAAGGCGCGGGTTCTCGAGCAGCGGGTCGAGCGCCTTCTGCTGCGGGAGTCCGAGCGCGAGGCGGCCGAGAAGGCCGAGGCCGAAGTCCATCCGACCGTTCCCGAAAACGGGCAGGGGGCGCCGTCCACCGACCTCGAGGAGGACGGTCCCGGCCGCTGATCCAACCCGGATCGGACGACGCGGGGGCGCCTAGCCGAAGAGGACGCCCAGCAGCCAGAACGTCGCCGCCGACAGGGCCGCCGCCGCCGGCACCGTGACGACCCAGGCGGCCACGATCGTGAGGAAATGCGAGCGGCGCACAAGCTTACGCCGGCGCCGTTCCGCGTAGGGCAGCGTCAGGGGCGGTGCCGTCCTCTGCCTGTAGGAGACGGCGCGCCTCTGCATGTACCATTCGCGGAAGAAGCCGACCCCGAAGACCCCGCCGATGGCGATGTGGGTGGAACTGACCGGGAGCCCCAGCCAGGACGCGATGAGCACGGTGATCGCGGTCGACAGCGCGACGCAATACGCGCGCATCGGGTTCAGCTTGGTGATCTGGTCGCCGACGAGGCGGATGAGTTTCGGGCCGAACAGGATCAGCCCGAGCGAGATGCCGAAGGCCCCGATCATCATGACCCAGGCCGGAAGCGCGACCCGGTCGGAAAAGGCGCCGGACTCCTGCGCATGGACAATGGCGGCAAGCGGCCCCACGGCGTTCGCGACGTCGTTGGCCCCGTGCGCGAAGGAAAGCAGCGCCGCCGAGATCACGAGCGGGAAGCCGAACAGCGCTTTCAGGGACTTGTTTCGGTTCTCCATGCCCGCGGCCTGCCGGCGAATGACGGGGATCGCGGCCAGCCAGGCGATCAGCCCGGTTGCCGCCCCGAGCCCCAGCGCCGCCCCGATTTCGACCGAAACGACCCGTTTCAGGCCTTTCATCGCCAGATACGCGGCGAAGGTCCCGGCCATGACACCGATGAGGACGGGCACCCATTTCCGTGCCGCAGCGATCTTGTCCTCGCGGTAGATGATGCGTGCCTTGATGAAGGCGAGGACCAGCGCCGCGATGGCCCCGCACAGCGCCGGCGAAATGACCCAGCTTGCGGCGATCGCGCCCATCGTGGGCCAGTGCACGGCCGACAGGCCGGCCGCCGCGATGCCGGCACCCATGACCCCGCCCACCACGGCATGGGTCGTGGATACGGGGGCGCCGATCCAGGTCGCGATGTTCACCCAGAGGGCCGCCGACAGGAGCGCCGCTATCATGGCCCAGGTGAAAACCCGCGCATCCGCGACGCTGTCCGCGTCGATGATGCCGTTCGAGATCGTCGAGACGACGTCCCCGCCGGCGATCAGCGCCCCGGCGGTTTCGAAGATGGCGGCGATCGCGATCGCGCCGGTCAGCGACAGCACCTTCGCGCCGACGGCTGGCCCCATGTTGTTCGCGACGTCGTTGGCACCGATGTTGAGCGCCATGTAGGCGCCGAGGCCCGCCGCGATGACCACGAAGAGCGTGCCCGGGGCGAACCCGAACACGATCCCGGCGACAAGGACCGCGAGCAGAACGAAGATCAGCGCGGCCCCGAAGCCGATCAGCGGGCGTGCCACGAAGGCGGTGGCGATCTCGACGCGCCCCATCCGGGTCAGATCCTTGTCGAGGGTGTGCCAGTTTCTTTTCCGAACGGGTTTCTTCACGGCGCGCAATGATCCTGCATGGATGAGGCGTCTGCGACGCGCCGATGGCACGTCTCCTCGCCCGTGACAAGGCCATGTGGGCCGTGATCGGGGACCGCCGGTCGTCGGCAGCGCGCGCAGGGTGTGGCACGTGAAATCGCGCGTTCCCCATGACGGCGCGGAAAACGTCGGCTATGAGGGGGCGTGCGGCAACGCACCCGGCGCCGTGGCACGGGATCGACCCGGAGGAGGATCAACGGTGGAGTTTTCGACGGAATTCAAAGGCCGCGAGGAAGAGATCGCCGACATGTTCGCCGCGACCTTCACCGACTCCGAGGGGGCGGAGGAGGGCACGCTGATCGGCGGCTTGGTGCGCGAGCTTCTGATCGGCACGCCGGACGCGGATCTGCACGTGTTCATCGCCCGGTCCGACGGGGCGATCGTCGGCGCGGCGATCTTTTCCAGGCTGCGCTATGCAGGGGATGCGCGCTCGGTCTTCATCCTGTCGCCGATGGCGGTGGCGACCGGCCGGCAGGGCGCGGGGATCGGCCGCGACCTGTTGCGCCACGCGCTGGGCGCGCTGCGCGACGCCGGTGTCGAGATCGCGGTGACCTATGGTGACCCGGCCTTCTACGGACAGGTGGGCTTCCGGCCGATGACGGAAGAGATCGCCCCCGCACCGCTGCCCCTCACCCATCCCGAGGGCTGGATCGGCCAGTCCCTGACCGGCGCGGAGCTGACCCCTTTGCGTGGTCCCTGCACCTGCGTGACCGCCCTGGACAAGCCCGCCCTGTGGTAGGGCGCGCCCCGCCGGCCCCGTCCCGTTCCGACCCGCCGCGATCCTGTTCCGCGTCCGCAGCCGCCCGGTACAGGTCTTGTACTGGACGCCCCCGGCACCGAGTCGGCACCCTGTGTGCGCGGCCGGCCGATGGCCGCGTTACACAGACTGGAGGGAGCACACTCATGGCAGAGCCACTTCTCCGCGAACTCTCCACCGTTTCGCTCTACGAACGGCTTGGCGGGGCGTCCGGCGTGCGACGACTGGTCGACGAGATCGTCGAGGCCCATATGCGCAACCCCGTCATCAAGGCGCGATTCCTGCCCTACAGGGAGGACCCGGAAAGGCTCGACGCGACCAAGCAGCAGCTTTGCGCCTTCTTTGCCGCCGGCAGCGGCGGGCCTGAAAGCTATACCGGACGCAGCATGCCCGAGGCGCATCGCGGCATGAATATCGGCGAGGCCGAGTACATGGCGGCAACGGATGACATCCTGTCCGTCATGGAAAGCCATGGCTACCACGCCGATGTGCGCAAGGACGTGCTTGCGATCGTCTATGCCCTGAAAGACGAGATCATGCGGGCCTGATCCGGCCCGGCGCGCCGGGCCTGGTCCGGCGCGTCGACACGGCGGGCCGCCATCGCGATGGAACAGCGCGGGGATATGCAGTAGCTATCGGGCGGACCGGTCCGGCGGGACCGGTCGACGTGTTTCGAAAACCGCGCCAGGAAAGGGCTTTGCCGATGTTGTTCCAGACCCCGCAGGGACCGCGCGATCTGAGCGTCGCGCAAGTTTTCGTCGCCGGCTGGACCGGCCGCGACAGCGGCCAGGTGCAGCATCATATCCGGGAACTCGAGGCGATCGGCGTGGCACCGCCGTCGGAGACCCCGCTCTTTTACCGGGTTTCGGCGGCGCTGCTGTGCCAGAGCGACAGTATCCAGGTGCTTGGCCCGGACACGTCGGGCGAGGCGGAACCGCTGATCGTCCGCTCCGGCGGCCGAACCTGGCTCGGCCTTGCCTCGGACCACACGGACCGCAAGCTTGAAACCCATTCCGTCGCGCATTCCAAGCAGGCCTGCATGAAACCCGCCGCCGGCACGGTCTGGCCAATGGACGAGCTGGCCGGGCATCTCGACCGGATCGAGATTCGGTCATGGCTTCTGGAGAACGAGGCCTGGGTCGCCTACCAGGACGGCACGCTCGCCCAGATCCTGCCGCTCGAGGACCTGATCGCGGGCGCGGCCCTTCCGGACGGCGCGGCGATGCTCTGCGGCACGGTGCCGGCGTTGGGCGGGGTGCGCGCCGGCGACGGGTTCAGCATGGAACTCCACGATCCGGTGCGCGACCGCACGATCCGCGCCGCGTACCGGACGGTCAGTCTCGACATCGTTACCTGACCGGCCCGCCGGCGATCGGGCAAGGCGCGTCTGGCGGATCTTGTCCCGTCATGCTTTGATTGGGCGCCCGGCGTGCGCCATCGGCGCGGACCCGTCCGGGCGCGCATCGCCACGCGGGCAGGGAGGTGCCGGAACCATGTCGGAAGACGCCGAACTCGGCCGGGACGAAAAAAACCGGGTGGACGCCTACGAGAAGGTCCCTTCGGCGGTCATATTCGAGGCCATCCGCCGTGAGGGCGAACATGAACTGTCGCGGCCGTTCAGCGCGCTCTGGTGGTCGGGGGTGGCGGCCGGGCTTGCGATCAGCACCTCGGTTCTGTGCAAGGGCTTTCTCGAGTCGATCCTGCCCCATGCCGACTGGGCGGCGGGCGTCTCGAACCTGGGCTACACGGTGGGGTTCCTGATCGTCATCCTCGCCCGGATGCAGCTCTTCACGGAAAACACGATCACGCCCATCCTGCCGCTGTTCCTGGCCCCGAGCCGGGCCAACTTCTACCAGACCGCCCGTCTCTGGAGCATCGTTCTGGCGGCCAATCTCGTCGGCTGCGCAGCCGCCGCGGTGGTGCTCGTGCACGGCCATATCCTGCCGGAAGCCCGGTTCGACGGCATTCTGACCGTATCGCGCCACTACGCCGAGGCGACGGCGCTCGAGCATTTCGCCTGGGGCATTCCGGCCGGCTTCATCATCGCGGCGCTGGTCTGGATCCTGCCCCGGATGGAAGGCGCGGGCGAGGTGCTGATCATCGTGATCCTGACCTACGTCATCGGCCTTGGCGGCATGTCGCACGTCGTCGCCGGCTCTACGGAGCTGTTCCTTCTGGTGGTGCGCGGCGAACTGGGGCCGGTCGAGGCGGTTCTCGGCGGCATTCTCCCGGCCTTTGCCGGCAATGTCCTCGGCGGCACGGGCATATTCACCGCGCTGACCTATGCACAGCTGCGCGAGGAGATCTGACCCGGGTGACCGCCGGCGGCGGGCATGTGACCCGCTGCCCCCCCCGGCCGCTATGCAGGCGCCGCGGCGGGCCCGCGCACGGCCATCACGTTGCGGGCGATCTCGTCGAGATGGGTGTCCCAGGACCCGCAGCAGCCGCCCCAGATATCGGCGGCGGGATAGCGCCGGGCCAGGTCCCCCATCTGCCGGCCGAGTTCCGCCGGGTCGCCTTCCTCGATATGGCCGAGCTTGCAGAGCGATACCTTGTCCATCTCGGCCGCGTTGGGCCGGAATGACCGGATGCGACCGGTCCAGTCGCCGGGGCCGAGCGCCGGTTCGAACTCGACCGGGTGGGAACAGTTGATCCCGTAGGACTCCGGCCGGGCCTCCCCGGCTTCGGCGTCGGTGGTCTCGATGGCCTCGCGCAGGCTCGGGCCCGAACTCAGGCGGTGAGCACTGTTCAGGGTGAAGGACATGTTGAGCGGCACGCCGGCCGCGGCCGCCGCCCGGCTGACGCCGACCGCCTCGGGGATATTGTTGAAGGTCGCCGCCCAGACCAGATCGACGCCGCAGTCCTTGAGCGTCGCGATCTGGGTGGCGTGATAGTCGGCGGCGTCTTGCGCCGTGATGTTGCCGCCGGTGCCGTAGGCGTCGCCGCGCGGTCCGACGCAGCCGCAGATCGCGATATGCGGTATCTGGTCGCGATAGGGGGCGGCCACCTCGCGCAGGAAATCGATGCACTTGTGCTGCATCTCGGCCAGGCCGGCGGCGGAATAGCCTAGCTTTTCGCCCCAGTCCGGGCTGGCGCGGTAATCGAAGCCGGCCATCGCGGCACCCATGCCGTGGGTCGCGGCCACGTCCAGATAGCGCCGATACATGTCGCGCAGATCCGTGACGGCTTGCGGATCGTCGAGCAATTCGAACATGGCGAATTCGCGCAGCCGATGGCCATGGCGGTACATGATCTCGGTCTCGGTGCCGCCTTCGGCCAGGTAGGCGATCCCGCTTGCCGCGGGGGTGAAACGCGCGGTCTTGGACATGGCGACTTCCTGCCTGCCCTTTTCGGGCGAAAAGGTTAGCCTACCACGACTCACCCCGCCCCTGTCCAACCCGCGCCGCCGGGGCAATGACGGGCGGGGCCGGGCGGCCCCGCCAAGGGCCGATCCCGCGACGCTTTCAGGACAGGATCGGTACGGCGAGCACGATGGCGGCCGCCAGAACGGCGAAGAGGCCGAGGAACCGGTAAATGCGCCGCCTGTCGCGCCGCGAGGCCAGCGCGCCGCGATAGTCGAAGCGTTCGTATTCCACCATGTCGAGCGGCATGCCGAGCCCGATCAGCGCGTCGGAGACGCCGGTGATCATCGGGCCGGGGCCGCAGATGAGCGCCAGGGTGCGGCCGCGCGCCAGATCGCCCAGCAGCCGGTCCAGCCGCGCCGGGTCGAGCCGGCCCACCTCGCCGGTGAATCCCGGGGCGTCGGCCTCGCTCAGCAACATGACCTCGAGGTCGATCACGTCCTTCGCGGCCTCGATCTCCTCGAGGCAGGCGAGGTTGCCCGGCTGACCGACCGCGTAGGCCAGGCGCACCGGGCGCCGGTCCCTGCGCGCCACGAGATCGCGCAGCAGCCCCATGATCGGCCCGATCCCCGCACCGCCGGCGATCAGCAGGAGCGCGTCGGCGTCGCGATGCTCCAGCGTGAAGCTGCCATGGGGGCCGTCGATCCCGATCGGCGTGCCCGGGGCCAGTTGGCCCGCGCGGTTGGTGAAATCGCCGGCTTCCTTGACGATCAGGCTCAGCCCCGGCCGGGCCGGGCTGTCGGCGATCGAGAACGGATGATCGAGCAAGGGGAACCGGCCGCGCCCCTCGGTCATCCAGACGAATTGACCGGCCTTGTAATCCATCTGTGGCGTGCTCTCGCCAGGCTGGATGTCGAGCTCCCAGGTGCGGTCTGCGAGGCGCGTGACGGATTGCAGATGCCACGGATGCCTGTGCAGCCGCGCCCAGCGCCAGCCGTAGAGCACCGCCATGACCAGCACGATCGCCCCGGCCGCACCCCACCAGAGCCCGGCAAGCGCACCCCCCGCGCTGAACCGGCCCACGGTCAGCGCGTGATGCAGCCCCGCGCCCACGGCCGTCAGCCCCAGCAGGAGATGCGTGGCCCGCCAGAGCTCGTAGCGCCAGGGCAGGCGGTCGCGCAGGAACGCGGTGGGCACCAGCAGGACCAGCGCGGCCAGCGCGACGATGCCGGAGCGGTAATGCGGGCTGGTGTGATAGGCGATCAGCCGCTCGATCCCCAGCGTGCGCGATTCGGTCCAGGTCGGGATCACGTAGAAGACGGGATGCAGCAGCAGCGCCAGCAAGAGCCCCCAGGCGGCGATCTTGTGGAACGCCATGACCTTGTCGATCCCGAGCCGTCCCGACACCGTTTCGAACCGCCCCGAGGTGAAGAACTGCACCGCCATGCCCGACAGCGCCACGAGCCCGAGCGCGGCCGCCGCGGCCTCCCACGGGTGGGCCGGCGCCACGTGCCGCCCCGCCGCCAGTGCCAGCGGCAAGAGGCAGGCGGCAAGATAGGCCAGCGCAAGGGCCCGGCCGCTGGGCCTGGGCAGATCGCGCGCGCCGGCGCGCGGGGTGGATCGGTTGATCTCGGTCATGGGGTTTGCCGTCCTCCTTCCCGGAACGCGGCGTCAGTGATGACGCCGCGCTGTGAAAATGCTTTGATACCGATCAATGTCATCGGAGGCTCACAGAGTCATGTAAAGCTTCGGCGAACCCTTTTTCGGAGGTCTCCATGCGCGTTTCCCGTCTGTCCAGAGCCTTAGGTGCCATTATCCTGGGCATAACCTTCGCCCTGCCGGCCGCGGCGCAAGAGGGGTCCAGCCTGTCCCGGCTGGTCGACCAATGGATCGCCTCGCCGCATGGGGATTACAGTTCCGAATCCTTTACCCACTGGAACGAGGACGGTGCGGTGCCCGTCAATTGCGCCGCCTGCCATTCCGGTCCGGGCTTCTCCGATTTCCTCGGGGCCGACGGCAGTGCCGCGGGCGTGGTCGATCATCCGGCGCCCATCAACGCGCCGGTCGATTGCGCGGCCTGTCACACCAGCGCGGCCGAGACGCTCGATACCGTGTCCTTCCCGTCCGGCGTGACGATGTCCGGGCTTGGATCGTCGGCCATCTGCTCGGTGTGCCACCAGGGGCGGCAATCGACCGATTCCGTCGAGGCCGCGCTGGAAGGCAAGGCCGACGACACGGTCGATCCCGAGCTCGGCTTCCTCAACATTCACTACGCCGCGTCCGCCGCGACGCTGATGGGCAGCGACGCGCGCGGCGGCTACCAGTACCCGGGCAAGAGCTATGCCGGGCGGTTCATGCACGTGCCGAGCGCGAATACCTGCACCACCTGCCACGAGCCCCACACCACCGAGGTCGCGACCGAGGGCTGCGTCGCCTGCCACCAGGGTATCGAGGAACTGAGCGACATCCGGACCCGGCATGCCGATTTCGACGGCGACGGCGACACCGCCGAGGGCATCCACGGCGAGATCATGACATTGCATGGCATCCTGGCCGAGCGCATCACGGCCTACGCGGCCGATGTGGCCGGCACGCCGATCATCTATGACAGCCATGCCTACCCCTATTACTTCACGGATACCGACGGCGACGGCACCGTCGATGACGGCGAGGCGGCCTATCCCAACCGCTACCAGAGCTGGACCCCGCGCCTGCTGCGTGCGGCCTATAACTACCAGGTCGTGGCCAAGGATCCCGGCGGCTACAGCCACAACCCGCAGTATTTCCTGCAGCTGCTCTATGACAGCATCGAGGATCTCTCGGCGCAGCTGGGTGTCGAGACGGGCGCGCTGACCCGGCCCTGACCCTGCACTCGCGCGCATGGTGCATTCGCCCAATTTTCGGGCGTGGCCGCTGGGCCGCGCCCAAAATCGCGGCAAGAAGGTGGGCGGTCCGGTTTGTCGCAGGGGGGCGATGATGCGCGGCCCCGCGACAGTGGGTTCACTCGTCGTCGACGCTTAAAGCAGGAGGACAAGATGCTGCGTTCGATTCTCACTGCCGCCGTGGCCGCGTTCGGGCTGTCCGGGCCGGCGCTGGCCGAGACCTCGGTGCCCTTCGCGCTGGACTGGAAGTTCGAGGGCCCCTCCGCCGCCTATTTCGCCGCCATCGACAACGGCCATTTCGCCGAAGAAGGGCTCTCGGTCGAGGTGTCCGCGGGCAAGGGCTCGCTCGACGCGATCCCGAAGGTCGCGACCGGGGCCTTCCCGATGGGCTTTGCCGACATCAACAGCCTGATCAAGTTCCTCGACCAGAACCCGGGCGCGCCGGTCACGGCCGTCATGATGGTCTATGACAAGCCGCCCTTCGCCGTTGTCGGGCGCAAGAGCCTCGGCATCTCGGCCCCGGCCGATCTCGAGGGTTCGGTGCTCGGCGCGCCGCCGCCCGACGGGGCCTGGGCGCAGTTCCCGATCTTCGCCAGGGAGAACGGGCTCGACATGGACAAGATCACCGTCGAGCCGGTGGGCTTCCCGACCCGCGAGCCGATGCTGGCCGAGGGCGAGGTCGACTCGGTGACGGGCTTTTCCTTCTCGTCCTACCTGAACCTCGTTCGTCTCGGCGTGCCCGAGGACGACATTTCGACCATCCTGATGGCCGATCACGGCCTGGCGCTTTACGGCAATGCCATTATCGCCAACACCGATTTCGCCGAGGCCAACCCCGAGGCCGTGACCGGCTTCCTGCGCGCCGTGGCGAAGGGCTGGAAGGACGTGATCGCCGACCCCGCGGCCGGCGCGGCAATGGTTGCCGACCGCAACCCGGCCGCCGATGTCGATCTGGAGGCGCGGCGCCTGCAACTGGCCATCGATGCCAACGTGGTCACCGATTACACCGTGGCCAACGGCATGGGTGGCGTCGATCCCGACCGCATGGCGACCGCGCTCGAGCAGCTCGCCCTGACCTACGAGTTCGAGACGGACCCGGACGCGACGCTCTACTTCACCGATGCTTACCTGCCGGATGACGGCAGCCTGATGCTTCAGTAACGGTTCACGGCGGGCCGGGGTGCCGGCCCGCCTCTTCCCGGACAAGGACCGAGCGATGACCGCACCCGCGCATATCGAGATTCGCGGCGTCACCCATGCCTACCGGACCGAGTCCGGCCCGCTGCCGGTTCTGAACGATCTCAACATCTTCCTGCCGGAGGGCGGCTTCACCGCGGTCGTGGGTCCGTCCGGCTGCGGCAAGTCCACGCTGACGCGGCTGATCGCCGGGCTGATGCGGCCCGACAGCGGCACCGTCTGGATCGGTCCCGATGAGATCAAGGCCCCGCGCAAGACCGTCGGCATGGCGTTCCAGAACCCCGTTCTGCTCGAATGGCGGACGATTCTGGCCAATGTCATGCTGCCGCTGGAAATCGTCGCGCCCGGCATGGCGCGCAAGGATCGCGAGGCGCGTGCCCGGGAACTCCTGGCCGAGGTCGGGCTGGAGGGGTTCGAGGACAAGCGCCCGTCCGAGTTGTCGGGTGGCATGCGCCAGCGGGCATCGCTCTGCCGGGCGCTGGTGCACCGGCCGGAGGTCCTGATCCTGGACGAGCCGTTCGGGGCGCTCGACGCCTTCACCCGCGAGGATCTCTGGCAGACGATGCACGCGCTGCGCCGCGAGGAGAAGTTCACCTGCCTGCTGATCACCCATGACCTGCGTGAAAGCGTGTTCCTGGCCGACGAGATCGTGGTGCTGTCCGGGCGCCCGGCACATGCGCAATACGTCATGCCCTCCGCGCTGCCACGCGACCGGACGCTCGACTCGCTCTTCACCGAGCAGGCGACCGAAATGCTGGCGGTGCTGCGCCACCAGATCGAGATCGCGCAGGGCCGCAGCGCGCCCGAGGAGGTGCCCGCATGACCGCCCTGCGCCGGATCGCGGTGCCGACCGCGGCCCTCGTGCTCTTCGCGCTGTTCTGGGAGGCGCTGGTCTGGGTCAATGGCTGGCCCGATTACCGGATGGCCTCGCCCAGCGATCTCTGGCCGGCCTTCTGGGAACATCGGGGGCTTTTCCTGAAATATTCCTGGGACACGCTCTGGCGGACCATCGCGGGGCTGGGTCTGGCCGTGGTCGTCGGGGTGGCGCTGGGCGTGGTCATGGGTTTCAGCCGCACCATGCGCGATGCGCTCTATCCGCTGCTGGTGGGCTTCAACGCGATCCCCAAGGCCACCGTCGTGCCGATCATCGCGCTGATGTTCGTCGGCCAGCACGACATGAACACGATCCTGATTGCCTTCATGATCTCGTTCTTTCCGATCGCGGTGTCGGTATCCATCGGGCTCTCGACGCTGGAGCCCGAATATCGCGACATCCTGCGTGCGCTCGGGGCCTCGCGGATGACGATCTTCTGGAAGATCGCGCTGCCCAAGACGCTGCCGGAGTTCTTCGGGGCGCTGAAGGTCTCGGTGACGCTCGCCTTCATCGGCACCAACCTGATGGAAATCGTCGAGCCGCACGGGCGCGGCCTGGGCCATCTCTTCGACTCGGGCAAGATCAGTGCGGATTATCCGCTGATGTTCGCCGTGCTGATCGCGCTGGCGCTGCTCGGGATCCTGCTGTTCTACGTCGTCGTGCTGCTGGAGCGAATCTTCGCCGGCTGGGCCGACCGCGAGTAAGCCCGGGTGGCACCGGCATCCACGTTTCCAGGATTTCGCATATGCAGCACAATTCGGCGACGCCCCTGCATGGGCATCGCCTGAAACTTGGGCAAAATACATACAATCCATGCATTTAGCGCATGGGAGCCTCACGGAAACGTCACTTGCTGCGTTGCAGCGCAGACGCTATGTTCAACGTATCACAGCGCTTTCATCCTCCTCCCTTCGAAAGCGTTGCAGGATACTTGGCGGCGTCTTTCCAAAGGCGCCGCCTTTTTTCGTCTGCCCTGTCAGGCCGGTGATTCTGCGCCGCGGCGGAATTCGGTGGCACCGCCTTTCAGGTCGCCGCCCATAATGCGGGCGTGGTGCTGAATATTTGGTCATTTTGAGTGCGCGATGCCGGTCCGGTCGTCCCGGCGGGGCCCCGGACCCGCGCGCCGCCGCCTGCGCTGTGCTTACGTCGATCGCGACGCCCCACTGCGCGGAGCCCGGACATCACCTTGCACATGCCCGATATCGCCCAGCCGAAACCCGCGTCCCAGCCGCGGGCCCGGGGTGACCTGCGCATCACGTCGCGCGAGCGCGACGGAT
Organism: uncultured Maritimibacter sp.; assembly: GCA_913063035.1. Taxonomy (GTDB): domain Bacteria; phylum Pseudomonadota; class Alphaproteobacteria; order Rhodobacterales; family Rhodobacteraceae; genus CAJXYS01. The sequence continues at coordinate 86,819 of CAJXYS010000003.1, read as the reverse complement.
CAAGCTACATCGATCGCCTGGACCAGGCCGGCGCGCTCAAGGCGCTTTTCCCCGGCGTGCGCGGGCGGCTCGACGCGATCTGCGTGAACACCGCCGGCGGGGTGACCGGCGGTGACCGCTTCGCCGTCACGGCCGAGGCCGGTCCGGGCTCGGTGCTCTGCCTGACGACCCAGGCCGCCGAACGCGCCTATCGCGCCACCGGGCCGGACCCGGGCCGGGTGACCACGCGGCTTTCGGCCGCGGCGGGGGCGACGCTCTTCTGGCTGCCGCAGGAACTGATCCTCTACGACCGCTGCAATCTCGAGCGCAGCCTCGAGATCGACCTGGCCCCGGACGCGCGCCTGCTGATGGTCGAGCCGGTGCTGTTCGGGCGCCGCGCGATGGGCGAGGTGCTGCGCTCCGCCCGGTTCAGTGACCGGGTCGCGATACGCCGGGACGGGCGGCCGGCCTATCTCGACGGGCTGGATCTGTCCGGCGACGTGGCCGCGGCGCTCGACAGGGCCGCGGTCGGCGCCGGGTCCGTCGCCATGGCGAGCCTCGTGCATGTCGCCCCCGACGCCGAGGCGCATTTGCCCGCGCTGCGCGCCCTGATGCCGACGACCGGCGGCGCCAGCCTTCTGGCGCCCGACATGCTGGCGATGCGGCTGGTGGCAGAGGACGGCCACGCGCTGCGCCAGGCGCTTTTGCCGGTTCTCGACCGGCTCACATCCGACGGCCTGCCGATATCCTGGAGACTCTGAGAGATGAAGCTCACCCCCCGCGAGAAGGACAAGCTGCTGGTCGCCATGGCCGCCGAGGTCGCGCGCCGGCGCAAGGCGCGCGGCGTCAAGTTGAACCATCCCGAGGCCATCGCGCTCATCACCGACGCGGTGGTCGAGGGCGCGCGCGACGGCCGGTCGGTGGCCGAGATGATGTCCGCCGGGGCCGAGGTCGTCCGCCGCGAGGACTGCATGGAGGGCGTGCCGGAGATGATCCACGAGGTCCAGGTCGAGGCGACCTTCCCCGACGGCACGAAGCTCGTCACCGTTCACAACCCGATCCGCTGAAGGAGACCGCCATGAAATCGCTTTTCGTCCCCCTGCCCGTGCTCGCCGTGACGGCCGCCCCCGCGCTGGCCCATTCCGGGGCGCATGCCCATCCCCACGGGATCGACACGGGCGCCTGGGCGCTCGGGCTCTTCCTGGTGGCGGCCGGGGTCGCGGCGGTCTTCGTCGCGAGCCGCCGATGATCCCCGGCGAGCTTTTCCCCGCCGAGGGCGCGCTGACGCTCAATTCCGACCGGCCGGTGACGGTGCTGATGGTCGCCAATACCGGCGACAGGCCGGTGCAGGTGGGCAGCCACTACCATTTCGCAGAGGCCAATGCCGCGCTCGACTTCGACCGCGCGGCGGCGCGCGGCCTTCGGCTCGACATCGCGGCGGGAACGGCGGTGCGGTTCGAGCCGGGACAGCGCCGCGAGGTCCGGCTCATCCCGATTTCCGGGGCCCGGCGCGTCTACGGGTTCAACCAGAAAATCATGGGAAATCTCGAATGATACCCGGTCGCGGCGGGAGCCGGATGATAGGTTGCCGGCACGATGGACTGGCTTACCCCGATCGATCTTTATTGCGAACGTGCGGGACCGGGGCTCTGGGCGGAGCCCCTGAACGCCTTTACGAACGCCGCGTTCCCGCTGGCGGCGTTCTGGGGATGGCAGGCGCTCCGGCGGTATGGTGGCGCGCCCGGCTTCGGCCTGGCCGTGGTGATGGCCGCCCTGATCGGGGTCGGGTCGTTCCTGTTCCACGTCTACGCCAATGCCTGGTCGGAATGGGCGGACGTCGTCCCGATCTGGGGCTTCGTGGCGCTCTATGTCGGGCTCTCGACCTATCACCTGGGCGGCGCGCCGGCGCGTGCGGCCTGGATCGCCGGGAGCATCACGGCCGTGGCCGCGACGGCTACGCTGACGCTCACCTCCGCGACCGGCGCCGAGACGGGACCGCCGGGCCTGCTGAACGGCAGCGGCCAGTATGCCCCGGCGCTCATCGCGCTCCTGGCGCTTGCCGGGCTGATGGCGTGGCGCGGCCATCCCGCGCGCGGCTGGATCCTGGCGGCAGCTCTGGCGTTCACGGTTTCGCTGGTCGCGCGAACCCTGGACCTGCACCTCTGCGCGGACGTCCCGGCAGGCACGCATTTCATCTGGCACCTGATGAACGGCTTGATGGTCGGGCTGCTCTTGCAGGCGCTCATCCGGCACCGGCGCGCCTGATCGGCGCCCCCGCCGAACCCCACACGCAAACGACCGGAGGCTGATCCATGCCGACGTCCATCTCCCGTGCGAACTACGCCGCCATGTTCGGCCCCACGACCGGGGACCGGCTGCGCCTGGCCGATACCGATCTCGTCATCGAGGTCGAGCGTGACCTGACGGGCCCCTATGGCGAGGAAGTCAAGTTCGGCGGCGGCAAGGTGATCCGCGACGGCATGGGGCAATCGCAGGTGACACGGGCCGAGGGCGCGGTGGACACCGTCATCACCAATGCCCTGATCGTCGATCACACCGGGATCACGAAGGCGGATATCGGGCTCCGCGACGGGCGGATCGCGGGGATCGGCAAGGCCGGCAACCCCGACACCCAGCCGGGCGTGGACATCGTGATCGGCCCGGGCACCGAGGCCATCGCCGGCGAGGGGCGTATCCTGACCGCGGGCGGCTTCGACAGCCATATCCATTTCATCTGCCCCCAGCAGATCGAGGACGCGCTGCATTCCGGGCTGACGACGATGCTGGGCGGCGGCACGGGCCCGGCCCATGGCACGCTTGCCACCACCTGCACGCCGGGATCCTGGCATATCGGGCGGATGCTGCAGGCCGCCGATGCCTTCCCGATGAACCTGGCTTTCGCGGGCAAGGGCAACGCCGCGTTGCCCGCGGCGCTGGTCGAGCAGGTCGAGGCGGGAGCCTGCGCGCTCAAGCTGCACGAGGACTGGGGCACCACCCCGGGCGCAATCGATTGCTGCCTGTCGGTGGCCGACGACATGGACGTGCAAGTGATGATCCACACCGATACGCTGAACGAGTCGGGCTTCGTCGAGACGACCGTCGCGGCGATGAAGGGGCGCACCATCCACGCCTTCCACACCGAGGGCGCGGGCGGGGGGCATGCCCCCGACATCATCCGCATTTGCGGGGAAGAGTACGTGCTGCCCTCCTCGACCAACCCGACGCGGCCCTTCACGGCCAACACGATCGAGGAACATCTCGACATGCTCATGGTGTGCCACCACCTCGATAAGTCGATCCCCGAGGACGTGGCCTTCGCGGAAAGCCGGATCCGGCGCGAGACCATCGCCGCCGAGGACATCCTGCACGACATGGGCGCGTTTTCGATCATCGCCTCCGACAGCCAGGCGATGGGCCGCGTGGGCGAGGTGATCATTCGTACCTGGCAGACCGCCGACAAGATGAAGAAACAGCGCGGCCGCCTGCCCGAGGAGACGGGCGAGAACGACAATTTCCGCGTCCGCCGTTACGTCGCGAAATACACGATCAATCCCGCCATCGCCCACGGGATCGGCCACGAGATCGGCTCGGTCGAGGTGGGCAAGCGCGCGGACCTGGTGCTGTGGGACCCGGCCTTCTTCGGGGTGAAGCCCGAGATGGTGCTGATCGGCGGGACGATCGCGATGGCCCAGATGGGCGATCCGAACGCCTCGATCCCGACGCCGCAGCCGGTCTATTCCCGCCCCATGTTCGGGGCCTACGGGCGCAGCGTCGAGAACTCGGCCGTGACCTTCGTCTCCCAGGCGGCGCAGGCCGCGGGGATCGGTGGCCGGCTCGGCCTCGCCAAGGAGACCTGCGCCGTGCGGGGCATTCGCGGGACGACGAAGCGCGACATGGTGCTGAACGACGCCCTCCCCGAGATGGAGGTGCATCCCGAAACCTACGAGGTGCGCGCCGATGGCGAGCTGCTGACCTGCGCGCCCGCCCACGAGCTGCCGATGGCGCAGCGCTATTTCCTGTTCTGAGGTTCGCCGATGTCCGATCTTCCCATTGCCCAGACCCTGAAACGCGCCGGCGACTGGAGCGGCGCCGGCGAGAGCTGCACGCTCGACTACGAGGCGCGCTTCCTGCGCCGCAAGCGGCTGGAGACGGATTCGGGCCGTCCCATCCTGGCGGATCTCGAGAAGACGACCTCGCTGGATGACGGCGATGCGCTGATCCTGGCCGACGGCACGCCGGTCGCGATCCGTGCGGCGGTGGAGCCGGTCCTCTTCGTGACCGGCGACAACCTTCCCCGGCTCGCCTGGCACATCGGAAACCGTCACACGCCCTGCCAGATCGACGGCGACCGGCTGGTGATCCGGAACGATCCCGTGATCCGGCACATGCTGGAGCACCTGGGCGCCGGCATCGCCGAGGGCAATGCGCCCTTCCGGCCCGAGGGCGGCGCCTACGGCCACGGGCGGACCCACGCGCATGAGCACGGGGCGACGGCGCATGCCCACTGAGGCCGATGTGCTGACGCTGGGGCAGTGGCTGTCGCCCAGCTTCCCGGTCGGGGCCTTCGCCTATTCCCACGGACTGGAGGCCGCCGTGGCCGACGGGCATGTGCGTGACGCCGAGGGGCTGCGCCGGTGGCTGTGCGACGTGCTGGAACTCGGCACCGGGCGGTGCGACGCGATCCTTCTGGGCGCGGCCGCGCGGGCCGCGCCGGCGGAGTGGGACGGGATCGACGCCGCCGCGCGGGCCTTCGCCGCCAGCCGTGAGCGGCTGCTCGAGGCGGACCGCCAGGGGCGGGCTTTCGCACGGACGATGAACGCGGTCTGGGGGTTCGACGTGCCGGCGCTGACCCTGCCGGTCGCGGTGGGCGCGGCGGCCGGCCTGCGCGGGCTGCCGGTCACGCTGACGGCAGCGATGTATCTGCAGGCCTTCACCGGCAACCTGGTGCAGGCGGCCCAGCGGCTCGCCCCTGTCGGTCAGACGGAGGGGCAGTCGGTGCTGGCGGCGTTGACGCCGCTTTGCCAGGCGATCGCGGCCGAGGCGGCGGAGGCGCCGCTCGAGGCGCTGGCCAGCGCGGCCTTCCTGTCGGACGTCGCGGCGATGCGACACGAAACCATGGAAACGAGGATTTTTGTCTCATGACACGCATGAACGGACCCCTCCGCATCGGGATCGGCGGCCCCGTGGGCGCGGGCAAGACCACGCTGACGGCGCGCCTGGCCGAGGCGCTGCATCCCGTCCGGTCCATCGGGGTGGTGACGAACGACATCTACACCCAGGAGGACGCGGAGGCGCTGATGCGCATGCAGATCCTGCCGCGCGATCGCGTCATCGGCGTCGAGACCGGGGGCTGCCCCCACACCGCGATCCGCGAGGATGCCTCCATCAATCTCGCCGCCGTCGCCGAGATGGAGGCGCGCCACCCCGCGGTCGAGATCGTGCTGATCGAGTCGGGCGGCGACAACCTGTCTGCAACCTTCAGCCCGGAACTGGCCGACATCACGCTCTACGTCATCGACGTCGCCGCCGGCGAGGAGATCCCGCGCAAGGGCGGGCCGGCGATCACCCGCTCGGACCTGCTGATCATCAACAAGACCGACCTCGCGCCCCATGTCGGTGCGTCGCTCGAGGTGATGCAGAGCGACGCGATACGGGTGCGCGGCGGGCGCCCCTTCGTCATGGCCGCGCTGCGCCATGGTGCGGGCGTGGCCGAGATCCTGGCGCATATCGATCGGTTGGGCGGCCTGGGCGGGCTGGGGCCGGAAACGGCCCGCTCGGCCTAGGCCGCGGCCAGCTCGGCACGGCAGCGGGTCAGGATCGCCGCCAGGTCACGGAAGAGGTTCGCCCGCGCCGAGGTCCTGCGCCAGGCGAGCACGACATGCCGCGGGCAGGCGTCGGGCAGCGGCGCCAGCGCGAGCCGGCTGCCTTCGGTCGCCCCGGCGTCGATGGCCAGGTCGGGCAGCAGCGTGATCCCGAGCCCCTCGGAGACCATGGCGATCAGGGTCGACAGGCTGGTGGCCGAGAAGCTTTCGTCCTGCTGGATGCCGGCATCCGGATAGGCCGAGAGCGCGTGGCGCTGCAGGCAATGGCCCTTTTCGAGCAGCATCAGCGGCTTGCCGGCAAGATCCGCGCCGCTCACGCGTCCCTGCGCCAGCGCCGGATGTTTCGGCGGTGCGGCAAGATGATAGCCGTCGTCGAAGAGAAACGCGGTCTCGAGATTGCCGATGTCGAAGGGCTGCGCCACCACGATGGCGTCCAGCCGCCCGGCATGCAGCCCATCGAGCAGCGACTCGGTCATCTCCTCGCGGAGGTAGAGCCGGAGGTCGGGAAAGGCGCCGCGGATTTCCGGCAGGGCGCGGGGCAGCAGGAACGGGCCGATGGTGGGGATCGAGCCCAGCGTCAGAGCGCCTGCATGGGGGGCGGACTGTTCGCCCGCCAGCGTCTCGATCTCGCGGGCGGCGATCAGCAGCCGACGGGCCCGGTCCGCGATCTCCTGGCCGATCGGCGTCATGATGACGCTGCGCCGGGTCCGTTCGGCCAGTTGCACGCCGAGCGTTTCCTCCAGCTCGCGCAACCCCGCGCTGAGCGTGGGTTGCGTGACGTGGCAGGCCTCGGCCGCGCGCGAGAAGTGGAGCTGGTCGGAGAGGGCCACGAGGAAGGCCAGCTGGCGAAGATTGATGCCCGGCATCATTGATAGAGCATGCCAATTACAGATAGAGATTTAATTCATTTCAAATATATCAAGCCGCACCTTATGTCGAGGTCATCGAGACACCGACACGAGGAAGCGACCCATGACCGACCCCACCCAAGCCCCCGCCATGCCGCGCCTGAACGAACCGGCCCCGGCCTTCGACGCGCCCACCACCGACGGGCGCAAGACGCTGGACGACTACAGGGGCAAGTGGCTGATCCTGTTCTCGCACCCGGCGGATTTCACCCCGGTCTGCACGACCGAGTTCATCGCCTTCGCCAGGCGCCAGGACGATTTCGCCGCGCTGGGCGCCGAGCTGCTGGGCCTGTCCATCGACAGCCATTACAGCCACATCGCCTGGATGCTGAACATCAAGGAGAAGTTCGGCGTCGAGATCGGGTTCCCGATCATCGCGGACCTGAACATGAAGGTCGCCCAGGCCTATGGCATGATCCAGCCCGGTGCCTCTGACACGGCGGCGGTGCGCGCCACCTTCATCATCGACCCCGAGGGCGTCCTGCGGGCCATGGTCTACTACCCGATGAACGCCGGCCGCTCGGTGGACGAGATCCATCGCCTGCTGGTCGCGCTGCAGACCGCGGACGAGAACAAATGCGCCATGCCGGAAAACTGGAAACCGGGCGACCCGGTCATCGTTCCCCCTCCGGCCACCGCCGATGCGGCAGCGGGTCGCGCGGCCGAAGGCTACGACACGGTCGACTGGTACTTCTCGACCCGCCAGCTTTGAGCGGGACGCGATCCGGACACAGCGAGACACCGGCGCGCGGGACAGCGCGCCGGTCCATTCACGAAGGAGGCAAGCCATGAGCAAGAGCCCAATCGTCAAGAGCTTCTGGGACGCGCCGACGGGCAGTTGGCAATACGTCTTTCACGACCCCGCGACCATGAAGGGCGCGATCGTGGACCCGGTGCTGAACTACGATCCGCAGGCCGCGGCCACCATGACCCACAGCGCCGAGGAAATCCTCGCCTATGTGGAGGAGGCCGGGATCGAGATCGTCTGGATTCTCGACACGCACCCGCATGCCGACCATTTCTCGGCCGCGCCCTGGCTGAAGGAGCGTCTTGGCGCGCCGACGGCCATCGGCGAACACGTCGTGAAGGTGCAGGCGCTATGGAAAGGCATCTACAACCTGCCCGACGACTTCCCGACCGATGGCAGCCAGTGGGACCGGCTCTTTGCCGATGGCGAGACGTTCACGGTGGGCGAGATCCCCGTGCGCGTCATGTTCTCGCCCGGGCACACGCTTGCCTCGATCACCTATGTGGCAGGCGATGCGGCCTTCGTCCACGACACCTTCATGATGCCCGACAGCGGCACCAGCCGCGCCGATTTCCCGGGTGGCAGTTCCGCGGATCTCTACGCGAGTATCCAGGCGATCCTGGCGCTGCCCGACGATACCCGGCTCTTCGTCGGCCATGACTATGCCCCCGAAGGCCGGGAAGCGGCGTGCATGGCGACGGTCGCCGAGCACAAGGCGACGAACATCCATCTCAAGGATGCGCCGTCCGAGGCCGCGTATCGCGCGGTGCGCGACGCCCGCGATGCAACCCTGCCCCTGCCCAGGCTGATGCTGGCGGCGCTGCAGATCAATATCCGCGGTGGGCGCAAGCCGGCGCCCGAGGATGACGGGCGGCGCTACCTGAAGATCCCGCTGGATTATTTCGAGCCCCGCTGACCCCGGCCGCCCCCTGCGCAAAACCTACCCTAAATAGGGTATTATCCCTATTTCGGGGGGTATCGCGGCAAATTGGTATGGGGGTGTGCCGTGCCGCTTGACCGCGAGGGGGGCGCCTCTACTGTCGGCACATTAAAGGAACGCCACCACTCCGGACGCCGGCGGCCCTCGGGCTTGCCGGCGTCCTTCCTTTCAGCGGCCGAGAATCCGGTAATGTGCCTCGACCGGCGTGCAGGCCGCGCCGTTGATCGGCAGGATGTCCTGCGGGCAGGCCGACATCGCCACCACGCAGTCCATATGGGCGCGCAGCACCACGTAGTCGCCGGGTTTCGACAGCGGCTCGCCCCAGCTGGTGGCCCCGGCCGCGTCGACGGGGATGTTCATCCACAGATTCAGCGGGCTCGGGCATTCGGGCGGCGTCAGGCCCAGCTGCCGCATCCCCGCAAAGAGGTTGTCGGTGCAGTTGTCGTGATACTCGGTGCAGCCGAGAAGGCCGTAGCGGTAGTCGTCGCAGGCGGCGATCAGCGTATCGTGGCGCCCCGGCGAACTGTCTTCCTCCAGCGTCAGGATCGGCCGCCGGCGGTTGGTGACCAGCGCATCGCCCGGCGCCGGCCAGAGCTTGCCCAGCGTGGCGCGCATGTGCTCGTTCGACATGAACTCGGTCAGGTCCTCGGCGCTGAAGGCCCAGGTGTCCACGACCTGCATGCCATGGGTGTTGATGATCTTGATCGCCTCGCCGGCACCGAGCCGCGTGGCCCGGCCGCGCCGTGCCGGGACGGTAAAGGTTTCGCTTTCGCCTGTCATGTCGTGCCCCCTTGTCCTGTAACCGCCCGCGGGCGGGGTCCGGGGCAGGATCGACCGTGGGGTGTGGCGCGTCAAGACGACTCCAGCCGGATGATCCGTTCCCCCGCGGCACGGGCGTCCGCGGCGTCGTGGGTGACCAGGAGCACCGGCAGCCCGTGCGCGCGGGCCCGGTCGAAGACCAGCCGCCGCACCCGGTCGCGACGGTCCGGGTCGAGCCGTGAAAAGGGTTCGTCGAGCAACAGCGCGTCGGGTTCCGACAGCAGGACGCGCATCAGCGCCACGCGCGCCTTCTGCCCGCCGGACAGCGTCGCCGGATCGCGGTCCGCGAACCCCTCGAGCCCGACCTCGGCCAGCGCCTCCTCGACCCGGGCGCGCCGCGCGGCGCGCCCGCGCACGCCGCGGTTCAGGCCGAAGGCCAGGTTGCTGCCCACCGACATGTGCGGAAACAGAAGCTCGTCCTGGAACAACAGCCCGACGCGCCTGGCCTCGGGCGGCAGGCCGGTCAGCTCGCGGCCGTTGACCCGCACCCCGCCGGCGACGGTGAAGGCCGGGTCGACCGTGCCGGTCACCACCGAGAGCAGCGTCGACTTTCCCGACCCGGACGGCCCCATCACCGTCAGCACCTCGCCGGGGCGCACGGTGGCGTCCACGGCGACGAGTTCCGTTCCGCCGATCGCGATCCGGAGCCGGTCCAGCACAAGGCCGGTTTCGTCGCGCCGCGCGTCAGCCATGGGCCAGCGCCGCCTTGTTGCGCCAGACCAGCCGCGGGACCGCCAGCGCCACTGCGAAGGGCAGCAGCGCGGCCGCCGTCTGGGCCAGCCCGTAGATCCCGATCGCCCGGCGGTCGCCCCCGGCGGCCAGGGCCACGGCCTCGGTGGTCAGGGTCTGCACGCGCCCGCCCCCGATCAGCAAGGTGGGCAGGTATTGCCCGACCGACACGGCGATCCCGACCGCGGCCGCCGTCAGGACGGGGGCCAGCAGCATCGGCAGCCGCAGGGTCCAGAGCACGCGGTCCGGCCCGGCCCCCAGGGCATGGGCAACGGTGGCGTAGCGCGTGTCCCAGGCCCGGAAGGGATCGCCGAGCGAGAGAAAGACATAGGGCAGCACGAAGACCACGTGGCCGAGAATGACCGCCATGGTGCCGGAGGTCACCCCGAAGGACAGCATCAGGATCTGAAGCCCCGGCAAGAACGCGACCTGCGGGATCAGCAGCGGCAGGTACAAAAGCCAGAGTCCCCGCGACGAGAGCCGCAGCCCGAAGCGGTGCTCGGCCTCGAGGCAGCCGATGGTCAGGACAAGGGCAATGGCGGTCGCGGCGGCGGCGATGATCGCGGTCTCGGTCGCCGGCGCGCCCAGCCCGGGGCCGTGGCGCATCCAGTTGCGCAGGGTGAAACCGTCGGGCAGGGCGTCGGGAAAGGCCCAGAACCCCGCCACCGACCAGGCGGCCAGCCCGGCAAGGCCCAGGATCACCGCGGCGGCCGAAACGCCGCCGGCGGCAAGGGCGGCGGCCCGGAGCAGGCCTTCGCCGCCGCCGCGCCCGCCCTTCCGGATCCAGTGTCGCCCCCACATGGCCACGAGCGCCTCCGCCCCGCGCCAGGCGGCGAGCGCCGCGGCCACCAGGCCGAGCTGGACGACCGCGCCGGCCGCGGCCCGGAGCCGCATGGCAAGATCGGGGTCGCCCATCCAGCGCACGATCTGCACCGAGAGGGTCGGCGGGGTGTTGGGGCCGAGGATCACCGCGACGTCCACCACCGACATGGAATAGGCCAGAACCACGTAAACCGGCAGCCGGATCTGGGCATAGACGCGCGGGAAAACCGTCTTGAGCCAGGCGGTGTGGCGGGCATAGCCCAGCCCCCGGGCCACCGCCATGCTGCGCCGGGCCTCCACCTGGCCGAGGGCCGCGATCGTCATCAGCATGAGAAACGGCACCTCCTTGGCCACCAGCCCCGCGATCAGGGCAAGGCCGTTCGGATCCTGCACGATCAGGATGTCGGGCGGCCGCTCCCATCCCGTCGCCCAGGGCGAGACGAGCCGCGCGATCCAGCCCGAGGGGGCGATGAGAAAGGCGATTCCGAACGCCGCGGCCGCATGCGGCACCGACAGCAGCGGCGAGAGCAGCCGTTCCATGGCGCGAAAGGCCCGGGTGCCCTGCCAGCAGGCGGCGACCATGACCACGACGGCCAGCGACGCCGCCGTCGCCGCGAGGCCCGTGACGAGGCTGAGACGCATGGCGGCGCCGAAGCCCGGCCAGGACGCGAGATCGCCAAAGGGCGCCAGCGTCGGCTCCACCCGGCCGATCGCGGGCATCACGCCCAGGGCCGGCGCGAGCGTGCCGAAAAGCCCCGCCGCCACCGGCCCGAGCATCACCAGCAGCGTCAGCGCGGGCAGCCGGGGCACGGCGCCCCGGGGGCGGCGGAAGGCCGTCACGCGGGGATCACTCCGCGACGCCGAAGCGCGCGGTCCAGTCCGCTTCCAGGCGCTCCATCCAGGACGGGTGCGGCTCTGGCAGGGCCGGGCCGAGTTCCGCGGGCGAGAGCGTCGCGATGCCCAGTGCGATCTCGTCGAAGCGCGCCCGCGCGGCTGCGTCGAGCTTGTCCATCGCCAGCACCGTGCCCACGCCCAGGTAATCGGGGTCCTGTGCCCGCGCCTGCGCCTCGGGCGAGATCAGGAAATTCGCGACGACCATGGCGCCTGCCTTGGCGTTCGCGTTGTAGGGGATCGCCACGAAGCTGGCATTGCCGATGGTCCCGCCCTCCAGCACGAAGGTTCGCACCGTGTCGGGCAGTTCGTAGTTGGCGATGGCGGCGGAGGCCTCGCCGGGGCTGAAGGAGATTGCGAGGTCGATCTCGCCATCGGCCATCAGCTGGATCTGGCGCGGCCCGCTTTGCGGATAGGCGCGGCCCTGGCGCCAGAGATTGGGCGTCAGCTCCTCCATGAAGGCCCAGAGCGGCGCCGTGACGGCATCGTAATCGGCCGCGTCCACGGGGGCCTGCAGCGGCGCGGGGTCGTCGACCAGGTCGTAGAGCGCCTGTTTCAGGAAGGTCGCGCCGAGGAAGTCGGGCGGTTGCGGAAAGGTGAAGCGCCCCGGGGTCGCCTTGGCCCAGGCCAGCAGCGCCGCCATGTCCGGCAGCGGCTCGGGCAGGCGGGCGGTGTCGTGCATGAAGACCACCTGTGCCATCGACCAGGGCGACTCGTAGCCGTCGGTCGGCACGGTGAAGTCGGTGGTGACGGTCTTGCCGTCGACGTCCACGAGAGTCCAGTTCGGCAGGGACTCGGCAAAGGGGCCGAACAGCAGGTCGTTGCGCTTCATCGCGGCGAAATTCTCGCCGTTGATCCAGATGAGGTCGATCGCGCCGCCACTGTCCTGCCCGGCGGTCTTTTCGGCCAGCACGCGGCTGACCGCGTCCGCGGTGTCGGAGAGCTTCACATGCTCCAGCGTCACGCCGTGCTCTTCGGCGACGCGCTGCCCGACCCAGGCGATGAAGTCGTTGGTGATCGTCGACCCGCCCCAGGCGTTCCAGTAGACGGTTTCGCCCTCGGCTTCGGCCAGGACGGCCTGCCAGTCGCCGGGATCGGGGTCTGCCCGGACCGGAAGGGTCAGCAACGCGAGGATCGCGGCGGCGGCAAGGTTTTTCATGCGGGTCTCCCTGTCGGTTTGTCGTTCATTCTGGGGTATCGCCCGGACCGCCCGGAAAGACGCGCCGGGCGAGCATGAGGCGCGAGATCGCGGTCACGAAGCAGAGCAGGCCGAAGGCCCAGGCGAGCGGTGCGAACCACCCGGGCAGAAGGCAGAGCAGCACGAAGAAGCCTATGGTCTCGGTGCCTTCCAGCAAGCCACCGGTGAAATAGAGCGACTTGAGCCCGCGTGCGTCGGTTTTCATCTGCCGGCGCTCGGCGAGGATGGCGAAGCCGAGAAACGTGGTGCCGTTGAAATAGAAGCTGAGCAGCAGGAAGGCGCCGGCGGCCGCGTTGGCATCCGGATCGGACCAGACGAAGGCCAGCGGCACCGCGCCGTAGAACAGGAAATCCGCCGCGATATCGAGATAGCCGCCGAAATCGGTGCGGCGCGTGGCCCGCGCCACGGCCCCGTCGAGCCCGTCGGCCAGGCGGCTGGCCAGCAACGGCACGAGCGCCAGAAGGCTCCAGCCCAGGGCGATGAGACCCGCGGCGAGAATGCCCAGAACCAGCCCCGCCAGCGTGATGGCGTCGGCGCTCACCCCACGCCGCGCCAGCGCGGCGCCCTGCCGGTTGAGCACCGGATCGATGAGTTTTCGCGCGGCGGCGTCGAGCATCCAGCCAAATCTCCGTTGCGGCGTCCATCTGGCGCATGGGGCGCCCATTTTTCAATCGCCATGACGGCTTTGTGAAGCCGCCGTGTCGCAGGCCCCGGGGGATTGCCGGGGCATCGTGCCGGAATACCTTGATTTCATCCGATGCAGTCATGGTAGGGTGCGTCGGCGAACGGCCAAGCTGCGGGAGACGGAGGGGGAATTGCAGCAGAGACTCGACCTGTATATGACCGCTGGACCATGTTCATTCACATCCGGTCGTGACCTGCCGTGCCGCTCTATCTGATCGCCGCTCTTCCGTTCCTCGGCGCGTTGCTGCCGGGGCTCATGATCCGTGCCGGGCGCAACAGCTGCGCCTGGGCAACGGGGTCCGCCACGCTGCTTGCGCTCATCGGTCTGCTGACCCATGCGCCCGCCGTCTTCCGGGGGGAGGTCATCCAGTCGCGGATCGAATGGCTGCCGATGCTCGGGCTCAACGCCAATTTCTTCCTCGACGGGCTGGGGCTGCTCTTTGCCGGGTTGATCCTGGGGATCGGCCTGCTGATCATCCTCTACGCGCGGTTCTATCTCAGCCGCGAGGATCCGATGGGCCAGTTCTACACCTACCTGCTGCTCTTTCAGGGCGCGATGGTGGGGATCGTGCTGTCGGACAACATCCTGCTGCTGCTGATCTTCTGGGAGCTGACGAGCCTGTCCTCCTTCCTGCTGATCGGCTACTGGAAGCACCTGCCGGAAGGCCGGCAGGGCGCGCGCATGGCGCTGGCGGTGACCGGCATGGGCGGGCTGGCGATGATCGCGGGCATGCTGATCCTGGGCAATATCGCGGGCAGCTATGACCTGACCGTGATCCTGGAAAACCGCGAGGCGATCCAGGGGTCCGACCTTTACCTGCCCGCGCTGGTGCTGATCCTGCTCGGGGCCTTCACCAAGTCGGCGCAGTTCCCGTTCCATTTCTGGCTGCCGCACGCGATGGCCGCGCCGACCCCGGTTTCGGCCTATCTGCATTCGGCCACCATGGTGAAGGCCGGGCTGTTCCTGATGGCCCGCCTCTGGCCGGTGCTGTCGGGCACGGAGGCCTGGTTCTACCTCGTGGCGACGACCGGCCTGGTCACCATGGTGATCGGCGCGGTGATCGCGCTCTTCAAGGACGATCTCAAGGGGCTCCTGGCCTTCTCGACCGTCAGCCATCTCGGGCTGATCACCATGCTGCTCGGATTCGGGACCGAGGCCGCGGCGGCGGTGGCGGTGTTCCACATCATCAACCACGCCAGCTTCAAGGCGGCGCTCTTCATGACGGCGGGCATCGTCGATCACGAGGCGCATACCCGCGACATCAAGCGGCTGGGCGGGTTGCGTCACCTGATGCCCATCACCTTCGCGATCGCCGCGGTCACGGCGCTCAGCATGGCCGGCATCCCGCCGCTCAACGGCTTCATCTCGAAGGAGATGATGCTGAAAGAGACCACCTACGCCGTCTGGGCCGGGAACGCCTGGCTGATGCCGGCGCTGGCGACGTTGGGCGCCCTCTTCTCCGTGGCCTATTCCTTCCGCTACATCTGGCATGTCTTCATGGGACCGGCGCGCGGCGACTACCCGGCCAATCCGCATGATCCGGGCTTCGGCATGTGGGCGGGGCCGGCGCTGCTGGCGGGCCTCGTGATCGGCATCGGTCTCGCCCCCTTCGTGGTCGAGCCGTTCGTGAACCTCGTCGCGACCGCCGTGACCGGCCAGGATCCGGATGTGCACCTCAAGCTCTGGCACGGCATCAACGCGGCGCTCTACATGTCCGTCGCGGCGATCGTCGGCGGGGCGGTCCTGCTGGCGTCGCATCGCGGGCTCGAGTCCGTCTGGAAACGGGCCGGTCCCCCCGCGGCCAAGGCGATCTTCGATGCCATCATAGACGCGCTGGTGCGCCTGAGCCGGGCGATCACCGAGACGCTGCATGACGGGGCGCTGACCCGCTATGCCGCGATCTTCACCGTCGCCGTGGCGGCCGCGGGTCTGCATGCCTATGCAGGCGGCGTCGCCGGGGCGCCGACCCGCGACATGACGCCCATCACCGGGCTGCCCTTCATCGGCTGGGTACTGCTGGTGGTGGCGACGGGCTGCGTGGTGGCGTTCCACCATCACCGCCTGCTGACGCTGGTGCTGATGGCGATCATCGGGCTCGTGGTCGCGGTCGGGTTCAACTATCTCTCGGCGCCGGACCTGGCGCTGACGCAGCTCTCGGTCGAGGTGGTCTCGATCATCCTTCTGCTGCTCGCGCTCAATTTCCTGCCCGAGTTCACCCCGCGCGAGAGCACCGCCGGGCGCAAGCTGCGCGACGGGGTCATCGCGGCTGTGGCCGGCCTTGCCGTGACCGGGCTGGCCTACGGGATGATGGTGCGCGACTTCGCCTTCCCGTCGATCTCGGACTTCCATCTCGCGAATTCCTACAAGGGCGGCGGCGGCACGAATGTCGTCAACGTCATCCTGGTGGACTTCAGGGGCTTCGACACCTTCGGCGAGATCATCGTGCTGGGGATCGCGGCCATCGTGATCTACGCGGTGACCGAGTCGCTGCTGCGCGGCCCGGTTCGCCAAAAGCTGCTCGAGCGCCAGCCGAACCACGCGCTGGCCGGCGATGCGCATCCGCTGATGATGGTGATCGCCACGCGCGTCATGATGCCGATCGCGCTGATGGTCGGGGTCTATATCTTCCTGCGCGGCCACAACGAGCCGGGCGGCGGGTTCATCGCGGGGCTCGTCGTCGCCATCGCGCTGGTGATGCAGTACATGGCCAGCGGGTTCGACTGGGCGGCGGAACGCCAGCGTGTGCCCTATCACGCGACCATCGCGGCCGGGGTTCTGGCGGCCGCCTTTACCGGGATCGGCGCCTGGTTCAACGGGCTGCCCTTCCTGACCAGCGATTTCGGCTATGTCCGCATCCCGCCGATGAACGAGTTCGAGCTCGCCACGGCCATGGCCTTCGATCTGGGGGTGTTCCTGGCCGTCGTGGGGGCCGTCATGCTGACGCTCGAGAGCCTGTCGCGGATCTCGCGCCGGGCAGGCTACGAGGTCAGCGAGTACCCGATGGACATAAACCCCGCCCGCGAGGACGGGACGCCGCAAGGGGAGGGCCGCTGAGATGGAACTGCTCGTTGCATCCGCCATCGGGCTGCTGACGGCGGCGGGGGTCTACCTCGTGCTGCGCCAGCGCACCTTCCCGGTCATCATCGGGGTGTCGTTGCTGACCTATGCCGTGAACGTCTTCCTGTTCACGACCGGACGCCTGGCGATCAACCTGCCGCCGGTGCTGCAGGACAAGTCCGGGGCCGGGACCTATACCGACCCGCTGCCGCAGGCGCTGGTGCTGACCGCGATCGTGATCTCGTTCGGGATGACCGCGGTCGTCGTGATGATCGCGCTCAGCGCCTACCTGTCGTCCGACAGTGACCGGATCGACACCGATGCCCGGGGCGAGGAGGACGGCGCATGAGCCACTGGATCATCGCCCCCGTCATCCTGCCGGCCCTGCTGGCCGCGGTGACCATGCTGGCCTTCCGCCACCATATCCTGCTGCAGCGGGTCTTCTCGACGGCCGGGACGGTTCTGCTGCTGGCGATCGCGCTCGGCCTGGCTGTGTCCGCCGCCGGCGGCACCGTCACGGTCTATGATCTCGGCAACTGGCCGGCGCCCTTCGGGATCGTCCTGGTTCTCGACCGGCTCTCGGCGCTGATGGTGCTGCTGACCGCGGCGCTGGCGCTGGGCGTGCAGCTTTACGCGATCGGGTCCGGATGGGACGAGCGCGGCAAGCATTTCCACGCGCTCTTCCAGTTCCAGCTTATGGGCGTCTGCGGCGCCTTCCTGACCGGGGACGCGTTCAACCTGTTCGTCTTCTTCGAGGTGCTGCTGATCGCCTCCTACGGGCTGATGATCCATGGGGGCGGGCCACGCCGGCTGCGGGCGGGCACGCAATACGTGGTCTACAACCTGCTCGGCTCGACGCTGTTCCTCTTCGCGCTCGGCACGATCTACGCCGTGACCGGCACGCTCAACATGGCCGATCTCGCGGTGAAGGTTGGCGAGCTGCCCGCCGACGACACGGCGCTGATCCGGGTCGGCGCGGTGCTGCTGCTACTGGTCTTCGCGGTGAAGGCGGCGTTGCTGCCGCTGCATTTCTGGCTGCCCGAAAGCTACGCCAACGCGCCCGCACCGGTGGCGGCGCTCTTTGCGATCATGACCAAGGTGGGCGCCTACGCGATCCTGCGGATGTACACGCTGGTCTTCGGCCCCGAGGCCGGGATCGTGGCGGGATCCTTCGATGCCTGGCTGATGCCGGCCGCGCTGCTGACGGTCGCGGTGGGGATGATCGGCATTCTCGGTGCGCGTGACCTCGGGCGGCTGACGGCCTATGCCGCGATCGGGTCCATGGGCACCCTGCTGGTCGCGGTGGCGCTCTTCGCGCCGGGGGCGACGACGGCGGCGCTCTACTACATGATCCATTCCACCTTTGCGACGGCGGCGCTCTTCCTCGTCGCCGACATGGTGATGGAGCGCCGCGGCGCGGACGGCGTCGAGATCCGCGCCGCGCAGCCGATCCCGCAGAACGGCCTGATCGCGTCGATCTTCTTCATATCGGCCATTGCCATGGCCGGTATGCCGCCGCTGTCGGGGTTCATCGGCAAGCTGCTGGT
Organism: uncultured Maritimibacter sp.; assembly: GCA_913063035.1. Classification (GTDB taxonomy): domain Bacteria; phylum Pseudomonadota; class Alphaproteobacteria; order Rhodobacterales; family Rhodobacteraceae; genus CAJXYS01. Next base: position 68,674 of record CAJXYS010000003.1, on the reverse strand, counting down.
GCTGGATGCCGCGCGTGACGTGCCGGGGGCGACGACGATCTGGGCGGTCATCCTCGTGACGTCGCTGATCGCCATCGTTGGGCTTGCGCGGGCGGGCAGCACCGTCTTCTGGAAAGGCTACGGCATCGTCACGGATGAGACGGACACGGCACCAGCGGCCCCGACCCGCGGCGGCGGGCTTGCCTTCGTCGCGGCCTTCGGCCTGCTGGCGCCGCTCGTCGGCATGACGCTTGCCGCCGGGCCGGTCACCGCCTATCTGGACGCGACCGCGGCCCAGCTCTACGCGCCGGACGCCTATCTCGACGCGGTGCTGAGCGGGACCCCCGTCAAGGCAGAGGAGGCGCAGTGATGTTCAGCCGGATCCTGCCGCACCCCTACCTGACCCTGTTGCTCGTCGTCGTCTGGATACTGTTACAGAACACGGTATCGCTCGGCAGCTTCGTCTTCGCGCTTATCCTGGGGCTGATCATTCCCATCGTGACCAAGCCGTACTGGCCCGACCGTCCCCGGCTGAAGAACTGGCCGATGATCGTGGAATATGCCCTCGTCGTTCTCTGGGACATCGTGATGGCCAACATCCAGGTGGCCTGGCTGATCCTCTTCAAGCGCAACGCGAACATGCGGCCGAACTGGGTCACGGTCCCGCTGGAACTGCGTACCCCCGAGGCGATCACGGTCCTGGCGGGCACCATCACCATGACCCCCGGCACGGTGTCGAGCGACCTGTCCTCGGAGGGCCACAGCCTGCTGGTCCATTGCCTGCACGCCCCCGACCCGGACGCGGTGCGCGACGAGATCAAGACCCGCTACGAACGCCGGCTGAAGGAGATTTTCGAATGATCGACGCCGCGCTTACATTCGCGTTCGGCTGTTTCGGGCTGGCGATCCTTCTCAATCTCTGGCGCGTGGTCTACGCGCCGGGGGTGGGCGATCGCGTGCTGGCGCTGGACACCATGGTCATCAACGCGATCGCGCTGCTGATCCTCTACGGGGTCAAGGCCGGAACCGAGGTCTATTTCGAGGCCTCGATGATCTTCGCGATGCTCGGGTTTGTCTCCACCGTGGCCTATGCGCGCTTCATGCTGCGCGGCAACATCATCGAATGAGGCGGAGATGCTGAGCCAGATCGCAGAAATCGCCGTCGCCTTCTTCCTCGTCTTCGGGGGCATTTTCGGGCTGGTGGGATCCTACGGGCTGATCAAGCTGGGGGATCCGATGTCGCGCCTGCATGCGCCGACCAAGGCGACGACCCTGGGCGTCGGCGGCGTGCTGATCGCCTCCATGATCCATGCCTGGCTCCTGGAAGGCGACGGGTCGTTCCATGAACTGCTGATCACGATCTTCCTGTTCCTGACCGCCCCGATCGTCGCGCATTTCATCGCCAAGGCGCATATTCACCGGCATGTCGCGCCGGAGGAGCTGCCCGAGGCGGGCGCCGACCGGGGCTGGGCCGTCCATGACGTGGATTCGGCCGGCGGGCAGGTCGACAAGGACACCGGCGGCCCCCGGGCCTGATCACTCGGGCTGGCAGATCTCGCGGCGCCGGATCGCCAGCACCGTGCGCAGGACGAGCATGGCCATGATCGCCGCCAGGATCGCCAGCAGCGCCGTCCCGATCGCCAGGTGCGCCGCCGAGCCGGTCGCGGCGGCGAAGGCGAAACTGGCGATGGTCAGCGCCGCCATCGGGAAGGACAGCGCCCACCATGACAGCGCGAAGGGCAGCCGCGGCAGCTTGCGCGCCTGCGTCGCGACGATGGCGAAGAAGACGTATCCCGTGTTGAGCAGGATGCGCGCGAAGGCGTCGATCTGATCCTCGAGCCGCAGATAGGCGAGGAAGGCCACCGCCGGCGGCGCGATAAGGATCACCAGCGTCGGCTGCAGCTTGCCCGGCAGCGGATCGTGAAAGATCAGCCGGTTCATCACCAGCGTCAGCAGCACCAGCCAGAAGACCAGCCCGAGCGAGAAGAAGAGCCAGGACAGCTCGACATGGCCGAGGGGCGCGCCGGCCACCGGCACGATCACGTTGCCGACGGCGGGGATGAACCAGGCCGGGCTGAGATGCTGCGGCTGGAAGGGGCGATGCCCGATCCAGTTGGCGATCACGCTGAGCGTCAAGGCCCCCTGCAGCGCCGTGCCCACCAGCCAGAGCGGCCGCGCGACACCGGGCCAGGCCCCCAGCGTGGCCACCGACAGGAGCAGCAGCGAGATCGAGATCGTCGGGAAGAAGGCGATGCGCACCGGGTGGTTCCATTCCGCCTGGACCTCGTGCGGATATCGCACCGCCTTGAGCGCGTAGCCCGCCGCCACGGCAAGCAGGAGCGCGACCGACACCGCCAGCGCCAGCCGCGAGGCGCCGGCCGCCAGCCCGTAGGCCTGCTCGGCCGCGTGCAGCGCCAGGGTCAGCCCCAGCATTCCCATCACCGTGGCGAAAAAGGTGATCGGGTAGTTGGGCAGGCGCAGCGCCGCCCCCTCGGCGTCGGCCGCTTCGCGGGATGTCATCGGGTCACTCACCGGTGTTCTTGTTCAGGAACATCTCCTGGACGACGTAGACGAGGATGGTCAGCCCGACGGCACCGGCGGCCGCGATCGCGAGCATCACGATGACGTCGATGGGGCCGCCCATGTCGCGCAGGCCCGATTTCGTCATGAAAAAGACGAAGGCCACCGCCGCGACGGCCCCGATGGGCGCCGAAAGCTCGGCGCGCAGGAAGGGGCGGCTTTCGAGCCCGCGGTCGCGGATGACGACGTAGATGAAGGCGAGCCCGACGAGCAGGGCCACGACGGCCATGACCCAGAAGAGCCAGGGGCCGAAGATTTCCTCGAAGACGGCGATCAGGGTGCCGAAAGTCAGGTCTTTCATGGGTCTTGCTCCTCCTCAGGCGCGGCCGCGCAGCATGGCGTTATAGGTCGCCTTCAGCGCGATCTCTTTCATCAGCCAGGATATCCAAAGCTCTTCCAGGGGCGCGATGATGCCCGGGAAGGACGGCACGAGATCGTTGTTGTAGTCGAACTCGATCAGCATCGCCCGCCCCACGCGCGTGATCAGCGGGCAGGACGTGTAGCCGTTATAGGTCTCGGTGGCGTCGCGCCCCGCGATGTCGGAGACGAGCTGGTCGACCGCCACGGGCACCTGCCATTTCACGCTGGCCGCGGTCTTGCCCTTGGGCACCCCGGCCACGTCGCCCACCGCGAAGATTTCCGGGAAACGGGTGTGGCGCATGGTGTGGGGGTCGACCTCGACCCATCCCTGGTCGGTCCACCGGTCGGCCCAGGGCAGGGGCGAGTTGCGGATCACGTCCGGCGCCCGCATCGGGGGAATCACGTTGGTGAAGTCATAGGGCAGTTCGGCCTCGCCCTCGGGGGTTTCGAAGGTGACCGTCTTCCTGCCCGGGTCGATGGCCTTCATCACGTGGTTGTAGACCGTCTCGAAGCCGCGGTCGTCATAGAGCATCCGGACCTTCTCGTTGACGATGGGCACGCCGAAGAGGCTGCCGGAATGCGCGGCATAGGTGATGTTCGTCTTGCCGCGGGTGCCTTTCTTGCGGGCATAGTCATCCGTCAGGAAGGTGTATTTGAGCGGCGCGCCGGCGCATTTCATCTCGGTCGCGGGGCGAAAGAACAGTCCTTCGCCGCCTTCCTCGGTGAAGCGGTCCATCGCCTGCCAGGTCTTCGCGGCGTAGTCCGGGCCGGCATAGACCGCGCCCACGCCGTCCTTGCCCACGAGGTCGAGCGAGAAACCCTCGATCGCGTCCCAGTCGAGCTTCAGCCCGGTGGCGACCATCAGGTAGTCATAGGCGATCGTGGTGCCGCCGGTCGTGGTGACGGTCCGGGCCTCGGGGTCGATTTCCGCGGCGGCTTCCTCGATCCACTCGGCCGCGCTCGGCAGCCATTCCGCCGTGGTCGAGACCGAGTAGCCGGCGGGTTTCAGCCCGGCGCCGATCAGGGTGAAGCCGGGTTGGTAGAGATGGCGCTTGCGTGCGTCGACGATGGTGATCTTCGCGCCGTCGAGCGCATCGTTCAGCTGGTTGGCAAGCGCCGACCCGGCGGCGCCGGCGCCCAGGATCACGATCCGCGCGTTCGTCGGCACCCTGGCGGCCCGGGCGCTTCCCGTGCCGGCGGCGGCCAGCGCGGCACCGCTGGCGGCAAGCCCCAGGAACTGGCGTCTGTTGGTCTGCATTGCGGGATCCTCCTCCTCGCGGTTAGCCCTTGGCCGGGCCGTTGGTGTTGTCTTCCTCCATCCGGGCGTTGTCCTGCTGCAGCTCCAGCCACATGGCGTTGACGACCGCGAACAGCGCGGCGAGCGGGAGCCCCAGGATCCAGGCGAAATACCACATGCGTGCGCTCCTTTTTCAGTAGGCGTGGTCGGAGTCGGTGACGTCGTTCTCGGTGACCTTCCCCCAGAGCACCTTGTAGACCCAGGCGGTGTAAAGAAGGATCAACGGCATGAAGATCACCGTCGAGACCAGCATCACGAAGAGCGTCAGGTGCGAAGACGAGCTGTCCCACACCGTCAGCGAGGCGTCGGGCTGGATGCTGGAGGGCAGGATGACGGGGAACATCGTCAGGCCCACCGTCGCGATGATGCCCAGGATCGAGAGCGACGAGCCCATCAGCGTCAGCACCTCCCGGTTCCGGTGCACCTGGCGGTAGGCCAGCAGCGCGCCCCCGATGCCCAGGATCGGCGCCACGGCGATCCACGGCCGCGCCCCGTAGGCCGCGAGCCAGCTGCCGCCATGGCGGATCTCGGACAGCAGCGGGTTGGACGGCCCCCCGGTCGCGGCCGGATCGGCCAGGGCATAGCCATCGACCCCCACGGCCAGCCAGAGCCCCGCCAGCACGAAGCCGGCGACGGTGACCAGCGCGGCGGTCGCGGCATAGCGCTTGGCGCGCTCGGCGACGACGCCCTCCGATTTCAGCGCCAGCCAGTTGCCGCCATGCATGACCAGCATCGCCACCGACACGACACCGGCAAGCAGGGCGAAGGGGTTCAGCAGCCCGAAGAAGCCGCCGTCGTAGACGGTCATCAGGTCGTCGTTCAGGCGGAAGGGCACGCCCTGCAGGACGTTGCCCATCGCGACGCCGAAGACCAGCGCCGGCACGAAGCCGCCGACGAAGAGCGCCCAGTCCCACGCGCTGCGCCAGGCCGCGCTGTCGCGCTTGGAGCGGTACTTGAAGCCCACGGGGCGCAGGATCAGCGCCGCGAGGATCAGGAACATGGCGATGTAGAAGCCCGAGAAGCTGACCGCGTAGAGCGGTGGCCAGGCCGCGAAGATCGCGCCGCCCCCGAGGATGAACCAGACCTGGTTGCCTTCCCAGACGGGACCGACCGTGTTGATCACGATCCGGCGTTCGACATCGGTCCTGGCGACGAAGGGCAGCAGCGTGCCCACGCCCAGGTCGAAGCCGTCGGTCAGCGCGAAGCCGATCAGGAGAACGCCCAGCAGCAGCCACCAGATGACGCGCAGGATCTCGAAGCTCAGGAATTCATGCAGGATCATGTCGATTACTCCGCAGGATGGGCAACGGACCCGTGCGCCGCCGCCGGGCGGTCGTGGCGCCGGAACCAGTCTTCGACCAGCTCGACGTCCTGGTAGGGACCCTTGCGGATGAACTTGATCATCAGCCCCATCTCGATGACGAACAGCACCGAGTAGAAGGCCACGAAACCGGCCAGCGTCAAAGCGACCTGCGTGATCGAGAGCTGGCTGACCGAGAGCGCGGTCGGCAGCACCCCGTCCACGGTCCAGGGCTGGCGGCCGTATTCGGCCACGAACCAGCCAAGCTCGGCCGCGATCCAGGGCGTGGGGATGATGAAGACGGCAAACCAGAGCGCCGGGCGCGGGAAATCCATTCCCCGGAACGAGGCGCGGTAGAAGAAATACGCCATCACCGCGATGAAGGAGAAGCCGAGCGCGACCATGATGCGGAACGCCCAGAACAGCGGGAAGACCCCCGGGATGGTGTCCTCGGCCGCCATGGCGATCTGCTCGTCGGTGGCCGCGCGCGGATCCTCGACATAGCGCTTCAGAAGCAGCGCGAACCCAAGATCGTCGCTGTGCGCCTCGAAGCGCGCGGTGGCCTCGGGCGCCGCGTCGCCCTTGGCGGCGCGGATGTCCATCAGCGCGTCATAGGCGATCTGGCCCGACCGGATGCGTTCCTCGGCCTCGGCGACGAGATCGTTGATGCCGGGCATCTCCTGCGTCAGCGAGCGCGTGCCGATCAGGCCCATCGCGTAGGGCACCTCGATGGCGTAGTGGGTCTCGCGGTTTTCCTTGTCGGGCAGGCCGACCAGGGTGAAGGGCGCGGGCGCGTCGTGGGTCTCCCACATCGCCTCGATCGAGGCGAGCTTCATCTTCTGGGTATGGGTGGCGGAGTAGCCCGACTCGTCGCCCAGCACCACCACCGACAGCGCCGCGGCCAGCCCGAAGCTGGCGGCCACCGCGATGGAGCGGCGGGCGAGTTCCACGTGGCGGTTCTTCAGCAGGTACCAGGCCGAGACGCCCAGCACGAAGACCGCCGCGGTGACGTAGCCCGCCGAGACGGTGTGCACGAACTTCGCCTGCGCCACCTCGTTGAACATGACGTCGAAGAAGCTCGTCATCTCCATGCGCATGGTGACGGGGTTGAACTCCGCCCCCACCGGGTTCTGCATCCAGCCATTGGCAATCAGGATCCAGAGCGCCGAGAAGTTCGAGCCGATCGCGACCAGCCAGGCCACGATCATGTGGGCGACCTTGCTGAGCTTGTCCCAGCCGAAGAAGAACAGCCCCACGAAGGTCGCCTCGAGGAAGAAGGCCATCAGCCCCTCGATCGCCAGCGGCGCGCCGAAGATATCGCCCACGTAGTGGCTGTAGTAGCTCCAGTTCATGCCGAACTGGAACTCCATGGTGATGCCGGTGGCCACGCCCAGCACGAAGTTGATCCCGAACAGCGTGCCCCAGAATTTCGTCATCTGCCGCCAGATGGGGCGGTTGGTCATGACGTAGACCGTCTCCATGATCGCGACGAGGATCGACAGACCCAGCGTCAGCGGCACGAAGAGGAAATGGTACATCGCCGTCATCGCGAATTGCAGGCGGGACAGCTCTACGACGTCCAGTTCCATGGATTGGCTCCTTCGCTCCTGCCCGGAGAAAAGATGACTCCGAGATGTCGGTTCGGCGTCGTTCTGGATCAAAGCGGGCGTGGCGGCTTTGACTCAGATCAAATAAGTAGCATATCCGATATATATTTACTGCGTCATGGATAGGACCCGGTCCGCCCGGTCGATTTCGACGGCGCGATGCGAGGCGGTCAGGATCGCCGCGTCGGGCAGCGCCTTGCGGAGCCCGTCCAGCACCCGGCGCGCCGTGTCCGCGTCGAGGCCCTCGGTCGGTTCGTCCAGCAGCAGAACGCGCGGGCGCCGGGCCAGCACGCGCGCCAGCGCCAGCCGCCGGCCCTCGCCGCCGGACAGGCCCGCGCCCCCCTCGCCCAGCCGGGCGTCCGGCCCGCCCATCCGGGCGACGACGTCGTCAAGCGCGACCGTCTCGAGCAGCGCGCGCACTCCGGCGTCGTCGAGGTTCGGATCGGCCAGGGTCAGGGCATCGCGCACCGTCCCGCTCAGCAGGGCGCTGCGCTGGGGCAGAAACGCGACGGTCGCGCGCAGCGCGGTTTCCGGCCAGGCCGTGAGCGGGGCGCCGCGCAGGCGGATCTCGCCCGCCGCCGGTGCGATCAGCCCTGCGGCAAGGGTCAGCGCGCTGCTTTTCCCGCCTCCGCTCGGCCCGGTCAGCGCGACCGTCTCGCCCGCACGAAGCTGGAACGAGAGATCGCGGAAGAGCGGCGCCGCGCCGCCCGGATAGCGCAGCGCGACATTCGCAAAGGCCAGTTCCGGCGCGTCGTCCCGGGGCGCCGGTGCAGCGCGGGCCGCCGCGGGCTGGCCGGTGTCGCGCAGGTCCCGGTCGATGCGCCGCGCCGCGACCAGTGTCCGCCCGAGCTCCGACAGCCCCCGGCGCAGCGGGGCGATCACCTCGGCCAGTGCCAGCGCGGCGAAGAACGCCAGCGCGGCCTGGGCGGGCGTGATCGCCCCGGTCTCGGCCAGCCGCAGACCGAGCAAGAGCGCCAGCGCCGCAGCCAGTGTGGCCGTGGCGGACAGGGCGGCGCCCGCAACCCGGTCGATGCTGTCGACGCGGTTGGCCGCGGCGCGCTGGCGGGCCTCGCGCAGCAGCGCGGCGCGGGTCTGGGCCTGAAGCTGCCCGAAGACGGCCAGTTCCACCCGTGCGCGGAAAAGATCGATCAGCGTGGTGCGAAAGGCCTGCATGTGCAATTCCGCGCGCAGCGACGGGCGCGCGGCCCGGCGCAGGGTCCAGGCAAGGGTCGCCGCGGTTCCGCAGAGGACCGCCAGGATCACGGCGGTCGACACCGCCAGGTCGACGAGCCAGGCCAGGATCGCCCAGGCAAGCGCGAGGGTCAGTGCCCCCGAGGCCATCGGGATCACCAGCCGCAGGGAAATGCCATCCAGCGCATCGACATCCGCCGTCAGACGGTTGAGCGCCAGCCCGCCGCGCAGCCGCAGCAGACGCGGATAGGGCAGCCGCATGATGCCGCCGAGCAGATGGACCCGCAGCCCGGCCAGCGCGCGGAGCGTCGCGTCATGGGTCAGCAGACGTTCCCCGTAGCGCGCCCCGGCCCGCCCGAGGGCCAGGAGCCGCACCCCGGCGCTGGGGCGGAAGAAATCGAATCCGATGCCGAGCCCCGCCAGCCCGGCCGCGCCCGCGGCGGTGATGAACCATCCCGAGAGCCCGAGCAGCCCGACACCTGCCATCAGCACCACGGCGGCCAGCGCGGCACCGCGCCAGAAGGCGCGGCTCTGGCCCTGCCAGATCACGCGGAGGAGCGCGAAGAGCGGCTTCATGCCGGATCCCCGAGGGCGATCTGCCGATCCATGCGCGCCACGAGGTCCGGGTCATGGGTGGCGACGATCAGCGTCGCGCCGCCGTCGGCCAGCCGCATCAGCCCGTCCGTCACCAGTCGCGCGGTCTCGGGGTCGAGATCGGCCGTCGGTTCGTCTGCCAGGATCACCCCGGGGGACGCGGCCGCGGCGCGGGCGATGGTCAGCCGCCGCGCCTCGCCGCCCGAGACGCCCGCGCCGGTTTCACCGAGCCGCGTGGCGCGGCCCCGCGGCAGCGCGGACACCACCGCGCGGGCCTGCGCCAGATCGAGGGCCTGCTCGACCGTCGCGGCGTTCCCGCCCGCCAGCGCGAGATTGTCTGCAAGGCTGCGGTTCAGGAAATGGGGCGTCTGGGACACCCAGCCGATCCGGGTCCGCCAGGCATCGGCGGTATCGGCCCCGAGAGGCTGCCCGGCCACCTCGATCCGGCCGGACGCGGGCGCGGCCAACCCGGCGAGCAGCGCCAGCAGCGTCGACTTGCCGGCACCGCTCGGCCCGGTCAGGGCGACCCGGCTGCCGGGCGGCAGGTCCAGGTCGGGGAAGAGCAGGCGATGCCCGACCGCAGTCTCGAAAGCCACCCCGCGCGTGGCGATCCGTGCCGGGCCTGCCAGCGGGGCCGCGGCCGCGCCCTGTCCCGCGATGTTGCGTCGCCCGGCGGCCTCGGCCGCGGCAAGCTCTGAGGCGACCGCGACGGCGGCGGACTTGTCGTGCCAGGCGGCCGCGAGATCGCGGAGCGGCTGGAAGAAATCCGGTGCCATCAGCAGCAGGAAGATGCCGGCGCCGACGCCCAGCGGCGCGCCCCATGTGCCGAAGCCGATCTCGCCCAGAAGCGCGAAGCCGACATAGACCGCGACCATCGCCACGCCAAGCGCTGCGAAAAGCTCGAGCACGGTGGACGACAGGAAGGCGATGCGCAGAACCTCCATCGTCTGCCGGCGAAGCTCGTCCGCCGCGCGGTCGAAACGCGCCAGGGTGCGCGCGCCCGCATCCAGCACGCGAATGTCCACCAGCGCCGAAAGCCGTTCCATCAACAGCCCGTTCAGGCTGCCGATCTCTTCCATCTGGCGTGCGCTCGCCTCGCGGGCGGCAAGCCCCACGAGCGCCATGAAGACCGGGATCAGCGGCCCGGCGACCAGCAGGACCGATCCCACCGCCCAGGAAAACCAGAAGCTCAGGGCCAGGATCGCCGGTGGCAGGACCGCCACCCGCATGCGCGCCGGCTGGTAACGCGTCAGGAAGGGGCGCAGCGCCTCGAGTTTCTGTGCCGCGAGCGCCGTGACCTCGGCCGAGGCGGGGCGGTTCGGATCGAGCGGCCCGCGCAGCGCCTCGTCCTCGATCAGCCGCTGCCGCTCCAGCCCGAGGACCCGGTCGGCGGCATGGGACGCACGCGCCTCGGAGAGCGCCGCGAGCCAGGCGCGGGCCAGCCCCAGCCCCGCGAATCCCGCCGCCAGCACGAGAGGCGGCAGCTGCGGCAGGGCCGGGTCCAGGAGGGCCGCGATGGCAAGGGCGACGATCGCGGCCTGCGGCAGCCAGATCAGCGCCGCGGCGACCGACAGCAGACCGGCGCGCCGCAGGTCACGCGCGCCCGGCGCGACAAGTGCCGCAAGCCGGTCCCTGCCGGCGTCCCTGTCCGCGGTTTCCGCCACGTGTGCCCTGCCTAAAGCTATATTCGCGGCACATCTTTAACAGCGGGAAACTGCCCGGAACCTGATCTCGATCAAATCGTACCGGGGATAAAGCTGTATTCTCGTGGCATGTTTGAAGGCGCAACCGAGACCCCGCCATGCGGCTGACCACTCGCACCAACCTCGCCATGCGCACGCTGATGTTCTGCGCCGTGAACGATGCACGGACCGTTCGGAAATCCGACGTCGCCGAACATTGCAACGCGTCCGAGAATCATCTCGCGCAGGTGGTGAACCTGCTGGGCCAGCGCGGGTTCATCCGTACCGTCCGTGGGCGCAATGGCGGGATAAGGCTGAACCGGCCGGCTGCCGATATCTCCGTCGGGGCGGTGATCCGCGCCTTCGAGGCGGACGTGCCGTTCGCCGAATGCTTCGCCGGGGCGCAGAACACCTGTCCGATCACGCCGTTCTGCCGGTTGAAGCAGTCGCTGGCCGGCGCGGTCGCGGCCTTCTACAGCTATCTCGACGACGTGACGCTGTCGGATCTCGTGGCCGGCAATGCGGGGCTGGAGGGACTGCTCGGCATGCCGTCCGACGCCGCGACGGCCTGAAGGCCGCCTGCCCGACTTGAAAGCCGGGCGCGGGCGCCGTAGGTCCAGACCATGAGGCCCGAGACCAAGATCGCCACCTGCTGTTATTGCGGCACGCGCAGCGTGCTGGAGTTCGACTCCGCCCGGCACGTGTTGCAATGCGCCGCCTGCGGCGCGCCGATCACCAAGATGAAAGCCTTGCGCGCCGATGCGGCGGACCCCGGTCCGGCCCGCCCCCGGAGCCCGTCCAAGCCGTCGCGATACCCCGGTCACGGCGCCCCGGACCGGCCGCGCAAGGGCAAGCGCCGCAAGAAGCGGCGCGGGATGCTCCATTACCTCAAGGAAGCCTTCGACGAGATCGAGGATCTCTTCGACTGACGCGGTCAGCGCAACTCTAGCGTGATCTCCGCGCCGCCCCAGCCATGCACGCTGTCATGGGCGCGGATCGTGACCCGGTCCAACCCGTCGGGCAGCGTGACGCCGGTGAGCGACCGCGTGAAGGGCTGTTCGGCCACATGCGGATGCAGAAGCTCGCGATACCCGAGTTCGGTGCCGTCGGGGGCAAGGACCGCCCAGCCATCGGCATAGTGGTCCCAGCCCTCGTCGGCGTGGCGCAGCGTGACCTCGAAGCGCCATGTCTCTCCGCTGCGGACGGCCTCGGCCGCGACGATGTCGGCTTCGCCGGCCTGCAGCGGCAGGACGGCGACGAGGCTGGCGGCGAGGGCTTGCGGAACGGTCTTCACTTCGGCCTCCGTGATCGTGCCGCCCAAGGCTACGCCAACAACGCCAATGGTGCATTTCACATTCCCGCTGGGATGCGTTAAGACGCGCCCAACCGAGATTCCCGATCAGGAGATGACAATGGGTTATCGTGTGGCCGTCGTCGGCGCCACGGGCAATGTGGGCCGCGAAATGCTGAACATCCTGGCCGAGCGCCAGTTCCCGGTGGACGAGCTCGCCGCGCTGGCGTCGCGCCGTTCCCTGGGCACCGAGGTCAGCTTCGGGGACCAGACCCTCAAGACCCAGGACCTCGCCACCTTCGACTTCGAGGGCTGGGACATCGCGCTTTTCGCCATCGGCTCCGACGCGACGAAGGACTACGCGCCCAAGGCCGCGCGGTCGGGCTGCGTCGTGATCGACAACTCGTCGCTCTACCGCTACGACCCGCAGGTCCCGCTGGTGGTGCCCGAGGTCAACCCCGAGGCGGTCGAGGGCTACCGCGAGAAGAACATCATCGCGAACCCGAACTGCTCCACCGCGCAGATGGTCGTGGCGCTGAAGCCGTTGCATGACCGCGCGAAGATCAAGCGCGTCGTCGTGTCGACCTACCAGTCGGTGTCCGGCGCCGGCAAGGAAGGGATGGACGAGCTCTGGGACCAGACCAAGGCGATCTACAACCCGACCGACGAGGTGGCGCCCAAGAAGTTCCAGAAGCAGATTGCCTTCAACGTCATCCCGCATATCGACGTCTTCATGGAGGACGGCTCCACCAAGGAAGAATGGAAGATGGTCGCCGAGACCAAGAAGATCGTCGACACCGCGATCAAGGTCACCGCGACCTGCGTGCGGGTGCCGGTCTTCGTCGGCCATGCCGAGGCGATCAACCTCGAGTTCGAGGACCATCTCGACGAAGAGGAAGCCCGCGAGATCCTGCGCCAGGCGCCGGGGATCATGGTCGTCGACAAGCGCGAGGATGGTGGCTACATCACGCCGGTGGAATGCGTGGGGGACTTCGCCACCTTCATCAGCCGCATTCGCCAGGATTCGACCATCGACAACGGGCTGAACCTCTGGTGCGTCAGTGACAACCTGCGCAAGGGCGCGGCGCTGAACGCCGTGCAGATCGCCGAAACGCTGGCCAACCGCGTCCTCAAGAAAGGCTGACCGGCCGACGAGGGATCTCGAGGGGGCGTCCCGCCGGGGCGCCCCTTGCTTTTTGGGCGGTGCTGGCGGACCCTGACCCCCCACAACGCGCGGAGGCCCCCATGCGACGGATCCTTGCAGCCCTGGTCCTTTTCCTGCCCACGATGGCCGCGGCCGAGGATATCGTCGTGCCCTCGGCCGTCACGCGCGCCACCCTCTATCCCGACGGCGCCGCGCTGACCCGCCTGGCCGAGGCCGAGCTGCCTGCCGGGTCAGGCGCGGTGATCGTGACCGGGTTGCCCCGCGGTCTGAACCCCGACACGCTGCGTGTCTCGGGCGCGGGGGATTTCCAGATCGGCGCGGTCAGCTACCGCGACCGCCGCCTGCCGCCGCGCGCGCCGGAGGACGGCGCCGCGATCGAGGCCGCCCGCGCCGAGATCGCCCGGCTCGAGGCCGCGATCCGCGAGGCGACGGCAGAGATCGGCGCGATCCGGCTGCGGATAGATGCGGCCCGCGCCAGGCTCGACTTCCTGTCGAGCGTCGGCGCCTCCAAGGCGGCGGAGCCCCTGGCCGGCACCAGCCCGGCGGAGATCCGCGATCTCGCCCGGATGCTTGGCGAGGAAACCCTTGCCGCCCGGTCCGCGGCGCACGCGGCCGAACAGGAGATCGCCGCGGCCGAACGCGCGCGTGCCGAGCTGGACGAGGAACTGGCCGAGGCGCGCGCTGCGCTCGAGGCGCTGACCCGCCCCGCGCCGCCGGGCGCGGCCCTGCGGGTCGAGGTTCGGGCCGTGGCCGCGACGTCGGCCCGGCTCGAGATCCGATACCAAAGCCCCGCTGCCGCTTGGCAGCCGGTCTACGACCTGCGGCTGTCGCGCGGCGAGACGGCGACGCTGGAGCTTGTGCGGGGCGCGCTGGTGCGCCAGGCCACCGGGGGCGACTGGACCGGCGTGGCGCTGACGCTGTCCACCGCGCGGCCGTCCGGCCAGACGGGCCCGTCGGAGGTCATGCCGCGCCGCCTGCGGATCGGCCCGCCCGTCACCGCCGACCGCCAGCGGATCAGCGGCGAGTCCGAGATGCTGTCCGGCGCGGCGGAACCGGCGCAGTCCGCGCCCGCGGCCGACGCCATCGGCGCCCGGACCGAGATGCAGGGCCTTACCGTCGTCTACCGCTATCCGGACCCGGTCGACGTCGCCAGCGGCGCCGAGGCCGCGCGGCTCGCGCTGGACCGCATCGCGCTGGCCCCCGATCTCACCGCCGTCGCCGCGCCGCGTCTCGATGCCACCGCCTATCTCGTGGCCGAGGCCGAGAACGCCAGCGGCGAGCTGATCCTTCCGGGGCCGGTCTCGTTTTACATGGACGGGGCTTTCGTGGGCTCCGGCCGGATCGGGCTCTGGGCCGGGGGCGAGACGGCCCGCTTTCCCTTCGGCCCGATCGAGGGCCTGCGCCTGTCGCGCCGCATCCTCGAACGGCTGGAGGGCGACCGGGGCGTGATCTCGCGCTCCAACCGTGTCTTCGAGCGCGCCGAGATCGCCGTCGAAAACCTGACCGACCGGGCCTGGCCGGTGCAGCTGCGCGACCGCGTCCCCTATTCCGAGCAGGAGGATCTGCGGATCGACTACACCGCCGAACCGCCGGCCGACACCGCCGATCCCGACGGTCTGCGCGGCGTGCTCGAATGGCGCTTCGAGATCGCGCCGGGCGGCACGCGCACGATCCGGCTCGAGCACGAGATCAGCTGGCCCGAGGGTGACATCCTGCGTTGAGCGGCCACCGGCCGGACCGGACCTGTTGCAGCGAAGCCGCGCCCGGCGGCGGTATGGAACCTATCCCCCGGATTTTGATGCGATTTTGGGGTAGGCTGGCCGGATCGGCGAGAATGATAACGAGCAGTCGACCATGAAAAAGATCCAAGAGGCAGGTGCCGGTGCCGCCCCCGTGGCGTTCCCCTGGCAGGCAGATCCCGATTTCCACGATCCCGACAGCGAGACCGCGGCGCTCTTGCGCGCGGCGCTCCGGCCCGTTTTCGACGGGGCGAGCGACTGGGCGGGCCTTATCGCGGCGCTGGGACGGCGCGGCGTGCGGCTGGCCATACGCGAGGGGCGTTTGGTGCTGACGGATGGTGAAACCGGGCGGCGCATCTGCACCGCGCGGCTTCTCGGCCATCCGCTGGCGGACCTGGCGGCGCGCCTTGGCCGGCCCTGCGTGCTGGCCCGCCGCGACGCACCGGCCGCGGGCGAGTTCCTGCACTAGGCCGCGCCCGGTCCCGCGTCATGGCCGCGCCCCCGTGCGGGGCGCCGGATCAGATCAATTGGAAATCCTGGCGCGCCGGGACGTACTGGAAGAGTTGGCCTTCGGCGATGTCGTTCCAGAGCCCGTGCAGCGTCAGCCGCCCGGCCTCGACCGCCTCGCGCACGAAGGGGAAGGTCATCACGTTCTCGAGCGAGACCAGCACCGCCTCGCGTTCCAGCGCCCGGTGCTTCGCGGTGTCGTCGGCTATCCCGGACACCCGTTCGTAGCCGGGACGGAGAATGTCCATCCAGCGGCCGATGAAACTGGATTTCTCTTCCAGTTCCGGCGCCTTGCCCTCGCACATCTCGAGACAGCCATGCACGCCGCCGCAGTTGGAATGCCCCATCACGACCAGATGCGCCACCTTGAGCGCCTTTACCGCGTATTCGACCGCTGCCGAGGTGCCGTGGTGGTCGCCGTCTGGCTCGTAGGGCGGGATCAGGTTTGCAATGTTGCGATGGATGAAGAACTCGCCCGTGTCGGCGCCGAAGATCGAGGTGACGTGCACGCGCGAGTCGCAGCACGAGATGACCATCGCCCGCGGGTGCTGCCCCTGTTCGGCCAGTTGCATGTACCAGCCGCGGTTCTCGGCATACGTCGTCGCTTTCCAGCCCTGGTAGCGCTGAACGAGATAGGATGGCAGCGGTTTTGCGTGATCCATCGGGTGTCCCTCGGTTCTTGTTCTGCCGTCTCTAATCCTCAACGCGCCGGAATTCGAGCGTTTTGTCTCGCGTGGGGCCGCGCGGTGACCCTTGCGGCGGCTGGGGCAGGCGCTAGGCTGTGCGCCAGTCCGCAGCGGAGATTCCTTGAATGACACCCCGTTTCGCCCCCGCCGGCGCCGAGTCGCGCCCGGTGACACTGATCGACCCGGACCGCCTGCCGGGCTGGCGCGAAAACCAGCCGGCGCGGCTGCGGCGCTGGGTGGACGAGGCCGGGTTCAAGGCCGCCGCGGGCGAGCTGTGCCGGCTGCCGGGCGAGGACGGCGCGCTGGCCGGGGCGCTGTTCGGGCTGGGCGATCCGGCGCAGGCCGGGCGCAGACGGTTCCTGGCCGGGCGCGCCGCCGCCGCGCTGCCCGCGGGGACCTATCGTCTCGATGGCGATCTGGCACCGGCGGCGCTGGAGGAGGCGGCGCTTGCCTGGTTGCTGGCGGGCTACCGCTTCGACCGCTACAAGGCACAGCCACCGGCCGAGGCGATGCTCGTCGCGCCCGACGGGGTCGATGCCGCCCGGATCGAGGCGATTGCCGCGGGCGAGTTCCTGACGCGCGACCTGATCAACACGCCGGCGGCCGATATGGGCCCCGAGGCGCTCGAGGCGGCGTTCCGCGCGCTCGGCCAGGACTTCGGCGCCCGGGTCGAGGTGATCCGGGGATCGGCGCTGCTCGACGGGAATTTCCCGCTGATCCACGCCGTCGGCCGCGCCGCCGCCGAGGCGCCCCGGCTGCTGGACATGCGCTGGGGGGCCGACGACGCGCCGCGCCTGACGCTTGTCGGCAAGGGGGTCTGCTTCGATACCGGGGGGCTCGACATCAAGCCGGCGCAGTCCATGGCGCTGATGAAGAAGGACATGGGCGGCGCCGCCGCCGTCATGGGCCTCGCGCGCATGATCATGGCGCTGGAATTGCCGGTGCAGCTCCGGGTGCTGGTGCCGGCGGTCGAAAACGCGATCTCGTCCGACTCTTTCCGCCCGCAGGATATTCTCGCATCGCGCAAGGGGCTGACCGTCGAGGTCAACAACACGGATGCCGAGGGACGGCTCGTGCTGGCCGACGCACTTGCGCTGGCCGACGAGGAGGCGCCCGACGCGCTGGTCTGCATGGCGACGCTGACCGGCGCGGCGCGGGTGGCGCTGGGCCCGGATATCGCCCCGTTCTTCACCGACGACGGCACGCTGGCCGCGGCGTTGCAAAGCGCGGGCGACGCGGTGGCCGACCCGGTCTGGCGGCTTCCATTCCACGCGCCTTACGAGGCAATGATCGAACCGGGCATCGCCGATCTCGACAACGCGCCCCGCAACGGCTTTGCCGGGGCGATCACCGCCGCGCTGTTCCTGCGCCGCTTCGTCGAGAACGCGCGGCGCTTCGTCCATTTCGACATCTATGGCTGGGCGCCCGAGGGCGACGCGGCCCGGCCCAAGGGCGGTGCGGGGCAGGGCACGCGGGCCCTGCTGGACGCGCTGCCCAGGGTGCTGGCGCAATGATCGGGGATCGTCGCCTGACGCTGGCCAATGCGCGCGTGGCCGACGTGGCGCTGCAGGGCACGGTCGAGGCGCCGCGCTACGTCACGCCGGCGCCCCGGCAGTGCCGCCAACCTGTCGCCGACATCCTCGACCGGCCCGGTCCCGAGGGGGCGCGTGACAGCCAGCTGCTCTTCGGTGACCCGTTCGCGGTGATCGAGGAGCGCGATGGCTATGCCTTCGGCCAGTGCGCGCGGGACGGCTATGTCGGCTTCGTCGAGACCGCGGCGCTCGGCCGGCTGGATACGCCGACGCACTGGGTCGCGGCCCCGGCCACGCAGCTCTATCCCGACCCCGAAGCCAAGTCGCGGGCCGAGACCGCGCTCTTCATGGGGACGGCGCTGCGCGTGCTGGCCCAGAAGAACGGCTTCGGCAAGATCCAGACCGGGCATTTCGTGCCGATGGCGCATCTGAAGCCCTTTGCCACCCGGTATGCCGATCCGGCCGGCGTGGCGGAGCTGTTCCTGGGCACGCCGTATCTCTGGGGGGGACGGAGCCGCTGGGGCGTCGATTGTTCGGGGCTGATCCAGCTGGCGCTGGAGGCCTGCGGCATCGACTGTCCGCGCGACAGCGACATGCAGGAAGCGGCGCTCGGCCGGCCGCTCGCGAAGGGCGAGCCGCTGCGCCGTGGTGACATCGTGTTCTGGAAGGGACATGTCGGCATCCTGACGGCGCCGGGCATGCTGCTGCACGCCAACATGCATCACATGGCCGTGGCCCAGGAGCCGCTGCTGGAGGCGACGCGCCGGATCGCAGAGACCGACACCGGCCCGGTGACCAGCCGCCGGCGGCTTTGAGCTAGTCGTCCACCGCGCGGATCAGCTTGCGTTCGAGGACGCGGAGCACGGTTTTCAGGTCGTGGCCGCGCTTCAGGATCCGGCCGTCCATGCCGATCACCGCGTACTGGCCCTGCCGGTCGCGCAGCTTCGGGCGTTTCTCGATACGGTAGAGCGGATGCTCGGCGGTGCGGCGGAAGACCGAGAAGACGGCGACGTCCCGCAGGCAGGACAGCCCGTAGTCGCGCCATTCGCCCGCGGCCACCATGCGGCCGTAAAGGGAAAGGATGCAGCCGAGCTCGCCGCGGTCGAAGCTGACCTGTTGCGGGACGGATTGCCTGCCCTGTCCGGGCTGCGCGGGATCCTGCACGTTCATGTCCCAAGAGTTGCGCGGCGGGCCCGTGAAATCAAGCGGTGCCTTGGAATGGACGCGAAATCTTCGCGGTATTTCCGCCGCCGGTCCAATCTTCAGCCCGGTTTCGGGACGATAAGGATCCATGTAGCGAGTAACGCTTCAGCCCGGTGCCGTGGATATCATCCCCCACCCAGCCCACGGCACCGGGTCGTGCGCCCGCAGGGCGCGCAACGGGCTTCCAGCTGTCACCGCATTGGAAACGCATTGTTTTCCGATGGGACCGAGAGTCCTCAATCCTGCCCTTTTCCAAGCAAACCGGCGCCGGAAAGCCGGGCTACCTCTTGTCTCGTAGCTGCCAGAGCTTCCCCCGGCGTCGCGTTACGAAGCCCCCACCCAGTGCGCGGCGTCGGGGTCTCTGGCAGCTTCTCCCCGCTCTTTCGGGTCCTCTGGCATTTCCGGGTTGGAAAGCCCGCGGCGCGCCCCTAGGCTCCGGCCGGTATCGCTGAGTTGGGGAGGACAGGGAAACGATGCGCGATTTCCATCTGCCGGGGCGCTCGCCCGTATTCGCAACGAACGGGATGTGCGCGACGTCGCATCCCCTGGCGGCCAAGGTCGCCGTGCAGATGCTGGAATCGGGCGGCAACGCCGTCGACGCCGCCATCGCCGCCGCGGTCCTGCTGGGGATCTGCGAGCCGCAGATGACCGGCATCGGCGGGGACTGTTTCGTCCTTCTGAAACCGGCTGGCGAGGATCGGATCATCGGGCTCAACGGCTCGGGCCGGGCCCCTGCCGGGCTCGACCCGGCGGCGCTGCGGGCCGAGGGGATGCGGAAGATCCCGGACGGCAGCGTGCATTCGGTTACGGTGCCGGGCGCCGTCGACGCCTTTTGCCGGCTCTCGCGGGACTGGGGCCGGGCGGGGCTCAAGGCCAGCCTGGCCCCGGCGATCCATTATGCCGAGGCCGGCGTGCCGGTCGCGCCGCGCGTGGCGTTCGACTGGCACGAGGCGGCCGACAGCCTGCAGGGCGATGCGCGCCGGCATTACCTGTTCGACGGTGCCGCGCCGCGCGAAGGGCAGGTGTTCCGCGCGCCGGGCCAGGCCGAGGTGCTGCGCCGGATCGGGCTCGAGGGGCGCAAGGGCTTCTACGAGGGCGAGGTGGCCGAGGACATGGTCGCAAGCCTCCGCGCCATGGGCGGGACCCACAGCCTCGACGATTTCGCGGCGACGGCCTGCGACTACACCGACCCCGTCGCGGGAACCTACAAGGGCATGGAACTGCTCGAGCATCCGCCGAACGGGCAGGGCGCGACGGCGATCCTCATGAACAACATCCTGGCGCATTTCGACCTGCCATCGCTCTACCCGATGGGGGTGGAGCGCGCGCATCTCGAGGCCGAGGCGGCCAAGCTCGCCTATGATGCGCGGAACCGTTTTCTCGCGGATCCGGACCACACGGCGCGCCTGGACCACATGCTTGCGCCCGAAACGGCGGAGAAACTCGCCGCGCTGATCGATCCGGACCGCGCCATGCCGGCGCCCGCCGCGCTGACGGAGTCCGTCCACAAGGAAACGGTCTACCTGACGGTGGTGGATCGCGACCGGATGGTGGTCTCGATGATCTACTCGGTCTTCAGCAGCTTCGGCTCGGGGCTGGCCTCGTCGGCGTTCGGGATCAACTTCCAGAACCGGGGCTCCGGGTTCACGCTGGAGGAAGGTCACCCCAACGAGGCGGGCGGCGGCAAGCGGCCGATGCACACGATCATCCCGGCCATGCTGCGCAAGGCGGGCCGCGTCATCATGCCTTTCGGCGTGATGGGCGGGGGCTACCAGCCGGCTGGCCACGCCCGCTTCGTCACGAATATGGTGGATTACGGGATGAATCCGCAGCAGGCCATAGATGCACCGCGCTGTTTCTCGGATGCCGGCGACATGAGGGTCGAGCGCGGCTACCCGGACGCGGTGCGCCAGGGCCTGGCCGATCTCGGCCACCACGTCAGGATCCCCGAAGCGCCGATCGGCGGTGCCCAGGCGATCCTGATCGATGACGAGACAGGCGTTCTGCAGGGCGCGTCGGACCCGCGCAAGGACGGCTGCGCCTTGGGATACTGAGAACACAGGGAGGACAGACAGCCATGGCAATACGTCCGGTGAAAGACATGGTCGCCGAAGCGAAGGCCGGGATCGAGACCATGCCCGTCGCAGAGGCGATGCGCGCCGCCGCCGCGGGCGAGATCCAGCTTGTCGATATCCGCGACGTGCGCGAGCTGGACCGCGACGGGCGCATCCCGGGGGCGCTGCACGCCCCGCGCGGAATGCTCGAATTCTGGGTGGATCCCGAGAGCCCCTATCACAAGCCCGCCTTCGACACCGACAGGAAGCTCGTGCTGTTCTGCGCATCGGCCTGGCGGTCGGCGCTGGCGACGCGGACCCTGCGCGAGATGGGGCTGGAGAACGTCGCCGAGATGGCGGACGGCTTCAAGGGATGGGTCGCGGCCGGCGGCGCGGTGGAAAAGCGCGACGGCTAGTTGAGCTGCACGTCCAGGTCGTAGCGGCCGTTCTCGAGATCGCCGAAGATGGCGGGCACGTCAGGGTGATCGACGGGCTCGCCGGTTTCATCGGGCACGAGGTTCTGCTCGGACACGTAGGCGATGTAATAGCTCTGCTCGTTTTCCGCGAGCAGGTGGTAAAACGGCTGATCCTTGCGCGGGCGGCTCTCTTCCGGGATCGACTCGTACCATTCCTCGGTGTTGGCGAACTCGGGATCGATATCGAAGACCACCCCCCGGAACGGATGCTTCCGGTGGCGGACGATCTGGCCCAGCATGTATTTCGCGTGCGACGTCAGCATGCGTGTTGTCACCCCTTTCGCCCCCATGTAACTACGCCGGCAGCCGGAGTCCACCAGCGGGGCCGGGTTTCAGAGTCAAAACGCGGAAACAATCTGTGACCCTCGTCCTGACAGTTCTCGAAATCGTCGCGCCGGTTTTCATACTGGCGGCGATCGGGTTCACCTGGGTGCGGCTTGGCGGTGAATACAGGGTCAAGTTCGTCACCGAGCTGGCGATGACCCTGTCGGTTCCCTGCCTGATCTTCACCGCGCTGATGGAAACCGAGATCGACCCGCAGGCGCTGACGGCGGTTTCCTTCGCGGCGGTCCTGGCCTACGGGGCGGTGACCACCCTGACATGGGGCATGGTGCGGATCGCCGGGCTCGAGGTCCGGACCTGGCTGGCGCCGCTCATCTTCGGCAACACTGGAAACCTGGGCCTGCCCCTGGCCCTTTTTGCCTTCGGCGACGAGGGGCTCGGCTTTGCCGTGGTGATCTTCGCTATCATGGCGGTCTACTCCTTTACCTTCGGGGTCTGGGTGGTGGCCGGCGGGGGATCGCCGCTCAAGGTGCTGCGCGAGCCGATGGTCGGGGCCACGATCCTCGGGCTGCTGTTCATGTCGCAGGGCTGGCAGACCCCGGTCTGGATGACCAATACCCTGAAACTCCTGGGCCAGATCGCGATTCCGCTCATGCTGATCACGCTGGGCGTGGCGGTTGCGCGGCTGCATCCGCGCGGGCTGGGCCGCGCCGTCGTTCTGTCCGTGCTGAAGATCGCGCTCTGCATCGCCATCGCCTGGGCGGCCGGGCGCTGGTTCGCGCTTGGCCCGGTGCCCTTCGCCGTCCTGGTGCTGCAGCTTTCGACGCCGGTGGCGGTCACGTCCTACCTGATCGCGGAGAAATACGGCGCCGAGGCCGACCACGTCGCGGGCCTCGTGGTGGTCTCGACGCTGCTTTCCGTCGTCACGATTCCGCTCACCCTCGCGGTTTTGATCTGACCGCGTCCGAATGACCGTTTCGTTTCGGGCCGATTTCCCGTATTCTGACCGCAAAACAAGCCGAGCATCGGGCAGTCATGAACAGGCTTATCATTATCGGGACGCTCCTGCTGGTCGCGGCCTGCGGGGGCGGACGCTACGACCCGCCGCGCAACCTCGACGATGCCTGCGCCATCGCGCGGGAACGCCCCAGCTGGATGCGCGACATGGAACGCACCGAACGCCGCTGGGGCGTGCCGGTGCATGTCCAGATGGCGATCATCCACCAGGAGAGCAGTTTCATCGGGAATGCGCGCACACCGCTGCGCTACTCGCTGGGCGTCATCCCCATGGGCCGGCAGAGCTCGGCCTACGGCTACAGCCAGGCAATCGACGGAACATGGGACTGGTATCGCGACGAGACCGGGAAACGGTTCGCGCGGCGGGACCGCTTCGACGATGCCGTGGATTTCATGGGCTGGTACATGAACGAAACGCGCGAGCGCAACGGCGTCCCGCTTTACGACGTTCGCAACCAGTACCTGGCCTATCACCAGGGGCACACGGGCTTCGCGCGTGGGAGTTACCGTAACAAGGCCTGGCTTCTGCGGGTTGCCGACCGCGTGACCGACCGCGCGGCGATGTACCGCGCGCAACTGCGGCGCTGCCGCTTCTACTGAGTCACTCGGTCAGGCCGCGGGTGCGCAGCTCGGTCACGATGCTGAAAAGCCGGCTGGACAGCTCCGCGCCGGTTTCCATCTCGCCGAGGATCACGGTGGTCTCCGTTCCGGCCTCGTTGGTCACGACCCATTGACGCAGCTCCACGGGATCCGCGGTGAAGATCATCCGGATATTGCCGTATTCCGGGTGTTCGGGATCCTGCGCGACAACTTCCGTGCGCGTCCCGTCCCCTTCATGCGCCACCACCATGTCCGAGCGCCCGAGATTCACGTCTCGCTCGAGGATGATCGAGAGCGGCGTGCGCCGCAGCGGGTATTGTTCCGGCGCCACGTTGGACTTGGCGTCGAAGATCGCGACGGTGCCGCCCCCGGCCATGACCAGCGCCGGCGCCGGCGGGTCATACTCGAAGCGGATGCGCCCGGGGCGGTGCATGTAAAGCGTGCCGGTGGAAACCGAGCCGTCGGCGTTCACCTGCGTGAACTCCGCCTCGGCGGTCGTGATCCCGTTCAGGTAGCGCGAGATCTCGGCCAGCGGGATCCTGTCCTGGGCCGCCGCGGGCAGGGCCAGGACGGCGGCGAGGAAAACGGCGCTCAGGCGGTGCAGCATCATCATGGGGTGAACATATGGGCGCGGGCCGGCCGATGCACCAGACCCCCGCTCACGTTTCGGCGATCTATTGCTGCTCGGGCACGAGGATCTCGCGTTTGCCGACATGGTTGGCTGGGCTGACGAGCCCCTGTTCCTCCATCTGCTCCACCAGGCGCGCGGCCTTGTTGTAGCCGATCGCCAGCTTGCGCTGGATGTAGGAGGTCGAGCATTTCCGATCCTTGACGACGATCGCGACCGCCTGGTCGTAGAGGGCATCCTCGCCATCCGTGTTGCCGCCCAGCCCGAGCACCAGGTCGATGTCGCTTTCCTTCTCGTCGTCGGGGCCTTCCAGCACGCCGGACACGTATTCCGGCGACCCGAAGGACTTGAGGTGGCGGACGACTTCCTCGACTTCCTCGTCCGAGACGAAGGGCCCATGGACGCGGGTGATCCGCGCGCCGCCCGCCATGTAGAGCATGTCGCCCATGCCCAGCAGCTGCTCGGCTCCCTGCTCGCCCAGGATCGTGCGGCTGTCGACCTTTGAGGTCACCTGGAAGCTGATCCGCGTGGGGAAGTTCGCCTTGATCGTGCCGGTGATGACGTCGACCGAGGGGCGCTGGGTGGCCATGATGAGATGGATGCCGCTGGCCCGCGCCATCTGTGCGAGGCGCTGGATGCAGGCCTCGATCTCCTTGCCCGCCACCATCATGAGGTCGGCCATCTCGTCGACGATGACGACGATGTAGGGGATGGTCTCGGGGGCGAATTCCTCGGTCTCGAAGATCGGCTCGCCGGTTTCCTCGTCGAAGCCGGTCTGCACGGTGCGCTGGAACATCTCGCCCTTGGCCAGCGCGTCGCGCACGCGGCCGTTATACCCCTCGATGTTGCGGACGCCCATCTTCGACATCTTGCGGTAGCGTTCCTCCATCTCGCCCACGACCCATTTCAGCGCCACCACGGCCTTCTTGGGGTCGGTGACCACCGGCGAGAGCAGGTGCGGGATACCGTCATAGACGCTGAGTTCCAGCATCTTCGGGTCGATCATGATCAGCCGGCACTCCTCGGGCGTCAGCTTGTAGAGCAGGCTCAGGATCATGGTGTTGATGGCGACCGACTTGCCCGAGCCGGTGGTCCCCGCGATCAGCAGGTGCGGCATCTTCGAGAGGTTGGCGACCACGGCGCCGCCGCCGATGTCCTTGCCCAGCGCAAGCGGGAGCCTCTGATTGCCGTCTCCGAAATCCCGGGAGGAGAGGATTTCGCGCAGAAGCACCTTCTCGCGCTGGGCGTTGGGCAGCTCGATCCCGATGACGGAACGTCCCGGAACCGTGGAAACACGGGCGCTGAGCGCGGACATGGACCGCGCGATATCGTCGGCGAGCCCGATGACGCGGCTGGCCTTCAGCCCCGGCGCGGGTTCGAGTTCGTACATGGTGACGACCGGGCCGGGCCGCACGCTGACGATCTCGCCCTTGATGCCGTAATCGTCGAGCACGTTCTCCAGCATCCGGGCGTTCTCTTCCAGCGCCTCGTCCGAAAGCTGCTGGCGCACCACGGTCGAGGGGGCGGTCAGCAACGAGAGCGGCGGCGCCTCGTAGGCGTCGGGGTCTTCCTCGAAGCTGAAGGCCGGCTGCGCCTCGGCACGGGCCTGGCTGCTGGGCGCGACGGCTTTCCGCGCCGGGGCCTGCACGACCTTGCGCTTTTCCGCGGCCGGGGGCCGCGGATAGGCGGTGGCGTCGCCCGCGACCGCGTCGGGATCGGGCGTCTCGAACATGGGTTCCGCGTGGAGCGGCCGGGTCTCGTCCTCTGGCGCGAGGTCGGCCCCGGGTGCGGCGTCGCCGGTCTGAACCGGCGGTTCCTGGCGCTGCCGGATATCCATCACCCGGTCCCGGCGCGAGCGGTTGCGGATGACGTCGTTGATCTTTTCGCGGATCCGCTCGTCGCTCGGTGCGTCGATTTCCGCCTCCGGGTCGATGTCCGCGTCGATCAGTTCCGGCTCCGGTTCGGCGGCGCGCGTGCCCAGCAGCGGCACGCGGGCGAACAGCGACGGTTTGCGCCGGGGCGCCTCTGGCGGATCGGCCGGTTCCGGGGCCTCGATCACGGGTTCGGCGCGCCGGACGCGCGGTTCGCGGTGTAGCGCGGGGTCCGCCGCCGCGCGCGCGGCCTGCTGCGCGGCGTAGCGATCCTTGAGCGCCGCCGCCCCCTGCACCGTCACCAGGCCGAGGCGCCGCAGAAGCGCGAGCGCCGCGGTGTAGGTGACGATGACCCCGATCAGCAGAAACCGCGCGCCCGCGCGCAGCTCCGCCCGGTCGGCGCCGAGGACGAAGAGACCGAGCGCCACCATCGCGATCCCCGAAAGCGCCGCCAGCGCCTTCAGGCCCAGCGCCGGGTCGATGGGAAGCAGGCCCAGCGCGGCGCCGAGAACCGTGTCCCCGAACAGCCCGCCAAGGCCGAAGGAATGGGTCCAGCCCGCGACCGGCACATGCGTCGAGGCATAGACCGAGGCGACCGCGATGGCGATCGGCGCGAAGATCACCCGCGACAGCGCGCGCTCCTCGCCCCGGTGCAGGACGCAGCGCAGGCCCCAGCCGGCGAACAGCCCGGCCAGCCCCCAGGCGCCCCAGCCGATGGTAATGTAGAGCGGGCTCGCCACCGTCGCCCCGAACTGGCCGAGCCAGTTCTGCGCCGGCGCGTCCGTGGCCGAGAGCCAGCTCGGGTCTTCCGGCACGTAGGAGCCCAGCATCAGGCCCAGCGCAACGCCGATTCCCATCAGGAGAAGACCCAGCAGTTCCAGGCCACGCTTTTGCAGCGCAGCCTGCATGTTGCTGTCCAGAAGGGGGTCGCGTTGCCTCGCCTGATACGCCATGTTCAGCCCTGTCCTCGTTCTTATGCGTAAAGACAGCGGCGGATTGCCTTCAATCCGCGCCGTGTATCCTCTCGGGGCGCCACGAGGGCGACCCTGATGAAACCCTGCCCCGGGTTGCCTCCGGACGCATCGCGGCCGAGATAGGCGCCCGGCAGCACCCGGACCCCGGTCTCCTGCCAGAGCTTGAGCGTCGCGGCCTCGCCATCGGCGACCGGCAGCCACAGAAAGAACCCGGCCCCGGGGGGGCGGTACCCCGGCACGTCGCCGAAAATTTCGTCCGCGATCTCGAATTTCTCGCCGTAGAGCGCGCGGTTGGCCGCCACGTGGGCCTCGTCGGCCCAGGCACGCTCGGCCACGCGCTGCAGCGGCAGGGGCAGCGGCGCGCCCGCATAGGCCCTGAGCTGCTGCATCCGGGCGATACAGCCCGGTCCGCCGGCTGCGAAACCGGATCGCAGCCCCGGCAGGTTGGACCGTTTCGACAGCGAGTGGAACACGACCACCCGCTCGGGATCGGCGCCGGTCTCGGCCGCGACCTGCATCGCGCCGGCGGGCGCCGCACCGCGGTAGAGCTCGGAATAGCATTCATCGGCGAAGATGCGGAAATCGTGTTTCTCGGCCAGCGCCAGCAGCTCGGCCCAATAGGCGCGCGACGCCACCGCGCCCTGCGGGTTCGAGGGAGAGCAGAGATAGACGATGGCCGTGCGGTCCAGCAACTCCGCCGGCTGGCCCGCGATGTCGGGCAGGAAGCCGGTTTCGGCGGTCGCCGGCAGGTAGACGGGCTCGGCGCCCACGGCCTGCGCGGCCACCGTGTAGACCTGGTAGAAGGGATTCGGGATCAGCACCACCGGCGTCTTGCCGCCCTTCGTCTCGGGGCAAAGCGCCAGGCAGGCGTTGAAGAGCCCCTCGCGGGTGCCGTTCAACGGAAAGACCTGCGTGTCGGGGGCGGCGGTCACGCCGTACCGGGTCTGCAGCCAGCCCGCGATTGCCGCGCGCAGCTCCGGCGTGCCCTCGTTCGGAGGGTATTTCCCGAACTCGTGGGCGTATTCGGAGATGATCGACGAGACCCAGACCGGGAACGGGTGTTTCGGCTCGCCGATGGACATGTGCAGCACATCCCCGCCCGGCGCATGCCCGTCGAGAAGCGCGCGCAGACGCGGAAACGCGTAGTCCGGCAGGTTCGCAAACCGCTCAGGAAAATCCATCACTGCCTCATGCCCGGGGTCTAAGTGCCCCTTTTCATTCACGATACAGCCCAAAACCGGCCCGGTCCAGCATCGTGGCGGACCGTTCCCGTCGGCGTCGCGCTGTTGTGTCTTTCGCGCCGCGGCGGCTCAGGGGGCCATGGCGCTGGCCGCCGCCTGCCCGAGCCGGAGCAGCCGGTCCTCCGACATGGGTGCGCACATGATCGACACGCCGGTGGACGGCACGCCGGTGGGCAGCGTCAGCGCGCAGACGCCCATCAGGTTGCCGATCCGCGTGTTCCGGAGCGTCATCAGGTTCTCGGCCTTGTAATAGTCCGAGTCCCGTTCCAGCCGGCGGATCTCGGGCGGCAGGATCGGGCAGGTCGGCACCAGCACCCCGTCATAGGCGGCGGTCTTTTCCGCGTACGCCGCGCGAAGCGCGCGCAGCTTTTGCCAGGCATGGACGAAATCCGCGCCGGTGAAATGCGCGCCGCCCCGGAAACGCTCGAGAATCTCGGGGAACATCAGGCCCGGCGTCGCCTCGATGGCGTGTTTCCAGGTCCCGTAGGCCTCGGTTGCGAAAAGAATGGCGGACATGGTCGCGGCCTCGGCCACTTCCGCGATCTCGCCGCGCTCGATCACCGCCCCGGCGGCGCCCAGTCGCTCGACCGCCTGCGCAAAGCCTGCCGCCGGCGCGTCGCGCAGATCCTCCATCGCCTCGGTTTCCAGCACCAGGAAGCGGCGACCGGTCAGGCTGGTGTCGACGAGGTCCGGGGCGCGCCGTCCCTCGAGGGCGCCGAGCATCTGGGCCGCGTCTTCGACCGTGCGGCAGAGCGGTCCCACCGTGTCGAAGCTCTCGGCCAGCGGGACGACCCCGTTCAGCGATACCCGCCCCGAGGTGGTCTTGAGCCCCACGAGATCGTTCCAGACCGACGGCACGCGGACAGAACCGCCCGTGTCCGAGCCGACCGCCGCCGCCGCCAGCCCGAAGGCGACGGATGCCGCCGCCCCGGAAGACGACCCGCCCGCAACCGCCTTCTCGTCGTTGACGCAGGGCGGCGTGGCGGTCACCGGGTTATAGCCGAGCCCCGAGAAGGCAAGTTCCGACATGTGGGTCTTGCCGAGGCAGACGAGCCCCGCCGCGGTGGCGTTGCGCAGCACCTCGGCGTCTTCGACCGGCATGCGCCCCTTCAGCAGCGCCGACCCGGCCTCGGTCTCGACCCCGGCGGTGTCGAACAGGTCCTTCCAGGACACCGGCACGCCGTCGAGCGGGCCGAGCCGATGGCCCGATTTCGCGCGGGCGGCGGCCGCGGCGGCCTCCGCCCGGGCACGGTCATGGGTGACGCGGGCATAGACCCGGTCGCGGAACGGGTGAGCGTCGATGGCGGAAAGATAGGTTTCGGTCAGCTGTTCCGGATCGATCGCCCCGGCGCCGATCCCGCGGCCCAGATCGGTTGCGCTCATCCAAAGCCAGTCCTGCGACATCGTCTCCCCCCGTATTCCGTGATGGCGCGACGGTAGCGGCAGGCTGACCGATGGACAATCGGGAATGCGGGCGCATATTGGGAGGCATGGAACGCGACGCGGATATTGTGATCGCCGGTGGCGGGTTGAACGGCCCCGCGCTGGCACTGGCGCTGGCCCGGGCGGGGCTGAGCGTCACCCTGATCGACGCCCTTCCGGCCGAGACCCGGTCGGACGCGGGTTTCGACGGCCGGGCCTACGCGCTGGCGCTGGGCTCGCAGCGGCTGTTATCCGCGCTGGACGTCTGGCCGGCGGTGGCCGGAAACAGCCAGCCGATCCTCGATATCGAGGTGACCGACGGCCGTGCGGGCGCGGGGGCCGCGCCCTGGTTCCTGCATTTCGACCATGCCGAGATAGAGGAAGGCCCGATGGGCCACATGCTCGAGGATCGCTACCTGCGCCGCGCGCTGCTGGACGCCATGGCGGCGGAACAGCGCATCACGCAGGTCGCGCCGGCCGAGATCGTCGCGCAGGAGACCGACCTGACCGGCGTCGCGGTGACGCTGGCCGACGGGCGGCGGATAACGGGGCGGATCCTGGTCGGGTGTGACGGGCGGCGCAGCGGCACGGCCACACGCGCCGGGATCGCCCGCACCGGCTGGGATTACGGGCAGACGGCGCTGGTCTGCGCCGTGGCGCACGAACGGCCCCATCACGGCACCGCGCACCAGTTCTTCATGCCGCCCGGCCCGCTTGCGATCCTGCCGCTGCCCGGCAACCGCGCCTCGATCGTCTGGACCGAGTCGACCGGGGCGGCCGAGGCGATCAACGCTCTTTCCGACGAACGGTATCTGGACATCCTGCGTCCCCGGTTCGGCGATTTCCTGGGTGAGATTTCGCTGGTGGGCGAGCGCTTTACCTACCCGCTCAGCCTGACGCTCGCCAACAGCTTCGTGGCCGACCGCGTCGCGCTGGCCGGCGATGCGGCGCACGGGGTGCATCCCATCGCGGGGCAGGGGCTGAACCTGGGGCTGCGCGACGTGGGCGCCCTGGCCCAGGTTCTGGTCGAGGCCCACCGCCGGGGCGAGGATATCGGCGCGGCGAACGTGCTGGCGCGCTACCAGCAATGGCGACGCTGGGACACGACGACGCTGGCCATCGGCACCGACCTGGTGAACCGGCTCTTTTCCAACGACAACCCGCTGCTGCGCGCCGCGCGCGACATCGGGCTGGGCGCGGTCAACGCTGCGCCGGGCCTGCGCCGGCGGTTCATCCGCGAAGCCGCCGGGCTGACCGGCGACCTGCCGCGCCTGATGCAGGGTCGCGCCATCTGAAAACGGGCTTCCAAGGCTTGCGCCGCTGCGCGAATTGCGTTGGACTTCCCCTGTCCAAAGCGAGGCGGTGTCATGTGCACGGTTCTCGGCCGGTGTCCCGGCCATCCTCATGCCAAGGCCCATAACTGGTGGCCGCCGCCCATGCCGGGCTGATCGCGGCGGGCCCGTATGGCGCGCGTGACCCCAAGGCATGTACAAAGGAAGACCTGCAATGACCGACGCAACGCTTCGCGCCGAGGCGCGCACCGTCGCCCTGCGCTGGGACGACGGCACCAGCACGGAGTTCCCCTTCATCTGGCTTCGCGACAACTGCCCGAGCGGCTTCCATCCCGACACGGGCGAGCGGGCCTTCGATCTTCTGAGCGTTCCCGAGGACGCGTCGCCGGCGGCGGTCCGTCTCGGCGAGGGCGTGCTGGAAATCGATTGGGCGGGCGAGGCCCATACCAGCCGGTTCGACACGGGCTGGCTCCGTGCCAACCGCCCGGGACGGCCCGCCGACGACCCGGCCGACACGCCCTACCTGCCCTGGCGCGCCGATATGGGGGCGGCCGGCATCCCGCGGGTGGCGGCCGATGCGGTGCTGCGCTCGGACGCGGCGCTGGCGGACTGGCTGCGCCAGACACGGCGCACCGGGCTTTCCATCGTCGAGGGCCTCGCGGACTCGCCCGAAGCCGGGCAGGAGGTCGCGCGCCGGATCGGCTTCCTGCGCGAGACGAATTTCGGGCGCACTTTCCAGGTGAAGTCGAAACCCAATCCGAACAACCTCGCCTACACGGCCGATGCGCTGCCGCTCCATACCGATCTGCCCAACCAGGAATTGCCGCCGGGCTTCCAGTTCCTGCATTGCCTCGCCAACGAGGCCGCGGGCGGCGGGTCGGTCTTCGCGGACGGGGTCGCGATCGCCGAGGATCTGCGCGCCGCCGATCCGGACGCCTTCGCGTTGCTGTCGACCGTGTCGATCCCGTTCCGGTTCCATGACGACGATTGCGATATACGGCGGCGCCAGACGGTGATCCGGCTGGACGAGACCGGGGCGGTCAGCGAGGTCTGCTACAACGCCCATATCGCCGGGATCTTCGACATGGCGCCGGAGGTGCTCGGCCCCTATTACCGGGCGTATCGCCGGTTCATGGCGGCGACCCGAGATCCGAGATACCCGGTCGAGCTAAAACTCTCGGCCGGCGAGATGGTCGTCTTCGACAACCGGCGCGTCCTGCACGGGCGCGCGGCCTTCGATCCGTCGACCGGCTATCGCCACCTGCTCGGATGCTATGTCGACCGGGGAGAGTTCGAAAGCCGGATGCGCATCCTTGCGCGGGCCGGTCACGGCGGCTAGGCCCGAACGCGCGGCGGCCGGTCAGCGATCGTCGAGCCGCCGCGCCTCGTCCAGCAGCATCACGGGGATACCGTTCCGGATCGGGAAGGCCAGCCGCGCCTTGCCCGAGACCAGTTCCTGTGCTTCGGCGTCATAATGCAGCACGTCCTGGGTCAGCGGGCAGACCAGCGCCTCGAGCATCTTGCGGTCGTGGAGCGGCCCGTCCGGCGCCGTCACTGGAGCTTCTCCTCGCCGCGCCCGCCATACAGGGCGAACTCGATCAGGGTGACCAGCGTCTCGCGCCGGGTGCCGAGGCAGGGCGCCTCGAGCAGGGCCTGTTTTTCCTCGGGGTCGAAGGGGCAGAGCATCGAGAGCGAGTTTATCAGCAGCTCGTCCTCGGCTTCCCTGAGACTGTCCCAGTCGGTCGAGAGGCCCTCGCTCTGGAAAAAGCGGTTCAGCAGGTCCATCAGCCGGTCACGGTCGAAGCCGGCGTCGGTCTCCGCGCCGCCGAGGTCGCGCTCGAAGCCCGCCCAGTCTATCTCGGCCCGCCGATACGGGGTGAAGCCGTTGACCTCTTCGCGAACGCGGAAGCGCGACACGCCGGTCAGCGTGATCATGTATCGCCCGTCCTCGGTTTCGGAGAAGGCGGTCACGCGACCCGCGCAGCCGATCCGTTGGAGCCGCGGCTCGCCGCCCTGCGGCACCTCCTGGGGCTGCACCATGCCGATCAGCCGGTGCGACGTCTTGAGGGCATCGTCGAGCATCGCCAGGTAGCGGGGCTCGAAGATATGCAGCGGCAACCGGGCGCGCGGCAACAGCAGCGCACCCGGCAGCGGGAAAACTGGGATCGTGTCGGGCAGATCCGCGGCGGTCATCATGCTTGGAGTCTAGCCCGCACAGGCCGTCAGGCAAATATCATCGAGGACAGTTTCCGCCGGCCCTTCAGCACGATCGGATCCTGCGGCTTCAGCGCGTCGAAGATCGTCAGGAGCTGCTCCTTGGCGGCGCCGCCGTTCCACTCGCGATCGCGGCGGAAAAGCTCCAGAAGTTCGTCCACGGCGTCTTCGGTCTGCCCCTTGGCATGAAGCGCCGTCGCCAGGTCGAACCGCGCCTGGTGA
Organism: uncultured Maritimibacter sp.; assembly: GCA_913063035.1. Classification (GTDB taxonomy): domain Bacteria; phylum Pseudomonadota; class Alphaproteobacteria; order Rhodobacterales; family Rhodobacteraceae; genus CAJXYS01. The sequence continues at coordinate 35,668 of CAJXYS010000003.1, read as the reverse complement.
TCGTCGGGATTCGCGTCGAGTTTCGCGCGCAGCTCGTCGACCGGCCCGGCGTTTTCGGCCTGCTTGGCGAGATCGAGCGCGGCGCGCGCGGCCTCGATCTCGGGCGCGTCGGTGATCTCTGCCGGCGCGCCGTTCAGGATCGCCTCGGCCTGGCCGAGATCGTTCATCGCCACATGGGCACGCACCAGCCCGCCATAGGCGGCGGCGTTCTTGTCGTCCTCGCCGAGAACCGCGGCGAAGGTCTGCGCGGCATCGGTGGCCGCGCCCTCGGCGAGCATCTGCTCGGCCGCCTCGACGGCCTGGGTCAGCCCGTCGCCTTCGCCGCCCTCGGCGCCGCCGCCGGCCATGCCGGCCAGCTTGTCCACGAACTGCTTGATTTCGGCCGGGCCGATCGCGCCCTGGAAGCCATCGACCGGCTGGCCCTGGAAAAAGGCGTAGACGGTCGGGATCGACTGGATGCGCAGCTGGGCCGCGATCTGCTGGTTCTCGTCGACATTGACCTTGACCATGCGGACCTTGCCGCCGGCCTCCTGCACGGCCTTCTCGAGCTGCGGGCCGAGCGATTTGCAGGGGCCGCACCAGGGCGCCCAGAAATCGACGATGACCGGAACCTCCTGGCTGGCCTCGACTACGTCGGCCATGAACGTGGCCTCGGTGCTGTCCTTGATGAGATCGCCGGCAGGTGCGGCGCTGGCGTTTGCGTTCAGTTCGAGCATGTCTGCCCCCGGTCTGTCTGAGTCGTTGGCGGTTGCCGTCTATATGAGGCGTCTTGGCGCCTGGGCCAAGGGGGGGCTCACAGATCGAAGCTGGCGAAGACCGGCGCGTGATCGCTCGGTTTCTCCCAGCCGCGCACATGGCGCAGGATCCGCGAGCCATGCCCGGCGGTCGCGATGTCGGGCGTGGCCCAGACATGATCGAGCCGCCGGCCCCGGTCGGCCGCGTCCCAGTCACGCGCCCGGTAGGACCACCAGGAATAGAGCTGGCCCGCCGGAATGTCGGCGCGGGTGATGTCCCGCCAACCGGCCGAGTCCAGAACCTCCGACAGGTGGTCGACCTCGACCGGCGTGTGGCTGACCACCTTCAGAAGCTGCTTGTGCGACCAGACGTCATCCTCGCGCGGGGCAATGTTGAGATCGCCCACGAGGATCGTCTTTTCCGGGCGCTCGCCGTGGAACCAGTCCCGCATTTCGGTCAGGAAGTCGAGCTTGTGGCCGAATTTCTCGTTCACGTCTCGATCGGGAACGTCGCCGCCGGCGGGGACGTAGTAGTTCTGGATCGTGACGCCGTTCTCGAGCCGCGCGGCCACGTGGCGCGCGTCGCCCCGGCCGCAGAAGTCGCGGTGGCCGACATCCTCCAGCGGCAGGCGGCTCAGGATCGCGACGCCGTTATAGCCCTTCTGGCCGCGTGCGACCATCCAGCCGTATCCCATCTCGCGGAACGCCTCGGTCGGGATCTTGTCGACCGGCGACTTGCATTCCTGCAGGCAGAGCACGTCGGGCGCCTCCTCCCTGAGCAGGCGGAGCACCAGCGCCTCGCGCAGGCGGACGGAGTTGATGTTCCAGGTGGCGATGGTGAAGCTCATGAAAATCTCCGGCTCTTGGGTCGGGCGAGACTAGACGCGGGGCGCGGGGGGCTCAAGCAACTGGCGCACCGTTTCCAGGCTGATATAAGCCCGCGCACGGAGGTCTGACATGGGCGATTTGCGCGGCCTGGCCCGCAGGATTCGAAAGAGCGCGGCTTTCCAGCGGATGCTGGAGCGGATGTTCGCGGGCTACACGCGGCTCATCCTGCGCACGACGCGCTGGCGGCACGAGGGATTCGCGGGGTTCGAGGCCGATCTCGCCCGCGGCGAGGCAAAGGTTTTCTGCGTCTGGCACGGGCGGCTTCTCATGGCGCCGTTCTGCCGGGACTGGACGGATCCCGGGCTTTCGGTGCTGGGCAGCGATCATCCGGATGCGCGGATCGCGACCGAGGTGATGCGGCGTATGGGCATCGACGTGATCCCGCTGAAGACCCGTGGCGGCAACAGCGCATCGGTCGCGCGGGCGGTCGCGGTCCTGCGCGGCGGCAAGACCATCGGGATCACCCCCGACGGCCCGCTCGGCCCGGGCGAGGAGGCGAAGGCCGGTGCGATCCTGCTGGCCTCGCGCGCGCGGGCGGAACTCGTGCCTTTCGCCTATTCGACGAACCGCCGCATCCACGCGAAGAGCTGGGACCGCTTCCTGGTCCCGCTGCCCTTCGGCCGGGGGATCTTCCTGATCGGCAAGGGATTCGTGCCTGCGCCCAATCTCGATGCCGAGGGGCTCGCCGTGGCGCAGGCCCGGCTAAGCCGCCTGCTGACCGAAACGGCAGCCGAGGCCGATCGGCGCGTGGACGCGGGCGACTGGTAAGGACAGGCCCGGCGCGGGGCCGGGCCGGGCCGTCGGGGCGCGCGCCGGGGGCGGTCAGCCGGCCAGGCGGTAGCCGCCCGACTCGGTCACCAGAAGGCGCGCGTTGGAGGGATCGGGCTCGATCTTCTGGCGCAGCCGGTAGATATGCGTCTCGAGCGTGTGGGTCGTCACACCGGCATTGTAGCCCCAGACCTCGTGCAGCAGCACGTCGCGCGGCACCACACCCTCGGTCGCGCGATAGAGGAACTTCAGGATGTTCGTTTCCTTCTCGGTCAGCCGGATTTTCCGGTCGTCCTCGTCGATGAGGATCTTCATCGACGGCTTGAAGGTATAGGGCCCAAGCTGGAAGACCGCGTCCTCGGATTGCTCGTGCTGGCGCAGCTGGGCGCGGATCCGGGCCAGCAGGACGGGGAACTTGAATGGCTTGGAGATGTAGTCGTTCGCCCCGGCGTCGAGCCCGAGGATCGTGTCGGCGTCCGAATCGTGGCCGGTCAGCATGATGATCGGGCATTTGACGCCCTGCTTGCGCATCAGGCGGCACAGCTCGCGCCCGTCGGTGTCGGGCAGGCCCACGTCGAGAATGACCAGATCGTAGAGGCCGGCCTTGGCCTTGACGAGCGCGCCGTTGCCGTCCTCGGCCTCGAAGACGTCGAAATCCTCGGTCATGACCAGCTGTTCGGACAGCGCCTCGCGCAGATCGTCGTCGTCATCGACCAGCAGTATCTTTTTCAGGGTGCTCATGGTCCTCTCCCTCCTGTCTGCGCTATAGGTGTTGCCGTTGACGCCCCGGCGCAAGTTGCCGCGTGGCTTTTTCACGGCCTCGTGTCGAAACCCGGGGAATTGTTTCATATTTCTGCGGTGACGGGCTATGAAGACGCGGCCCGTGCAACAGGAACCGCCGATGAGTCTCGACCCCTCGCCAGAAGAGATGATCGCCCGTGCCCGCGCCGATCTTCGGCTCGGTGTGCCGGTGGTGCTGTCCGATACCACCGGCGCCGTGCTGGTTGCCGCGGCCGAGACGGTGAGCGCGGCGCGTTTCGCCGAATTGCGCGCGATGGGCGACCCGCTGGTTCTGGCGGTGACCGCGCGCCGGGCGGCGACGCTCCGCGCGCGGCCCTATGACGGCGACCTGGCGCGCATCCGCGTGCCGGGCGACGCGGACGCGGCCTGGGTGCGCGCGGTGGCGGACCCAAAGGACGACCTGGACCGGCCGATGAAGGGACCGCTCATGACCGAGCGCGGCGGCGAGGCGCGGCTCTATCGGGCCGGGCTGCACCTGGCCAAGCAGGCGCATCTGCTACCGGCGGTGCTCGCGCTGGCGCTGGAGGATGGCGTGGCGTTCGCCGGGCGACACGGGCTTACCCGGCTGGACCTGGGGGTGGCCGATCCGCTGGCGGCCGAAGCCCGCGCGCCGCGGGAAGTCGTCTTTGCCCGGTTGCCGATGGCGGCGAGCGAGGCCGGGCGGCTCCACGTCTTTCGGCCCGGGGACGGCGGCGAGGAACACTACGCCATCGAGATCGGCGACCCGCCGCGCGACAGGCCGGTTCTGGCCCGGCTGCATTCGGCCTGTTTCACCGGCGACGTTCTCGGCTCGCTCAAATGCGATTGCGGCCCGCAGCTCCACGCCGCGCTGGCCCAGATCGGGGCCGCGGGGGCGGGCGTGCTGCTGTACCTCAACCAGGAGGGCCGGGGCATCGGGCTGGCCAACAAGATGCGGGCCTACGCGCTGCAGGACCAGGGATTCGACACGGTGGAGGCCAACCACAGGCTCGGCTTCGAGGATGACGAGCGCGACTTCCGGCTTGGCGCCGATATCCTGAAGGGCCTCGGCTTCTCGGCGGTGCGGCTGATGACGAACAATCCCGCCAAGGTCGCGATGATGGAGGCCCACGGCGTCGAGGTGACCGAGCGGGTGCCGCTCAAGGTCGGGCGGACGCGGTTCAACGCCCATTACCTGGCGACCAAGGCCAAGAAATCGGGGCACTTGCTGTGACGCCCGGTGATCTCGTGCTGACGCCGCTGGGCGTGCGCTTCCGGGGCCGGCTCTTTCCCTGTTCCGTGGGCCGGGGCGGAATCACCGCCCGGAAACGCGAGGGTGACGGCGCGACGCCGGCCGGCGCGCACCGGATCGTGGGGCTGCTCTACCGTCCGGACAGGGTTGCCGCCGGCGCGCTGCCGGGCTGGGCGGTGCCCATCCATCCCGCCGACGGCTGGTCAGACGACCCGGCGGACCCGGATTACAACCTGATGGTGCGCCGCCCGCATCCCTTCGGCCACGAACGGCTGTGCCGCGCGGACCCGCTTTACGACATCGTGCTGACGACGGATTTCAACTGGCCCTATGCCGAACGCGGCCTGGGCTCGGCGATCTTCCTGCATTGCTGGCGCGCGCCGCGGTATCCGACGGCCGGCTGCGTCGCCTTCGACCGGCGCGACCTGGTCTGGATCGTGAACCGGCTGGACTACGGCGCCCGGCTGATCGTGCCTCAGCCGTAATCGCGGTCGCCGAAGATCGCGCTGCCGACCCGCACATGGGTGGCGCCCTGGGCGATGGCCTTCTCGAAATCGCCGCTCATCCCCATCGACAGGCTTTCGAGCCCGTTGCGCGCCGCGATCTTTGCCAGGAGCGCGAAGTGGAGCGACGGCTCCTCGTCCACGGGCGGGATGCACATGAGCCCCGCGATCTCCAGCCCCATCTCGCGGCATTCCGCGATGAAGGCGTCGGCATCCTGCGGCAGGACCCCGGCTTTCTGCTCTTCCTCGCCGGTATTGACCTGGATGAAGAGCGTCGGGCAGTGGCCGCGCGCCTCCGCCTCGGCGGCGATCTTGCGGGCGAGCTTGGGCCGGTCCAGCGAGTGGATCGCGTCGAACAGGTCGAAGGCCTGCTTGATCTTGTTGGTCTGGAGCGGCCCGACGAGGTGCAGTTCGACCTCCTTGAAACGCGCTTTCCATGCGGGCCACTTGGCGGCGGCCTCCTGCACGCGGTTCTCGCCGAAGAGCCGGTGGCCCTCCTCCAGCACGGCCTCGACCCGTTCGGGCGGCTGTTTCTTGGAGATGGCGACCAGCCGGGTCGAGCCGGGCACGCGGCCGGCCTTGTCCTCGGCCTTGCGGATGCGGTCCTGGATGTCGGAAAGCGGCATGGGCGGTCTCCGGTAGGCGAGCGGGAAACCATGGGGTATGGCGCATCCGCGCCGGTGTCAATTTGGGACGGGCGGAAGCAGGCCGGAAAAGAAAAGAGCGGGCCGAAGCCCGCTCTTCCCCGTTCAAATCACCGGGAGGTGATTAGAAGCTCATCGACAGGCCGAAGGACCAGCTGTCGCTCTCGACGCCGTTGACGTCGTCGTCGGAGTCGCCATAGGCGAGGTGCAGCGCAGCACCACCACCCAGGTCGTAGGCAGCCGCCAGGCCGTAGCCGGTGATGTCGCCAGCGCCGTCGACGTCATACTGACCCCAGTTGGCGTGCAGCGTGATGGCGTCCATGGTGTAACCGACGCCGATGCCGGTGTGGGTGGCGTCAACCACGTTGCCGAATTCCCAGTCGGTGTACTCGACACCAACGGTCAGCCCGTTGTCCATGGCCATGACGGCGCTGATACCGGCGACCGTGACGTCCTGACCAGCCGGAACGACGATTGTGTCCAGGAAACCGTCAGCGGTGGTGCCGTCGGTCTGCTGGTAACCGGCGGCGAGGTCGAGCGAGCCCATGCCCAGCGCCATGCTGTACTTGGCACCGATCGCCATGCCCGGGTCACGGGCGTCGGTTTCGTCCATCTCGGCCGACAGCGCGAAGCCGAAGTCGCCCATGGTGTAGTCGTAACGGACAATCTGGTTGTCGTACTGACCGTCCAGGTAGGACCCCATGTAGCCGGCATGCGCGGTTTCGTCGTCGTTGAGCGAGCCCGGGTTGCCGACGGCGGCTTCGGTCAGCGCCCAGTCCATGGCGCCGTCGATTTCGCCCATCGTCAGGGTGCCGAAGGCGCCCGAGATGAACACCGACTCGTTGTCCAAGTTCCAACCACCGTTGACTTGGTCCTGACCGTTACCCTCGTCGAGATCCGACGACGCGCCGAACTCGATCCCGTTGTCGGTCATGCCCGACATCGAGAAGGTCAGGGCGATGTCCTGGATGAACTCGGCATCCTGGTTGGTGCCGCCGCCGATACCCATCTCGGCGTAGCCGGACCAGGAGATTTCCGCGGAAGCGACGCCAGCGGAGGCGACGAGCGCGGAGGAAGCAAGGAGAAGCTTCTTCATGATTATTCCCTCGTTTACATTCAAAGGTGCACCTCAATCCGAGGAATCCGAATTGAGTATGCTTTCCTATCTCGCTTTGGCCCCTGAATTGCAATGAACAGGCCGAAGCCGCGGAGCGAACTGGCGGGAGTTGATGCAGCTTTGCCACACCGCCCCCGCGCGCGCGAAGCCCTTTGCCTGCGGTGAAAAAACTTGTCCCGCTTCGGGTGCTTCGCTACACAACCCCAAAGGATCAGGGGCGCGGGGACCAGACGACATGACATTCTCCACGGGACTGAAGGCCGGCTTGTTCCTCTCGATGGCGGTCGTCCTCGCCGGCTGCGGCGGCGGTGGCAGCTGGCCGTTCAGCGGCGGCAGCGATCCCGAGGCCCAGGAGCGTCAGCGCGCCCGGGCCGCCGAGCAGACGAACCCCGCCCGCGAGATGCGCGAAAGCGACCGCGAGACGATCTGGGATCTCTTCACCGACCAGGATGATCCGAACGTCACCGTCGAAGTGAACCGCTATCTTTGGCGCGCCTCGCTCGAGATCCTCGATTTCATGCCGATCGAGGCCGCAGATCCGTTTTCCGGCGTGATCGTGATGGGCTGGGGCCAGCCCGCGGGCGGCGGCCGCGCCTACCGCGCCACCGTCTACGTGCAGGACCCGGCGCTCGATGCGCGCTCGCTCAAGGTGGCGCTGGTCTCGCGCGCGGGTCCGGCCAGCCGCGACACCGTGCGCGCGGTCGAAGACGCGATCCTCACCCGCGCCCGCCAGCTGCGCGTCCAGGACAGCAATCTCTGACCCGACCGGCCCGGATTCTGGCCTCGGAGCCTAGACCTTGCCCCCGAACCCGCATTAAACACGCGCCGGGCCGTTCGTGCCCGGCGCAGTCGTTGAAGGAAGGTACAGATGTCTCGCTACGACGCTTCGGCGGTGGAGCCGAAATGGCAGTCCGCCTGGGATGAGGCCGGCGTGTTCCGCGCCGAACGCGACGAGAACCGTCCGAAATACTACGTGCTGGAGATGTTCCCCTACCCCTCGGGGCGGATCCACATGGGCCATGTGCGCAACTACACCATGGGCGACGTCATCGCGCGCTACAAGGCCGCGCAGGGCTTCAACGTGCTGCACCCGATGGGCTGGGACGCCTTCGGGATGCCGGCCGAGAACGCCGCGATGGAGCAGGGCGGCCATCCCGCGGAATGGACCTATGGCAACATCGCCGACATGCGCGACCAGTTGAAGCCGATGGGCCTCTCGATCGACTGGAGCCGCGAATTCGCCACCTGCGATGCCGAGTATTACGGCCAGCAGCAGGCGATGTTCATCGACATGCTGGACAAGGGCCTCGTCTACCGCAAGGCGGCCACCGTCAACTGGGACCCGGTGGACATGACCGTGCTGGCCAACGAGCAGGTGATCGACGGCAAAGGCTGGCGGTCCGGCGCGCCGGTGGAACGGCGCGAGCTGACGCAGTGGTTCTTCCGCATCTCGGATTTTTCCGAGGAGCTGCTGGAGGCGCTCGACGGGCTCGAAAAATGGCCCGAGAAGGTCCGGCTGATGCAGCGCAACTGGATCGGGCGCTCGCGCGGGCTGCAATTCGGCTTCGAGACGGTAGGCGCACCCGAGGGCTTCGGGACGCTGGAGGTCTACACGACCCGCCCCGACACGCTGCTGGGCGCGAGCTTCGCGGCGATCTCGCCGGATCATCCGCTGGCCAAGCGGCTCGAGGCCGACAATCCGGACATCGCCGCCTTCAACGCCGAATGCCGCAAGATGGGCACGTCGGAAGAGGCTCTCGAGACGGCCGAGAAGAAGGGTTTCGCCACCGGGCTCCGCGTGAAGCATCCTTTCGACCCGGCGTGGGAAATGCCGGTCTACATCGCGAACTTCATCCTGATGGATTACGGCACCGGCGCGATTTTCGGCTGCCCGGCCCATGACCAGCGCGACCTGGATTTCGCCCGGAAATACGGGCTGGACGTGATCGACGTCTTCCAGCCGGTCGATTCGGACGAGTCGGTGGACGACACGGCCTTCGTGCCGCCCAAGACCGAGAAAGTCCGCTATGTTAAGGGCTTTGCCGGCGACGCGGTGCAGACCGGCGAGGACGCCGTCGAGGCTGCCATCGACCAGTGCGAGGCGCGCGGCGTGGGCAAGGGCGTGGTCAACTACCGTCTGCGCGACTGGGGCATCTCGCGCCAGCGCTACTGGGGATGCCCGATCCCGGTCGTCCATTGCGAGACCTGCGGCGTCGTCCCCGAGAAAAAGGAAAACCTGCCGGTCGAACTGCCGAGGGACGTCAGCTTCGACAAGCCGGGCAACCCGCTGGACCGGCACCCGACCTGGCGCGACGTGGCCTGCCCGTCTTGCGGCAAGCCGGCCCGGCGCGAGACGGACACGATGGACACCTTCGTCGACTCGTCCTGGTATTTTGCCCGCTTCACAGCGCCGCGGGCCGAGACGCCGACGACCATGGCCGATGCCGAGTACTGGATGAATGTCGACCAGTATATCGGCGGGATCGAGCACGCGATCCTGCACCTGCTCTACTCGCGGTTCTTCGCCCGCGCGATGCATCTGACGGGGCACCTGCCGAAAAAGGCGACCGAGCCCTTCGACGCGCTCTTCACCCAGGGCATGGTCACGCACGAGATCTACGTCACCCGCGACGATCGCGACCGGCCCGTCTATCACCTGCCGGGCGATATCGAGTGGACCGAGAGCGGCGCGCGCCTCGGCGCGACGGGCGAGCCGGTCGAGGTGATCCCCTCGGCCAAGATGTCGAAGTCGAAGAAGAACGTCGTCGACCCGGTCAACATCATCCGCGACTTCGGCGCTGACACCGCGCGCTGGTTCATGCTGTCCGACAGCCCGCCCGAGCGCGACGTGGAATGGACCGCCGCCGGTGCCGAGGCCGCGTGGAAGCATCTGAGCCGCGTCTGGCGGCTCGCCGACGAGGCGCGCGCCGGCACCGCCCCCGCGGACGGCGCGGCGGACGAGGCCCTTACCCGGGCGATGCACCGCACCATCGACGAGGTGACGCGCGGCATCGAGGGCTTCGCCTTCAACAAGGCGGTCGCGAAACTCTACGAGTTCACCAACACCGTGGCGAAGTCCAAGGCCGGCGCCGAGACCCGGCGCGCGGCCTTGCGTGTGCTGGCCCAGTTGATGGCGCCGATGACCCCCCACCTGGCCGAGGACATCTGGGCGATGCTCGGCGGCGCGGGCCTGGTGGCCGAGGCCGCCTGGCCGGTGGCCGACCCGGCGATGCTGGTCGAGGACACGGTGACGCTGCCGATCCAGGTGAACGGCAAGCGCCGGTCCGAGATCCAGGTGCCCAAGGACATGGCCAAGGAAGAGGTTGAAAAGCGCGTCCTGGCGGATGAAGCTGTCCAGAGGGTCCTCGCCGGAGCGGCCCCCAAGAAGCTGATCGTCGTGCCGGGACGCATCGTCAATGTCGTCATCTGACCGCCGGACCTTTGTTCTCGGGCTGGCCGCGCTGCCGCTGGCGGGCTGTGGCTTCCGCCCGGTCTACGGGCCCGCGGGGCCGGCCGCCGGGCTCATGGGGCAGATCGCCGTCGATCCCGCCGGGACGGAACGCGGCTTCGCACTGGTGGGGCGGCTCCAGGAACGGCTGGGCCGGGCCGGGGCGGCGGCACCTTACGCGCTGGCCGTCAGCGTCGAGACGGAAAGCGAAGGCATCGCGATCACGACCACCAACGAGATCGGCCGCTTCAACCTGGCCGGCGTCGCCCGTTTCGCCCTGCGCGACGCGGCGCGCGACGTCGTGCTGACCGAAGGCACGGTCGAGAATTTCACCTCTTACAGCGCCACCGGGTCCACCGTGGGCACGCTGGCGGCCGAGCGCGACGCCTATGACCGGCTGATGCGCGCGCTCGCCGACCAGATCGTCACCCGGCTGCTCGCAAGCGCCCCGGACTGGCGGACATGAAGCTCTCGAGCCGCGACGCGCTGCGCTATTTCACCAAACCCGACCCATCGCGCGCCGGGTTGCTGATCCACGGCCCCGACACGATGCGCGTGGCACTGCGCCGCCAGGAGGTGATCGAGGCCCTGATCGGTCCCGAGGGCGAGGCCGAGATGCGGCTTGCGCGGATCCCGGCCGCGGATCTGCGCCGCGACCCGGCGATGCTGTCCGATGCGGTCAAGGCGCAGGGGTTTTTCCCCGGCCAGCGCGTGGCCTTCGTCGAAGAGGCCGGCGACGGGCTGGCCAAGGTGATCGGCGCCGCCCTGGACGACTGGCGCGAGGGAGATGCCTGCATCGTCGTCACGGCCGGACAGCTCAACGCGCGTTCGGCGCTGCGCAAGCTCTTCGAGGGCCACAAGAACGCCTATGCGGCGGCGATCTACGCCGATCCGCCGTCGCGCGAAGAGATCGAGGCGGCGCTGGGCAAGGCGGGCCTTGCCGATATCGCGCCGGACGCCATGACCGACCTGACGGCGCTGGCGCGCAGCCTCGATCCGGGTGATTTCCGCCAGACCCTCGAGAAACTGGCGCTCTACAAGCACGGCGATCCGGCCCCCGTCGCCAGCGCCGACGTCGCGGCCTGCGCCCCCGCGACGACCGAGGCCGGGCTGGACGAGACGCTCGACGTCGTGGCCGAGGGCCGCGTGGCCGAGCTTGGCCCGATGATGCAGCGCCTCGAGGGGCAGGGGGTGACGCCGATCTCCATCGTGATCGGCGCGACGCGGCACTTCCGGCGGCTGCACGCCGCCGCGGCTGATCCGAAGGGACCGGAGGCCGGACTCGCCCGCGCGCGGCCCCCGGTCTTCGGGCCGCGGCGGGACCGGCTGGCGCGGCAGGCCGGGCGCTGGGGAATGCGGCGGCTCGAAGAGGCGCTGCACCTGCTGGTCGAGACCGATCTCGCGCTCCGCTCCGCGCGGCCGGTCCCGCAGATGGCGATGCTCGAACGGACCCTGATCCGGCTTGCCATGCTGGCGGGACGCTAGAGAACGGGTGACTCCCGGAAAAATCGGCTAGGATCCGACTCGTTTGTTGTGACCTGCGTAACGAGTTTTAGGAGTAGCCGATGTATGTCGTCATCGGCGCGACCGCGAGTCGCGCGTTCCGTGTGCTCTGGCTTTTGGAAGAGCTGGGGCTGGAGTACGAGCATCGTCCCGAAGCCCCCCACAGCGCGGCCGTGCGCGCGCTCGATTCCAGCGGAAAGATCCCGATCCTGCTGGTGGACGGGGTGGTGATGACCGACAGCCTGGCCATCATGACGTTCCTCGCCGACCGCCATGGCGCGCTGACCTATCCCGCCGGCACGGTGGAGCGCGGTCTGCAGGACGCGCTGACCTTGCGCATCCTCGACGAGATCGAGGCGGTGATCTGGATGGCGGCGCGGCACAGTTTCGTCCTGCCCGTGGAAAAGCGCGTGCCAGAGGTGCTGGACAGTCTCCGGTGGGAGTTCGGCCGCGGCGTGGCGCGGATCGCCGAGCGGCTTGGCGACGGGCCCTTCCTGATGGGCGCGGAGATGACCGTGCCGGATATCCTCCTGGCCCATTGCGGCCGCTGGGCGGCGCGGGCCAATTTCGAAATCGAATCACCCGGTCTGAACGCGTTTCTGGCGCGCATGTGGGAACGTTCCGCGTTCAAGCGGGTTATTGACGGGTAGCCTTGGGGCGCCGGTGCCCTAGGGTCATGTCCGAAAGGAGGGCACATGGGCCTTATGATAGACGGGGTCTATCATGCGGAAGACCCCGGACCGGATACGACGGCGCAGGGCGCGTTTCGCCGTGCGGACAGCACGATCCGCAACTGGATCACGCGCGACGGGCGCGCCGGCCCGACGGGCGCGGGCGGGTTCACCCCCGATCCCGGGCGCTATCACCTGTATCTTGCCTGGAACTGCCCCTGGGCGCACCGGGCGTTCCTGACGCGGATGATAAAATGGCTGGAGGACGCGATCACCGTCTCCTTCGCCCGTCCGCGCCGGACCGAGGATGGCTGGGTCTTCGACGACGACGGGCCCTATGCGGATCCCTTGATGGGTGCGCGGGCGCTGCACGAGGTCTATGCGCGCCACGATCAACCCTATACCGGCCGGGTCACGGTGCCCGTTCTCTGGGACCGCGAGTCGGGGCGGATCGTCTCGAACGAGTCGGCGGATATCGTGCAGATGCTCGACGCCGCCTTCGATGGCGGCCCGTCGCTGCGCCCGGATGACCTCGCCGCGGATATCGATGCCTGGAACGCGCTGATTTATCCGACCCTCAACAACGGGGTCTACCGGGCCGGTTTCGCCCGCACGCAGGCGGCCTATGATGCCGCCGTGGCCGAGGTGTTCGACACGCTCGACCGGGTCGAGGCGCAGCTGGGGCGGACCCGCTACCTGACCGGCGACCGCTTCACCGAGGCCGATCTCAGGCTCTTTCCGACGCTGGCGCGCTTCGACGTGGCCTATCACTACGCGTTCAAGTGCAATATCCGGCGGGTGTCGGACTATCCGAACCTCTGGGGCTACGCGCGCGAGATCTACCAGATGCCCGGTGTCGCCGGGACGGTGGATTTCGACATCTACAAGCGCGGCTACTTCTCACCGTCGGAGTTGCGCAACCCGCTCGGCATCGTGCCGGCAGGCCCGGTCATCGACTGGACGGTTCCGCACGGCCGGGGCTGAGCGCCCAGGCGGCCGCGTGTCGCCCGGCCCAGAGGCCGGTGGCGAAACAGCCGGTCAGCAGGTACCCCCCGGTGGGCGCTTCCCAGTCCAGCATCTCGCCCGCGACGAAGACGCCGGGCAGGGCGTGTAGCATCAGGCCCGGATCCACCGAGTCCGCGCGCACGCCGCCCGCGGTGGAAATCGCCTCGTCCATCGGGCGCGGCCCGTCATGCGCGACCGGCAGCGCCTTGATCAACCGCGCAAGCGCGGCGGGATCGTCCGGCAGCGGACGTCCGAACTCCATCAGGAGCGCCCGTTTCGCCGGGGCCAGGCCAAGCGCCTTGCGCAGATGATTGGCAAGGCTCGACTTGCCGCGCCGACGTGACAGCCGGTGCGCGGCCTCTTCCACCGCGAGATCCGGGGCGAGATCGATCGCAAGCGCGGCACCGTCGCGCAGCGCGCGGCTGACGGCGTAGATGCCGCCCCCCTCGAGACCACGTTCGGAGATCACGTATTCGCCCCGCCGGGTCACGCGGCCGGCGCGCAAGGCCGTGGCCTTGACCGGCAGGCCGAAATGGGGGCGCATATGCGCGGACCACCGGACCGAGATCCCCATGTTGGCGGGGCGGAAAGGCGCGATCCCGACGCCCTTTTCGGAAAGCCAGGGCGCCCAGGCGCCGTCCGACCCGAGCCGCGCCCAGCTGGCCCCGCCCAGCGCAAGCACGGTGACGGCGGGCCGCAGCACGCGGTGCCCGCCCGGGGTCGTGAAGGCCAGCGCGTCGCCCTCCAAGCCGGTCCAGCGCCAGCGGGTGCGCAGGGTGACGCCCTTGTCCGCCAGCCGTGCGAGCCAGGCGCGCAGCAGCGGCGAGGCCTTCATGGCCGTCGGGAACACGCGCCCGGACGAACCGGTAAAGACCTCCTGGCCCAGCTGCCGCGCCCAGTCCTGCACCGCCTCGGGGCCGCAGGCGTCGAGCATCGGCGCGAGCCAGCCCGCCGCCTCTGCATAGGCGGCGCGGAAGCGGGGCGCCGGCTCTTGCTTGGTCAGGTTCAGTCCTGATTTGCCGGCCATCAGGAATTTCCGCGCGGGCGACGGTTTGGCCTCGGCCACGGTCACGGCCATCCCGGCATCGGCGAGGGCCTCGGCGGCCATGAGCCCGGCCGGCCCCGCCCCGATCACCATTGCCGCGGTCCGCGCGCCGCGCTCTTGTCGATTGCCAACCATGGCTCCATCCTCTTTCACCACCGTCCCCGCTTGGCAAGGAGGCGTTGATGTCCGACGCGGCGCCGCAAGATCCCGTCTGCCCGCTTTGCGGCCGCCCGATCACGCCCGGCGCGCGCCGGTCGCTGCACCACCTCGTTCCCAGGCTGAAGGGCGGCAAGCACGGGCCCGTGGTGGCGCTGCACCAGATCTGCCACAACGAGATTCACGCCACGCTGACCGAGGCCGAGCTGGCCCGGGATTACAACACGATTGCAGCGCTCCGCGCCCATCCGCGGCTGGCCAGGTTCATCCGCTGGGTGGCGAAACGCCCGCCGGAGTTTCACTCCAGGACACCGGGGCGGCGGCGGAAACGCTAGATCCCGCTGATCCCGGCCTTTTCCAGAAGGGCATCGAGCGGCTCCCAGTCGGTGATCTCCAGGCGCACGGGCAGGGTCAACACCTTCTGGCGAAAGCTGGCGGGCAGGCGCACGGCGTCCTTTTCCGTCGTGACCAGCTGGGCGTTGCGAAGCTTCGCCTCGGAGTCCAGGCGCGCCATCAGGCCCGCCGTCAGGGCCTGGTGATCGTCGAGCGCCACGGTGCGGATCAATTCGGCCCCGAGCCCGCGCAGCGTGGCAAAGAACTTCTCGGGATGGCCGATCCCGGCGAAGGCCAGCACGCGCAGCCCGTCCCAGTCCATCCCGGTTCGCAGCGGCACGAGCTGCCCGTGCAGGTGTGGAACCGCGACCGCCCGGCCCCAGTCGCCGGCGAAGCGTGCCTGTGCGTCCGGCCCGCCGATCGACAGCAGCGCGTCGGCCCGGGCCATGCCCGCGGCCACCGGCTCGCGGAGGGGGCCGGCCGGCAGCACCCGTCCATTGCCGAAGCCGCGGGCCGCGTCCACGACGACCAGCGATACGTCCTTGACCAGCGCAGGGTTCTGGAACCCGTCATCGAGCAGGATGACATCGGCGCCGGCGCCTGCCGCCGCGCGGGCGCCCGCCGCCCGGTCGCGCGCCACCCAGACCGGGGCGAAGGCGGCCAGAAGCAGCGGCTCGTCCCCGACATCCTCGGCCCGGTGGCGGGCAGGATCGACCCGGACCGGCCCGGCGAGGCGCCCGCCATGCCCGCGGCTGACGACCTGCGGTGTCCGTCCCGCGGCGTTCAGCCGCTCGAGCAGGGCGATCACGGTCGGTGTCTTGCCGGTGCCCCCGGCATTGATGTTGCCCACGCAGATCACGGGCACGCCGACACGCGTGCCGGGCCGGGCCACGCGTCGCCGGGTCGCGGCGGCATAGACCGCCCCGAGCGGCGCGAGCAGGGTGGACAACAGCCCGGGCGCACGGTGCCAGAAGCGCGGCGCCTGCATCAGGTATCGGCCCCGGGTGCGGGCAGCCGGGCGAGCAGAAGCTCGAGCGTGCGCTCGGTGACCTCGGCCCCGCTGGAGCAGACCTCCCAGGCGGCATGGGCCAGCTCGGCGGCGCGATCCGGCGCGAGGGCTTCCGACAGCGCGCGGGCGAGGCTGTCGGCATCCCGGACCTCCATCGTGGCGCCGGCCTCGGCGAGCCGGGCATAGACATCGGCGAAATTCACCACATGGGGACCATGCAGGATCGCGGATCCCAGCGCCGCGGGTTCGAACGGGTTGTGCCCGCCAATCTCGACGAGCGACCCGCCGAGGAAGCTGACCGGGGCCAGCCGGTACCAAAGCCCCATCTCCCCGAGCGTGTCGGCGACGTAGATCTGGGTCTCGTCGGTCGGCACCTCGCCAAGCGACCGGCGCGCGACGTCCCATCCGCCGGACCTGAGGGTCCCGGCGATGGCGGCGCCGCGTTCCGGGTGGCGGGGCGCAATGATGAGCAGGAGGCGCCGGGCGGTGCGTCCGGCCGCGGCATGGGCCTCGACGACGATCTCTTCCTCGCCCGGGTGGGTCGAGGCGGCCAGCCAGACCGGCCGCCCGGCCAGCCGGGACGCCATGGTGGTGCGCTCGGTCTCGTCGCAGGGCAGCGCGGCGGAGCCTTCCTTGAGCGTGCCGATGACCTCGACCCGGTCGCGGGGCAGGCCGAGTCGGCGCAGGTGGCCCGCGGTCTGGGTGTCCTGCGCGAGCACATGGTCGAAGCGGGTCAGGAGCGACTTGGCGAACCCGGGCAGCCAGCGCCAGCGGTCGTGGCTCTTTTCCGAGAGCCGGGCATTCACCAGCACCATCGGAATGCCGCGGCGATGGGTCTCGACCATCAGCCGCGGCCAGAATTCGCTCTCCGTCCACACCGCGAGATCGGGCTGCCAGTGATCGAGAAACCGCACCACGGCGCGCCGCGTATCGACGGGAATGAACTGGTGAATCGTGCGGGGCGGCATGCGGCTCGCCAGCACAGAGGCCGAGGTCACGGTGCCGGTCGTCACGAGGAAGCTCGCCTCCGGACGGGCCTCGCCCAGCTTGCGGATCAGTTCCAGCAGCGACAGGGTCTCGCCGACGCTTGCGGCATGGAACCAGGCCAGCGGGCCGTCCGGCCGTTCCTGTCCGGCGTCGCCGAGTCGCTCGGAGAGCCGTTCCGGGTCTTCCTTGCCCGCCGCGAGCCGCCGGTCGAGCAGTCGCCGGGCATAGCCGTCTGCCCGTGCGGAGAAGGCGAGGTAGAAGGCAAGACCCAGCGACCGGCCCATCGCGCGCGGCCTTAGCTGCCGAGTTCCTCGGTCGGGCCGGCCTCGCGCTCTTCGTCGCGCAGGCGATGCAGATGGGCGATGAAATAGCGCATATGCGCGTTGTCGACCGTGCGCTGCGCCTCGGATTTCCAGGCGTTGTAGGCGGAGTCGTAGTCGGGGAAGATGCCCACGATATGGATGTCGTCGACATTCTTGAAGACGCTGCTGGACGGGGTCACGAGCTCACCGCCGAAGACGAGATGCAGGCGCTGTGCCATTGGGATTCTCCACCGTTTCGAGGTTGCGCGCACCCTAAAGGAACGCCCGTCGGGGTCAAGGCGCACAGCCTGCCGGCGCGGGGCCGGCGATCCGGCTTAGATGAAGTTTTCATGACAATTCGACCGGATTGATCCAGCGCAAACCGCCCTGGCCCGGGGCAGGTCATCCTTTTCCGGGTAACGGTACTGGAGGAGATGTCGAGATGCTGGATTCCGGACGAGCCCCGGCCAAGGCCGACCCGCGCCCGTCGCATGGCCGTAACGCGCCGCCCTTGATCGAGGTGGCGGATCTCGATCTCTGGTATGGCGAGACCCATGCGCTGAAGAATGTCACCTTCGACGTCTACCCGCAGGAAATCCTGGCCTTCATCGGCCCGTCAGGCTGCGGCAAGACCACCGCGCTCAAGACGCTCAACCGGATGCATGACGGCAACCCGGATGTGCGCATCACCGGGCGCATCACCATGAGCGGCGCGGATATCAACGCGCCCGAGGTGGACCCGCCGCTGCACCGCAAGCGCTTCGGCTGGGTGGCGCAGAAGCCCAACCCCTTTGCCCGTTCCATCTACGAGAACGTCGCCTATGGCGCGCGGCTTCACGGCCTGGTCGACACCGGCGCCGAGATGGATGCCTGGGTCGAGCACTGCCTGCGCCGGGCGCATCTCTGGGACGAGGTGAAGGATCACCTGCACGATCAGTCCGGGTTCGACCTCAGTGGCGGGCAGCAACAGCGGCTTTGCGTGGCGCGTGCGATCGGCACCGATCCCGAAGTCCTTCTGATGGACGAGCCGACGGGATCCATCGACCCCATCGCCACGGCGCGGCTCGAGGAGCTGATGATGGAGCTGCGCGTCGATCACAGCATCGTGGTGGTGACCCATTCCATGATGGAGGCGCGCCGGGTCGCCGACCGGGTGGCGCATTTCCATCTTGGTGAATTGCTGGAAATCGGACCGACCGAGCAGGTCTTCCTCGATCCGCGGAACCCGGAGACGCGGCGTTTCGTCGAGGGCAAATCCGGCTGAGCGACCGGCTGTCAGCGCAGCCGGGCCAGCAGCCCCGCATGCACCGCCGGCGCGCCGGCGACCAGCCCGGGATGGCGCGGGTCCGGTTCGTTGAAGCGCAGCGGCGCCCCGAACCGGTCGGTGACCCGGGCGCCGGCCTCCGAAAGGATCAGCGCCCCGGCGGCGATGTCCCATTCCCAGCTGGGCCGCAGCGTGACCATGCCGTCGAAGCGGCCCTCGGCCACGAGGCACAGGCGATAGGCCAGGGACGGCCGGTGATGGCGGGTGACCTTCGGCACCCCGCCCGGCCAGAGCTCGGGGGCGAGTTGCGGCCGGCCGGCGAGGATGTCGGCGCCGTCAAGCTCGGCCCGGTCGCTGGCCCGGATCGGCCGGCCGTTGAGCCGCGCGCCGCGGCCCAGCTCTGCCTCGTAAAGCTTGTCCATCAGCGGCAGGCACACCACCCCGGCCGTGACCCGGCCGTCCTCGACCACGGCCAGCGCGTGAGCAAAGGCTCGCCGGCCGTCGATGAAGGCGCGTGTCCCGTCGATCGGATCGACGATGAACAGCCGGCGCGCCCCGAGCCGCCGCGTATCGTCGTCGGTTTCCTCCGACAGCCAGCCATATCCGGGCCGCGCCGCGAGCAGGTCTGCCCGGAGCATGCGATCTATCTCGAGATCGGCCTCGGTCACCGGCCCGTGGCCGCCGCCCTTGTCCCAGATCTGCGGACCCTGCCGGAAATGGCGGGTGGCGATGCGGCCCGCGGCAGCGGCCGCGTCGCGCAACAGGGCGAGGTCACTCCCCGGCAAGCGTCAGGCCCTCGACGAGCAGGCTCGGCACCACGTGGCTGAGATGGCGGCGTGCATCGTTGGCGGGCGTGATCCGCAACAGCATGTCGCGCAGGTTGCCGGCGATGGTGCACTCGTTGACCGGGTAGGCGATCTCACCGTTCTCGACCCAGAAGCCCGAGGCCCCGCGCGAGTAGTCGCCCGTGGTCGGGTTGATGGTCGAGCCGATCAGCGAGGTGACCAGCAGGCCCGTGCCCATCTCGGCCATCAGCTCCGAACGGCTTCGGTCGCCCTGGGTCAGGGCGATGTTTGACACGCTGGGCGAGGGCGGCGCCGACGGCCCGCGTGCGGCATTGGCCGTGCTTTCCAGCCCGAGCTTGCGCGCGGTTGCGAGGTCGAGCACCCAGCGGCGCAGGACGCCGTCTTCGACGATGGGACGGGCGGCGGTGGCGAGCCCCTCGGCGTCGAAGGGCCGCGAGCCCGAGACGCGTTTGCGATGCGGGTCCTCGACCAGCGACAGGCCGGCGGGCAGCACCTGCGTGTCCATCGCGTCCATCAGCCAGCTGGCGCCGCGGGCGATGGCCGTCCCGTTGACGGCGCCCAGAAGGTGACCGGTCAGCGAGGCGGCGATACGCTCGTCGAAGAGCACCGGGTAGGCGCCGGTCTTTGGGCGGCGGGGATTCGCCCGCGCCGCCGCGCGCTCGCCGGCCAGGCGGCCGATCTTCTCGGCGCTGGGCAGATCGGCCTGGAAAACGCGGCTTTCGGCGGCGTAGTCGCGTTCCATGCCCAGCCCCTCGCCCGAGATCGCGACGCAGGAGGTCGACCGCCCCGTGCGTGCATAGCCGCCCGAAAAGCCATTGCTGGCCGCGAGATGCAGGCGCCGCCGGGAATAGCCGGCCGACGCGCCCTGGATCTGCGAAACGCCGGCGACGGCACGCGCCGCGGCCTCGGCGGCGCGGGCGTCTTCCTCCAGCGCGGCGGGCGCGGGGTCGCCGGCAGGGTCGGCGAGTTCCAGTACCGCGGCGTCCCGGTCACCGGCCAGTTCCGCCGGATCCGCCAGGCCGGCGCCGGGGTCCTCGGGGGCCTCGCGGGCCATGGCGACGGCGCGCGCGGCCATCTCCGCGATCGTCTCTGGGCGCGTGTCGGACGCCGAGACGCAGGCCTGGCGGCGCCCGATCAGCACCCGGAGGCCAAGATCGACGCCCTCGGCGCGCTCCGCCTGTTCCAGCGCGCCGTTGCGCACATCGACCGAAACGGCGCTGCCCTCGACCGCCAGCGCATCGGCGGTTTCCGCGCCGGCGGTGCGGGCGGCGTCCAGCAGGGCAGCGGTGAGAGACTCGAGATCCTGGGCCATGGGGGCTCCGAAATGAACAGGGATGGGGCGGATTAAAGCATCCCGCGGCCGGGCTGCAAGACCGGCCGCGGGAAGGGCGCGGCGGCCCGCGCCATCAGGCGGGACCGACGCTCAGTTCAGCGGGTTGCCATTGGCGAGGATCTTGCCCTCTTCGGTCATCTCGATGGTCGAGGTCAGCGTGTCCTCGCCGTCGCCCGGCACGGCGAACATGGCCAGCATCATGCGCGCGTTCATCACCTGGCTTTCGCCGACGATACCCATCTTGGAGAGCGCGTCGAGCAGGGCGTTGCCGCCCACCAGCTGCAGGTCGATCGCCCCCGCGGGCTGGCGGATGCCGTCCAGCAGTTCCACCTTTTCCGGATCGAAGGTGAAGCTTCCGCTGCCGGTGAGCCGGGCGCCCCCGAGCGCCAGTTCCAGCGCGTTCAGCGACACCGAGCGCAATTCGCCGGGGGCCTTGTCGAGATCCTCGAGATCCTCGGCACGGGCCAGCATGTCCATCAGGACCTGGACCTTGCCGCTGAGGTCGACCAGCAGCGTCGCGGGGCTGTGTTCGAGATTGCCCGCGGGATCGATCATCCCCCACAGGCGGTCGTCGATGACCAGATCGCGCAGCTTGACGAGCAGGTTGAAATCGCGCGGTTCCTCCGACGGGCTCAGGGGCAGGTTCAGGTCGAAACCGGTCTCGGCGATGCTGGCCGAAAGCTCGGGGAAAGGCAGCTCCGACGAGCTGAGGGTGTAGTCGATCCCGCGGCTGTCGAGCGTGTAGCGCAGCGCGTCCGGCGAGAGCGCTACACCGAAACCGCCCCCGCTGCTGCGCGATTCAAACCGGGTTGTGTCGCCATCCTCGACGGCCTCGAAAACGGAGGACGAGGCGCCGGACGTCATGTCGACCGAGAAGGCGGCCCCCGAGGCAAAGGGATTCGCGGCGAGACCGATGTTCAGCAGGTTGCCGCTGAAATCGGCCGCGACGTCTGACATGTCGAAGCGCGCCGTGAAATCCGCACCGCTTTCCGGGTCGGTGCCGGTCATTTCCATCTCGAGCGCGCCGAGCGTGCTGTTGCCCGTGGCGGCCATCGCCTCGGCGCCGGTCTCCTCCATGATGTAGCGACCGGCCACCGTCGTCGCGGTGAAGTCGATGCTGAAATCGGCGTCCTCGTCTTCCACGGCGATATCGCCGTCGGCCAGCGTCAGCCGGTCGAGGCTGAACTCCTGCACCAGGCGCTCCGGCGTGCCGCTGGCGACGATGCGCGCGCCGTCATAGAGAACGGTCATGTCGATCGCGGCGGTTTCGCCTTCCTCCGGGGTGACGGTGCCGACGATGCGCTGCGCGGGCGCCATGGTGATTTCCACGGTGCCGTCGCCCAGGTCGCGCATGCGCACCCAGTCGCGGCTGCTGACGATCTCTGAGTCGACGCCGCCGAACTCGGTGGTGACGTTCTCGAGCACCAGCGTATCGCCCGACATCTCTGCCGAGCCGGCCTGCATCGCCTGGCCCGTATAGGCCGAGAAGTCCTGCCACTTGGTCCAGACCTCTTGCGGGGTCACCTCCGCCTGCGCCGGGAGCCCGGCGAGCGTCGCGGCGCCGAACGCGAAAATCGCCTGTTTGCCGTGCATCATCGTCACCCCTTTCTGAATATCGTTCCCCTTCAAGATCGGCCCTGCCCCGCACAGGGTCAAGCGGGAAAGGGCCAATCCCGGACCGCGCGGTCTGGCACCGCGCGGCGTGACGGGTTACCCCTTGGACGCGCGGTGCTGCGCGACGAGACAGAAGAGGACGACGGGATGGATCTGAAAGGCAAATCGGCCCTGATCACGGGGGCCAGCCGCGGGATCGGCGCCGCCGCAGCGCGGCGCTTCGCCACGGCCGGTGCGGAGGTGATGCTGCTGGCGCGGTCCAAGGACGAGATCGGCGCCCTGGCCGACGATATCCGCGCAGAGGGCGGCAGCGCCGTTGCTCGCAGCTGCGACGTGGCGGACTACGAGGACGTGGCCGCCGCCGTCGCCGCGGCCGCGGCCGAGTTCGGCGCCGTCGACATCCTGATCAACAACGCCGGCGTGATCGAGCCGATCGCCATGATGGACGTGGTGGACCCGGCGGCCTGGGGCAAGCTGATCGATATCAACCTCAAGGGCGTCTTTCACGGCATGCGCGCGGCGATGCCGGTGATGCGCCGGCAGGGGGGCGGGACGATCCTGACCGTCAGCTCCGGGGCCGCGCACAACGCGCTCGAAGGCTGGAGCGCCTACTGCGCGTCCAAGGCCGGGGCGGCGATGCTGACGGCGAGCGCCGACAAGGAAGGTCGCCCGCACGGCATCCGCGCGATGGGGCTCTCGCCCGGAACCGTCGCCACCGAGATGCAGCGCGAGATCAAGTCGAGCGGGGTCAACCCGGTCAGCCAGCTCGACTGGTCGGCGCATATCCCGCCTGAATGGCCGGCCGAGGCCCTGCTCTGGATGTGCGGGCCGGACGCGGACGGGTTCGTCGGGCAAGAGGTCTCGCTCCGCGACGAGTCTATCCGCCGCCGCGTGGGGCTGATCGCGTGATCGGGCTGGCGAAGGCGGGCGCACGCTGGACGGTAACGGTCAATCGCCCGGACAAGGCCAATTCGCTGACCCGCGAGATGCTGGAGCGGATCGAGGCCATCGCCGCGGAAGCCGCGGACGCGGATGTTCGCGTGTTCGTCCTGACCGGCGCCGGGAGCGTCTTCAGCGCCGGGGCCGACCTGGCCGAGGCCCGCGCGGGGCTGGCCACCGACCCGGTCTGGGAACGGCTCTCGGCGCGGATCGCGGCGCTGCCCTGCCTGACCGTCGCGGCGCTGAACGGCACGCTGGCCGGCGGCGCCTTCGGGATGGCCCTGGCCTGCGACCTGCGCCTCGCGGTGCCCGAGGCCCGGTTCTTCTACCCGGTGATGAAGCTGGGCTTCCTGCCGCAGCCCTCCGATCCGGGCCGGCTGGCCGCGCTGATCGGGCCGGCCCGCACCAAGATGGTACTGCTTGGCGGGGCCAGGTTGACGGCGCAAGAGGCGTATGATTTCGGCCTGGTCGACCGCGTGGTGGCGCGCGACGCGCTCGAGGACGAGATCGCGCGCCTCTCCGCCGATGCCGAGGCCGGCGATGCCGAGGTGCTCAGGGGTATCAAGGCGCTCTGCGCGCCGGACTAGTCCGGCGTCTCGCCGCGCAGGCGGGCCAGGACGGCCGCGGTGTGCTCGCCGAGTTTCGGCGAGGCATGGTTCAGCGCCAGCCCGGCGTCCGAGAAGCGAAACGGCGACCGCACCCCCGGCACGCCGTCGCGATCGATGCGCATCCCGCGATGCCGTATCTGCGGGTCGTCGAAAACCTCGGCCAGGTCGTTGATCGGCCCGGCGGGCACGCCCGCGGCCTCGCAGGCGGCGAGCAGCGCGTCCTTTGCCCAGCTGCGCGTCGCCTCGGTCAGCCTGTCCGTCAGCGTCTCGCGGTTGGCGATGCGGTCGGCGTTGGTGCGGAATTCCGGGGCGTCCGCGATCTCGCCCAGGCCGAGCAGCCCGCAGAGCCGCTGGTACTGCGCGTCGTTGCCGGTGGCGATGATGATCCAGCCATCGGCGCAGTCGAAGACCTGGTAGGGCACGAGGTTCTGGTGGGCGTTCCCGATCCGCGCCGGGGCGCTGCCGGTCGTCAGGTAGTTCATCGCCTGGTTGGCCATGATGCCGGTGGCGACGTCGAGCAGCGCCATGTCGATCTGCTGGCCCTTGCCGGTGCGCTCGCGCTGGTGCAGCGCCGCGAGGATCGCGGTGGCGCTGTAGATGCCGGTCAGGATGTCCGTGACCGCCACCCCCATCTTCTGCGGCTGGCCCTCGGGCGCTCCGGTGACGGACATGATGCCGGACATGCCCTGGATGATGTAATCGTAGCCCGCCCGGTGGGCGTAGGGGCCGTCCTGCCCGAAACCGGTGATCGAGCAGTAGACGAGTTGCGGGTTCACCGCCGCGAGGCTGTCATAGTCGAGGCCGTATTTCGCGAGGCCCCCCACCTTGAAGTTCTCGATCAGCACGTCCGCCTCGGCGGCGAGATCGCGCACGATCTGCTGGCCTTCGGGCGTGCGGAAATCCACGGTGACCGACTGTTTGCCGCGGTTGCAGCTGTGGAAATACGCGGCTGACCGGTCGTCGTCGCGCGCGATGAAGGGCGGCCCCCAGCGGCGGGTGTCGTCGCCCGCGGGGCTCTCGACCTTGATGACCTCGGCGCCGAGATCGGCAAGGGTCTGGCCGGCCCAGGGGCCAGCCAGGATCCGCGCCAGTTCCAGAACCTTCAGCCCGGCGAGGGGGGCGTCGCTCATGGGATCACTCGGCCAGCTTCTCGTCCAGGGTCTCGGCGAAATCCGCGTAGCTCATGTTCGAGAACTTCTCGCCGTCGATGACGAAGCTGGGCGTCGAGTTGATATCGTGCATCTCGGCGTTCTTCTGGTAGAGCGCGTAGAGCGCCTCGGCCTTCCCGGCGTCCGACAGGCAGGCGTCGAGCTGGCTGTCGTCGAGTCCCGCAACCTTGCCGATCTTGCGCAGGTTCTGCACCACCTGGGCGGCGTCCTCGCCCTGGGTCCATTCCCGCTGCCGCTCGTAGATCATGTCGACGATCCCGAAATAGCGATCTGCGCCGCCGCAGCGCGCCACCATGCCCGCCCAGAGCCCGTAGCGGTCGAAATAGACCTCGCGGTAGACGAAGTGGACCTTGCCCGTGTCCACGTAATTCTCCTCGATCTGCGGGAAGACCGTCTCGTGGAAGGTGGCGCAGTGCGGGCAGGTGAAAGAGGCATATTCGATCACCTCGACCGGGGCCTCGGGATCGCCCACGGTCATCTCGGTGATGCCGGAGGTATCGACATCGCCGGAGGACTGCGCGTTCGCCGCCGGGATCGGCGTGGTTGCCGGCTGCCCGCCCTGAAGCGCCCAGAGCGCCCCGCCGGCCACCAGAACGGCGGCCACGAGCGCGAAGAGAGAATTGCGTGCCATCAAGATCGGCCTTTCCTGTCTCATTTCCTGTCGCGTGATAGGACGTTTTGCGCCAGCGCTTCAAGCGCCTGGCGGAGGCTGTCGTCCTCAACCCCGGCCGCGGTGGCGGCGGCCTGCCGCTGCACCTCGGGGGTGGGTTCGGCCGCGCCCGCGGTCTTCGGCGCCGGCGCGAAGGCGGCCTGGCCCTCGGCGAAACCGGTCGGCGCGGTCTGGGTGACCCGGATGCGCGAGATCGCGGAATAGCCGTAGCAGGCGTTCACCCGTTCCCGGATCTTGGGAAGGTCGGCCTGCAGCATGGGGGCATGCGCCCCCGTGGTCAGCAGCGTCAAGGTGGCGCCGAACCCCTCGCGGCCATAGGAAACCTTGACCGGCTGGGCGATGCGCGCGGTCTCCTCGCCCACGATGTCGGTCCAGTGCGTCAGAAGGCGGGCCACCGCGAATCCCCGCTTCTCGCCGGCGTTCCGCAGCTGGGGCTGGATCAGCCCGGCGGTCCGCTCGAAGCCGCGCATGCGGCGCGCCGGGGGGGATTTTCTGCTCTGTTGCTTGCCGGCCATCTCTGTCTTTCCTCGCCTCGGGCTCTATTGTAACCGCGGCAGGGCTAGGGGCCAGAGATTTGCCGGAACGGGAGCGATAAAGATTGCGTGACGAGGACCTGACCCGGACGCTGCTGGACTGGTACGACGTCCACGCCCGCGAGATGCCCTGGCGGGTCGGGCCGGCGGCGCGGCGCGCGGGCATGCGGCCGGATCCCTATCGCGTCTGGCTGTCGGAGGTGATGCTGCAGCAGACCACCGTCGCCGCCGTCCGCGGGTATTTCGACCGCTTCACGCGGCGCTGGCCGACCGTGGCGGACCTGGCCGCCGCCCAGGACGACGCGGTCATGGCCGAATGGGCCGGGCTGGGCTACTACGCACGGGCGCGGAACCTGCTGAAATGCGCGCGGGCGATCGTCGCCGATCATGGCGGGCGTTTCCCCGACACGCGGGCCGGGCTGCAGGCCTTGCCGGGCATCGGGCCCTATACCGCCGCCGCGGTGGCCGCGATCGCCTTTGACCGGCCGGAAACGGTTGTGGACGGAAATGTGGAGCGTGTCATGGCCCGGCTGCACGCGGTGGAATCGCCGCTGCCGGCGGTGAAGGGCGAGCTGGGCCGCCTCGCGGCCCGCCTGACCCCGGCCGAGCGGCCCGGCGACCATGCCCAGGCCGTCATGGACCTGGGGGCCACGATCTGCACGCCCCGGAACCCCGCCTGCGGGATCTGCCCCTGGCGCGGGCCCTGCGCCGGGCGCGCCGCCGGGATCGCGCCAGGATTGCCACGCAAGAGCCCGAAGGCGCCGAAGCCGGTCCGGCTCGGCTATGCCTATGTCGGGCGTCGTGCCGACGGCGCCTGGCTGCTGGAAAGGCGTCCCGACAAGGGGCTGCTCGGGGGTATGCTGGGATGGCCGGGATCCGTGTGGTGCGACGCCCCGGACGAGGCGCCGCCCGTCGCGGCCGACTGGCGTCTCCTAGGCGCGGAGGTGCGGCATACCTTCACCCACTTCCACCTCAGATTGCACGTCTTCACGGCTCGCCTGCCGCAGGAAGCCGACCCCGGGCGGGGCATGTTCCTCGCCCCGCAAGAGTTTCGCCCGGCGGCGCTGCCCACCGTGATGCGGAAGGTCTTCGATCTCGCCCGGGACGCTGTCTGACGGGCGCCGCGGCCGCACATGATGATTGCCGCCGCATTCGCTTGTGCATAACCTTCCACCGATAGGGTGCGCGCGTAACGAGTGTCGGAGGTGGCGATGATCCCGTCGCAGGATGTCATGCGGCTGAAATCCGCCCTGCCTTTCTGGGTTTCCCTGCTGGCTCTGCCGCTCTGGCTCCTCGGTGCCCGGTTCGGCGGCTGGGTGCTTTTCCTGTTGCCCCTCCATGCCTGGACGCTTGTTGCGCTGCTCGACATGGTGGCCGGCGTCAATCGCGAGAACGCCGATACCGAAACGCCAGACGCGGATCTTTTCTGGTACCGGCTCGTCACGCTCGTCTGGGTCCCGATCGAGGCGGTGGCGATTTTCGGGTCGATCTGGTGGGTCGGCACGACCGACAACCTGTCCTGGTGGGAGGCGCTGATCCTTTTCTTCGGGGTGGGGGTCATGTCCGGATCGGTGGGCATCACCTATGCCCACGAACTTCTGCACCAGCCAAGCCGGCTGGAGCGGTGGCTTGGCGACCTGCTCCTGGCGCTTGTCTGCTACAGCCATTTCCGGTCCGAACACCTGCTGGTTCACCACCCCTGGGTCGGCACGGTGCGCGATGCCGTGACGGCCCGCTACAACGAGGGTTTCCATCGCTTCTTCCCCCGGGTGCTGCGCGAGTCCCCGGGCTCGGCCTTCCGGGCCGAAAACGCGCGGCTGGCGCGGCGCGGCCTGCCCTGGTGGAGCCGGCGCAATCCCTTCTGGCGTTACGGCGCACTGCAACTCGGCGCCCTGGCGCTGGCCGGGGCGATCGGCGGATGGGCCGGGGTCGCGCTCTTCCTGTGGCAGGCCTTCGTGGCGATCTGGCAGCTGGAACTGACCAACTACGTCGAACACTACGGGCTGACGCGCAAGCATCTCGGCGAGGGACGGTACGAACATGTCAGACCGCATCATAGCTGGAACGCGGCGCACCGGGTCTCCAACTGGCTGCTGATCAACCTGCAGCGCCATTCCGATCATCACACCCGTCCCGACCGCCGCTTCCCGCTGCTGCAGACCTATTCCGCGGACAAGGCGCCGCAGTTGCCGCTAGGCTACCCGGCGATGGCCGCCCTGGCGATGGTGCCGCCGCTTTGGCGGCGGGCGATGAACCCGCGGGTGCGCCGCTGGCGCCGGCAGTTCTACCCCGAGATCGCCGACTGGACCCCCTACGATACCGGCCGCCTGCCCCTGCCGCGCGGCGCGCCATGAAAAAAATGCCCCGCCTGTCGGACAGGCGGGGCAGTCGGGTGCCAGTCAGGCCACAGGCACCGGCGGTATTCGTGTCGGGGATCAGCTCGCTGGCTTGTCGGCCATCTCGGCGCGGAGCTGCTGGCGCAGCACGTCGATCGGCACGGTCTTGCCGTCGCGGCGGAAACACCAGTAGGTCCAGCCGTTGCAGCTTGGCGCGCCCTCGAGCGCGGCGCCGACCTGGTGGATCGAGCCCTTGATGTCATCTGCCACGAGGGTGCCGTCGGCCCGCACCTTCGCGGCGCGCTTACCGTTCATGCTGGTCAGCACCTCGCCGGGGCGCAGCATGCCGCGCTCGACCAGCTGGCCGAAGGGCACGCGCGGCTCGGCCCGCTTCGAGGTGGTGACCTCGACATAGGCGCTGTCGTATTTCCGCGCGGCGTCGATGCGCCTGGCGGCGACCTTGCGATAGGCGTCCTCGCGTTCGATGCCGATGAAGTCCCGGCCGAGCTTCTTGGCCACGGCCCCGGTCGTGCCCGTGCCGAAGAAGGGATCCAGCACCACGTCGCCCGGATTGGTCGTGGCGACCAGAACCCGGTGCAGCAGGCTCTCCGGTTTCTGGGTGGGGTGGGCCTTCTCGCCGGCCTCCGTCTTGAGCCGCTCGTGCCCGTTGCAGATCGGCAGAACCCAGTCCGACCGCATCTGCACGCCCTCGTTCAGGGCCTTCAGCGCCTCGTAGTTGAAGGTGTATTTCGAGGCGTCGGACTTGGCCGCCCAGATCATCGTTTCATGGGCGTTGGTCAGACGCTTGCCGCGGAAATTGGGCATCGGGTTCGACTTGCGCCAGACCACGTCGTTGAGGATCCAGTAGCCCGTGTCCTGCAGCGCGGCACCGACACGGAAGATGTTGTGGTAGCTGCCGATCACCCAGATCGCGCCGCCCGGCTTCAGGATGCGCCGCGCGGCGGCAAGCCAGGCGCGCGTGAACTCGTCATATGTCTGGAAACTGGCGAAACGGTCCCAGGCGTCGTCCACCGCGTCGACGCGGCTGTTGTCGGGGCGGTGCAGCTCGCCGCGCAGCTGCAGGTTATAGGGCGGATCGGCGAAGATCAGGTCGACGGAGTCTTCCGGCAGACCCTGCATGATCTCGATGCAGTCGCCGGCCAATATTTCGTTCCGCGGGAGCGCGGCCGCCCCCGTATTCTGTTCGCGTATCGCCATCTCTGCCCCTTCGTCCGCATCCGCGGTTCTTGTTGTGGACAAAGATGAGTCAAAGCCGATTCGTGGTCAATTTCTTTTTTGAATCAAGGGGTTACAATTTTGCCTTGATACAATATATTGTATACCGGCTTGAACGAACGCCTATGGTGTGGGGTCGCCCCTAGACGTTGAAGCGCCTCGAGATGCTGGCGGGAGCCGTAGCCGGCATTGGTCTCCCAGCCGTAGCCGGGAAACTGTTGCGCCAAATCCACCATGATCCGGTCGCGGGCCGTCTTGGCCACGATCGACGCCGCCGCGATGGAAAAACAGAGGCTGTCGCCCCTGATCACGGCCTCGGCCGGGCAGGGCAGCGCGTCGGGCACGCGGTTGCCGTCGATCAGCAGGTGATCGGCCGCCCGCGGCAGGGCGGCCACCGCCCGCCGCATCGCGAGATGCGCGGCCTGAAGGATGTTGAGCCGGTCGATTTCCTCGACGCTGGCATGGGCGACGGCGATTTCGGCGCAGTCGGCCAGCAGCGCGGCCAGTTCCGCACGCCGCTCCGGCCGGAGCAGCTTGGAATCCTTCAGCCCGTCCGGCACGCAGGCGGGATCGAGGATGACCGCCGCCGCGGTGACCGGCCCGGCCAGCGGGCCGCGCCCGACCTCGTCCACGCCGGCAACGCGCAGGCAGCCGCGCTGTCGCGCGGCCGCTTCGAAACTGTCGTCGGGCCCGTCCATGCCCGAGAGATTCCCCGACCCGCCCCCGGTGTGCAAGGCGAAACGGGCCGCCCGCGCGCCGGGCGCGGCCGGCGGCTCAGAAGCCGTGACGCCGCAGGCAGCGCTGGGCGTAATAGGATTCCCAGCCGTGGCGGGTCCAGCGCTTGCGCTGGCAGGTACGGGGATAGCGGTCCGCGTGGCGGTCGCGGCCGCGGTAGCCGGCGCGGTCCCGGTGGCGATCCTGGCGCTTCAGGCACTTGCGGTCATAATAGCTGACCCATTCGCCGTGACGGCGGATCTGGCGCAGGCACTGGCGATCGCCGCCCCCGTGATGCCTGGCCTTCCGGGCGGGCTTATTGGCCTTGTCCCGGCGGTCGTCTTTGGCCTGCTCGATGGCCTTGCCGATGATGAAGATGGTCGCAACCCCGGCGAGCGCCTTGGCGATGTCCTCGCCGTCGGCACGCGCCGGTGCCGCCGTCGCGGTCAGCCCGGCCAGCGCCACGGCGCCCGCGGCCAGTGCAAGTGTGATCTGTCTGAGCATGGTTTCGGTCCTTTCCTGTGACGGCGCGCCCCGCGGCGCGACATGTCGATGGACCGAGGCTGGGCCGGGTCGCGGAAGACAGGCAATATCACCGCGCTGCTATCGGATAGCGACGGCGCATGGCGGCGGTGATATTGAATAACCGCGCCGCAAACGGCACTCTCGCGGCATGAACGCAGCTCTTCTCCGCAGTCTTGCCCTTGTCGGGCTGATCCTGGCGCCGCTGCCGGCGGCGGCCGATTGCTATGCCGACTACAAGGCCAAGAAGGACGATCCGCTCCGGCTTCATTACGGGGTGATCGCCCTGCCCGACGCGGCCTGCAGCGACCGTGCGGCCGCGGCCGAGGCGGTGGCGGGCCGGATCGCGGGCGACGGCTGGACGCTGCTGTCGGTGGTTTCCCTCTTCGGCGAGGAGGGGCTCGCCGAGCGCCGCGCGGAAGCCGGCGGGAACTTCCTCAGGTACTAGGCCGGAGCGCGCATCCTTGACGCGCCTTCCGGCCGAGGGGAGAAGGAACAGAGGAGGAGCCGCCGCGTGAGCATGCCGGAAAACCAGCCCAGACGTTCCCGCCCGCAGGCGGGCAGCCGGCTGGTTCTGGCCGGGATCGCGGCCATCATCGCCATTCTCGGCCTGGCGGCGCTGGCGCTCTTCCTGAACCTGCCCGATGCGAATGCGTTCAACGCCCGGGTCGAACGGCTCTTCGTCGAGAATGCCGACCTGACCTCCAATGCCGAGATCAAGCTTCTCGAGATCCTCGCGCAATCGGGCACCGCGTTTTCCGACACCCTGGCCAGCTACCGTTTCGTGATCTTCGTGCTGCTGGTCTTCGCCACCGCCCTGCTCGTGGCGGCGCTGGTGTTCCTGGTGACCATCATCGGGCTGAACCGCCGCATGTCCGAGATCGAGCGCGCGGGCATCCAGATCAACAGCCTGCTGGTCAGCCGCGACGAGCGGAAGGTCTATCTCAACAACATGGAATTCGACCTGACCGCCGCCAATTGCGAGACGCTGGCCGTGCTCTGCGAGGCGCGCATGGACGACGACGTTCTCTCGGGCGCCGAGATCGAGGCGATGATCTCGGGCCGCACCGCCGAGGATTGCGAGGAAGCGTCCGGCGCGACCCGGATCAAGCGGCTCCGCGACCAGCTGGGCAACCAGATCGTGACGGAGCTGCTGATCCGCCACATCAGCCGAAAGGGTTACATGCTGGCGATCGAGAAGGACGTCATCCGCATGCTCTGACGGGGCTCTGGCGACCCCGGGAGGATTCGAACCTCCGACCTACCGCTTAGGAGGCGGTTGCTCTATCCACTGAGCTACGGGGCCACGCGCCCCTTTCATGCGGGTTTTGACCCGGTTTCGCAAGATGTCGAGCGGTCGGAAAGAGTTGGGGGGAGCGAAATTGGCCCACCGCTCCCCCCGGTATTCCAGGAACGTCAGTAAGAGAGCTTGCAGGACGCCCGGAATGCTTTTGTTAGCGCAAACAATAGCGGCCGTCCGGGGCATATACAAGGGTTTCTTTTACCGCTAACACTTGGGGTCAGGGTATCGAAAGGGCCGGGTTTGACGGAAGACGGGAAGGTGCATCTGACGCTTCGCGACGTGTCGGAAGCCTCCGGTGTCAGCGAGATGACGGTATCGCGGGTGCTGCGGAACAAGGGCGACGTGTCCGCCCGCACCCGCGAGAAGGTGCTCGCCGCCGCGCGCAGCCTGGGCTACGTGCCGAACAAGATCGCGGGCGCGCTGGCCTCGAACAGGGTAAACCTGGTGGGCGTGATCATCCCGTCGCTGTCGAACATGGTCTTCCCGGAGGTTCTGACAGGGATCTCCCGGGTGCTGGACGAAACCGTGCTGCAGCCGGTCTTCGGCGCCACGCATTACGCGCCCGAGACCGAGGAAAAAGTAATCTACGAGATGCTGTCCTGGCGGCCCTCCGGTCTGATCGTGGCCGGGCTCGAGCACAACGACGCGGCGCGCGCGATGATGCGCAACGCGGCGATCCCGGTGGTGGAGATCATGGATGTGGACGGCGCGGCGATCGACGCCAATGTCGGCATTTCCCACCACCGCGCGGGTCGTGATATGGCGCGCGAGATCACGCGCCGCGGCTATCGCCGGATCGCCTTTCTCGGCAGCAATATGCCCGACGACCACCGGGCACGGAAGCGGCTCGAAGGGTTCGAGCAGGGCCTGTCCGAGGCCGGTCTCGCCCTGGCCGCGACGGAATTCTACTCGGGGGGATCCAGCCTCCGGAAGGGCCGCGAAATGGCGACTGCCGCGCTGGCCCGCGAGCCGGATCTCGACTTTCTCTACTTCTCGAACGACCTGATCGGCGCCGGGGGGCTGTTGCATTGCCTCGAGGCCGGGATCGACGTGCCGAACCGGGTCGGCCTGGCCGGGTTCAACGGGGTCGACCTGCTGGACGGCCTGCCGATGCACCTGACGACCATGGACGCCTGCCGCATGGAGATCGGCGTCAAGGCCGCCGAGATCGTCGCGGGCCGCGCGCTGGACGGGCGGACCGACCTGCCGGCCCGCATCGAGCTGGATCCGAAGCTGATCCGCGGCGAGACCCTGCGCCCCGCACCGGATCGGGCTTGATCGCCGCCGCCCGGACGGTGTAGCGGCTTGACGGAGCCCCGCGCCGGGGCGCGACAAGGCAGGACAGTTCCGATGCAGACCGCCCAGGATCGCGACAGACGGGCCATCAGCCTCGCCATTCTCGGCGTGCTTGCCATCACCGCGGTCCGGATCGCGCTCCAGGCCCTGAACGCCACCGATCTCTTCGTCGATGAGTCCCAGTACTGGCTCTGGGGGCAAAGCTTCGATTTCGGCTATTACTCGAAGCCGCCCATGATTGCCTGGGTGATCCGCCTGGCCACCGAGATCGGCGGCAGCGACGCGCCGTTCTGGGTCCGGGTGCCGGGGCCGGTCTTTCACGCGGCCACCGGGCTCATCCTGATGGCGGTCGCGCGCCGGCTGCATGGCGACCGCGTGGGCGCGGTCACGGCGCTGGCCTATGTGACCCTGCCGCTGGCGACGGCCGGCAGCCTGGTGATCTCGACGGACACGATCCTCTTCCCGTTCTTCGCCGGCGCGCTTTTCTTCTGGGTGCGCCTTCTCGACCGGCCCGCGGCCCGCGACGCGGTGCTGGGCGGGCTTTGCCTCGGGCTTGGCTTCCTGTCGAAATACGCCGCGATCTACTTCCTCATCTCCGCCGCGCTCGCGGCGGTGCTGCGCCGTGACTGGCGGCCGGGATGGGGCATGGCCGCGCTCTTCGGGGCGGGGTTCCTCGTGGCCGCGGCGCCGAACCTGATCTGGAACGTCGCCACGGGGGGCAGCACGGTCTCGCATACGCTCGACAATGCCGACTGGGTGCGCGACCCGGCGGAACGGGCCGGGCTGAACCTGCCGGGGCTGGCGGAGTTCGTCGCGGCGCAGTTCCTCTTCTTCGGCCCGGTCGTCATGGGCGCGCTGCTCTGGTCGGCATGGCGCTGGGGGCGCGGACGCGCCGGCCGCTGGGAGGCGCTGATGCTGGTCTTCGCGCTGCCGGTCATCCTGATCATCTGCGGACAGGCGCTGATTTCGCGGGCCTATGCGAACTGGGCGGCGGTGGCATATCTGGGCGGCACGCTCGCGGTCGTGCCGCTGCTCTGGCACCGGGCGCGGCGCTGGCTGTGGGTGTCCTTCGCGGTGCACGGGCTGATCGCCCTGGCGCTGCCGCTGGCCAGCATCACCGCCGACCGGCTGAGCCTCGATGGCGAGAACCTGCTTCTGGCACGGGTGCTGGGCCGCGCGGCGCTGAGCGAGCGGATCATCGACACGGCGCGGGCGCAGGGCGCGGACACGGTGGTCGCGACCCACCGTGACGTGCTGGCCGATCTTTTCCATACCGGGCGGGAGAGCGGCCTGACGTTCCGCGCCATCGACCTGCCCGGTCCGGCGCGGCACCACTACGAGATGAGCTACCCCTATACCGGGGCCGAGAGCGGTCCGGTGCTGCTGGCAACCTTCGGCGAGAGGCCACCCGGCTGCCCGTCGGCCCTGGCCGGGCGCTGGACCGTCGAGACCGGCGCCTATGCCGGGCGCATGGTCAGCCTTTACACCGTCGCGCCGGATTGTGCGGACCTGCTGCCGCGGTAGGCCGGGTTTCGGTCTGCCGGGGCGCCAAGTGCGACGGATATGTTGTAGCCTCGTGCGCGCCGCTCTGTGGTGCGAAACCGGAAGAGACATGATGAACCGCGACTTTCTCGATCTCGATACGGCGATCACGGCTGCGCTGGGCGATCTCGCCGGGCTTCGGGCCGTCGATCTGGGCTGCGGCGCCGGCCGGGCGGCCCGCGTGCTCGCGGCCATGGGCGCGGAGGTCACGGGGCTCGACCCGAATGCCGAGGCCGTCGCGGCGGCCCGTGCGCGGGGCGGTGCCCGTTATCTCGTGGCCCCCGCCGAGGCGACCGGCCTGCCCACGGCCGCCTTCGACCTGGCCGTTTTCGCGGAGAGCCTGCACCACGCCGACGACCGGGACGCGGCCCTGGCAGAGGCGGCCCGGATCGTCCGCCCGGGCGGCCGGATCGCGGTGCTGGAACCCGAGGCAGGGGATCCGATCCATGCCGCGGCGCGCCTCGTCGACGACGAGGCGCCGGTCTATGCCGACGCCGTGCGGGCGCTGGCGGCGCTGGTCGCCGCGGGGCGCGCATGGCGGGCGGCGCCGCTGCACTATGCCGCCAAGTACCGCGCCGCCGGTCCGCAGGCCCTGCTGGACGACATGCTGGCGGTCGATCCATGCCGGCGGCTCGATCCGGCCGACCGGCCCGCCTTCG
>CAJXYS010000002.1 GCA_913063035.1 uncultured Maritimibacter sp. | reverse complement strand
CTAGTGTTTCGCCCTGAACGCTTCTGCAATAGTCGAAGCCGGCAGGCCTGCCGGTTTGATATCGAGGTTGCCATTTGGTGTTTTGAGCGTCGCCGTGAAGACCTCGGTGGCGAATGTGCACCCTGTGCGGTCGCCGTCTGGCGCCTCGCAAGTCCATTCTCGTTTGCCGCGAATGTCCAACCCGGTCATTTCGCGGCCATCAAGCTTCACCGTGACGCCATTTCCCTCAGATCCTTCCGGCGGCCCTAGGGATACGGTTAGCTTGCTCGCACGGTCTTCTCCCGTGATCATGAGGTAATAGCGTCCCTCACGATCCGCGATTTCCGCCACGTCCATTGGCAATTCCTCGCGTCGCGGTTCACGGCCGAGCGCAGCGACCCGCGCCGAGCGCAATTCGGAGTATTTGGCTTCAATGTACGACGATGCCCTTGCAGCGGTGAGTACGCGAACTTCGGAGTTGTCGGCGTCAAGCTTGCCCTCGAATTCAAGGGCAAAGCTTCCCTCGAACTTGCCCGCCTTGAACAAGTCCGCCGAAGCGCCGGAAACCTGTGTTGCCGTGATGTCGGCGGACCCGCGTGTTCGCAGCGATTCTTCCGAGACAGCGATTTCTGTATCGAGGGCCGTGAGCACCGGCGGCGTCTGTGTCACGTCGAGCATGTAGAGAGTGCCGAGGAACTCGTTCCGGGACGCGTGTGTTCCCAACTCCTTGAGATAGCTGTAGTTATACTCGCTGCGAATGTAGTCATCGCATCCAACCAAGATGCCGAACCCGACAAACGCGAGAGCCGCGCGCTTACTTCCACTCATTGCATCACCTGCCCACTCGTATACACAGAAACAACCTGGCGCAGGTAATCATGACTGGCTCAGCCTGTCCACCATGTGGCGCAGGTGAAGCCCAGACTGTTCAGGCGCCTTACGCTACGGCAGTGCCGGTCAGCCGCCCGCGATCATCTCGGCTTTGCCCTCGATGTCGGCCAGCGGCTTTTCAAACTCGAGATAGTTCATCCGGGCATCCCTGATCGGCCACCGGGCCTATATGGCTGCCACGGACCGGGAATGCAACGTTCGCAGCAGGGGGGATCCCTGCTGGACCCGGCATGCGGGGCAGGCCGCTGCCGGTTGAGCGCGTGATCGGCCATCGCTGGCTGCCGGGCGCCCCGTCTTCGGGCTTGCACCGCAGGCCGGGCTGTGCTTCGGTCTAGACGGGAATGTTAATGGTGATAACATGCGTAACGAGTCAAAATCCGTCCTCGTTCTGGACGGGCATCCATCGACCTCCTCGCTCACCGCGGCGCTCGCCGCTGCCACGGCAAACGAGGCCAGGGCGGCCGGCCACGATGTCCGCCTGATCCATCTTGGCGACTTGGCGTTCGACCCCGACCTCGGAGAGGGCTACCAGGGCGCGACCGCCCCGGAGCCCGATCTCGAGGATTTCATCGCCGCGCTCGAGGCCTGCGAGGTCTTCATCCTGATCCACCCGATGTGGTGGGGTTCCGCCCCGGCGAAGCTCAAGGGGCTGTTCGACCGTGCGCTGCTGCCGGGGCGTGCCTTCGCCTACGAGAAAGGCAAGGCCTTTCCGAAGAGACTGCTGACGGGGCGCGAAGCCCGCGTCGGCATCCTGTCCGACACACCAGCATGGTACCTGCGCTGGTGGCTTGGCAACCCGTGGCCCAAGGCGCTGCGCCGCCAGATCCTCGAATTCACCGGCATGAAGGTGACGCGGATGGATATCCTGTCGCCCGTGCGCGACGCGCCGCCCAAGCGGATCGACGGGTTCTTCGACCGCGCAAGGGCGTTGGCCAGGTGATCCTCAGCTGCCCGCGATCATCTCGGCCTGCTTGACGATCACCTCGGCCTGCCGGATCGAGGCAATATCTACCAGGCGGCCCTTGTAGACCGCCGCGCCCTCGCCGCGGGCCTTGGCCTCTTCCATCGCGGCGAGGATCTCGCGCGCCTCTGCCACGGCCGCGTCGGAGGGGGTGAAAACCTCGTTGGCCAGGGCGACCTGCTTGGGGTGGATCGCCCATTTGCCAACCATGCCCAGCGTGGCCGAGCGCCGCGCCTGCGCGCGGTAGCCATCCGGGTCGGAGAAATCGCCGAAGGGGCCGTCGACCGGCAGCAGGCCATGCGTGCGGCAGGCCGCGACGATCGCCGTCGAGACCATGTGCCAGGGATCGCCCCAATGCTGCTGGTCCCCATGCAGCATGTAGTAGTTTTCCTGCGTCCCGCCGATGCCGGTCGTGGCCATGCCCATGCTGGCCGCGTAATCCGCCGCACCAAGCGACAGCGCCTGCATCCGCGGGCTGGCCGCCGCGATCTCGTTGACGTTCACCAGACCCGCGGCAGTTTCGATGATCGCCTCGAAGGAAATCGGCTTCGTGCGGCCCGTCGCGGCCTCGACCGCGGTCACCAGCGCATCGACGGCATAGATGTCGGCGGCGTTCCCGGCCTTGGGAATCATGATCTGGTCCAGCCGGTCGCCCGCGTTTTCCAGCAGCTCGACGACGTCGCGGTACCAGTAGGGCGTGTCGAGCCCGTTGATCCGCACGCTCAGATACTTGCCCCCCCAGTCGATGTCTCCGATGGCCTGCACGATGTTCTTGCGCGCCTCGGCCTTGTCGTCGGGCGCGACCGAGTCCTCGAGGTCGAGATTGATGACGTCCGCCTCGGCGCCGGCCATCTTCTCGAAAATGGCAGGCCGGGAGCCGGGCCCGAAGAGCTGGCAGCGATTCGGGCGCGCGGGCGGCTGGGGCTGGATGCGGAAGCTCATGGACCTGACTCCTCGGTAAGGATGTTTCGCGGTGTTGGCGTTGACGGGTAGATTATTGCGTCATGACATGCAAGACGCTGCAGCGCAGAAATCGCAGCTGCCTTACTGCAGGTCGCCGAAGGCCTTCTGCAGCTGTCCGACCGCCTTCTCGATCCGGACCCGCGGCGTGGCGAGGTTGAACCGCAGGAAGCTCTCGCCGCCCTTTCCGAAGGTGGTGCCGTGATTGGCGGCGATCCGCGCGTCGCGTTCCACCCGCCGGGTGAATTCCTCGGTCGTCATCCCCGTGCCGGTGAAATCCACCCAGGCGAGGTAGGTCGCTTCCAGCGGCATCGATGCAAGCCCCGGGATCCCGGCGATACCGGCGTCGAAAATTCGCCGGTTGCCGTCGATGTAGCGCATCAGCGCATCGACCCACTCCGCGCCCTCCCGCGAATAGGCGGCGGTGGCCATGTGCAGCCCGAAGCTGTTGGGCGAGATGCCGAGCGCGGCCATGCGCTGCGCGAACTGCTTGCGGCGCGTGTCGTCGGGAATGATCACGTTGCCCACATGCGCGCCGGCGATGTTAAAGGTCTTGGTGGTGGCCGACATCATGACCAGCCGGTCGGTGATCTCCGGCGCGGCCCTGGCCATGACGGTATGGGCGTGGCCGGGCAGGACGAGATCGTGATGGATCTCGTCGGACACCAGCAGCAGGTCATGGCGCTTGCAGAAATCCGCCACGCCCTGCAGTTCGGCCGCGGTCCAGACGCGACCGCCGGGATTGTGCGGCGAGCAGAGGATCACCATCTTCTCGCGCCCGGTCATCTGTGCGTCATAGGCATCGAAATCCATCTCGTAACGCCCGTCGCGGACGGCCAGGGGGCATTCCACCACCTCGCGTTCGGCGGCGCGGATCACGCGGGCGAAGGCATGGTAGACGGGTGTGAACAGCACCACGCCGTCGCCGGGCGCGGTCCAGGTGTCGACGCACATCGCCGTGCCGTTGACCAGCCCGTTCGTGGTCTGGATCCAGGCCGGGTCGATCTCCCAGCCGTGGCGTTCGGCCATCCACCAGCGGATCGACTCGCGATAGGCGCGGTCGTCGCCGAAATAGCCGTAGATCCCGTGCGCGGCCATGGCTTCGACGGCGCGCTGGACGGCCTCGGGCGGGCGGAAATCCATGTCCGCAACCCACATCGCCAGCCCGTCGTCGGGCGAGACGCCATAGACCTGCTCCATCGTGTCCCACTTGGATGAATGGGTGCCGCGGCGGTCGATGACCTCGTCGAAATCCATGAAAGCCTCCTTGTTACTCGTCGGCAAGCTATCGGTGCGGCATCCGGGTGCAAGCGAAAAGCCGGCCCGGGCGTTGCGCGCATCGTCGCGATCGCCTAAATGGCGTGCCATGACGATCCGCCCGATCCTGATCCACCCGGATCCGCGCCTGAAAAAGGTCTGCCCGCCCGTCGAGGCGGTGACGGACGAATTGCGCGCGCTGGCCGACGACATGCTCGAGACGATGTACGACGCGCCCGGGATCGGGCTGGCCGCGCCGCAGGTCGGACAGCTCTGCCGCCTGATCGTCATGGACTGCGAGAAATCCGAGGAGGCCGCGCCGCGTCCGATGGTGCTCTTCAACCCCGAGATCACCTGGACGTCCGAGGACCGGACGACCTACGAGGAGGGCTGCCTCTCGATCCCCGAGCAGTTCGCCGAGGTCGAGCGCCCCGCCGAGGTGCGCGTGCGCTTTACCGACCGTGACGGCCGGGACCGCGAAGAGCATTTCGACGGGCTCTGGGCCACCTGCGTCCAGCACGAGATCGACCACCTGAACGGCAAGCTTTTCATCGACTACCTATCGGCGCTCAAGCGCCAGATGATCACCCGCAAGATGCAGAAGGTGAAGCGCGAGCGCGCGAAAGCCTGACATGGCGGTACGCCCGATCCTGCAATGGCCCGACCGGCGGCTGAAAACCCCGGTGCCGCCCCTCGCGGCCGTCACCGACGAGACCCGCACGACCTGGAACGACATGGCCGACACCATGTATGCCATGCCCGGCGTCGGGCTGGCGGCGGTGCAGATCGGCGTGATGCAGCGGCTCGCGGTGGTGGATGCGTCCGACAGCCGCGACGGGCTTGTGCGCATGGCGAACCCGGAGATTGTGCACGCCTCGGTCAAGCCGCGCGCCCATGACGAGGCCAGCCCCTGCCTGCCCGGCGTCTCGGCCCGGCTGGAGCGGCCACGCGCCGTGACCGTCCGCTTCCTCAACGCGGCCGGAGAGCCCGAGGAGCGCGACTTCACCGGGCTCTGGGCGACGAGCGTGCAGCACCAGATCGACCATCTGGACGGCAAGCTCTATATCGACCGGCTGAAGCCGGTGAAGCGCAGGATGCTCCTGGCGCGCGCCGACAAGCTGAGGAGACGCGGATGAGAGTGGTGTTCATGGGCACGCCGGATTTCTCCGTGCCGGTGCTGGACGCGCTGGTCGCGGCCGGGCACGAGATCGCCGCCGTCTATTGCCAGCCGCCGCGCCCGGCCGGGCGCGGCAAGAAGGATCGGCCAAGCCCCGTTCAGGCCCGGGCCGAGGCGCTGGGGCTGGCGGTGCGCCACCCGGTCTCGCTGCGCGGGACCGCGGAACAGGAGGCCTTCGCCGCGCTCGAGGCCGATGTCGCGGTGGTGGTGGCCTACGGGCTGATCCTGCCGCGGCCGATCCTCGACGCGCCGCGGCACGGGTGTCTCAACATCCATGCCTCGCTCCTGCCGCGGTGGCGCGGGGCGGCCCCGATCCAGCGCGCGATCATGGCCGGGGACGCCGAGACCGGCGTCTGCATCATGCAGATGGAGGCCGGCCTCGACACGGGACCGGTGCTGTTGCGCGCGGCCACGCCGATCCGGGACGACGACACCGCGGCCACGCTGCATGACAGGCTTTCGGGCATGGGCGCGCGGCTGATCGTCGAGGCGCTGGACCGGCGGCCCGAACTGGAACCCGTTCCGCAGCCGGAGGCGGGCGTCACCTATGCCGACAAGATCGACAAGGCCGAGGCGCGGGTGGACTGGACCCGCCCGGCGCCCGAGGTGGACCGTTATATCCGTGGCCTCTCGCCCTTTCCCGGGGCCTGGTGCGAGGCCGGCGGACAGCGGCTGAAACTGCTCGACAGCCGGCTTGCCGACGGCGCGGGCGTGCCGGGGGAGGTCATCGCCGCCCCGCTCACGGTCGCCTGCGGCACGCAGGC
This sequence comes from uncultured Maritimibacter sp., assembly GCA_913063035.1. Classification (GTDB taxonomy): domain Bacteria; phylum Pseudomonadota; class Alphaproteobacteria; order Rhodobacterales; family Rhodobacteraceae; genus CAJXYS01. The sequence goes on along the minus strand of CAJXYS010000002.1, from coordinate 141,394 downwards.
GGTGCGGATCGTCGCCGCGCAGCGCCCGGGCAAGGGACCGATGCCGGCCGAGACCCTCGTCCTGGGCTTCGCCTTGCCGGTGGGCACCCGGCTCGACTGATTTCAGGTCTTCTTCAGGGTGGCTGCGAGTGGCTTCAGCCGGAAGCCGGGCTTGCCGGTCGCGGACCACAGCACGCGGCCCTGCCACGCCGCGAAGAGCACGGACGCCGCCGCGCGGTCGGGCCGTCCCGACTTGGCCACGCGGCGGGCAAGCGCGGTGATCACCCGGTCCCGCCATTGGGCGGCGCGGTTCCGCAGCTCGGCGTCGCGCAGCCCGCCCATCAGCACGGTCAGGTCGGCGCCAAGCGCGCGCTCGTCGGGGGCGAGTGCCTTCAGGAACCCCGCGCTGCCGGATTTCGACGCGTCGGCCCGCTCAAGGGCGGCATCGAGAACGTCCCAGCCGTCGAGGAGGGCCGCGCGGAGCATCCTGTCCCGGCTGCCATAGCGCTGGGCCAGGGACGGCGCCGCGAGACCGCTGGCGCGCGCGACGCTGCCGAAGGTCACGGCCTTCTCGCCCAGCTCGGCGGCGAGGAGGCGGATGGCAGCGTAGACCTGCCTGTCCGGTATCGAGCGGGGGCGTGGCATGGCGACAATATACCTGAACGATTATTCGTTAATATCACGACCGGCACCAATTAACGAACAAAAGTTCGTTATGCTTTCTTCCGCACCGGTTTGAAGGGCTGCATGCCTTCGCGGGCCAGCTCGTCCGCCCGCTCGTTTTCGGGATGGCCGGCATGGCCCTTGACCCATTCCCAGTGGACGTCGTGGCGCGCCTGCGCCGCGTCGAGCCTTTGCCAGAGCTCGACGTTCTTCACCGGCTTTTTCGTCGACGTCTTCCAGCCATTGCGCTTCCAGCCATGGATCCAGCCGGTGACCCCGTTCTTCACATAGGCGCTGTCGGTGACGATGGTGACCTTCGCCGGGCGCCCCAGCGTCTCGAGCGCCGTGATCGCGGCCATCAGTTCCATGCGGTTGTTCGTGGTCTCGCTCTCTCCGCCCTTGAGCGCGCGCTCCTTCACGATCCGGTCGCCCTCCCTGGCCTGGAGCAGCACGCCCCAGCCGCCCGGTCCGGGATTGCCCGAGCATGCCCCGTCCGTATAGGCGACGATCTCGGCGGCCATCAGAAAACGATCCCCGTCCCGAGACAGGCAAGCACCACGACCGTCACGGGCACGCGCAACCGCATCCACCAGGACGGCGCAAGGCCCGCCCGCGCGAAAAGCCAGTCTATGGCCAACACGCCCGCGAAGCCCGCGGCCAGCGCGATCAGGGCGGACTCGCCGGCGCCGCGCACGGCGAAGAACGCCCAGAGCGCGGGGACCACGCTGGCGGCATAGCCGGCGGCCGCCCTGGCCCTGGCGGTCCGCGCCGCGAACCCCCAGAGAACCCCGGACATGAAACACAGGATCACGATGCCATACTCGACCAGCACCGCCTCGTCGCGCAGCGCGGCCGGCATGTCACGGTAGAGCGGCAGCGCCGCCGGGTTCGGCAGCACGGCCATGGCCGCGCCCCAGAGAAACGGCAGCAACCCGGCCAGCGCGAGGATCAGAGCGGTCGCGGGAACGCCTCTCATGCGGCGGCTCCGGCGGCATTCGGTCGGGGGTGGGTCATGGTCGTCACTGTCCCGGCGGTCGTTGCGGATCGGGCCTGTCCTAGCCCGGCCGCGCCGGGTTGTCGACGGTTTCCGCCACGCCGCGCGCCGGGCGGGTCACGCCGGTTCGCGCAGAACGCGCGGGACCTTGAATTCCACGTCCTCGGTCGCGGTCTCGACCATCTCGGTCTTGAGCTCGAAGCGGTCGCGGAAGGCGTCGATCACTTCCTCGACCAGAACCTCGGGGGCGCTGGCCCCCGCGGTCAGCCCGACCGCGCCGACGCCCTCCAGCGCGCGCCAGTCGATATCGGCGGCCCGCTGGACAAGTTGCGCGTAGGAACAGCCCGCGGCCGTGGCGACCTCTACCAGGCGGCGGGAATTGGATGAGTTCGGCGCCCCGATCACCAGCAGCGCATCGACCGCCGGCGCGATGGCCTTCACGGCCGCCTGCCGGTTGGTCGTCGCGTAGCAGATATCTTCCTTGTGCGGCCCGATGATCGCCGGGAAGCGGGCCTTCAGCGCCGCGACGATGTCGGCGGTGTCGTCGACCGAAAGCGTCGTCTGGGTGATGAAGGCCAGTTTCCCGGGATCGCGCGGCGCCAGCGTGGCGACGTCCTCGGGGGTTTCCACCAGCAGCACCTCGCCATCGGGCAGCTGGCCCATCGTCCCGATCGTTTCCGGATGCCCTGCATGGCCGATCATCACCATCTGAAGCCCGTTGCGGTGGTGCCGCTCGGCCTCGATATGGACCTTGCTGACCAGGGGACAGGTGGCGTCCACGTAGACCATTTCGCGCCGCTCGGCCTCGGCGGGCACGGCCTTGGGCACGCCGTGGGCCGAGAAGATCACCGGCCGGTCGTCCGGGCATTCCTCCAGTTCGTCGACGAAGACCGCGCCCTTGGCGCGCAGGTCGTCCACGACGAAGCGATTATGCACGATCTCGTGGCGGACATAGACCGGGGCGCCCCATTTCTCGAGCGCCATTTCGACGATCTTGATCGCCCGGTCCACGCCGGCGCAGAAGCCGCGCGGCGCGGCGAGGTAGAGGGTGAGGGCAGGCTTGGTCATCGGCATCATCCTTTGGGCCCGAGATATCTTCTCAACCGTCCCGGGTCCAGAGCGGTCTCGGTTCACGGCCGTGTGATTTGACCTTCCGCCGCTGGAAGGCGGCACTGCGCGCCGAGGGTTCCGGAAGGTGTGGGCATGACGGCGGGCAAAATCTCGATTGCGCTTGTGGCGGCGACGGGTGCCGCGCTGGCCGGTTTCCTGGTCTGGAACAGCGCGGCGGGGACAACGGGCGTCCTGCCCTACACCGACCCCGCGGCCATCGCGCAGGGCGAGACGCTCTATGCCGCCCATTGCGCCGCCTGCCATGGCGCCGCGCTGGAGGGTGAGCCGAACTGGCGTGAACCCAAGCCAAACGGGCGCATGCCGGCCCCGCCCCATGACGAGAGCGGCCACACCTGGCACCATCCGGACGCGCAGCTCGTGGAGATCACGACACGCGGTACGGCGCAGCTGGTCGGCGGGGATTACGAAAGCGACATGATGGGGTTCGGCGAGATCCTGTCCGACGCAGAGATCCTGGCCGTGCTGGCCTATATCAAGAGCACATGGCCCCCGCGCGTGATCGACACGCATAACAGGATCAACGCCGGCGGCTAGGTCGCCGCCGCGGTCGCCCAGGCCAGGACCATGTAGCGGCCGGTCTTGGCGACGGTGACGAGGAGCAGGAAAACCCACAGGCGCGTGCGCATCAGCCCGGCGACCACGGTGAAGGCGTCGCCGAAGGGCGCCCAGCTCAGTAGCAGGGTCCAGACCCCCCAGCGCGCGAAGCCGCGCTGCGCCCGGTCGAGCTGCGCCTCGGAGACGGGAAACCAGCGCCGGTGGCGGAAATGTTCCACCCAGCGTCCCATCACGTAATTGACCACCGCCCCGAGCACGTTGCCGAGGCTGGCCACGGCGACGAGCAGCACGACGTCGATTTCGCCGGCAATCTGCAGCGCCGCGAAGACGACCTCGGACTGGAACGGCAGGATCGTGGCCGCCCCGAAGGCGGCCGCGAAGAGCGTCAGGAGCGAGAGCAGCTCTGCCATCGGATCGACGTGGTCGGCCGGGCCCGGCTCAGTCGTCGCGGTTCTCGGACTGGCGCTGGCTCTCGCGTTCCTCGCGCGGCGGACGGCCGATCACTTCCTTCAGCTCGTCGAGCTCGATGAAATTGTCGGCCTGCCGGCGCAGTTCGTCGGCGATCATCGGCGGCTGGCTGCGGATCGTCGAGACGACCGAGATCCGCACGCCCTGGCGCTGCAGCGATTCCACGAGCGGCTTGAAATCGCCGTCGCCCGAGAAGATCACGATGTGATCGACATGCGGCGCCAGTTCCATCGCGTCGACGGCCAGCTCGATATCCATGTTCCCCTTCACCTTGCGCCGGCCCATGGAGTCGGTGAACTCCTTGGCGGGCTTGGTGACCATGGTGAAGCCGTTGTAGTTCAGCCAGTCGACCAGCGGGCGGATCGGCGAGTAGTCGTCGCTCTCGAGCAGGGCGGTATAATAAAAGGCCCTGAGCAGCTTGCCCCGGCGCATGAACTCGGCGCGCAGCAGCTTGTAATCGATATCGAAGCCAAGCGCCTTCGCCGCGGCATAAAGGTTGGAGCCGTCGATGAACAGCGCCAGCCGTTCGTCCTTGTAGAACATTAATTGTCCTTCCAATAATGCGTTTATCCACCAGGTTCCAAAATCGCCGGTGAGTGGTCGTTTCGGCTGCAACGACTGGCGGAGTGATCAGCGAAAATAGATGTATCCACCGACGCTGCAAGACCAATCAGGCCACGGAAACGTTACAAAAGCCCTTGTGGCGTTGGGTGCGAACCGTGCTTCAACCGTGGGGGGGTCCAGGGCAACCCTGGAATGCGCGTTGAGGTTGCTGGACAGAGAATCAGCCGTCCGGGTCGCCCGTGAAAGCCGATACTATCACACTCCGGCTTTCCCGCCCGGCTCCGGTCCCGACTTCGTGAACGCGGCGGCCCTGCTGGAAACGACGCTGGCTCCCGATGCGCTGCTGGCGCTTCTGCACCGGATCGAGGCCGGTCTCGGCCGCGAGCGGCGGGTGCGCTGGGCGGAGCGCTCTGCGGATCTCGACCTGCTGGCCTGGGGCGACGCGGTCCTGCCCGACCGCGCGACCTTCGAACGCTGGCGCGCCCTGCCGCTCGACGTGCAGATGCGCAAGGCGCCGGACGAGCTGATCCTGCCGCATCCGCGTCTGCAGGAACGGGCGTTCGTGCTCGTCCCGCTGGCCGATGTCGCGCCGGACTGGCGCCATCCCGTGCTGGGGCGGACCGTGGCCGAGATGGTCGCGGCGCTCTCGCCCGAGGCCCGCGCGGACGTGCGTCCCGCGGATGCCGCTTGCGACTGAATCCACCCTTGTCAAGCCTTTTGAATCACAATACACAGGCGGTTCCTCCGCCCCTTAGTCCGATTGGAGTTTTCCCATGGCGCGTGTGACCGTTGAAGATTGCGTTGACAAGGTCCCGAACCGGTTCGATCTGGTGATGCTGGCCGCCCACCGGGCGCGCGAGATTTCCGCCGGCGCCGAGCTGACGGTCGACCGCGACAACGACAAGAACCCGGTCGTCGCCCTGCGCGAGATCGCCGAGGAAACGCAGCCGGCCGAGGGCCTGCGCGAGCGCATGATCGAGAGCAACCAGACCCAGATCGAGGTCGACGAGCCCGAAGAGGATTCGATGGCGCTGCTCATGGGGCAGGAGCAGGACAAGCCCGAGGACGACATGTCCGAGGAAAACCTCCTGCGCCAGCTCATGGAAGCGCAGGAATCCAGGTAACGGGCCCCACCGGGGCCCGGTCAGGATGCGGCCCGGATGATCGACGTCGAAGACCTCATTGAACTGGTCCGCAACTACAATCCGCATTCCAACGCCCGACTGATCCGCGACGCCTACGGCTATGCCCGGGCGATGCACGAGGGCCAGACACGGCATTCTGGCGAGCCCTATTTCAGCCATCCGGTCGAGGTCGCGGCCCTGCTGACCGAGCAGCAGATGGACGACGCGACCGTCGTGACCGCCCTGCTCCACGACACGATCGAGGACACCAAGTCCACCTATGGCGAGATCGCCGACCGCTTCGGCGCCGAGATCGCCGAGCTGGTGGACGGGGTGACCAAGCTGACCAATCTTGAGCTGTCCTCGGCCGAGACCAAGCAGGCCGAGAATTTCCGCAAGCTTCTGATGGCGATGTCCAAGGACCTGCGGGTCCTGCTGGTGAAGCTGGCCGACCGGCTTCACAACATGCGCACCATCAAGCACATGCGCCCGGAAAAGCAGGTCCAGAAGGCCCGCGAGACGATGGAGATCTACGCACCGCTTGCGGGCCGCATGGGCATGCAGTGGATGCGCGACGAACTCGAGGATCTCGCCTTCCGCGTCCTGAACCCCGAGGCGCGCAACTCCATCATGCGGCGCTTCCTGACGCTGCAGAAAGACACCGGCGACGTGATCCCGCGGATCACCAACGACATCCGCGACGTGCTGGAACGCGCCGGCATCGAGGCCGAGGTCTTCGGCCGCGCCAAGAAGCCCTATTCGGTCTGGCGCAAGATGCAGGAGAAGGAACTCAGCTTCTCGCGGCTGTCGGACATCTACGGGTTCCGCGTCATCACCGGGTCCGAGGATGACTGCTACAAGGTTCTCGGCGCGATCCACCGGCGCTGGCGGGCGGTGCCCGGCCGGTTCAAGGACTATATCAGCCAGCCCAAGTCGAACGGCTACCGGTCCATTCATACGACGGTCTCGGGGCGGGACGGCAAGCGTGTAGAGGTGCAGATCCGCACCCGCGAGATGCACGAGGTGGCCGAGGCCGGCGTCGCCGCGCACTGGTCCTACCGCGACGGGGAACGGGTGGAAAACCCGTTTGCCGTCGATCCGGCGAAATGGCTCGCCAGCCTGACGGAGCGCTTCCAGCAGGCCGAGGACCACGACGAGTTCATGGAACACGTGAAGCTCGAGATGTTCTCGGACCAGGTGTTCTGCTTCACGCCCAAGGGCGACGTGGTCAAGCTGCCGCGCGGGGCGACCCCGATCGACTTCGCCTACGCGATCCACACCCGGATCGGCGACAGCTGCGTCGGCGCCAAGGTGGACGGGCTGCGGGTGCCGCTCTGGACGCGGCTGCGCAACGGCCAGTCGGTGGAGGTCACCACCGCCGAGGGCCAGCGCCCGCAGGCCACGTGGATGGATATCGCGGTGACCGGGCGGGCGCGTTCGGCAATCCGCAAATCGCTGCGCGACGAACACCGCGACCGCTACGTGAAGCTGGGGCGCGAACTGGCGCGCGTCGCCTTCGAGCATGTGGGCAAGAAGGCGACCGACAAGGCGCTCTCCACCGCGGCCAAGACGCTGGGCCTGAAGGATGCCGACGAGTTGCTGGCCCGCCTGGGCAGCGCTGAACTTGCCGGGCAGACGGTGATCGAGGCGCTTTACCCCGAACTGGTCAATACCAAGGTTCGCGACGAGGTCGAACCCAACCGCGCCGTGATCGGCCTGGCCGAGGACCAGCTGCCGAGCCTGGCGCCCTGCTGCCAGCCCGTGCCCGGCGAGCGGATCGTCGGCATCACCTATCGCGGGCGCGGCGTCGTGGTCCACGCCATCGACTGCCCGGCGCTGGTGGATTTCGACAAGCAACCCGACCGCTGGATCGACCTGCACTGGCACACCGGCCCGCATGCCCCGATCTATTCGGTAACGCTCGATGTCACACTGTTGAACGACCCGGGGGTGCTGGGACGAATCTGCACGTTGATCGGCGAGCAGAACGCGAATATCTCCGACATGTACTTCACCGACCGGAAGCCCGACTTCTACCGGATGCACATAGATATCGAGGTGCGTGACGCCGAGCATCTGCACAACGTGATGACGGCGGTGGAGGCCGACAGCGACGTCGCCGCCCTCGAACGGCTGCGCGACGAGAACCGGAAACCCTAGGCACGCCCTGGCCGTGTGACGGTCGCGAAAAGAGGACGACAGCGTGTTCAAGCGGCGCGACAGCCGGAACTGGCTCAAGATCGTAGCGGATTTCTTTTATCCGCGCGGCGGCTGGACACGCGCAGCAAGCTACGTGGCACATCGGCTGCGGCGGCTGCCCGACTCGCCGCACAAGATCTCGCGCGGGATCGCGGCCGGCGTCTTCGTGAGTTTCACGCCCTTCTTCGGCTTTCATTTCGTCCTCGCCGCGATGGTTGCCGCGGCGCTGCGCGGCAATATCCTGGCCTCGCTCCTCGCCACGTTTTTCGGCAACCCGCTGACCTTCCCGGTGATCGCGACCGTCAGCCTCGAGGTCGGCAACACGCTCATGGGCCGCACGGCGGTTCTGCCGGTGCGCGACACGGTGCGTGCCTTCGGCGATGCCTCGGTGGAACTCTGGCGCAATCTCAAGGCGCTCTTCACCATGGACACGCCTCACTGGGAAAGCCTCGGCGGGTTCTTCGACAGCGTCTTCCTGCCCTATCTCCTGGGGGGGCTGTTGCCGGGGCTGGCCGCGGGCATCGCGGCGTATTTCCTCAGCCAGCCGGTGATCGCGGCCTACCAGGCGCACCGCCGCAAGAAGCTGCGCAAGAAATGGGAAGAGATGCGCGCCATCACCGCGCCGAAAAAGGCTGACGGCCCGGACGGCGCGGCGTAGTCTCCGGCGCGAATGCAAACGGACGGACGAAACGGAATGCCCCTGGACAAACCCCTCGGACGGCTGCGCCTCGGCGTGAACATCGACCATGTGGCCACGGTGCGCAACGCGCGCGGCGGGGCCTATCCCGACCCGCTGCGCGCCGCGCTCCTCGCCGAGGAGGCCGGCGCTGACGGCATCACCGCGCATCTGCGCGAGGACCGGCGCCATATCGGCGATGCCGATATCGAGTCCCTGACGGCCGGGCTGACCGTGCCGCTCAATTTCGAGATGGCCGCCACCGACGAGATGCAGGCCATCGCCCTGCGCCACCGCCCGCACGCGGTCTGCATCGTGCCGGAGCGCCGCGAGGAGCGCACCACCGAGGGCGGGCTCGAAGTGGCGCAGGACGAGAACCGCCTGGCGCATTTCATCGCCCCGCTGGCAGAGGCCGGCTGCCGGGTGTCGATCTTCATCGCCGCCGACCCCGCGCAGATCGAGGCCGCCGCCCGGATCGGCGCCGCGGTGATCGAACTGCATACCGGCGCCTATTGCGACGCCCATGCCGAGGGCCGGTTCGACGACCGCGACGCGGAGCTTGAACGGCTGCGCGCGATGTCGGCCTTTGCCCATGAGCTGGGGCTCGAGGTTCATGCCGGGCACGGTCTGACCTACGATACCGTGACGCCGGTCGCGGCCCTGCCCGAGGTGATGGAGCTCAATATCGGGCATTTCCTGATCGGCGAGGCGATATTCCGGGGGCTTCCCGACGCGATCGGCGAGATGCGCCGGCTGATGGACTCGGCCCGCGCCGAGGCCTTCCCGGAGGGCCGGTGATGCCCGGCCCCGCGTCCGGCTGAGGGGGCGGTGATGATCCTCGGCATCGGCACCGACCTCGCCAATATCGAGCGGATCGAGCGCACGCTCGACCGTTTCGGCGACCGCTTCCGCAGGCGGGTCTTCACCGAGACCGAGCAGCGCAAGGCGGAGCGCCGCGCCGACACGCCCGGAACCTACGCCAAGCGCTGGGCCGCCAAGGAAGCGTGTTCCAAGGCGCTCGGCACCGGGTTGCGGATGGGGATCGCCTGGAAGGACATGGCGGTCAGCAACCTCGAGACGGGCCAGCCCGTGATGCATGTGACCGGCTGGGCGGCTGACCGGCTGGCCGAGATGACGCCGCCCGGCCACGAGGCGATCATCCACGTCACGCTGACCGACGATCATCCCTGGGCGCAGGCCTTCGTGGTGATCGAGGCGCGCCCGTCGGAGGGCCGCCGCCCGTCCGGCACACCCCGTGCCGCGGAAACTTGACTCCCCCCCGCCCAGCGATCATGAAGCCCGGGACATGAACAGGCAGGATACCCCATGACGACAAAGGAAAAGGCCCAGGGCGGGCTGATGGAGACGGTCAAGACCGTGGTCTACGCGCTGCTCCTGGCGGGGGTGATCCGGACGCTGTTCTTCCAGCCGTTCTGGATTCCGTCGGGCTCGATGAAGGACACGCTGTTGATCGGCGATTTCCTCTTCGTCAACAAGATGGCCTACGGCTATTCGCAGCATTCCTGCCCCTGGTCGCTCTGCCCGATCCCGGGCCGTATCCTCGCCTCCGAGCCCGAGCGCGGCGACGTGGTGGTGTTTCGCCACCCGGTCAACGGAAGCGATTTCATCAAGCGGCTGATCGGGCTGCCCGGCGATACCGTGCAGATGCGCAACGGGGTCCTGTTCCTCAATGACGCGCAGGTGCCGCTGACCCCGGCCGGCGAGTTCGTGGAAACCTTCGAGCGCCAGGGTCCCGTGGGCCACATGCCGCGCTGCGCCAACGCGCCGGTGGGCCTGGGCGGGGAATGCGTGAAGCCGCGTTTCATCGAGACGCTTCCCAACGGCGCCGAACACGCGGTGCTGAATATCGAGACGGGCGGCTTCGGCGACGACACGCCGGTCTTCGAGGTGCCCGAGGGGCATTACTTCTTCATGGGCGACAACCGCGACAACAGCCAGGACAGCCGCTTCGCGCAGGCCGTGGGGGGCGTCGGCATGGTGCCCTTCGAGAACCTGATCGGCCGGGCCGACCGGGTCATGTTCTCTTCGGCGGGCAGCTCGATGCTGGCCTTCTGGACCTGGCGCGCGGACCGGTTCTTCGAGGGGATCGAGTGAAGCTTTCCGCCGAACTCCAGGCCTTCGCCCGCCGGATCGGGCATGACTTTCACAGGCCGGAACTGCTGGCCGAGGCGGTGACGCATGCCTCGATCTCGACGCCGGCGCGGCCCGACAACCAGCGGCTGGAATTCCTCGGCGACCGGGTGCTGGGGCTGGTCATGGCCGAGGCGCTGCTGGAGCATGACCCGGAGGCGCCCGAGGGGCTGCTTGCGCCGCGCTTCAACACGCTCGTGCGCAAGGAGACCTGTGCCGAGGTGGCCCAGGCCTTCGAGCTGGGCGCGGTGCTGAAACTCGGCCGGTCCGAGATGATGTCCGGCGGGCGACGCAAGGAGGCGCTGCTGGCCGACGCGATGGAGGCGGTCATCGCCGCGGTCTATCTCGACGGGGGCTTCGCCGCGGCCAAGGCGCTGGTGCTGCGGCTGTGGGGCGACCGGATCGCGCGGGTCGAGGCCGATGCGCGCGACCCCAAGACCGCGTTGCAGGAATGGGCGCAGGCGCGCGGCCAGAAGCCGCCGGTCTATACCGAGCTGGAGCGCAGCGGCCCCGACCATGCGCCGGTGTTCACGATCGAGGCCCGGCTCGACACCGGCGAGGCCGAAAGCGCCGCCGCCCCTTCGAAGCGCCAGGCGCAGCAGGCCGCCGCGCGCGCGCTTCTGGACCGTATGGAGGCCACGCATGGCTGAGACGACACGCGCGGGCTTCGTCGCCCTGATCGGCGAGCCGAACGCCGGCAAATCCACGCTGCTCAACCGCATGGTCGGCGCCAAGGTGTCCATCGTGACCCACAAGGTGCAGACGACCCGCGCGCGCATCCGGGGCGTCGCGATCGAGGGGGACAGCCAGATCGTTTTCGTGGACACGCCGGGCCTGTTCGCGCCGCGCCGGCGGCTCGATCGGGCCATGGTCGCCGCCGCCTGGGGCGGGGCGGCGGATGCCGACGTGGTCGTGCTCATGATCGAGGCGCATCGCGGCATCACGCCGGGCGTCGAGGCGATCCTCGAGCGGCTGCAGGAGATCGGGCAGGGGCGCAGCGTGGCGCTTGCGATCAACAAGATCGACCGGGTGAAGGCGCCGGCGCTGCTGGAGCTGACACAGGCGCTCAACGCGCGGTTCGACTTCGCCGAGACCTTCATGATCTCGGCCGAGAAAGGCCACGGGGTCGACGACCTGCGCCGCTGGCTGGCCCGGGAGATGCCGGAAGGCCCGTGGCTCTATCCCGAGGACCAGATCGCCGATCTGCCGATGCGGATGATCGCGGCCGAGATCACGCGCGAGAAACTGACGCTCCGGCTGCACCAGGAACTGCCCTACCAGCTGACCGTCGAGACCGAGAGTTGGGAAGACCGCAAGGACGGCTCGACCCGTATCGACCAGGTCGTCTATGTCGCGCGTGACGGCCACAAGGGCATCGTCCTTGGCCACCGTGGCGAGACGATCAAGGCCGTCGGCCAGGCCGCCCGCGCCGAACTCGAGGAATTCCTCGGACGCAAGGTCCATCTTTTCCTGCAGGTCAAGGTCCGGCCCGGCTGGCTGGAAGAGGCCGAGCGCTACGCCGAGATGGGCCTCGATTTCAACGACGGGGGCGCATGAGCGCCCGGCTCACCGCCGATTTCTGGGTCCGCGCCTATCTCGCGCGGCTGCAGCAGGCGGGTATCCCCGCCTTCATCGCCGAGAAGGGCGACCCGACGGCGGGCGCGGTGCTGGTGAAACTCGCCACGCTGGACGGGCGGGCAACCGCCTATCAGCGCAGTTTCGACCTGATGACCGGCGACCGTGCCTGGGTGGTGCTGGCCGAGGGGGACGAGGCCGGCGTCGATGCGGCCGTCGCCCGGCAGAAGGGGTTCGACCCCGATCTCTGGGTCGTCGAGATCGAGGACCGCGCCGGGCGCCACCTTCTGGACGAGCCGGGCCTTTCCGGCTAGCGCTGATCCATGGAATGGCGTGACGAAGGCATCCTGCTGACGACCCGGAAGCACGGCGAGACCTCCGCGATACTGGAGGTCTTCACCGCCGGGCACGGCCGCCACGCGGGGCTGCTGCGCGGCGCGACCTCGCGCAGGATGGCCCCGGCCCTGCAGCCGGGCACACAGCTCGCGCTCGACTGGCGCGCCCGGCTGGAGGACCATATCGGCAGCTACCGGGCCGAGCCGGTCAAGATGCGCGCCGGACGGGTCATGGGCGACCGCGCCGCGCTCTCGGCGCTGGCGTCGGTCTGTGCGCTGCTGGCCTTCACCCTGCCCGAACGCGCGCCGCATCCGGCGCTATACCTGCGCAGCTGCGCGCTCCTCGACGCGCTCGGCGAGACGCGGGACTGGACGGTGGACTACCTGCGCTGGGAACTGGCGCTGCTGGAGGAGATGGGCTTCGGCCCCGACCTGACGGCCTGCGCGGTCACCGGGGCGACGGAGGGCCTGATCTACGTGTCGCCGAAATCCGGCCGCGCGGTCAGTGCCGCCGGGGCCGGGGACTGGGCGGAGAAGCTCCTGCCCCTGCCCGGCTGTCTCTTCGGGGCGCCCGCGCGCACGGGCGATGTCGCGGCGGGGCTGCGGATGACGGGGCATTTCCTCGACACGTGGCTTGCGCCGGCGCTGGGCGAGCGCCCTCTGCCCGAGGCACGCCACCGCTTCGCCCGGCTGATGGAACGGCGCGCCGCGGGCGGCGCGCGCTAGGGGGCTCAGCCGAGCAGGCGGCGCGCGATGACCTGTGCCTGGATCTCCGCCGCACCCTCGAAGATGTTGAGGATGCGCGAGTCCGCCAGGATCCGGCTGACCGGGTATTCCAGCGCGAAGCCGTTGCCGCCATGGATCTGGAGGGCGTTGTCGGCCGCCGCCCAGGCCACGCGGGCGCCCAGGAGCTTGGCCATCCCGGCCTCGAGGTCGCAGCGCCGCTCCTCGTCCTTCTCGCGGGCCGAGAAATAGGTGAGCTGGCGCGCCACCATGATCTCGACGGCCATCATGGCCAGCTTGCCCGCGACACGCGGGAAAGCGATCAGCGGCTTGCCGAACTGCTTGCGGTCGAGCGCGTAGCGCAGGCCCACGTCGAGCGCCGACTGCGCCACGCCAACGGCGCGCGCGGCGGTCTGGATGCGCGCCGACTCGAAGGTCTGCATCAGCTGCTTGAAGCCCTGGCCCTCCGCGCCGCCGAGCAGGTTGTCGCCCTTCACGCGGAACCCGTCGAAGCCAAGCTCGTATTCCTTCATCCCGCGATAGCCGAGCACCTCGATCTCGCCGCCGCTGATCCCGTCATCGGGGAAGGGGTGCGCGTCGTCGCCCGGCGTCTTCTCGGCCAGGAACATGCTGAGTCCCTTGTAATCGCTGGTCTGCGGATCGGTCCGCGCCAGAAGGGTCATGACATGGGTCCGCGCGGCATGCGTGATCCACGTCTTGTTGCCGGTCACGAGGTAATCGTCGCCGTCCTTGACCGCGCGGGTGCGCAGGCTGCCGAGGTCCGAGCCGGTATTGGGTTCGGTGAAGACCGCCGTCGGCAGGATTTCCGCGCTGGCAATCCCCGGCAGCCACCGCGTCTTCTGCTCTTCGGTGCCGCCGCACAGGATAAGCTCCGCCGCGATCTCGGAGCGGGTCCCGAGCGAGCCCACGCCGATATAGCCGCGCGACAGTTCCTCGGAGACGACGCACATCGACGCCTTGGACAGGCCCAGCCCGCCGTATTCTTCCGGGATCGTCAGCCCGAAGACGCCCAGTTCGGCCATCTCGGTGATGATCTCCATCGGGATCAGCTCGTCCTTCAGGTGCCACTCATGGGCATGCGGGGCGATCCGGTCATCGGAGAAGCGGCGGAACTGCTCGCGGATCATCTCGAGTTCCTCGTCGAGTCCCGAGGCGCCGAAGGTCGCGTTCGCCGTCTGGTCCTGCATCAGTGCGACGAGGCGGGCGCGCGCGGCCGCGGTGTTGCCCGACTGGGTGAGGGCCATCACCTCGGGCGTCGTCAGCAGGCGCTGGTCATCCTGGGTCAGGCCGATGTCCTGCGGGCGCAGGATCTCGCCCTGGCTCATCGGGATGCCGCCATAAATCTGCCAGAGATACTCGCCGAAGGCGATCTGGTGGATCAGCTGCTCGATCTCGCCGAACCGGCCCTCGGCCTCCAGCCGTTCGGCCCAGCCCTGCATCTGGCGCAGCGATTCAACGTAGGTGGCCAGCCAGGCGAGCCCGTGCGCCGCGACCTGGTTTTCCTCCAGCAGCCGGCCCGAGACCCGGTCACCCTCGCTCACCTCCGCGCGCAGCCCTTCGGTGGCGCGGTCCAGCAGCGTTTCGGCGGGGGCGATGGCCGCACCGGTCAGTTTCAGCAGGTCGGGCAGAAGCGCCCCCTCGCTTGCCTTCCCGGCAGTCATCTGCTTGTCCTGTCCATCATGCGGCACGAGTCGGCCCTCCTGTCTCGGTTATGCTGCACCGCCTATATCGGTTTCGCACATGCAGCGCAATAAAACTGCCGTTCCTGATTTTCCAGCGCACAAATATGTCCCTGCAGCTGTCGCCGTCAATGGTCGGACCGCCGCATGAGCGGACTGGCCGTCACGGACCCCTCGATGCTCGGCCTGGCGCTGCTCGTGGCCGTTCTGGCCGGCGTGGTGAAGGGGGTCGTCGGTTTCGCGATGCCGATGATCATCCTCAGCGGACTCGGCTCCTTCCTGTCGCCGGAACTGGCGCTGGCGGGGCTGATCCTGCCGACCCTGGTGACCAATGTCGCGCAGTCTCTCAAGGGCGGCCTGTCGGCGGCGCTGTCGACCTTCCGGGATTTCTGGCGCCTGAACCTGATCCTGGTGGCGACGATCCTCGTCGTGGCCCAGACCGTGACCGCGTTGCCGAAAGAGCTGTTCTACGCATTGATGGGGATCCCGGTGCTCAGCTACGCGCTGATCGAGCTTTCGGGCCGCAAGCTCGTCTTCCCGGCGCGGTACCGCCGGCTGAGCGAAATTGCCGCGGCCTTGATCGCGGGATTCTTCGGCGGGGTGTCGGGCAGCTGGGGGCCGGCGGTTGTCGCCTATTTCCTGTCGCTCGACATGCCGAAGGCCGAACTGGTGCGGGCACAGGGCGTGTGCTACCTGCTGGGGTCGTTTTTCCTGGCCGTCGCCCATCTGAACTCCGGCATCCTGAATGCCGCCACAATCCCGTTTTCGGCGCTGCTGATCCTGCCGGGGCTGGCGGGGCTATGGGTCGGGTTCCGGCTGCATGACCGGATCGACATCGTGGTGTTCCGCCGGGTCATGCTGATCGTCCTGGCGGTCGCCGGGCTGAACCTGATCCGCCGCGCCATCCTCGGCTAGAGGGCCCCCGCCGGGCTGCGGGGGCGCCGGGCCGTCAGCCGATCGCCACGGCCTTCACGTCGTCGTCGATATGGGCCTCGTACTGCGCGAAGTTGTCGGCGAACATCTGCACCAGCTTACGGGCCTGCGCGTCATAGGCGTCCTGGTCTTCCCAGGTCCGGCGCGGGTCGAGCAGGATATCGGCCACGTCCTCGACCTCGATCGGAACCTCGAACCCGAAATTCGGATCCTTGCGGAACGTGGCATCGGCCAGAGAGCCGTCGAGCGCCGCCGACAGAAGCGCGCGGGTGGCCTTGATCGGCATCCGCGAGCCGGTGCCGTAGGCGCCGCCGGTCCAGCCGGTATTGACCAGCCAGCAGGTCGCGCCGTGGCGGGCGATCTTGTCGCGCAGAAGCTTGCCGTAGACCTCGGGCCGGCGCGGCATGAAGGGGGCGCCGAAACAGGTAGAAAAGGTCGGCTCGGGTTCGGTCACGCCGCGCTCGGTGCCCGCCACCTTCGAGGTGAAGCCCGACAGGAAGTGATACATCGCCTGCGCCGGGGTCAGCCGCGCGATCGGGGGCAGCACGCCGAAGGCGTCGCAGGTCAGCATGATGATGTTGCGCGGATGCCCGCCAAGCGCCGTGTCGGAGGCGTTCGAGATGTAGTGCAGCGGGTAGGCGCAGCGCATGTTCGCCGTCAGCGTGTCGTCCTCGAAGTCGAGATCCTTGGTCTCGGGGTCGTAGACCATGTTCTCGATCACGGTCGCGAATTTCTGCGTCGTGGCATAGATCTCGGGCTCGGCCTCGGCGCTGAGGCTGATGGTCTTGGCGTAGCAGCCGCCCTCGAAGTTGAACGTGCCGCGCTCCGACCAGCCGTGCTCGTCGTCGCCGATCAGGACGCGCGCCGGATCGGCCGAAAGCGTCGTCTTGCCGGTGCCGGACAGGCCGAAGAAGACCGCCGTGTCGGCCGGGTTGTCCGGAGCGTGATTGGCCGAGCAGTGCATCGGCATGACGCCCTTTTCCGGCAGCAGGTAGTTCAGCGCCGAGAAGACCGATTTCTTGTTCTCGCCGGCGTATTGGCTCCCGCCGATCAGGATCATGTTCTTCTCGAAGTTCAGCGCGATCACGGTCTCGCTGCGGCAGCCATGGCGGTCGGGATCGGCCGAGAAGGACGGGCAGTTGATGATGGTGAATTCCGGCACGAACCCGTCGAGTTCGGCGCGTTCGGGACGGCGCAGCAGGTGGCGGATGAAGAGGCCGTGCCAGGCGAGTTCCGTCACCACGCGCACGTCGAGACGGTGCGTCGGGTCGGCGCCGGCATAGAGATCCTGTACGAAATAGTCGCGGCCCTTCATGTGCGCGATCATGTCGTCATGCAGCCGGTCGAAGGCGTCCGGCGCCATGGGCGCGTTGTTCTCCCACCAGATGTCGCCGGCGACGTTCGCGGTCTCGACCACGAACTTGTCCCTTGGCGAGCGCCCGGTGTGCTTGCCGGTGGTCACGAGAAGGGTGCCGCCCTGGCCAAGCGTTCCCTCGCCGCGGCGGACCGCTTCGGAGACGAGATCTGGCTCGATGAGGTTGTAATAGACGGTGCCCAGCTCCGACATGCCCTGGGCTTCCAACGACTGGGTTGGATTCACGCGTCCTTCTGTCATCTGCAAGCTCCTGCCAGCCGGCATCCGTTGCGCCGGCTTTCAACTGACGTCTTGACGCGAAGGGCCAATTCCGCGCCGCTCTGCTGTTCCGAATGACTGGAACATCGCCCGTATAGCATGCCCGGGCAAAAGGGAAACAGGGCGCATCTTTCCATTTCTTTCGCGCTGGCGAAGCTCTGCCTGCGGCAAATTAGTCATAGGTTAACCCGAATCGGGTGTATTCACCCCGCGTTCCTACCCTGATTCGCAACTAAATTATTGATTCCTCGCCGCGTAAGACGGAAAATAAGGAAAAAATGAGGCAGAGCGAGCAGAACAAGGAATGGCTTCATGTCAACGATCGCATTGGTCGACGATGATCGGAACATCCTGACATCGGTCGCCATCACGCTCGAGGCCGAAGGCTTCGAGGTGGAGACCTACAACGACGGGCAGTCGGCGCTGGACGCGTTCAACCGCAAGCTGCCCGACATGGCCGTCCTCGACATCAAGATGCCCCGGATGGACGGAATGGACCTGCTGCAGCGTCTGCGGCAGAAAACCTCGATGCCGGTGATCTTCCTGACGTCGAAGGACGACGAGATCGACGAGGTGCTGGGCCTTCGGATGGGGGCCGACGACTACGTGCGCAAGCCCTTCTCGCAGCGGCTGCTCGTGGAACGAATCCGCGCGCTGCTGCGCCGCCAGGAGGCGATCGCCAACGATGGCGGCGAGCCCCCCGAGGAGGCGAAGGTCATGACCCGCGGCCACCTGGTCATGGACCCGCTGCGCCACACCGTGACCTGGAAGGGACGGAACGTGTCGCTGACGGTGACCGAGTTTCTCCTGCTGCAGGCGCTTGCGCAGCGCCCCGGCTTCGTCAAGAGCCGCGATCAGCTGATGGACGTCGCCTATGACGACCAGGTCTATGTCGACGACCGCACCATCGACAGCCACATCAAGCGGCTCCGCAAGAAGATGCGGTCGGTCGACGATGACTTCTCGGCGATCGAGACGCTCTACGGCATCGGATACAGGTATAACGAGGAATGAGCGTATCCTCGCGCTTCGACGTTGACGAGACCGAGACGCTCGAGGATGCCGACATCGTCCTCGGCGAGGATTGGGAAGGCTCCGGCGAGCGCGTCGAGGACGAGATGCGCGAGAAGCGCGCGAAGCGGACCTGGGTCGCGCTCAACCGCTCGCCGCTGGCGCGCAAGATCGTCACCTTCAACGTCCTGGCCCTCATCATCCTGGTGGTGGGGGTGCTCTATCTCAACCCGTTCCGCGACAGCCTCGTGCTTCAGCGCGAGCGTGCGCTCGTCACCGAGGCGCGGCTGATCTCCGATATCTTCGAGGCCCAGCTGCCCCGCTTCGGTCCGGTTTCCTTTCAGGCCGCCGACGGGATCTCGCCCACCCAGACGCTCGGGAACCTGCCCCTTTTGCACGGGGTCGAGGTTTTCGTCTTCGACACGAACGAGACGCTGGTCGCCGCCTCGGCCGAGCTGCCGAACCGCCCCCCGCCGGACCTGCTGGGCGACACGCTGCCGGGGGATGGCAGCACCGTCATCACCGATTTCCTCAATACCGTATGGGAGGCGCTGGCGCGCCTTGTCTCGGCGGACGGCCCCACAGGGTCCGAGGTCAATTCCGAGGACATGGCCCGGACGCTGATCGATGCGGCCCTCGGTGGCCGGACCGAGGTCCGGAACGCCCGCGACACCGAAGGCAACAGCGTCTTCGCCGTGGCCGCCCCGATCCAGCAGGGCGACCGCGTCGTGGGCGCTGTGGCGCTGACCACCGCCGCCGGAGAGATCGACCACCTCGTCCGGCTCGAGCGCGAGCAGGTCCTGCAGATGTTCGTGATCGCGATCATGGTCTCGATCGGGCTGTCGCTGGTTCTCGCCTCGACCATCGCCAACCCGCTGAGCGACCTGGCCGCCGCCGCCGAGCTTGGGCGCGACAAGAACGCCCGCAAGATGAGCCCGCACCGGGTGCGAATCCCCGATCTGTCGGCCCGCCCGGACGAGATCGGCCGGCTCTCGAGCGCGCTGCGCGGCATGGTCACCGCCCTCTATGACCGGATCGAGGCCAACGAGCAGTTCGCGGCCGATGTCAGCCACGAGCTCAAGAATCCACTGTCCTCGCTGCGCTCTGCCGTCGACACGATGCGGGTCGCGCGCAACGAATCCCAGCGCGGCCGCCTCCTCGACGTGATCGAGCATGACGTGCGCCGCCTCGACCGGCTGGTTTCCGACATCTCGGCGGCCTCGCGGCTCGACAGCGAGCTGGTCAAGGAAGAGATGGACTCCTTCGACCTGCTGAAACTGCTGCGCTCGCTGGCAAGCTACCACGCGACCGAGGCGGCGCAGGAAGGCGTCGAGTTCATCGCGGACCTGCCGGACCGACCCATCGTGATCCAGGGGCTCGAGGCGCGGCTGGCGCAGGTCTTCGTCAACCTGCTGACGAATGCCATTTCCTTCTGCGAAGAAGGCGACGCGGTTCGGGTCTGGGCACGGCGCCGCGAGAACCGCGTGCTCGTCGTGGTCGAAGATACCGGTCCGGGTATCCCCGAAAGCGCGCTGACCAAGATCTTCACCCGGTTCTACTCGGAACGCCCGGAGACCCAGTTCGGGAATCATTCCGGGCTGGGTCTGGCGATCTCCAAGCAGATCGTGGAGGCACATGGCGGCGTGATCTGGGCCGAGAACATCAGACCCACCGATGCCGATCCGACCTCGGAGCCGCTGGGCGCGCGCTTCGTCGTCGGCCTGCCGGTGTGAGTCCGGACGCCCCGCGCGATATCCTGCATGCCAGTTCCGTGGCCGTCGACGGCCGCGGCGTCCTGATCCGCGGTGCGGCGGGCAGCGGAAAATCCACGCTCGCGCTTGCCCTGCTGGCGCTCGGGGGCGTGCTGATCGCCGACGACCGGACCGTGGTCGCGCTTCGCGATGGGCGGCCCTGGCTGAGCGCGCCCGACACCATCCGCGGGCGCATCGAAGCGCGCGGCATCGGCATTCTCAACGCCGGTGCGATCACCGAGGCGCCGCTCGCGCTGGTGGTCGACATGGATCGCGGGCCGCCGGCCCGCCTGCCGGAACCGGAGACGATTGCGGTATTCGGCCATCACGTCGAAGTGATATCCGGGCAGCAGGGGGGTCATTTCCCGGCCGCTCTTCGACATTATCTTCTGTACGGAAGGAGCGACTGACCATGACCGGCCCGGACCGGACCAACGCGCAGGTGGAACAGGAACTGGTCATCGTCACCGGCCCGTCCGGTGCGGGCCGGACCACCGCGATCCGGGCGCTCGAGGATCTCGGGTTCGAGGCCATCGACAACCTGCCGCTTTCCCTGTTGCCGCGCCTTCTCGCCGGTCCGCCGCTCGATCGCCCGCTGGCGCTGGGCGTCGATGCCCGGAACCGCGATTTCGAAACCGCCCGGCTGGTCGAGACCATGGACCGGCTCGCCCGGAACCCCGCGGTTCTGGCCCAGCTCATCTATGTCGACTGCGACGCCGATACGCTGCTGCGCCGGTTCTCGGAAACCCGGCGGCGCCACCCGCTTGCCCCGGCAGAGGCGCCGGGCGTCGGTATCGAGCGCGAGTTCGAGATCCTGCGCCCGGTACGCGACAGGGCGGATCTGCTGGTCGACACGACCGAGATGTCGCCCCATGACCTGCGCGCGGAAATGGGCCGCTGGTTCGGTGCCGAACGCGGGCAGCGGCTGGCCGTGTCGGTGCAGTCCTTTTCCTACAAGCGGGGCGTGCCGCGCGGGGCCGACCTGGTCTTCGACTGCCGGTTCCTGAACAACCCGCACTGGGAAGAGGACCTGCGCGGCCTCGACGGGCGCGACGCCCCGGTCGCCGCCTATATCGAGAAGGACACGAGATTCGCCGACTTCTTCGAACGGATGTCCGGGCTCGTCGCGTCGCTGCTGCCGGCCTATCGCGACGAGGGAAAAAGCCATCTCACGGTCGCGCTGGGGTGCACCGGCGGGCAACACAGATCGGTCGCCGTGGCTGAAAAGCTGGCAAATACGCTTGCACAGGCGGGGTGGCAAGTGTCTATAAGGCACCGTGAACTCGAACGGCGTGCGGGGGGCGCGCAGCATCAAGGTACAAGGTGACAGCGGTTGATCGGGATCGTCATCGTGGCGCATGGGGGCCTGGCCAAGGAGTATCTTTCCGCGGTCGAGCACGTCGTGGGCCAGCAGCCCGGCATCAGGGCGATCTCCATAGAGGAAGATCATGACCGCCTGACGAAGCAGGCGGAGATCTGCGACGCGGCCGACGCGGTGGATACCGGCGACGGCGTCATCGTGGTGACCGACATGTTCGGCGGCTCGCCGTCGAACCTGTCGCTCCGGGCCTGCGCCCCGGACGACCGCAAGATTCTCTACGGTGCGAACCTTCCCATGCTCATCAAGCTGGCCAAGTCGCGGGGCATGTCCGTGACCGACGCGGTCGCCACGGCGATGGAGGCGGGCCGGAAATACATCGACAGCTTCGACGGGCTGCCGGGATAGGAATGGGAACGGTGACGCGCCAGCTGAAAATCGTGAACGAGAAGGGCCTGCACGCGCGTGCCTCGGCCAAGTTCGTGGAAACCGTCGAGCGCTTCGATGCCGGTGCCGAGGTGGCCAAGGACGGCATGTCGGCCTCGGGGGATTCCATCATGGGCCTTTTGATGTTGGCAGCCGACAAGGGAAGCATTATTGAGGTCCGGACCCATGGCCCCGAGGCCGCCGCGCTGGCCGATGCCCTCGAAACCCTCGTGGCGGATCGCTTCGGCGAGGATTTCTGAACCCTAGGCGGAACCGCATGAAGCCCGACACCGAGCCCGACACCGCCGAATGGGCCCCCGAGCCCGCCCTGGAGGCGGCCAATTACGAGCCTTACGACGGGCGCAACCTCTCCTATGCCGGAACCTTCACGAACCCGCTGAAGGCCAACACGATCCGCGCGGTCGAATGGATGACCGGCAAGCTGACGCTGCTGCGGCTGGTGCGGAAGTTCGAGAGGACGGGCCGCAAGCCGGGGCAGAGCTTCTGGGGCAAGGCGCTGGACCTGCTCGAGATCGACCTGCAGACCCCCGATGCGCAGATCGCGCAGATCCCCGAAACCGGGCCGCTGGTCGTGGTCGCCAACCATCCGCATGGTCTGGTGGACGGCATGGTGCTGGCCGAACTCGTCGGCCGCGTGCGCAGCGATTTCAAGATCCTGACCCGCTCTCTGCTGACCAACGTGCCCGAGATCCAGTACCACATGCTGCCGGTCAGCTTCCCGCACGAACCCGATGCCGCCCGCATGAATATCGAGATGCGCAAGCGCGCGATGGAACATCTGGCCGAGGGCGGCGTCATCATCCTGTTCCCGGCCGGCGGCGTCGCCACCGCGCCGGGCTGGTTCGAGGATGCCTTGGAATCGGACTGGCTGCCCTTCACCGCGAAGATGATCCTGAAGAGCGAGGCGCAGGTTCTGCCGATCTATTTCCCGGGACAGAACAGCCGCTGGTTCCAGATGGCGCACCAGGTGTCGCTTACCCTGCGGCAGGGGCTGCTTCTGCACGAGATCGCCCATGCGCGCCGAAAGCCGCAGAAACCGGTGATCGGACGGCCGATCGGGCGCGACGAGATCGCGCCCTGGGCTGGGAACCCGCGCGGGTTCATGGCGCATCTGCGCGACCTCACGCTGGCGCTGCGCGAGGACTGATCCTCAGCGCGTCGGGACCGGCGTCTCGCCGCGATAGTCGTAGAAGCCGCGCTCGGTCTTGCGGCCGAGCCAGCCGGCCTCGACGTATTTCGTCAAGAGCGGGCAGGGCCGGTACTTCGTGTCGGCCAGGCCGTCATGCAGGACGTTCATGATCGCGAGGCAGGTGTCGAGCCCGATGAAATCGGCCAGCTCCAGCGGCCCCATCGGGTGGTTGGCCCCCAGCTTCATCGACTGGTCGATCGACTCCACGCTGCCCACGCCCTCGTAGAGCGTGTAGACCGCCTCGTTGATCATCGGCATCAGGATGCGGTTGACGATGAAGGCGGGAAAGTCCTCGGCGCTCGCGGCGGTCTTGCCGAGCTTCTCGACCACGCCGAGAAGGACGTCGTAGGTCTCGCGGTCCGTCGCGATGCCGCGGATCAGTTCCACCAGCTGCATCACCGGCACCGGGTTCATGAAATGGAAGCCCATGAACTTGCCGGGGCGATCCGTGCGACTGGCAAGCCGGGTGATCGAGATCGAGGACGTGTTCGAGGTCAGGATCGTGTCGGGCTTCAGATGCGGCAGAAGATCCTCGAAGATCGCGGTCTTGACCGATTCGCGTTCTGTCGCGGCCTCGATGATCAGGTCGCTCGGCCCGAGATCCGACAGGGTCGTGGTTGTCGCGATGTGCTCGAGCGCGGCGTTCATATCCGCCTCGGACAGCTTCTCGCGCTGAACCTGTCGGGAGAGATTCTTCCTGATGATGCCCATGGCCTTGTCGAGCGCGTCCTCGGAAATGTCATGCATCAGCACGTCATACCCTGCCGCGGCAAAGACATGGGCGATCCCGTTGCCCATCTGTCCCGCCCCGACGACGCCGACCTTCTTGATTTCCATCCTGTTCTCCGCAGCGCTGATCTGGGCCGCACCATATGCAGTGCGGCCAAGCGGGTTCAAGTCGGAAGACTACCCGGGATTTGACGCAAATACAGGTCTTAAGGCTTCGGAAAGACGCGTGGGGAATGCTCCTCCCCGGGTGAGAAAGGGGTGGAATCGATGTTCAACCGGTTTTCCGGCGGCGCGGCCACGGAGCGGTCCCTGACCGGGCCTGGCGGGCGCCTGTCGCGCGACGGGCCGTACTGCGCCTTCATCGGCGCGACGGAGACACATGGCAAGTTCATCAGGCGGCCCTATCCGGCGTTGCTGCGCAACTCCCTGGGGATCGGCTGCGTGAATCTCGGCTGCGTCAATGCGGGCCTCGACCGGTTCCTCAACGATCCCGAGGTCCAGCGCGTGGCGGGGCGGGCGGTGGTGACCGTGGTCGCCGTGATGGGCGCGCATAACCAGTCGAACAGGTACTATACCGTCCATCCCCGACGGAATGACCGGTTCATCCGGGCGGGGGCCGGGCTCCAGTCGCTTTACCCGCGGGTCGATTTCGCGGATTTCCACTTCACCCGGCATTTGCTCGGGGTGCTGCGCGGGCGTGACCCGGATCAGTTCGTGACCGTCCTGGCCGAGTTGCGCACCGCCTGGATCGCCCGGATGCGGGTGCTGCTCGGGCGGATCGAGACGCCGACGGTTCTCCTCTGGCTCTCGGCCCGCTGGCCGGATGCGGTGATGCCGCGG
Organism: uncultured Maritimibacter sp.; assembly: GCA_913063035.1. Taxonomy (GTDB): domain Bacteria; phylum Pseudomonadota; class Alphaproteobacteria; order Rhodobacterales; family Rhodobacteraceae; genus CAJXYS01. The sequence continues at coordinate 116,706 of CAJXYS010000002.1, read as the reverse complement.
CAGGGCCTGGGCGGCGATCCGCTGTTCATCACGCGGGCAATGGTGGACGAGATGCGCCCCCTGGTCTCGGACTATGTCGAATGCGTCGTGCCGCGCATGCCGGCGGACCGGGTTCCCGCGGGCATGGTCTTCGCCGACGCCGAGCGCACCGCCGCGATGCAGGTCCTTCCCCCCGAGGCCCACCGGGTCGCCGCCGAGGCGCTTGTCGGCCCGCTGCGCCGCCTCGCGGTCTGAAACGGGAAAGGCCCGCCGGGGGCGGGCCTTTCGGGTTGCCGTTCCGAAGCGCAGGCCTCAGAGCTTGCCGGTCAGTTCCGGCACGGCGTCGAAGAGATCGGCGACCAGGCCGTAATCGGCGACCTGGAAGATCGGCGCCTCCTCGTCCTTGTTGATCGCCACGATCACCTTGGCGTCCTTCATGCCGGCCAGGTGCTGGATCGCGCCCGAGATGCCGCAGGCAATGTAGAGATCCGGGGCCACGACCTTGCCGGTCTGGCCCACCTGCCAGTCGTTCGGCGCGTAGCCCGAATCGACCGCCGCGCGGGAGGCGCCGACCGCCGCGCCGAGCTTGTCGGCGAGTTGCTTGACGATATCGAAATTCTCCTCCGAGCCGACGCCGCGGCCGCCCGAGACCACGATCTTGGCCGAGGTGAGTTCCGGACGGTCGCTCTCGGCGACCTTGTCCTCGACCCATTCCGACAGGCCCGGATCGCCGGCCGCGCCGATCTTCTCGACCGCGGCGCTGCCGCCCTCGCCGGCGGCGTCGAAGGTCGAGGTCCGGATCGTGACGACCTTCTTGGCGTCCGAGCTCTTGACCGTCTGCATCGCGTTGCCGGCATAGACCGGCCGCTCGAAGGTGGCGCCGTCGACGACCGCGGTGATGTCCGTGATCACCATGACGTCCAGCAGCGCGGCGACGCGCGGCATGATGTTCTTGGCCGAGACGGTGGCGGGCGCGACGATATGTTCGTAGTCGCCCGCGAGGCTGACCACGAGATCCGCGACCGGCTCGGCCAGGCCGTGGCCGTAGAGCGCGTCATCGGCGCAAAGGACCTTGGCCACGCCGTCGAGCTTGGCCGCGGCCTCGGCCGCGCCGCCGCAGCCCTCGCTGGCGCAGAGGATGGTGACCTCGCCCAGGTCCCTCGCCGCGGTCACCGCCTTGGCGGTGGCGTCGGTGGCCAGGTCGGTGCCGTTCAGTTCCGCGAGAAGAAGGACAGCCATCAGATCACCCCCGCTTCGTTCTTCAGCTTCTCGAGCAGTTCGTCGACCGAGCCGACCATCTCGCCGGCCTTGCGGGCCGCGGGTTCCGTGGTCGTGACGATTTCGAGCCGCGGCGCGACGTCGACGCCGTAATCCCCGGGCGTCTTCTCGTCGAGCGGCTTCTTCTTGGCCTTCATGATGTTCGGCAGCGACGCGTAGCGCGGCTCGTTGAGGCGCAGGTCGGTGGTGATGATGGCGGGCATCTTCACCTTCACGGTCTGCAGGCCGCCATCGACCTCGCGGGTGACGACGGCATGGTCGCCCTCGATCTCGACGTCGTTTGCATAGGTGGCCTGCGACCAGCCCAGCAGCGCCGCCAGCATCTGGCCGGTGGCGTTCATGTCGTTGTCGATCGCCTGCTTGCCGGCCAGCACCAGCCCGGGCTGTTCCTCGTCGATCACGCCCTTGAGGATCTTGGCGACGGCGAGCGGCTCGATGTCGGTATGCACGTCGTCGGCGGCGACGACCAGGATCGCGCGGTCCGCGCCCATGGCGAGCGCCGTGCGCAGCGTCTCCTGCGCCTGCTTGACGCCGATGGACACGGCCACGACCTCGTCGGCCTTGCCGGCTTCCTTCAGGCGGATCGCCTCTTCGACGGCGATCTCGTCGAAGGGATTCATCGACATTTTCACGTTGGCGAGATCGACACCCGAACCGTCCGCCTTCACGCGGACCTTCACGTTGTAGTCGATCACGCGTTTGACAGGCACCAGAACCTTCATTCCGCGTCTCTCCCTTGGATGTGTCGCCCTGCCGGCAGGCGGGGCCGTCCTGCAATCGTCCGCACCCGTTTACTGAAATCGCCGGGGGGAAAACAGGGCAAAATCGACGCGCGATGGGCCGCCAGCGCCGCGGGACGGGTTGCGGCGGCCTCGCGGCGGCTCAGCGGTTCGCACCCGGCACCCAGAGCACGTCGGCACGGCCCTCGTCGTTTGCGATGCGGCTGGCCACGAAGAACCAGTCGCTCAGCCGGTTCAGATAGGTGACCGCGTGCGCGTTGATGTCCTCCATGGTCGCCAATTCCACCGAGAGGCGTTCGGCCCGGCGCGACACGGTGCGGCAGTGATGCAGATGCGCCGCCAGGGCCGAGCCGCCGGGCAGGATGAAACTGCGCAGCGGCTCGAGGCGGGCGTTCATCTCGTCGATCTCGGCCTCGAGCCGTTTCACCTGGCTTTCGACCATGCGCAGCGGCGGGTACTCGGCCTCGTGGTCGCGCGCCATGTCCGGACGGCAGAGATCGGCCCCCAGGTCGAAGAGGTCGTTCTGGATGCGGGCGAGTTGCTCGTCGAGCAGGCCCTCGGCATGGATCCGTGCCAGCCCCACGGCCGCGTTGGTCTCGTCCACCGTGCCGTAGGCGATCACCCGCATCGAATGCTTGGCGACCCGCGCACCGTTGCCGAGCGCCGTTTCCCCGGCGTCGCCCGTCTTGGTGTAGATCTTGTTCAGAACGACCATGTGATCAGCCTCCCATGCGGCGGATGAAGACGAAGATGAGGATCACCACGATCGCGACGGCCTGGGCCACGATTCGGTAGCGCATGATCCGGTTGGAATGCTTGCGGTTGAACTCGCCGCCCTTGGCGAAGCCGGCGATGCCGATCATCAGGATGACCAGCACCAGCAGCACCGCCGCGGCGACGACGTAGAACAGGGGATCGTTGGCCATGAGGGCTCCTTTCGGTCTTGGGCCCGATGTAGCGGGCCCCGCGCGAAAAGCGAACGCGAAAATTCCGCGCTGGACTCAGCCGCGGGCCAGCACCCGGTCAAGCGCGCGGGTCGGCAGCAGCCGGCGCAGGGTCCCGACCAGATAGGTTGGCGTCGTCACGTAATAGCGCGGCCGCGGGTGCGGGCTTTCCAGCGCGTGGACCAGTTTCCGCGTTACCGCGGATGGCGGCAGCTCGAACCGGTCGGGCGTGCCGGCGTCGCGGTAGAGCCGTTTCAGCAGGCTGGCGCGGTACTGGTCCGCGCGGGGCGAGTTTTCCCAGTCGATCCAGCGTTCGAAATGCGGCTGCGAGTTCACGCGGATCCTCGAGGTGACGGGGCCGGGCTCTATCAGGATGACGGCGATGGGCGTGTCGCGCATCTCGAGCCGCAGCGTGTCGGTCAGGCCTTCCAGGGCATATTTCGTGGCCACGTAGGCCCCGCGCCACTTGATGGCCGAGAAGCCGAGCACCGAGGAACACTGCACGATCCGCCCGTGGCCCTGGGCGCGCATCACCGGGATGACCCGGCGGGTCAGCTCGTGCCAGCCGAAGAAATTGGCCTCGAAAATCGCGCGCAGCCCGTCGGTCGGCAGGTCCTCGACCGCCGCCGGCAGCGCGTAGGCGCCGTTGTTGAAAAGCGCATCGAGCCTGTCGCCGGTGCGCGCGCGCGTCTCCTCGACCGCCGCGGCGATGCTGTCGGGATCCTCGTAGTCGAGGCGGAAACTCTCGAGCCCGGTCTCGCGGAGACGGGCGCAGTCGGCTTCCTGGCGGCAGGTCGCGAAGACGCGCCAGCCGCGGGCCTGCAGCCCCCGGGCCGCGTCGAGCCCGATCCCCGAGGAACAGCCGGTAATGAGAACGGATCGCTGGGTCATAACGGGCCTTTCAAGCGCTGTGCAAGACCTAGCCGCGCCGGCCGTCGGGGGCAACCGCGGCCCGCGCCGCGTTTGACGCTGGACCGGCGGGGCGCATGGATTTACACCCGTTGCCATGAGTGACGGGACCGACGACATCGTGGCGGGCGACCAGCCCGCCGAACTGGCCGAGCCGCTGCGCCGGGCCATCGGCGCGCGCTACCTGCAATATGCGCTCTCGACCATCATGGACCGGGCGCTTCCGGATGCGCGCGACGGGCTGAAGCCGGTGCATCGGCGCATTCTCTACGCCATGCGCGAGCTCAAGCTTTCCTCGACGGGGGGCTTCCGCAAGTCGGCCAAGATCTCGGGCGACGTGATGGGGAATTACCACCCCCACGGCGACGCCGCGATCTACGACGCGATGGCGCGGCTGGCGCAGGATTTCAACGTCCGCTACCCGCTGGTGGACGGGCAGGGCAATTTCGGCAACGTCGACGGCGACAACCCGGCGGCCAGCCGCTACACGGAGGCCCGCCTGACCGCCGCCGCCGAGGCCCTGATGGAAGGGCTGGACGAGAACGCGGTCGATTTCCGCCCGAATTACGACGGCACCCTGACCGAGCCGGTCGTCCTGCCGGCGCGGTTCCCAAACCTGCTGGCCAACGGCGCAAGCGGGATCGCGGTGGGCATGGCCACCAACATCCCGCCGCACAACATCCACGAGCTGATCGACGCCTGCCTGCATCTGATCAAGGCGCCGAACGCCCGCGACGAAACGCTGATCGAGCACATCCCCGGCCCCGACTTTCCGACCGGCGGTGTCGTCGTCGAGCCGCGCGAAACCATTCTCGAGGCCTATCGAACGGGGCGCGGCGGCTTCCGCCTGCGCGCCCGCTGGCAGGTCGAGGAGCTGCCGCGCGGGCAGTGGCAGATCGTCGTCACCGAGATCCCCTACCAGGTCCAGAAGTCGAAACTGATCGAGAAGCTGGCCGAGCTGATCCAGACCCGAAAGGTGCCGATCCTGGCCGATATCCGGGACGAGAGCACCGACGAGATCCGCATGATCCTCGAGCCGCGGTCGCGCAACGTGGACCCGGACGTGTTGATGAACACGCTGTTCCGCAACTCCGATCTGGAGGTGCGGGTGTCGCTGAACATGAACGTGCTGATCGATGGGCGCACGCCGAAGGTCTGTTCGCTCAAGGAGGTGCTGCGCGCCTTCCTCGATCACCGCCGCGACGTGCTGCTGCGCCGCTCGCAGCACCGGATGGACAGGATCGACCATCGGCTCGAGGTGCTCGAGGGCCTGATCGTGGCCTTCCTCAACCTCGACCGCGTGATCGACATCATCCGCTATGACGACCAGGTGAAGCGCGCGCTGATGTTCGAGGACTGGGGCGGCGATCACGTCAAGGCCGCCTCGGAGGCCGACTACGTCTCGCCGCTCGACGGCCGCGAGATCCCCGAGGACGAGGAACCCTCGCTGACCGAGGTCCAGGCCGAGGCCATCCTGAACATGCGCCTCCGGAGCCTGCGCAAGCTCGAGGAAATGGAACTGCGCGCCGAACGCGACCGCCTGATGGAGGAACGCGCCGAGCTCGAGGATCTGCTCGAGGTCGAGGATCGGCAATGGGCCCGCATCGCCGAGGAATTGCGCGAGACCCGCAAGCAGTTCGGCCGCGACGCGCCGGGCGGCGCGCGGCGGAGCAGCTTCGCCGAGGCGACCGAGGCCGAGGAGGTCCCGATCGAGGCCATGATCGAGCGCGAACCGATCACGGTCGTCTGCTCCAGGATGGGCTGGATCCGGGCGATGAAGGGGCATGTGGCGCTCGACGGCAACCTCAAGTTCAAGGATGGCGACGAGGGCCGCTTCATCTTCCACGCCGAAACCACCGACCGGCTTCTGCTCTTCGGCACGAACGGGCGCGCCTACACGATTTCCTGCGCCAACCTTCCCGGCGGGCGCGGCATGGGCGAGCCGGTGCGGCTGATGGTGGACCTGCCCAACGAGGCCGATATCGTCACGCTTCTGATCCACCGCCCGGGGCGCAAGCTGCTGGTCGCCTCGGATGCGGGCGACGGGTTCCTGGTGCCCGAGGACGAGATCGCCGCGCAGACGCGGGCGGGAAAGCAGGTGCTGAACCTGCGCGCCGGCGTCAAGGCGCAGGTCTGCAAGCCCGTGGCGGGCGATCACGTCGCTTGTGTCGGCGAGAACCGCAAGGTCCTGATCTTCCCGATTTCCGAGCTGCCCGACATGGCGCGCGGCAAGGGCGTCCGGCTTCAGAAATTCAAGGATGGCGGCCTGTCGGACGCCACCACCTTCGATATGGCCGACGGGCTGTCCTGGCACGATCCGGCCGGGCGCCGCCGCACCGAGACCGCGCTCGATGAATGGATGGGCAAGCGTGCCAGTGCCGGGCGCATGGCGCCGCGCGGCTTCCCTCGCGACAACCGGTTTACCTGAGCCCCGGTCGGCTCAGGACCCCGTCTTGACGAAGGGGGCGTCCGCACCCCAGAGCTGGCGCACCCGCTGGTCGCGCCCGCAGGCATCGCGGTAGCGGTCATAGGCCTTGGACATCGGGATCCAGCCGAAGCGCGTGAGCACGCGATCGTCCCGCTGGTAGTAGTTCTGGTGATAGTCCTCGGCCTTCCAGAAGGTGCCGGCGTCCAGGATGGGCGTCACGATCTCCTGGCCGAGTTCCGCGCGGGCCTCTGCCTTGGCGGCCTGCGCGGCCTGTGCCTGTGCCGGGTCGAGCGCGAAGACCGCCGTGCGATAGCTCTCGCCGCGGTCGCAGAACTGGCCCCCGGCATCGGTCGGATCGACCGACCGGAAGAAGAGATCGACCAGCCGGCGATAGGACACCGTGTCGGCGTCGAAGGTGATCCGGACCGCCTCGTAATGGCCGGTGCCGCCGCGGGTCACCTGCTTGTAGCTGGGGTTCTTCACGTCGCCGCCGGTATAGCCGGAAACCGTTTCCTTCACGCCGTCGACCTTGTCGAAATCGGCCTCGACGCACCAGAAACAGCCGCCGGCGAAGATCGCGGTCTGGATATCGTCCGCCCTTGCCCGCTCGCAGTTGAGCAGCACCGCGAGGGTCATGGCCGCGACCAGCGCGGCGCTTTTCAGGGTGTTGAGATGCGGGGTGATCTGCATGGTTTCTTCCTCCGAAGGCGAGGGTGGGGCAGTCCGGACCGCACACTCAACTGACAACGCCGTGAGGTCACGGGGCATTGAGCTTTGTTTCAGCTTGGCCCCGCCGGCCCGGATGCCTACCCTCGCCACGAGGAGGATCGCATGACAGAGCGTATCACCACGCACCAGGCCGAGGACGATCCGCGCAACGCGGCGATCCTGATCCATGTGGACGGGCGGCTGGTGCCGCGGGCGGAGGCGGTCGTCTCCGTCTATGATTCGGGCTTCATGCTGGGCGACGGCGTGTGGGAGGGGCTGCGGCTCCATGGCGGGCGCTGGAGCTTCCTGGATGAACATCTCGACCGGCTGTTCGAGGCGGCGAAGGCGCTCGACCTCGAGATCGGGCGCAGCCGCGACGAGATCGTGACCGCGCTGGAGGAAACGCGCCGCGCCAACGGGATGGAAACCGATGCCCATGCCCGGCTGATGGTCACCCGCGGCGTCAAGGTCCGGCCGTTCCAGCATCCGTCCCTGTCGCGGTCGGGACCCACCTTCGTCATCATCATGGAGCATTCCCGACCCTCGCTGCCGCGCCCGGTCCGGCTGGCGACCGTGCCCCATATCCGGGGCCTGCCCATGAGCCAGGACCCCAAGCTGAACAGCCATTCCAAGCTCAACTGCGTGCTGGCCTGCATCGCCGCCGAGAAGGCGGGCGCGGACGAGGCGCTGATGCTCGACGTCCACGGCTTCGTGAACACGACGAATGCCTGCAACTTCTTCATCGTCCGCGGCGGCGAGGTTTGGACCTCGACGGGCGATTACTGCATGAAGGGCATCACGCGGGGCAAGGTGATCGAGATCTGCCGCGTCGCGGGCATCCCCGTCTTCGAGAAGAACTTCTCCCTGGTCGAAGCCTATGGCGCCGACGAGGCCTTCCTGACCGGCACCTTCGGCGCGCAGACGCCGGTGTCGGAAATCGACGGCCGCCCGATCGGCGACGGAAGGATGGGGCCTGTCACGGCGCGGATCCGGCAGGCCTACAAGGACCTCGTGGCGCGATGAGCCCCCGCGCGGCCGGGTCTGAAGCCTCGGGCGGGGGCACCGCCGGACGGCGGGCGCCGCGTTCCCCGGGGGACGGTGCATGAACATCGCCATGTGGTCGGGCCCGCGGAATCTCTCGACCGCGCTGATGTATGCCTTCGCCGCGCGCGGCGACACCGCCGTGTGGGACGAGCCCTTCTACGCCGCGTATCTTTCCGTGACCGGACTTGCGCATCCCATGCGCGCGGAGATCATCGCGGCGGGCGAGACCGACCCGGCCAGGGTTGCACAACGGCTTGCCGGGCCGGCGCCCGGTGGTCAGGCGGTCTTTTACCAGAAGCATATGTGCCAGCACATGATCCCGGCCATGCCGCGGGACTGGATGATGCAGGTCACGAATGTCTTCCTGATCCGCCATCCCGCCCGGGTACTGGCCAGTTTCGCCGCGAAGTACGAGGCGGCGACACTGGGCGATATCGGCTTCCTGCAGCAGGCGGAGCTGTTCGACCAGCTGGCCGAGGCAAGCGGACAGCCCCCCGTTGTCATCGATTCCGCCGATATCCGACGCGCCCCGGAAACGATGCTGCGTGCGCTCTGCGCGGCGATCGGGCTCGACTACACGGACCGGATGCTGTCCTGGCCTGCCGGCGGCCATCCCGATGACGGGGTCTGGGCGCCGGTCTGGTACGGGGCGGTGCACCGCAGCACCGGCTTCGCCGGTCCCGAGGGGCCGCTGCCGGCGCTTGACGGCGATTACGCCCGCATCGCGGAAGCCGCGCTACCGGCCTATGAGCGGCTTGCCGCGGTCAAACTCGCCCCGTCAGGTTGAGATCTCGGCCTCGCTGCGCGGGCAAGGCACCCCGCCGTAGAAAGCCTCCAGCACCCGTGCGAACACGTCCGGCGCCCCGGGCACCGCCGCGAAGAGCGTCATGGAGGAGCGCAGCTTGGCGGCGTCGATCCCGCCCAGGATCGCCGCGGGGTCGGCACCGGCATGATCCAGCATCAGCCCGGATGCCTCGACCAGCCGGGCGCGCAGGGTGGGATGCGCGAGATACGCTTCGGCCTCGGCGAAATCGGCGATCCCGTAGAACTTCGCGCGCTCGGACCGACCGAGCGACGCCAGCTGCGGGAAGACGAACCAGATCCAGTGGCTCGTCTTGCGCCCCGCCGCCAGCTCGCGTCGCACCTCGGCCCAGACCCGGTCCTGCGCGGCGAGGAACGCGCGCGCCCGGCGATCGGGCAGGGCGGACATCAGCGCAGCCGCCGGTCCCGCATCGCGAGCAGCCGGAGCCGCAGCGCGTTCAGCTTGATGAAACCGGCCGCGTCCTTCTGGTCGTAGGCGCCGGCGTCCTCTTCGAAGGTGACGTGCTCCTCGGAATAGAGGCTGTGCGCGGACCAGCGGCCGACGGTGCGGGCAAGGCCCTTGAAAAGCTTCAGCCGAACCGTGCCGGTGACGTGCTCCTGGCTCTTGTCGATCAGCGCCTGCAGCATCTCGCGCTCGGGCGAGAACCAGAAGCCGTTGTAGATCAGCTCGGCATAGCGCGGCATGATCTCGTCCTTGAGATGCGCCGCGCCGCGGTCCAGCGTGATCTGCTCGATCCCGCGATGCGCTTCCAGCAGCACCGTGCCGCCAGGGGTCTCGTAGATGCCGCGCGATTTCATGCCGACGAAGCGTCCCTCCACGAGGTCCAGCCGGCCGATGCCGTGCTTGCCGCCGAGTTCGTTCAGTTTCGTCAGGATCTCGGCCGGGCTCATTGGCTGGCCGTCGATCGACACGGCGTCGCCCTTCTCGAAGCCGATTTCGACGTATTCGGGGGTGTCCGGCGCGTCCTCGGGGTTCACGGTGCGCTGGTAGACGTAGTCGGGCGCGTCCTCGGCCGGGTCTTCCAGCACCTTGCCCTCCGACGAGGTGTGCAGAAGGTTCGCGTCCACGCTGAACGGCGCCTCGCCGCGCTTGTCCTTGGCGATCGGGATCTGGTGCTTCTCGGCGAAGTCGATCAGCCGGGTGCGGCTCGTCAGGTCCCATTCGCGCCAGGGCGCGATCACCTTGATGTCGGGATCGAGCGCATAGGCGGCCAGTTCGAAGCGGACCTGGTCGTTGCCCTTGCCGGTGGCGCCGTGGGCGACCGCGTCGGCGCCGGTCTCGGCGGCGATCTCCACCAGCCGCTTGGAGATCAGCGGCCGCGCGATGGAGGTGCCGAGCAGGTAGAGCCCCTCGTAGACCGCGTTGGCGCGGAACATCGGGAAGACGAAGTCGCGCACGAATTCCTCGCGCAGGTCCTCGATGTAGATCTCGCTGACGCCCAGCATCTCGGCCTTCTTGCGGGCAGGTTCCAGCTCTTCGCCCTGGCCGAGATCGGCGGTGAAGGTCACCACCTCGCAGCCATATTCGGTCTGAAGCCATTTCAGGATGATCGAGGTGTCGAGACCGCCGGAATAGGCGAGGACGACTTTCTTGGGCGCGGACATGAGGGAACCTCCGGATTGAAGACCGTCGCCGGGTCTATTGCCTTTCCGGGGGCGCGGCAAGCCCGCGCCGGCGCCGGCCCGTGTGTCAGACCGGCGCGGGCGCAACCGGCGAACTGGCGGGGCGGTCGCGGCCGTGCTATCGCGGACGGACCATCGGGGCCGTGCGAGGGACAATCGACCGTGACCGCATTCAGGGACCGCGCCGAGAAGGCCGAACAGGCGCTGCGCCAGCTTTTCGAGCCGACGTCGCTCGGCCGCAACGACCATTTGTCGGATCGTTTCGGCGCCGACATATTCCTCAAGCGCGAGGATCTGACGCCCGTGCGCAGCTACAAGCTGCGCGGGGCCTTCAACGCGATCTCCAAGGTTCTCGCCGCGGGCATGGCCGACCGCTTCGTCTGCGCCAGTGCCGGGAACCACGCCCAGGGCGTGGCCTATGTCTGCCGCCATTTCGGCGTCGAGGGCGCGATCTTCATGCCGGTGACCACGCCGCAGCAGAAGATCGACAAGACCCGAAAATTCGGCGGCGACAAGGTGCGGATCGAGCTGACGGGCGACTATTTCGACCAGACGCTGGCCGCCGCCCAGGCCCATTGCCGCGAGATCGGCGCGCATTTCCTGTCACCCTTCGACGATGCCGACGTGATCGAGGGGCAGGCCAGCGTCGCCGTGGAAATGCTCGCCCAGATGGAGACGCCGCCGGACATCGTCGTGCTGCCGGTCGGCGGCGGGGGGCTGTCGGCCGGGGTGATGTCCTACCTCGCGGACGCCGCGCCCGGGGTGGCGCTGCGCTTCGTCGAGCCGTGCGGCGGCGCCAGCCTGGCTGCCGCGCTGGCCGCGGGCAGGCCCGTGCGCCTGCCAAAGATCGACAGCTTCGTCGATGGCGCAGCGGTGGCGCAGGTCGGCGCCGAGACCTTCGCGGTCCTGGGCGCCGCCGACCCGGCCCATGTCTACGCCGCGCCCGAGGACCGGATCTGCGCCACGATCATCGAGATGCTCAACGTCGAGGGCATCGTGCTGGAACCCGCCGGGGCGCTGTCGGTCGATGCGCTGGTCGACATGGCCGACGATATCCGCGGCAAGCGCGTTGTCTGCGTCACCTCGGGCGGGAATTTCGACTTCGAGCGGCTGCCGGAGGTCAAGGAACGCGCGCTGCGCTACACCGGGCTGAAGAAATACTTCATCCTGCGCCTGCCGCAGCGCCCCGGCGCGCTGAAGGAGTTTCTGAGCCTGCTCGGACCCGGCGACGACATCGCCCGTTTCGAGTATCTCAAGAAGTCGGCGCGGAACTTCGGCTCGGTCCTGATCGGGATCGAGACCAAGGATGCCGACGATTTCCCGCATCTCTTCGCGCGGATGGACGCGGCCGGCTTCGTCTACCAGGACATCACCGACGACGAGGTGCTGGCCCAGTTCCTGATCTGACGGCCCCGCGGTTTCGCTGAAAATTGGCGGCTTCACCGCATCTTAATCCCGTGGCGGGCTCACTGCCTGCCATGGGGAAGCGGGGACAGACGTGGGTGCAAAGGCCAGGATAGACTCCCGCCGTGCCGTTCGTGCGGCGATGGGCGATCTGCGTGCGCTCCGCGCGGCGCGGGCGCGCGACCTGCGGGCGGCGGGGCGGTTGCAGCAGGCGCTGCTGCCGAAGCGATTCTGCGACTTCGGCGCGGCAAGGGTGTCGCTGCTGCTGCGCTCCTGTTCCGAGGTGGGCGGCGACCTGGTGGGCCATTACCCGATCGGCCGGGGGCGGATCGGACTCTACGCGCTCGACGTTTCCGGTCACGGGGTCAGCGCGGCGATGCTGACCGCGCGGCTTCACGGTCTCCTGTCCGGCGCGGTCCCAGAGCAGAACGTCGCGCTGCGCCGCGGGCCGGGCGGGGAAATCCTGCCGCGCCGGCCGCACGAGGCCGCCGCGCGGCTGAACCGCCAACTGATCGAGGGGCTGGGTGCCGATCACTACATGACGCTTCTGCTCGGCGATCTCGATCTTGCCGCGGGGCGTCTGAGCCTGGTCCAGGCCGGCCATCCGCACCCGGCCCTGATCCGCCCGGACGGCGCGATCCGGTTTCTCGGCGAGGGCGGCCTGCCCATCGGGCTCGTCGCGGATGCCGCGTTCCGCACGGTGGAGCTGTGTCTCTCTCCGGGCGACCGGCTTCTGGTCTATTCCGACGGCATGACCGAGTGCCCGGCGCCGGGGGGGCGGATGGTGGGCGAGGACGGCCTCGCACGGCTTATCGCGCGGCATGCCGGCTTGTCCGGCCCCGCGTTTCTCGGTGCGCTTGCCGGGGATCTCTGCCGCGATGCCGGCGCGGTGCTACCCGACGACATGTCGGCCTTGCTGCTGGAATACGACGGACCGGGGGGCAGCCGGTCATAGCCGCGACAGCAACCCCGCCACGAAGTGCCGGTCGCCCGAATTGCCGAGTGTCTCGGCGGCGCGGGCCGCGTCCATCCATACCGCGCTGTGGCCCGGCTCGAGCGGGGGGCCGCGTCGCAGGACAGGGCGGGCAAGATAGATGTGGCAGACCTTCCGCGCCCAGAGATCGTATTCGGGCATGTAGGTCAGGCGCTGGAAGGCACCGAGCCGGTGGCCGACGCGGATCGTCCAGCCGGTTTCCTCGAAGACTTCGCGGTGCAGTGCCCGCAGCGGTGATTCGCCCGGATCGATCCCGCCGCCCGGCAGCTGGTATTCCGGCACCGGCTCGGCCTGGTGGGTGACCAGCATCCGGTGCCCCTGCAGCAGCACGGCGTAGGCGCCGGGCCGTTGACGGTAGCGTTTGCCGGGCCTGACCCGTTCCCCGAAGCGCCGCATCCTCCGTCCTCCGCCCTTGGTGCACCTGTTGTCCTGACTATATAGACGCGGTATGCCAACGCCCCCGAGCCGAGGAAACCCCATCACATGACCCTGACGCAGAAAATCGCCTGGGACGACACCGTCCTGCCCTTCCAGCTCGACCGGTCGGATATCCGCGGCCGGGTCGCGCGGCTGGACGGGGTGCTCGACCGCGTGCTCGCGCAGCACGCCTATCCGGCGCGGGTCGAGGCGATGGTCGCCGAAGCGGCGATGCTGACGGTGATGATCGGGCAGACCATCAAGCTGCGCTGGAAACTGTCGCTGCAGATCCGGGGCGACGGCCCGCTGCGCCTGATCGCCACCGACTATTTCGCGCCCAAGGCCGAGGGCGAACCGGCGCAGATCCGCGCCTGGGCCAGCTTCGACGAGGAGCGGCTCGCAGCGAGCGACGCGGCGCCGTTCGACCTGATCGGGCAAGGCTATCTCGCCATCCTGATCGACCAGGGCAAGGGCATGGCCCCCTACCAGGGGATCACGCCGCTGGCAGGCGGGTCGCTGCGGGCGTGCGCGGAAACCTATTTTGCCCAGTCCGAACAGCTGCCGACCCGTTTCGCGCTGTCGATGGGCCGCGCCGCCGAGCCGGGATCGGGCGAGCATTGGCGCGCGGGGGGCGTGATGCTCCAGCACATGCCGAAGGCGTCGCCCCATGCGACCGGCGAGGGCGGCTCGGGCGAGTCCGGCCTGCTGACGGCGGACGATCTCGTCTCGGGGCGCGAGGGCGAGAACTGGAACCGCGCCAACAAGCTGCTCGACACCGTCGAGGACACCGAGCTGATCGGCCCGCACGTGGCGCCGCACGAGCTTCTGGTGCGGCTTTTCCACGAGGAGGTGCCGCGCGTCTTCGACGCCCAGCCGGTCGCCTTCGGCTGCACCTGCAATGCCGACAAGGTGCGCCAGAGCCTGTCGATCTATTCGGCCAAGGACATCGCCACCATGACGACGGAGGCGGGCGTGGTCACGGCCGACTGCCAGTTCTGCGGCGCGCATTACGAGCTCGATCCGGCCACGCTCGGCTTCGAGGCCACCCGCCGTCCGGAGGACGACGGTGACCGGCGGGGCTGATCCCTTCGCGCCGGTCCGGGCCGCGCTCGACCGGGCGGGCGGCGAGTCGTCGGATTTCGACCTCAACCCCTCGGTCGTCCTGCCGGAGGGGCGGCGCCTGCGCCCGGCGGCCGTGCTCGTGCCCCTGCATTGCACGGACCGCGGGGATCTCAGGCTTTACCTGACCAAGCGTGCCTCGCATCTCAAGCATCATCCGGGCCAGATCGCCTTTCCGGGGGGCAAGCGCGACGAGGGCGACGCCGATCTCGCGGCGACCGCGCTGCGCGAGGCGCGCGAGGAGATCGGCCTCGACCCGGACAATGTCGCCCTCCTCGGCGCGCTCGCCCCGCACGAGACCGTTACCGGCTTCACCGTGACGCCCTTCGTGGCGAGGATCCGGGCGCCGTTCCGCCCGGTCCCGGAGGCCGGCGAGGTCGAGGAGGTCTTCGACCTGCCCTTCGCCCATCTCTGCGATCCCGGCCGCTACTCGGTGCAGCGCCGGCGCTGGCGGGGACAGTGGCGACACTACTATACGGTGCCCTGGGGCCCCTATTATATCTGGGGCGCGACGGCGCGCATCCTGCGCGGCCTGGCCGAGGGAATGGCAGAATGACCCGTGTGACGGGCTCCTGGCTCGACAGCGACGATACGCAGGCGGTGATGGCCGTTCTTGAAGCGGCCGGCCACCAGGCCCTGGCGGTGGGCGGCTGCGTGCGCAACGCGCTGCTCGGCGTCGCGGTCTCCGACGTCGACATCGCCACCGACGCCCGGCCCGAACGGGTCATGGAGATCGCCGCCGCCGCCGGCCTGAAGGCGGTGCCCACGGGCATCGAGCACGGGACCGTCACGGTGGTGGCCAACAAGGTGGGGCACGAGGTCACGACCTTCCGCCGGGACGTGGAAACCGACGGCCGCCGCGCGACGATCGCCTATGCCGACCGGGTAGAGGAAGACGCGCACCGCCGCGACTTCACCATGAACGCGCTTTACGCCCGCGCCGACGGCACGGTGCTCGATCCGCTGGGCGGTCTGCCGGACCTGCGGGCGCGGCGGGTGCGGTTCATCGACGACCCGCATGACCGGATCCGCGAGGATTATCTCCGCATCCTGCGGTTTTTCCGCTTTCACGCCTGGTACGGCGACCCGGCGGCCGGGCTCGACCCCGACGGCCTGGCCGCCTGTGCCGAGTTGGCCGGCGGTATGGACCGCCTCTCGCGCGAGCGGATCGGGGCCGAGACGCGCAAGCTGCTGGGCGCGCCGGACCCGGCGCCCGCGGTCGCGGCGATGGCGCAGGCGGGCGTGCTGATCCACGTGCTGCCGGGCGCCGATCCGCGGGCCCTGCCGGTCCTGGTCCACCTGGAACGCGCGGCCGGGGTCCCCCCGGACTGGCGCCGGCGCATCGCCGTGATCGGCGGCGCGGATCCGGCCGAGCGGCTGCGGCTCTCGAAGGCCGACCAGCGGCACCTGGAGCGCCTGCGCGCCGGTCTCGACTCCGGCGATCCGATCGCCGTCCTGGGCTATCGCCACGGGCACGGGATCGCGCGCGACGTGGGACTCGTCCGGGCCGCGCTTTCCGGCCAGCCGCTGCCGCGGGATCTCGAGACAGAGGCCGCCCGCGGCGCGGCGGCCGTCTTCCCGGTCAAGCCCCGTGACCTGATGCCCGATCACCAGGGCGCCGCGCTGGGCCGGAAGCTGCAGGACCTGGAGGCGAGATGGATCGCCTCCGACTTCGCGCTGAGCAAGGCGGAGCTTCTCGCTTGACGCCCCGCGGGGGGCGCCGCAGACTGGGTCAGTAATTCCGACCTATCGGGGCCACGATGCCGTTCGATACCTTTCTCAGCCTGTTGGGCCTTGCCGTTGCGGCGGCCTGGACGCCGGGCCCGAACAACGCACTGGTGGCCAGTTCGGGCGCGACCTTCGGGCTGCGCCGGACCGTGCCGCACGTGCTCGGGATCGCGCTCGGGTTCCCGCTGATGATCTTTCTCGTCGGGCTGTTCCTCGGCGAGCTGTTCCAGGCCAGCGCGCTTCTGCGCGAGACCCTGCGCTGGGGCGGGGCGGCGCTGATGCTCTGGGTGGCCTGGCAGATCGCACGCTCCGGCGGGCTTGGCGCGCGGGGCGCCGCGCCGCGGCCCTTCACCTTCGTCGAGGCCGCGGGGTTCCAATGGATCAATCCCAAGGCCTGGGCCATGGCGGTCGGCGTCACCGCGCAGTTCATCAGCGGCGCGGCGCCGCTGGTCACCGCCGGGATTGTCGCGGCGACCTTCGTGGCGGTCGGGCTGCTGTCGGCCTCCACCTGGGCGGGCGCGGGCCGGATCCTGACGCGGTGGCTGACGACCGACGACCGGCTGACGTGGTTCAACCGGGTCATGGCCGGGCTGATCGTCGTCTCGGTCATGCTGCTCTTCCGCGGCTGACATGGGGATCGACCCGCTTTATCTCTTCGTCTTCGCCGGGCTGTTCTCGCCGGGCCCGAACGTCATCCTGCTGACCGCGTCCGGCGCGCGCTTCGGCTTTCGCCGCACCCTGCCCCATGTGGCGGGCGTGGCGCTGGGCGTGGGCGTCATCGCCGCGGTGGCCGGGCTGGGCGTGGCGGCGCTTCTGCTTGCGGCGCCCGGCCTGAAGCTGGCGCTGCAACTGGCGGCGGCGGGCTGGATCCTGTGGATGGCCTGGCGCCTGGCGACCGCCGCCCGCCGGCCGCGGAGCGCGCGGGTCGACCGGCCCTTCACGCTGGTGCAGGCGGTGCTGTTCCAATGGGTCAACCCCAAGGTCTGGGCGGTGGCCCTGGCGGCCTCGGCCGGGTACCCGGCCGGGCTCTCGCCGGAAGTCGAGGCGCTGCGGCTTGCCGCGGCCTTTTCCGGGATCAACCTCTTCGTCTGCCTGTTCTGGAGCTGGGCGGGATCTCTCCTGACCTACCTGCTGACGACGCCGCGCGCCTGGTCGATCTTCATGGGCGTGATGGCGGCGGCGCTGGCGGGATCGGCCGTCATGGTCTTCCTCTAGGCGCCGGGCTATATCCGGAGAGATGAAGAAAGGCGCCGGAATGTTCCGCTTTTTCGAAAGCCTGGTCGATCCCTATACCGCCCATGCCCAGACCGACGCCCCGCCGCGCCGGCTCTGGCCGTTCATGCGCGGCTGGTCGCAGCCCTTCCGAAAGGTCTTCGCGCTGGCCACGCTGCTGTCGGTGATCGTCGCCTTCGTCGAGGTGGGGCTCATCTTCTACATGGGCCGGGTGGTCGATCTTCTGTCCACCGGCGAACCGGCCGTGGTGCTGGCCGATCATGCCTGGGAGCTGATCGGGATCGCGGCGTTCATTCTCGTGATCCGCCCGCTGCTGCAGGGGCTCGACGTGGCGGTGATCAACAACGCGATCCTGCCGAATTACGGCACGCTCTTCCGCTGGCGGGCGCACGGGCAGGTTCTGCGCCAGTCGGTGGGCTGGTTCGAAAACGATTTCGCGGGGCGGATCGCGAACCGGATCATGCAGACCCCGCCCGCCGCCGGCGAGGCGGTGTTCCAGCTCTTCGACGCCATCACCTTCTCGGTCGCCTACATGATCGGCTCGCTGATCCTGCTGACCGATGCCGATCCGCGTCTGGCGCTGCCGCTGCTGCTGTGGCTCGGGCTTTATGCCTGGCTGGTGCGCTGGACGATGCGCCGGGTCGGACCGGCGTCGAAAGCCGCGGCCGACGCGCGCTCGGCCGTCACCGGCCGGGTGGTCGACGCCTATACCAACATCGACTCGGTCAAGCTGTTCGCCCAGCACGACAACGAGATGGCCTATGCCAGGGAAGCGATCGAGGACGCGCGCCGCACCTTCGCCCGGGAGATGCGGATCTTCACCACGATGGATGTCGCGCTGACGCTGATCAACGGTGTGCTGATCGTGGGCGTCGTCGGCTGGGCGATCCTGCTCTGGGCGCAGGGCACGGCGTCGGTCGGGATCGTCGCCGCGGCGGCGGCGCTGACGCTGCGGCTCAACGCGATGACCGGCTGGATCATGTGGGCGCTGTCGAGCTTCTTTCGCCAGCTCGGCGTCGTGGCCGAGGGGATGGAGACCATCGCCCAGCCCATCGCGCTGACGGACAGGCCCGGGGCGGGGGCGCTCGACGTCGCGCGGGGCGAGATCCGCTTCGAGGGCGTCAGCCATCACTACGGGCGCGGCCGGGGCGGCTTGCAGGATGTGACGCTGACCGTCGCGCCCGGCGAAAAGGTCGGGATCGTCGGGCGCTCCGGGGCGGGAAAGTCCACGCTGGTGAAGCTGCTGCTGCGCTTCTACGACAGCGAGGCGGGGCGCGTGTTGATCGACGGGCAGGACATCTCGCATGTCACGCAGGACAGCCTGCGCCGCCAGATCGGGATGGTCACGCAGGACAGCGCGCTGATGCACCGCTCGGTCCGGGATAATATCCTCTATGGGCGCCCCGATGCCGGCGAGGCCGAGATGGTCGAGGCCGCCAGGCGGGCCGAGGCACATGATTTCATACTCGATCTCGAGGATTCCGCCGGCCGCCGGGGCTATGACGCCCATGTCGGCGAGCGCGGGGTCAAGCTCTCGGGCGGGCAGCGCCAGCGGATCGCGCTGGCCCGGGTGATCCTCAAGAACGCGCCGATCCTGGTGCTGGACGAGGCGACCTCGGCGCTCGACTCCGAGGTCGAGGCCGCGATCCAGACCACGCTTTACGGCCTCATGGAAGGCAAGACCGTGATCGCCATCGCGCACCGGCTGTCCACCATCGCGCGGCTCGACCGGATCATCGTGCTGGACGACGGGCACGTGGCCGAGGACGGCACCCACGAAGAGCTGCTGGCCCGTGGCGGGGCCTATGCCAGCTTCTGGGCGCGGCAGTCGGGCGGGTTCATCGGCACCGACGAGGCCACGGAATGACCTGGCTCGCGGGTCTCATCGACGCGTTCCGCCCGGCGGTCGGGCCGCCGCCGCGGACGCTGGCGGCCTTCTTCCGCTGGTGTCTCGCCGGTGCCTGGCCTGTGCTGATCCTGGGGGGCGTGGTCTCGATGGCGGCGGGGGTCGTCGAGGTGGTGACCGCGCTGATCCTCGGGCACGTGATCGACACCGCGCTGGCCAGCGGGCCGGCGGCCTTCTTCGCCGAGAACGGCGGTATGCTGCTCGCGGTTCTCGCCTTCTTCGTGATCCTGCGCCCGATCACCTTCGCGGCCAGTTCCGCGACCACCTCGATCGTCGTGCAGCCCAATGTCCTGCCGCTGGTCCTGTCGCGGCTGCACCGGCACACGCTGGGCCAGGCGGTCAGTTTCTTCGACGAGGATTTCGCCGGGCGCATCGCGCAGAAGCAGATGCAGACGGCCCGCGCCGTGACGGACGTTCTGGTCGAGGTGATCAACGTGGTCGCCTTCGCACTGGCCTCGCTGGTCGGCGCGGCGGCCCTGCTCGGGGCGATCGACTGGCGGGTCGCGGTGACGCTGGCGGTCTGGCTCGTGGCCTATATCGCGCTGATCCGGCTCTTTCTGCCGCGCATCCGCGCCCGGTCGAAGGCGCGGGCGGGGGCGCGGGCGATGGTGTCCGGCCAGGTGGTGGACACGGTCACGAACATCAAGACGGTCAAGCTCTTCGCCCATTCCGAGCACGAGGACCACGCCGCGCTCGGCGCGATGGAGGAATTCCGCGACCATGCGCTCGGCTTCGGGCGGGTCGCCGTCGCCTTCCGCTTCTCGCTGATGACGCTGGCCGGTATCCTGCCGGTGCTGCTCGTCGGGTTGACGCTCTGGCTCTGGACGAAGGGTATCGCGAGCCCGGGCGATATCGCCGCGGCGGGGGCCGTTTCGATCCGCATCGCGCAGATGACCGGCTGGGTCAGCTTCACGCTGATGGCGATCTATTCGAATGTCGGCGAGGCCGAGGACGGGATGCGGACGCTGACCCCGCCCCACGGACTCACCGACGCGCCGGATGCGGCCGACCTGCCCCATGTCGCGGGGCGGATCGGCTTCGAGGGCGTGACCTTCACCTATGGCCGCGAAACCGGCGGGCTGCGCGACGTGACGCTGACGGTGGCGCCGGGCGAGAAACTGGGCCTGGTCGGCGCGTCTGGGGCGGGGAAATCCACGCTGGTCGCGCTTTTGCTGCGCCTCTACGATCCCGAGACCGGGCGCGTCACCGTGGATGGCCGCGACCTGCGGGACGTGACCCAGGAAAGCCTGCGCCGGCAGATCGGGATGGTCACGCAGGAAACCGCCATGTTCAATCGCTCCGCGCGCGAGAACATCCTGTACGGCCGACCGGACGCGTCCGATGACGACATGATCGCCGCCGCGAAACAGGCCGAGGCGCATGCGTTCATCCTCGGGTTGCGCGACAGCCGCGGGCGCAGCGGATACGACGCCCATCTGGGCGAGCGCGGGGTCAAGCTCTCGGGCGGGCAGCGCCAGCGCATCGCGCTGGCCCGCGCGATCCTGAAGGACGCGCCCGTCCTGGTGCTGGACGAGGCGACGTCGGCGCTGGACTCGGAGGTCGAGGCGACGATCCAGCAGGCGCTTCACCGGGTGATGGAAGGCAAGACCGTGATCGCCATCGCGCACCGGCTCTCGACCATCGCCGAGATGGACCGGATCGTGGTGCTCGATGCCGGCCGGATCGTGGAGGACGGCACCCATGCCGAGCTGCTGGCGAAAGGCGGGCTCTATGCCGGGTACTGGAACCGCCAGTCCGGGGGCTTCATCGGGATCGACGCCGCGGCGGAGTAGGTGACCGGGCGGGACCCGGTGCGCCGCGCCGCTTGCGGCCGCTGCCGCCGGCCCGTACCGTCCCCGGGATCATGCCGTCAGCGGAGCCCGTTCCATGGATCTCGAAACCGTATCGGCCGAGGAATTCGGCCAGAGCCTGGCCGGCGTCGGCATCAACATCCTGACCCGGGACGTCGCCGGGCTGGCCGGGTTCATGACCGCGGTCTTCGGGCTTTCGGCCCACCGCGTCAGCGCTGACTTCGCCATCCTGCGCCATGGCGATGCGCTGATCCAGGTGCATGCGGACGCGACCTACGGCGCCCACCCGCTGCACGGGCTCCTGCCCGAGGCGGGCCTGCGCGGCGCGGGCATCCAGATCTACCTCTTCGGGATCGACCCGGATACCGCGGCGATGCGGGCCGAGGCCGCGGGCGGCATCGTGCTCGAACCCCCGGCGGACAAGCCGCACGGGCTGCGCGAGGCGACGATCCTCGCGCCCGAGGGCCAGGCCTTTTCCCCCGCGGTGCCGAAGGCGGGCGCATGAGCACGCGGCTGACCATCGAGCGGCTGGGCCACCTGGGCGACGGGATCGCCCCGGGGCCGGTTTACGTGCCGCGGGCCTTGCCGGGCGAGATGGTCGAGGGCACCGTCGAGGCCGGCCGGATGGACGCGCCCCGCATCCTCTCGCCCGCGCCCGACCGCGTGCGCGCACCCTGCCCGCATTACGCCGCATGCGGGGCCTGCGCGCTGCAACACGCGTCGGAAGATTTCGTCACGGACTGGAAACGGCAGGTCATCCGGGCCGCGCTGGCCGCGCAGGGGCTGGAGACCGCGATGCGTCCCCCCGCCGTGTCGCCGCCGGGCGCGCGCCGGCGCGCGACGCTGGCCGGGCGCCGCACCAAGAAGGGGGCGATCGTGGGCTTTCACGCGCGCGCCTCTGACACCATCGTCGCGGTGCCGGATTGCCGCGTCCTGCACCCGGATCTGCTGGCGATCGTTCCCCTCTGCGAAAGGCTGACCCGGCTCGGCGCCAGCCGCAAGGGCGCGCTTGCCTTCGCCATGACCCGGTCGGAGGCGGGCGTCGATCTCGAGGTGCGCGAGGCCAGGGCGCTCGATCTCGAGCTGCGCGCCGAGCTGGCGGCGCTGGGCGCAGGGGCCGATCTTGCGCGGCTCTCGTGGAACGGCGAGCAGATCGCCGAACGCCGGCCGCCGATCCAGCGTTTCGGGGGGGTGGCCGTGGTACCGCCACCCGGCGCCTTCCTGCAGGCCACCGCCGAGGGCGAGGCCGCGCTGGTCTCGGCCGTGGCCGAGGCCGTGGCGGGCGCCGTGCGGGTGGTCGATCTCTTCGCGGGCTGCGGCACCTTCGCGCTGCCGCTCGCCGCGCGGGCGGAGGTGCATGCCGTGGAAGGCACAGCGGCGCTGACGGCCGCGCTCGACCGTGGCTGGCGTCACGGCGAGGGGCTGAAACCGGTGACGGTGGAGACCCGCGACCTGTTCCGCCGGCCGCTCCAGCCGGATGAGCTGGCCGGCTTCGACGCGGCGGTGATCGACCCGCCGCGCGCCGGGGCGGCGGCGCAGACGCAGGCGCTGGCGGTCTCGGGCGTGCCGCGCGTCGCGGCGGTCTCCTGCAACCCCGTCACCTTCGCGCGCGACGCGAAAACCCTCACCGAGGCGGGGTTCCGCCTCGATTGGGTGCAACTGGTGGACCAGTTCCGCTGGTCGGCCCATGTTGAGCTTGCAGCGCAGTTCACGCGCGCCCATATCGATCCGCAATGAGAGACACGCGCCCCAAACGCCCGAGCCCCCGCGAGAGGCTTGCCGACTGGCTGGATCGCCCGGCGGTGACCAACACCATCTTCGCGGTGATCCTCTTCAACGCCGTGCTGCTCGGCATGGAAACCTCGGACACGCTGATGGCGATGGCCGGCCCGCTGATCGTGGGGCTCGACCGGGCCTGCCTCGCGGTCTTCGTGGTCGAGATCGCCGCGAAGCTCTACGCCCGCGGCCCCCGGTACCTGAAGACCGGCTGGGGTTTCTTCGACTTCGTGATCGTCGGCATCTCGCTGGTGCCCGGCAGCCAGAGCATGTCCGTGCTGCGGGCGCTCCGCATCCTGCGGGTGCTGCGCGTCGTCTCGGTCGCGCCGCGGCTGCGCCGGGTCGTCGAGGGCTTCATCACCGCGCTGCCCGGCATGGGCTCGGTCTTCCTGCTGATGGGGCTGATCTTCTACATCGGCGCGGTGATGTCGACCAAGCTCTTCGGCGACAGCTTTCCCGAGTGGTTCGGCACGCTGGGCCGGTCGGCCTATTCGCTCTTCCAGATCATGACGCTGGAAAGCTGGTCGATGGGCATCGTGCGCCCTGTGATGGACACCTACCCCTATGCCTGGGCCTTCTTCGTGCCCTTCATCATGGTCACCACCTTCGCCGTGGTAAACCTGCTGGTGGGCCTGATCGTGAATTCGATGCAGGACGCCCACCACGCCGAGGACGTCGAGCGCACGGACGCCTATCGCGACCAGGTGCTCGCCCGCCTAGAGGCCATCGAGAAGAAACTGGAGCGCGGGGACGAGCGCTGACCGCGCGACGGCGCCTGCGGCGCCATTCCCTTCGTCACCCCACGCCCGCTGCGCGGCCGCGGGGCCCGTTGTCACTGTCGCGGAAGGCCGGGCTATGATCGAGAACCGACAAAATCATGTGTCTGAGAAATAATCCTCATCAACGGACTTAAGCACGAAGGTTTGGCGCGCCCGTACGCCGACTTCGTAGGTCATCATCAGCCTCGCGAGGCGCTCGCCATTGATCAGGATGATGCGCTGTTGCACGCGCTCAACGTAGTCGCGCGCTTCTCTCGAAAAATCCGAGGTCGTCACGAAAACGCCTTTCGTCGCTCCTTCTCCGGTCAGGGAGCCGACGAAGGCCTGCAGGGCCGGACGCCCCACTTTGTTTTCCAGGGCATAACGCTTCGCCTGAACGTAGACTGCATCGAGGCCAAGCGCGTCTTCGTTGATGATTCCGTCGATCCCTCCGTCGCCGGATCTGCCGAGACGCGCGCCCATTGACCGGTCGCCGCCTCCGTAGCCCATAGCCAACAAGAGGTCGACGATCAGCTGTTCGAACCGGGATGGTGTGACAGCGTGAACGGCCTCTAGGACTTCAGCGGCGAGGGCATCGTTGATTTGTAGTATCGCAGATTGAACTGTGTCTTCGGGCGTGTCGCCTGAAGCGGTGGGAGTCGTAGCAGGACCGTTTGCTTCCGTCGTTTTTGAAGAGCGCGCCTTGAAATTCTGGAATTCCTCAAAGCGCGACAGGTATTGATTATCGATTCTACCTGGGGATTCTCGAAGCACTTGCTTCCCACGTTCGGTGATACGGTAGTGACCTCTCTTTATCGCCTCAACGAGACCGGCTTGAGACAAGTACTGGCGTGACCAGTGCGCACGGTTGTTCAGACGCGTCTGCTTCCCGCTGGGCAACATGATGTCCTGGTCTTCGGCCGATATATCGAATTCTGCGACCAACTCGGGAATGCAACTGGCGATCGTCTCATGGCCCGATGCGATCAGTTGCAGCATCGGGAGCATCATATCCTCGTAGCTTGGAACCGCCACCAGATCACGCCCGCCGGCTGGACATCTCGGCGATGCCGAGCGTCTCGAGCACCTTCGCCTCGATATCGGGCGCGTTGAGCCGGGCCACGGCGTACATCGCGTCGGGGCCGTCCTGGTCGATGAAGGTGTCGGGCAGCACCATCGAGCGGTATTTGAGCCCGTGGTCGAAGACGCCCGCCTCGGCCAGGAGTTGCGCGACATGGCTGCCGAACCCGCCGATGGCGCCCTCCTCGATGGTGATCAGCGCCTCGTGACCGGCGGCGAGATCCAGGATCAGCTCGCGGTCGAGCGGCTTGGCGAAACGGGCATCCGCCACGGTCGGGCTGATGCCGCGGGCCTCGAGCCTCTCGCAGGCGGCCAGCACCGCTGCCAGGCGCGCCCCGAAGGAGAGGATGGCGACCCGGCCGCCCTCGCGGATCATGCGGCCCTTGCCGATCTCCAGCACGTCGCCGCGCTCCGGCATCTCGACGCCGACGCCCTCGCCGCGGGGATAGCGGAAGGCCGAGGGGCGATCGTCGATGGCGGCGGCGGTGGCGACCATGTGCACCAGTTCGGCCTCGTCCGCCGCGGCCATGACCACGAAATCGGGCAGGTTGGCGAGATAGGCGATGTCGAAGCTGCCGGCATGGGTCGGACCGTCGGCGCCGACCAGCCCGGCGCGGTCGATGGCGAATCGCACCGGCAGGCGCTGGATCGCGACGTCGTGCACGACCTGGTCGTAGCCACGCTGCAGGAAGGTCGAATAGATCGCGGCGAAGGGCTTCATCCCCCCCGCCGCGAGGCCGGCGGCGAAGGTCACGCCGTGTTGCTCGGCGATGCCGACGTCGAAGACGCGGTTCGGGAACCGGTCGCCGAAAAGGTCGAGCCCGGTGCCGTCGGGCATGGCCGCGGTCACGGCGACGATGCGCGGGTCACGCTCGGCTTCCTGGATCAGGGTTCGGGCGAAGACCTTGGTATAGCTCGGCGCGTTGGACGGTTTCTTCTTCTGCTCGCCGGTGACGACGTCGAACTTCGCGACGCCGTGGCCGCGGTCGGCGGCCTGCTCGGCCGGGGCGTAGCCCTTGCCCTTGCGGGTGATCGCGTGGATCAGCACCGGTCCGTCGGCCCTGTCATGGACCGTGCGCAGCACGGCCAGCAACTGGTCCATGTCGTGCCCGTCGATCGGGCCGACATAGGAAAAGCCCAGCTCCTCGAAAAGCGTGCCGCCCACGGTCATGTGCTTGAGCATGTCCCGGGCGCGCTTGGCGCCCTGCTGGAAGGGCGGCGGCAGGAGGCTCACCGCGCCCTTCGCGGCGGCCTTGAGTTCCTGGAACGGCGCCCCGGCATAGAGCCGCGAGAGATAGTTCGACATCGCGCCGACCGGGGGCGCGATGGACATCTCGTTGTCGTTGAGGACGACGAAGAGGCGCTTTTTCAGGTGCCCGGCATTGTTCATCGCCTCGAAGGCCATGCCCGCGCTCATGGCGCCATCGCCGATCACGGCGATACAGTCGCCGATGCCGTGTTCGGGGGCGCCGCCGAGATCGCGCGCGGCCGCGAAGCCCAGCGCGGCCGAGATCGAGGTGGAGCTGTGGGCCGCGCCGAAGGGGTCATAGGGGCTTTCGGAGCGCTTGGTGAATCCCGAGAGCCCGCCGCCCTGGCGAAGCGTCCGGATGCGGTCGCGCCGGCCGGTCAGGATCTTGTGCGGGTAGGTCTGGTGGCTGACGTCCCAGATCAGCCGGTCATGCGGCGTGTCGAAGACGGCGTGGAGCGCCACGGTCAGCTCCACCACGCCGAGCCCCGCGCCCAGGTGGCCGCCGGTCTCCGAGACTGCCGAGATGGTCTCGGCGCGCAGTTCGTCGGCCAGCCGGCGCAGCTCGCCGTCGCCGAGCCGTTTCATGTCGGCGGGACTCGAGATGGTGTCGAGAAGCGGCGTGTCGGGCCTGGCCTGATCTGTCACGGTGACTGTACCCCGGATTACATCTGCCGGGAGATAACGAAACGCGCCGCCTGCCGCAAGGTTTCGCCGTCCGCCCCGTAAGGGGCGAGCGCCGCGCATGCGGTTTCCGCCAGTTCCGCGGCACGGGCCCTTGCCCCGTCGAGCCCGAGCAGCGAGACGAAGGTCGCCTTGCCCGCCGCGGCATCCTTTCCGACGCGCTTGCCGGTCCGTTCGGCGTCGCCCTCCACGTCCAGGATGTCGTCGGCGATCTGGAAGGCAAGCCCGAGCGCCTCGGCATAGGCGCCGAGCGCGGCCGGGTCCGCCCCGGCAAGCCGCGGCCCGGCCTCGGCCGACCAGCGGATGAGGGCGCCGGTCTTGCCGGCCTGGAGCGTGGTGATCTGGTCGAGCGTCAGGGGGGCAGACGCATTCTCGGCGGCGATGTCCCTGGCCTGGCCGCCGACCATGCCCGCGGCGCCGGCCGCCCGGGCAAGGCTGGCGACCAGGTCGATGCGGCGGGCCGGGTCCGGCGCGGTCGCCGGATCGCCGAGCATCTCGAAGGCCAGGGTCTGCAGCGCGTCGCCGGCGAGCACGGCGATCGCCTCGTCCCATTTCACGTGCACGGTGGGCTGGCCCCGGCGGAGATCGTCGTCATCCATGCAGGGCAGGTCGTCATGCACGAGGGAATAGGCGTGGACGCATTCCACCGCCGCGCCCGCGCGCAGCGCCTGGCCGCGCGGCACGCCGTGGAGCCGTGCGCCTTCGAGCACCAGGAAGGCGCGAAGCCGCTTGCCGCCGCCCGCGGCATAGCGCATCGCCGCGCTAAGCGCATCCTGCCCGAGGGGCGCGAGGGCGCGGTCGAGTTCGGCCTGGATCTCGGTGGCGGCGACGGCCAGCCGATTCTCGAACATCAGGATCCGTCGACCGGGGTGGTGCCGGTGGCGTTGCCCTCGGCATCGGTCGTGATCTGCGCGACCTTTTCCTCGGCCTGCTTCAGCTTGGCCTCGCAATGGGCTTTCAGCGCATTGCCCCGCTCGTAGAGCTTGATCGAGTCCTCCAGCGGCACCTGCCCGGTCTCGAGCCGGCCGACCACCTGCTCAAGCTCCTGCATCGCTTCCTCGAAGCTCATCTTGTCGACCGGTTTCTCGTCGCCGTCGCTCATTCGCCCCGCTCCATCAAAACGTCCACATGTGCCGCGACCGAGGCCGCCAGCGCAGAAAGATCATAACCACCCTCCAGTGTCGAGACCACCCGCCCGCCGGCATGCGCGTCGGCCAGGTCGCAGATGCGGCTGGTGATCCAGGCGAAGTCGTCGATGCCCAGCTCGAGGCTTGCCAGCGGGTCCGCGCGGTGTGCGTCGAAGCCGGCCGAGACGATGATCAGGTCCGGCGCGAAGGCGTCGAGGCGCGGCAGGATCGTCTCGTCCCAGGCACGCCGGAAGGCGCCGGTGCCGGCGCCGGCCCGCAGCGGTGCGTTCACGATGGTGTCGTGCGCGCCGGTCTCGTCGGGCGCGCCGGTGCCCGGGAACAGCGGCATCTGGTGCGACGACCCGTAGAAGCTGCGCGGTTCGTCCCAGAGGATCGCCTGCGTGCCGTTCCCGTGATGGACGTCGAAGTCCAGAACCGCCACGCGGGCGAGGCCGTGACGGTCCAGCGCATGGCGGGCGGCGATGGCCGCGGTGCCGAAATAGCAGAAGCCCATGGCGCGGGTGGGTTCCGCGTGATGGCCCGGCGGGCGCATCGCGACGAAGGCATTGGCGGCGGTGCCGGCCAGCACCGCGTCGACCGCGCGGCAGGCGCCGCCGACGGCGCGCCGGGCGGCGTGCAGCGTCCCCGGCGACATCCAGGTGTCGGGGTCCAGCGGCACGAGGCCGGTCTCGGGCGCGGCCGCGGCCAGCGCGTCGAGATGCGCCTGCGGGTGGCAGAGCAGCAGATCCGCATCCGTCGCGCGCGGCATCTCGTCCCGAAGCAGCGGCGCGAAGCGTTCGGCGCCCAGCGCCTGCCGGACGGCGTGCAGCCGGTCGATCCGCTCGGGGTGGCCGGGCGGCGTCTCGTGGGCGAGCCCGTCATCATGGGTGAACAGCGCGGTGGTCATGCGGGCAAGGGTAGGCGCCACCCGCAAGGGCGGCAAGCCATCGTCGCGTCAGTCCGGTGCCAGCATGTAGCCCGCGCCGCGCACGGTTTGCAGGTAGCGGGGCTGTTTCGGGTCGGCCTCGATCTTGCGGCGCAGGCGCGTGATCTGGACATCCACGGCGCGTTCCTGCGCCTGGCCGCGGTCGCGGCCCAGGTCCTCGACCAGCTTTGCCCGGCTCACCGGCTCGCCCGGGCAGGCCGCGAAGATCCGCATCAGCTGCGCCTCGGTCGCGGTCAGGCGCACCGACTCGGTGCCGCGCCAGAGCTCGCCGCGTTCCATGTCATAGCGCACCGGGCCCAGGTGCAGCATCTTCGGCACCTCCGCCGCCTGGTCGGCCGCGCCGGGCACCCGGCGCAGGATCGCGTTGATCCGCAGCAGGAGTTCCTTCGGCTCGAACGGCTTGGCCAGGTAGTCGTCGGCACCGGCTTCGAGTCCGGCGATGCGGTCGTCGGCATCGCCCTTGGCGGTCAGCAGCAGGATCGGCGTCGTGTGGGTGTCCCGGATGGCGCGTGTCAGGCTGATCCCGTCCTCGCCGGGCATCATCACGTCGAGCACCATCAGGTCGAAATCGAGCCCGGCCAGCAGGCGCCGTGCCTGGGCCGCGTCACGGGCCGCGGTGACCCAGAAGCCGTGGCGGATCAGGAATTTCTGCAGGAGCCCACGGATCCGCTCGTCGTCGTCGACGATGAGCAGGTGGGCCTCCGGTGCGATGTCCTGCATCAGCTTCCCCCGTCCTTCAGGGCATTGAACCACGCGCGCATCTGGGGATCCATCATCTGCTCGAGCACCAGCCGGAAGCCGGCCACGGCCTCGGGTCCGGCGGCGCGGTAGGCGGCGCGCATCCGCCGCCGCTGCGCCTCCGAGAGATCGCGTTCCAGCGCCCGGCCCTCCTCGGTCAGGTACAGATGGCGCTCGCGCTTGTCGCGGGTGCCGACGCGGCTTTCGACGAGGCCGTCCTCGATCAGGGTTCGCAGCACGCGGTTGAGCGACTGCTTGGTCACGCCGAGAACGTCCAGCAGGTTCGACACGGTGGTGCCAGGACTGCGATTGATGAAATGGATCGCCCGGTGATGCGCCCGGCCATAGGCGTAGTTCTCGAGGATGCGATCCGGATCGGCGGTGAAGCCGCGATAGGCGAAGAACATCGCCTCGATGCCCCGGCGAAGCTGATCGTCGGTCAGGAAGAGGAGGTTCTCGCCCCCGGCCGGGTGTGGCGATGTGCGCTGGTCCTGCATGGGTCCGGCGATCCTTTCGCGCGATGTGAATTGCCGAAGGATATTAAGTCAGCCTTGTTGACTTTCCAAGAATCAAATGCTAGCGGATTTGCGCTTTGGCGAAACTTTATGTCCGGATCGGACCTAAGTGACGCAATAAATGGAAACGATGTGGCCCGCCGGGCCGCCGAGCAAGACGAGGACGCAACATGGCCGGAACCTACGACGATCGCGACGGGTTCATCTGGATGGACGGCACGCTGGTGCCGTGGCGCGAGGCCAACGTGCACGTGCTGACGCACGCGCTGCACTACGCCTCTTCCGTCTTCGAGGGCGAGCGCGCCTATGGCGGCCGGATCTTCAAGAGCCGCGACCACTCCGAGCGGCTGCTGCGCTCGGGCGCGGCGCTCGACATGCCGATCCCCTGGACCGTCGACCAGATCGAGGCCGCCAAGGCCGAGGCCATGCAGGCCAACGGGCTGTCGGACGCCTATGTGCGCGCGGTCGCCTGGCGCGGCGCGGGCGAGGACATGGGCGTCGCCAGCCACCGCAACCCGGTGCGCCTGGCCGTCGCCGTCTGGGAATGGGGCGCCTATTACGGCGATGCCAAGATGAAGGGCGCCAAGCTCGACATCTCGAAATGGAAGCGGCCGAGCCCCGAGACCATCCCGAGCGACGCCAAGGCCTCCGGTCTCTACATGATATGCACCATGTCCAAGCATGCCGCCGAGGCGAAGGGCTGCTCGGACGCGATGATGTTCGACTACCGCGGCTACGTGGCCGAGGCGACCGGCGCCAACATCTTCTTCGTCAAGGATGGCGAGGTGCACACGCCGACGCCGGACTGCTTCCTCAACGGGATCACCCGCCAGACCGTCATCGGCATGCTGCGCGAGCGCGGCGTCGCCGTCCACGAGCGCCACATCATGCCCGAGGAGCTGGAAGGCTTCGAGCAGTGCTGGCTGACCGGCACGGCCGCCGAGGTCACGCCCGTGGGCCAGATCGGGGACTATGCTTTCGAGGTCGGGGCGCTGACCCGCGACATCGCCGAGAGCTACGAGACGCTGGTGCGGGCCTGAGGCCCGGGCGCGGCCCGCATCCGCGGGCCGCACTTTCGCCTTCGGCGAGGATATTTCCGGAACGATGAAGGGGCCCTCAGCCCTGGGGCGTCATGCCCCGGCGCGCCTTGCCACGCCGGATCCCCAGCGCGCGTTCGCGCCAGATGATCAGGATCCCGGCCGTGATGACCAGCGCGGCGCCGCCCAGCATGGTCGGGGTCGGCACCTCGTCGAAGACCGCGTAGCCGATCACCAGCGCCAGCAGCATCGAGGCATAGTCGAAGGGCGCGATCACCCCGGCATCGGCGAAGCGGTAGGCAGAGGTGAGGAAGATCTGGCCGGTCCCGCCGAGAAACCCGGCCAGGACCAGCAGCGCGACCGGTCCCCAGCCGGGCCAGGCCCAGCCCCAGGGCAGCGTCAGCAGCGACAGGCAGGCCGCGGTGACCGAGAAATAGAAGACGATGGCGGCGGTCGCCTCGGTCCGGACCAGCTTGCGCACGAAAACCTGCGCCAGCGCCGCGCAGACCGCGGCGCCCAGCACGACGACCGCGCCGAGCGTCTCGCGCAGGCTCACCGCGTCATCGCCCAGCGCGGTCAGGCGGGGCGAGAGCACGAGCAGAACGCCGGCGAGCCCCAGCGCCACGGCCGAGAGCCGGAAGAGGCGCACCCTTTCGCCGAGAAACATCGCCGCGAAGATCACGACGAGCAGCGGGGCGGCGTAGCCGATGGCGGTGACCTCTGGCAGCGGCAGAAGGCCGAGACCTGTGAACATCAGCCCCATCGCGCTGGTGCCCACCAGCCCCCGCCAGAGATGGCCGAGCGGGTTCGCCGTGCGCAGCCCGTGCGACAGGTCCCCGCGAAGCGCGAGCCATCCGACGATCACCGGAAGGGCGAAAAACGCGCGGAAGAACACCGCCTGGCCCGGCGGCACGGCATCGGCGGTCGCCTTGATGAGGCTCGCCATGATCACGAATATGGTGACCGAGCAGAGCTTGAGGAGAATCCCGGTGACGGGGTGCATGGCGCTGTTCCCTGGGCGTGCCGTCTTTCTAGGCGCCCCGGCGCGGTTTGCAAATGCCGGGCGGAATTCCGCCCGGCTCCATTGAGAATGCGGGGGGGCTTTGCTACATTTGTCGCAGGCCCGGCGTCGGGGCCACACCGAAGGCGGCGCGGTTGCAATAGGAGGACAGAGTTCTGTCGCAACACATATCAGCGGTCGAACACGGGACCGCCACAGGGGCCGGGACGGTGAGGCCCCAGGACGAGACGGCGAGCAAGGAACTGCTCGCGCAAATCCTCACTTCGCTGGAAGACGACAAGGCCGAGGACGTGGTCACCATCGACCTGCGCGGCCGGACCGAGATGGTCGATTACATGGTGATCGCATCGGGCCGGTCCTCGCGGCAGGTGGTCTCCATCGCCGAGAAGCTGTCGGACCGTCTGAAGCAGGACCTCGGCCTGCTCACGCGCAGCGAGGGCAAGGACCAGGGCGACTGGGTGCTGATCGACTGCGGCGACGTGGTCGTGCACATCTTCCGCCCCGAGGTGCGCGAGTTCTACCAGATCGAGAAGATGTGGATGTCCCAGCCGCAACCCGGCCGGGGCTGAATGCGTCTTCACGTCTGCGCCGTTGGCCGGCTCCGCCGGGGGCCGGAACGTGACCTTTACGACGACTATGCGACGCGGCTCGACCGGACGGGCAGGGCGCTCGGGCTTGGCCCGCTGGCGCTGCACGAGGTCGAGGACCGCAAGGGGGGCGGCCCGGCCGCGGAGGCCGCGCTCCTCGCGCGGGCCCTGCCGGAGGGCGCGGCGGTCTGTGCGCTGGACGAACGCGGCAAGACGCTGTCGTCCCCGGATTTCGCGGCCATGCTCGCCCGCTGGCGCGACGAGGGGCGGGGCGCCGCGGCCTTCGTCATCGGCGGCGCCGACGGCATCGCGCCGGAGCTTGTGGCCCGGGCCGACGTGACGCTCTCGCTCGGCAGGATGGTCTGGCCGCACATGCTGGTCCGCGTCATGCTCGCCGAACAGCTCTACAGGGCCGCGGCCATCCTGGCCGGCAGCCCCTATCACCGCGCCTGAGCTTGCGCCGCGCCCGGGCGGGTTCTAGAAGGCGGTGCAGGCAGACCCTGGAGTTTCCATGACCGTACCGAAGCCCGTCGTCCTTTGCATTCTCGATGGCTGGGGGCTGCGCGACGAACGCGACGCGAACGCGCCCGCGCTTGCCGAGACGCCGCATTTCGACCGGATCATGGCCGCATGCCCCCATGCGACGCTGGTCACCCATGGCCCCGACGTGGGCCTGCCGCGCGGGCAGATGGGCAATTCCGAGGTCGGGCACACCAATATCGGCGCCGGCCGCATCGTGGCGATGGATCTTGGCCAGATCGATCTCGCCATCGAGGATGGCAGCTTCTTCGAGCGCCCGGCGCTCCTGTCCTTCATCGACAAGGTGAAGGCCGCGGGGGGCTCCGCGCATCTCATGGGGGTGATTTCCGACGGCGGCGTACATGGCCATATCCGGCACGTCCTGGCCGCCGCGCGCGTGATCGCCGGGGCCGGCGTGCCGGTCGTGATCCACGCCGTGACCGACGGGCGCGACGTGGCGCCCGACTCCGCCGACGGGTTCATCGCCGAACTGGTCGCCGGGCTGCCCGAGGGCGCGACGGTGGCGACGGTCATGGGACGCTACTACGCGATGGATCGCGACAATCGCTGGGATCGCGTGTCGCTGGCCTATCACGCCATGGTCAACGGCCTCGGGGAAGAGTGCGAGAGCGCCGAACAGGCCGTGGCCGCCGCCTATGAGCGGGGCGAGACCGACGAGTTCATCGAGCCGAGCGTCATCGCCGACCCGCCCGGCTTTCGGGACGGGGACGGGTTCTTCTGCCTCAATTTCCGCGCCGACCGGGCCCGCGAGATCCTGCGCGCCATCGGCGCGCCGGGCTTCGCCGAATTCGAGACCGGGCGGCGTCCCGCGCTGTCGGCCATGCTGGGGATGGTGGAGTATTCCGAGGGTCACAACGCCTACATGGACACGGTGTTTCCCAAGCGCGACATCGTCAACACGCTCGGGGCCTGGGTCGCCAGGCACGGGCGCCGGCAGTTCCGCCTGGCCGAGACCGAGAAATACCCCCATGTCACCTTCTTCCTGAACGGTGGCAAGGAAGAGCCCGAGGAGGGCGAGGAGCGCTGCATGCCGCCATCGCCCAAGGTGGCGACCTACGATCTGCAGCCCGAGATGTCCGCACCCGAGGTCGGTGCGAAACTCGTGGAGGCGATCGGGGACGGCTACGACCTGATCGTTGTCAATTTCGCCAACCCGGACATGGTCGGCCATACCGGAGACCTCGCCGCGGCCATAGCCGCCTGTGCGGCGGTGGACCGGAGCCTCGGCGCGGCGCTCGATGCGCTCGAGGCGGCCGGGGGCGCGATGATCGTCACCGCCGATCACGGCAATTGCGAGATGATGACCGACCCCGAGACCGGCGGCCCGCACACCGCCCACACGACCAACCCGGTGCCCGTGATCCTTGTGGGTGGCCCGGCGGGGGCGCGGCTGCGTGACGGGCGGCTGGCGGACCTGGCGCCGACTCTCCTGGCGCTGATGGGCCTGCCGAAACCGCCGGAGATGACCGGGGAAAGCCTGATCGTGACATGAGGCGGTTGGGCGGTTTCCTGGCCTGCATGGCATTTCTCGCCGCGACAGGCGCGGCCGTGGCCCAGGCCGATCCGGGGCACGCCGCCCGCCGCGCGGCCCAGCAGATCGAGGCGGCGGCGCTTGCGCTGGCCGAGGCGCGGGAGGCCGGTGACCGGGTCGCGGCGCTGACGCGCACCGTCCGCGCCTATGAGGACGGGCTCGCGGCCCTTCGCGAGGGGCTGCGCCGCGCAGCCGTTCAGGAACGTGCCATCGCGCTCGAATTCGCGGCGCGCCGGGACGAGTTGTCCGGCCTCCTTGGGGCGTTGCAGGCGATCGGGCGCACCCCGGAACCGCTTTTGATGGTGCATCCGGCCGGACCTCTCGGCACGGCGCGGGCAGGGATGATCCTTTCGGAGGTGACGCCCGGGTTGAACGCGCGCGCCGCTGCGCTCGGCGCCGAGCTTGAGCGGCTCCGTATCCTGCGCGAGGTTCGTGCGGCCGCGGCGGAATCGCTGTCGGCGGGACTGCGCGGCGCGCAGGAGGCGCGCAGCGCGCTCTCGGCCGCCATCGCAGAGCGGCGCGACCTGCCGGTGCGGTTCGATGCCGACCCGGCCCGGCTCCGGGCGCTGGCCGAGGCCGCCGACACGCTGGACGGCTTCGCCGCCAACCTGACGGACCGTTCCGGCGCCGCCATGCCGGCGGGGTTCGCGGCCCGAAAGGGAAAGCTGCCGCTGCCCGTGGCAGGGCGCGTCCTGCGCCGCTTCGGCGAGGCCGACGCGGCGGGCATCCGGCGCCCGGGTCTCGTGGCCGCGGCGCCGCCGCTGTCGCTGGTGACCGCCCCCGCGGCCGTGACGCTGCTTTATGCCGGGCCGCTGCTGGACTACGGAAACGTGATCGTGCTTGAACCCGGCGACGGTTATCTGTTGGTATTCGCGGGGCTCGCAAGGATCTACGGTGAAGAGGGCCAGATCCTGCCCGAAGGTGCGCCCCTCGGCCTGCTCGGCGGGGGCAGCCCGGCAGGGGAAGAGGTGCTGCGGCCGGATCCCGGCGGCACCGGTGGCGTAGAACGGGAAACGCTTTATATTGAGATCCGACACGACGGGAACCCGGTGGACCCCGAGACCTGGTTCACGCTGAACAAGGAACAGGATACGCGATGAAGAAATTCGTCATGGCCGCGCTCGGCGGAACGCTTGCCGGGATTGTGCTCACCTCGCAGGTGGCCGCGCCGCTGATCGCCCAGGAAGCCGACGCC
Organism: uncultured Maritimibacter sp.; assembly: GCA_913063035.1. GTDB lineage: Bacteria > Pseudomonadota > Alphaproteobacteria > Rhodobacterales > Rhodobacteraceae > CAJXYS01. The sequence continues at coordinate 80,838 of CAJXYS010000002.1, read as the reverse complement.
AGCAAATCCGTCTACCAGCAACTCGATCTCTTCGGCGACATCTTCGAGCGCATCCGCGCCCAATATGTCGAGGAGGTGGAGGAGGCCGACCTGATCGAGGCCGCGATCAACGGGATGCTGACCTCGCTCGATCCGCATTCGAGCTACCTGCCGCCGAAGGATTTCGACGACATGCAGGTCCAGACCCGCGGCGAGTTCGGCGGATTGGGCATCGAGGTCACGCAGGAAGACGGCTTCGTGAAGGTGGTCTCGCCGATCGACGGCACGCCGGCCGACGAGGCCGGGATCGAGGCCGGCGACTTCATCACCCATGTGGACGGCGAATCGGTGCTGGGCATGACGCTCGACGAGGCGGTCGAGCTGATGCGCGGGCCGGTCGGTTCGGAAATCAGCATCACCGTGGTCCGCGAGGATATCGACGAGCCCTTCGACGTGACCATCGTCCGCGACACGATCACGCTCACCGCGGTGCGCAGCCGGCTCGAGGGCGACACCGTCGTGCTGCGGATCACCACCTTCAACGACCAGACCTTCCCGAACCTCGAGCAGGGCCTGCAGGACATGGTCGAGGACGCCGGCGGCATGGACAACGTCAACGGCGTCGTCCTCGACCTGCGCAACAACCCGGGCGGGCTGCTGACCCAGGCGATCAAGGTTTCCGACGCCTTCCTCGATGCCGGCGAGATCGTCTCGACCCGCGGCCGGGACAGCGCCGACAGCGAGCGTTACAACGCCACCGACGGCGACCTGGCCGGCGGCAAGCCGATCGTGGTGCTGATCAATGGCGGGTCCGCGTCGGCCTCGGAAATCGTCGCCGGGGCGCTGCAGGATCACCGCCGGGCGGTGGTCGTCGGGACCAAGAGCTTCGGCAAGGGATCGGTGCAGACCATCATCCCGCTCAAGGGCGACGGGGCGATGCGGCTCACCACCTCGCGTTACTACACGCCGTCCGGGCGGTCGATCCAGGCGCTCGGCGTCTCGCCCGACATCGTCGTGGCCCAGCAGCCGCCGCGCGAAGACGGCGACGACGCCGAGGCGCAGCGCCGCACCCGGTCCGAGGCCAATCTGCGCGGCCGGCTGGACAATGACAGCCTGAGCGAGGAGGAGCGCCAGAAGCTCGAGGAAGAGCGCGAGGCGGCCGAGGCCGCGGCGCGGATCCGCGACGAGGACTACCAGCTTTCCTACGCGCTCGACCTGCTCAAGGGGCTGGGTGCGCTCGACGCGCTGCAGCAATGATGGGAACCATGCCGGACCGGGCGGGCCGCCGGCCCGTCCGGCCGGCGCGGCCAGGTGGTCCGGATGCCTGAAAAGCCTGCCTCGAGTATCGACGCGCTGCCCTATCGCCCCTGCGTGGGCGTGATGGTGGTGAACCCCGAGGGCGGCATCTTCGCCGGCCAGCGGATCGATTCGGACTACGATGCCTGGCAAATGCCCCAGGGCGGCATCGAAAAGGGCGAGGACCCGGCCGAGGCGGCGCTGCGCGAGCTGGAGGAAGAGACCGGCATCCCGCGCGACGCGGTCGAGATCCTGGCCTGGACCGAGGACTGGATTCCCTACGATCTGCCGGTGCATCTCGTACCCCGGCTCTGGGGCGGGAAGTATCGCGGGCAGGAGCAGCGCTGGTTCCTGATGCGCTTCAACGGGGACGAGCGCTTGATCGATATCGAGACCGAGCACCCCGAGTTCTCGCGCTGGTGCTGGCTCTCTCCCGATGACGTGCTGACCCGGATAGTGCCCTTCAAACGCGACACCTATGCCCGGGTGATCGCGGAATTCCGCCCCCATTTTCCCGAGCCCGATCGCGCGCGCTGACGCGCGCAAGATTCCGGCCGCCCGTTCGGGCGGGTTGTTTCGCGCGCTTGCGCGCGCGAGGATACTTGGACCACTTGGAAGGGTGGATGTTTCCAAGTGGCGGAAATATCCCCGCCGGAGGCATGGAATCGCCGCGCAGCGGCCCTGTGGCGGAACCTGACTCCACATGAGAACAAAAGGTGAATAAAATGGAGTCATGCCGTTTGCCGAACTGGGACTCACCTCGAACTTCACCTTCCTGACGGGGGGCGCGCATCCGGAGGAATACGCCCGCGAGGCGGGGCTTCTCGGGCTGCCCGCCATATCGATCGCGGATGAGAACTCGGTGGCGGGGCTGGTGCGGGCGCATGTGGCACTGCGCGAACTGGCCCGCGCCGTGGAAGGGCGCCGGGCGGCGGAGTCGGGTGGCCTGGTCGCCGGTCCGCCCCGTCCGGCCGGGGCGCCGCGGGCCCCGTCGGCCGATCTTGTCTGCGTGCCGCGGCTGGTGCCGGGCGCCAAGCTGGTGCTGCGTGACGGCATGGCCGTGACCGCCCTGCCGCGTGACCGCGCCGCCTGGGGGCGGCTTTGCCGTTTGCTCTCCGCCGGGCGGCTCCGGGCGGCCAAGGGCGCCTGCGACCTGGCGCTCGACGATCTCCTGGACCGGGGTGCAGGGATGGAGATGCTGCTCCACCCGCCGGAAACCTCCGCGCCGCGGGCCGCGCGGGGATGGCTGCGCGCGGCCCGGCGGCTGGCGCGCCGTTTTCCCGGCGCCGTGGCGCTGGTGATGGCGCCGCGTTACGACGGGCAGGATGCGCGGCGCTTCGGCCGGCTCGACCGGCTGGCGCGGCGGCTTGGCCTGCCGACCGTCGCCTCGGCGGCCCCCGTGATGCATCGCGCGGCGCGGCGGCAGCTGGTGGACGTGCTGACCTGCATCCGCGAGGGCGTGACGGTGGACCGGCTCGGCCGGGCCGCCCAGGCCAATGCCGAGCAGCGCCTGCGCAGCGCGCCGGAGATGCGGCGGATCTTCCGTGGCCACGCGGCGGCCGTCGCGCGCGCCGGGGCCATCGCGGCGCGCTGCCGGTTCAGCCTGGACGAGCTCGCCTATGAATATCCCTCCGAGGTGGCGCCGGGCGAGTCGCCCCAGGCCCGGCTGGAGCGGCTGGCGCGCGAAGGTCTCGCCTGGCGTTACCCCGACGGTGCGCCCGGGAAGGTCGTTGCGCTGATGGAGCACGAGCTGCGCCTGATCGGCAAGCTCGGCTACGCGCCCTATTTCCTGACCGTCCATGACGTGGTGGCCTTCGCCCGGTCGCGGGGAATCCTCTGCCAGGGGCGCGGGTCGGCGGCGAATTCCGTGGTCTGTTACTGCCTGGGCGTGACCTCGGTCAGTCCCGAGATCGGCACCATGGTCTTCGAACGCTTCGTTTCGGAAGCCCGGGACGAACCGCCCGATATCGACGTGGATTTCGAGCACGAGCGCCGCGAGGAGGTGATCCAGCACATCTACGAGCGCTATGGCCGTCATCGCGCCGGGCTCTGCGCGACCGTGATCCATTACCGCGGCAAGCGTGCCATCCGCGAGGTGGGCCGCGCGATGGGGCTGTCGGAGGACACGGTCGCCGCGCTCTCAAGCCAGGTCTGGGGCTGGGGCGGCCCGGGGGCGCTGGACGCGGTGCGGCTCCGGGAAATCGGGCTCGACCCGTCGGATCGCCGGCTGGCGCAGACGCTGCGGCTGGTGGGCGAGATCCAGGGTTTTCCCCGGCATCTCAGCCAGCACGTGGGCGGCTTCGTCATCACCGCCGGCCGGCTCGACGCGCTGGTGCCGATCGAGAACGCGGCGATGGAGGACCGCACCGTGATCTGCTGGGACAAGGACGACATCGACGCGCTCGGCATCCTGAAGGTCGACGTGCTGGCGCTGGGGATGCTGAGCTGCATCCGCAAGGCCTTCGCCCTGCTCGCGCAGCATCACGGCGCGGACTATACGCTGGCGACGCTGCCGCAGGAGGATCCGGCGGTCTACCGGATGCTCTGCAAGGCGGATTCGCTCGGGGTCTTCCAGGTCGAGAGCCGCGCGCAGATGAATTTCCTGCCACGGATGCGGCCGCGATCCTTCTACGATCTCGTGATCCAGGTGGCGATCATCCGTCCCGGCCCGATCCAGGGGGACATGGTGCATCCCTTCATCCGCCGCCGGAACGGCGAGGAGGCGGTGCAGTTTCCTTCCGACGCGTTGGGGGATGTCCTGGGCAAGACGCTGGGGGTGCCGCTCTTCCAGGAACAGGCGATGCAGATCGCGATCATCGGGGCAGGCTTCACCCCCGACGAGGCCGACAGGCTGCGCCGCTCCCTCGCGACCTTCAAGAAACACGGCGATGTCAGCGCGTTTCGCGGCCGCTTCATCCGGGGGATGCTGGGGAACGGCTACGACCGGGACTTCGCGGACCGGTGCTTTTCCCAGATCGAGGGCTTCGGCAGCTACGGTTTCCCGGAATCCCACGCGGCAAGTTTCGCGCTCCTGGTCTATGCGTCGGCCTGGCTCAAGTGCCACCATCCGGGGATCTTCGCCTGCGCACTGCTGAACAGCCAGCCGATGGGGTTCTACGCGCCGGCGCAGATCGTCCGCGATGCGCGCGAACACGGGGTCGAGGTTCGCCCGGTCTGCGTGAACCATTCCTACTGGGACAACGTCATGGAGCCGGACGGGCGGGGCGGGCTGGCGCTGCGCCTCGGCTTGCGCCAGGTGCGCGCGCTGAGCGCGGCCGAGGCCGCCTGGATTCCGGCGGCGCGCGGCAACGGCTATCGCAGCGTCGAGGACGTCTGGCGCCGTGCCGGCGTGCCGCCGCACATGCTGGCGGCGCTGGCCGAGGCCGACGCCTTCGCCGACATGGGGCTCTCGCGGCGCGCGGCGCTCTGGGCGGCGAAGGCTGTCGGCGGGGCGGGGCCGCTGCCGCTTTTCGAGCGGGACATCGACGGCGAGGCCATCGCCGAACCGGCGGTTGCGCTGCCCGCGATGAGCGAGGGCGAGGAAGTGGTCGAGGATTACGCGGCGCTCCGGCTGACGCTCAGGGCTCACCCGGTTGCGCTGCTCCGGCCCTGGCTGACGCCGGGGACGCGCGTTCAAGAAAACGTGAACGGCTCTGGCGGGACAGGCGGCGGGGGTGCATCAGCTTAACTGCAGGAAAAATCCACAGAGGAGATCCCGATGATCAGCCTGACCCGCAGCCTCGCCGTTCTGGCCCTTCTCGGCGCCGGCGCCGCGGCCACCGCCCACGAGGGCGCCAGCGGCGACGTGAAAACCCGGATGGAGGCCATGAAAACCGTCGCGGACAATACCAAGATCCTTGGCGGGATGGCGACCGGCAAGCGCGCCTTCGACGCGGCGGACGCCCAGGCCGCGGCGGCGGTGCTCGAGGCGGAAGCTGCGCGCATCCCGGCGCTCTTCGAGTCGGGCGAGATGTCGGACGTCTCCGAGGCCAGCCCGGAGATCTGGGAGAACTGGGGCGATTTCACCGCGAAGTCCGAGGATCTCGCCGTCGCCGCGGCGCGGGCCGGTGACGTCACGGATCTCGACGGGCTTCGCGCCGCGATGGGCGGCATCGGTGGCGCCTGCAAGGCCTGCCACCAGGACTATCGCATCGAAAAGGACTGATATCGGCGCGCTGGCGGCGCCAATCCGTCGCAAAATGGCCGCGGTCCGGCGCAGGGCGGCGTTGCACCGCGGCGCGGTTTGGAACAGACTCCCGGGCAGAGCCAGTCGCCCAGGGAGGCCAAAGATGAAGACCCGCGCCGCCGTCGCCACCGAAGCCGGAAAGCCGCTCGAGATCATGGACGTGAACCTGGACGGCCCGCGGGAGGGCGAAGTCCTGGTCGAGATCAAGGCCACCGGCATCTGCCACACCGATGATTTCACCCTTTCGGGTGCCGACCCCGAGGGGCTTTTCCCCGCGATCCTCGGTCACGAGGGCGCCGGGGTCGTCGTCGATACCGGGCCCGGGGTGACCAGCGTGAAGAAGGGCGACCACGTCATCCCGCTCTACACGCCGGAATGCCGGGAATGCGAATACTGCCTCAACCCCAAGACCAATCTCTGCCAGTCGATCCGTTCGACCCAGGGGCAGGGCGTGATGCCGGACGGCACCTCGCGCTTCTCGACGCTCGATGGCGATCCGATCCTGCACTACATGGGCACGTCGACCTTCTCCAACTACACGGTCCTGCCCGAGATCGCCGTCGCCAAGATCCACCCCGAGGCGCCTTTTGAAAAAGTCTGCTACATCGGCTGTGGCGTCACCACGGGCGTGGGGGCCGTGATCAACACCGCCAAGGCCGAGCCAGGCTGCCGCGCGGTGGTCTTCGGCCTGGGCGGTATCGGGCTGAACGTCATCCAGGGGCTGCGGCTGATCGGGGCCGACCAGATCGTGGGCGTGGACCTGAACCCGGCCAAGCGCGAGATGGCCGAACGCTTCGGCATGACCGACTTCGTGAACCCGAGCGAGGTCGAGGGCGACCTTGTGCCCTACCTCGTCGACCTGACCAAGGGCGGGGCCGATTACAGCTTCGACGCGACGGGCAACGTGCAGGTGATGCGCGCCGCTCTCGAATGCGCGCACAAGGGGTGGGGCGAGTCGATCATCATCGGCGTGGCGCCGGCGGGCGCGGAAATCTCCACCCGGCCGTTCCAGCTGGTCACGGGCCGGACATGGAAAGGCACGGCCTTCGGCGGGGCGCGCGGGCGCACCGACGTGCCGAAGATCGTGGACTGGTACATGCAGGGCAAGATCGAGATCGACCCGATGATCACCCACACGCTGAGCCTCGACGAGATCAACCAGGGCTTCGAGTTGATGCACGCGGGCAAGTCGATCCGGTCGGTCGTCGTCTACTGACTCGGTGACCGGCCTGTCGATCCGGCCCGCGACGGCGGCGGATGCCGACCGGACCTGGTCCATTCTCGAACCGGTCCTGCGCGCCGGCGACACCTATGCGGTCGATCCGGGCCTGTCCCGCGACGCGGCGCTCGCCTGGTGGCTGGGTGCGCCGCACCGGACCTACCTTGCCGAGGATGCGGACGGCACGGTGCTGGGAACCTATTACCTGATGCCGAACCAGGGCGGTGGCGGGGCGCATGTGGCCAATGCCGGCTTCGTCACCGCGCCGGCGGCGCGCGGGCGGGGCGTGGCGCGGGCGATGCTGGAGCACGCGCTCGAGACCGCGCGGGCGACCGGCTACCGCGCGATGCAGTTCAATTTCGTGGTCGAGACCAACAGCCGCGCCATTGCCATCTGGGCCGATTACGGTTTCGATGTGGTCGGACGCCTGCCAGGCGCGTTTCGCCATCCGGACAGGGGCTATGTCGACGCGCTCGTGATGTACCGCCACCTTTGACAGCGGAGGGCCCATGGCCGCCAGCACAGACAGCACACCGCTTCTCGCCGTCCTGATCGACGCCGACAACACCTCGCCGCAATGGGCGGAGGCGATCTTCGAGGAGATCGCCAGCCTGGGCGAGGCGAGTGTCCGCCGGATCTACGGTGATTTCTCCAGCGGGCAGCTCAAGGGCTGGTCTGACCGCCTGGCGCATTACGCGTTGGTGCCGCACCATTCGCCGGCCAATACCGTGGGCAAGAACGCCAGCGACATCGCGCTGGTCATCGACGCGATGGACATCCTGCATTCGGGCCGCTTCGACGGCTTCGTGCTGATCTCGTCGGACAGCGATTTCACCCGGCTCGCCAGCCGCATCCGGGAACAGGGGCTCGACGTCTACGGGATCGGCCAGAAAAAGACCCCGGACGCCTTCCGCAAGGCGTGCAAGCGGTTCATCTTCGTCGAGAACCTGCTGGCGTCGGAGGCGGGCGAGACCGAAACCGGCCGGAGCGCCGGGCGGGGCGGGACAAGCGCCCGCAAGGAGCCGCCCTCGAAGGCGGTGCCGTTGCTGACGGCGGCGCTCCGCAGTCTCGACGAAGAGGCCGAATGGGTGGCGCTCGGCCGGCTTGGCCAACAGGTCGTGGCGGCGAACCCGGATTTCGACCCGCGCACCTATGGCAGCCCCAAGCTGTCGGACCTGCTTGAAAAGACCGGCCATTTCGAGGTCGAGCGCAGCGGCACCGGGCTGCGTGCCCGGATCAAGCCCGAGCGGAAAAAGAAGGGCTGAGCGCCCCGCCGGCCGGACGGCCCCGTTACCCCCGGCCCGTGCCGTAGCGCGCGAGGAACATCTCCACCGCCCCGTCGACCACGCGGCCTATGTCGGTCTGGGTGATCTCGCCGGCGACGCCGCAGATCGACCGGACGAAGAGGTCGCTCTTGCACAGTTCGGCAAACTGGTTGGCGGCAAGGTCCATGTCGGGGATCCGCAATTCGCCCCGCGCCTCCGCCTCGGAGAGGTAGGTCGTCAGGCGGTCGCGCAGCAGCGCCGGGCCGGAGTCGTAGAAGCGGCAGCCGAGTTCCGGGAAACGCGCGGACTCGGCGACGCAGATGCGGTACATCTGCTGGCCGAAATCTGACAGGAAGAATGTCAGGATGCGTCCGCCGGCCTCGCGCAGGAAAACCTCCGGCGGGGCCGCGGTGTCCATGACGGCCAGCGCTTCCTCGGCCTGGCGGTTGCATTCCATGCGGGCCACCTCGAGGAAGAGCAGCCGCTTGTCGGGGAAATAGCTGTAGAGCGTCGCCTTGGAGACCCCGGCGGCGCGCGCGATATCGTCGACGCTGGCGCCCTCGAAGCCGTCGCGCATGAAGATCATGCGCGCGCCCTCGAGCACCTGGTCGAATTTCCGGCCTTTCTTGATCTCGGCCGCGGCAGTGCTCATGCGTGGTCTCCCCATCCCCCGGCGGAGTTTAGTCCGCCGAGTTCCGGGGCTGCAAGCGCGCCGGCGCGGGTCATCGCGACGGGGCCGGGGCGAGGGTGTCGGCGGCGGTGTCCCGGCTTGCCGGGGCGGGGGCCGGTTCGGGCCAGGTCAGCACCGGGAAATCGAAGAAGATCCCCCCGGCGGCGGCCGGACCGGCAGCGAACGCGAGGAACAGGGCGGTCAGGATACGGGTCATCGCGGCACTCCAAAATGCACTGGTTGGTTCACTTTTTAAAAATAAACCGACCGGTTCAGATATCAAGCCGAAAATGAACCAAGCCGTTCACTATTGTCGCAGCCTGGCCGGAGTCGGTTTGCACATCGCGCCACCGGTGCTAATTTAGAATCGTTCTAAAGAAATGGAGTGTCCCATGATCCCAGGCGTATCCTCGCGGCGGCGTTTCGCGGACCTTGACGAGCAAGAGGTCCTGGCGCTGGCCATTTCGTCGGAGGAGGACGACGCGCGCATCTACCGGAGCTATGCCGAGAAGCTGCGCGAGGATTACCCGGCCACGGCGAAGATCTTCGACGGCATGGCCGAGGAAGAGGACGGCCATCGCCAGCGGCTGATCGACCTGCACAAGAAGCGCTTCGGTGACGTGATCCCGCTGATCCGGCGCGAGCACGTCGCCGGATACTATTCGCGCCGGCCGGTCTGGCTGATCGAGAATCTCGGGCTGGAACGGATCCGCGACGAGGCCGCGATGATGGAGCGCGACGCCGAGGCCTTCTACCGCAAGGCCGCGCAACGCACGCAGGATGCGGATACGCGCAAGCTGCTCGGCGATCTCGCCGCCGCCGAGGCCGGGCACCAGGAAACCGCCGTCGGCCTGGCCGAGGAACATCTCGGCGCCGAGGCCGAAGACGAGGAAAGCCGCGTCGCGAAGCGCCAGTTCGTCCTCACCTGGGTGCAGCCGGGCCTGGCAGGGCTCATGGACGGCTCGGTCTCGACGCTGGCGCCGATCTTCGCCACCGCCTTCGCCACGCAGGACACCTGGACGACCTTCCTCGTCGGGCTCGCGGCCTCGGTCGGGGCCGGGATCTCGATGGGCTTCACCGAGGCAGCCTCGGACGACGGGGAACTGTCGGGCCGCGGCAGCCCGCTCAAGCGCGGTATCGCCTCGGGCGTGATGACGACCGTGGGCGGGCTCGGCCATGCGCTGCCCTACCTGATCCCCGACTTCTGGACCGCGACGATCACCGCGATCGTGGTCGTGTTCATCGAGCTTTGGGCCATCGCCTGGATCCAGAACCGCTTCATGGAAACGCCCTTCCTGCGCGCGACCTTCCAGGTTGTCCTGGGCGGCGCGCTGGTCTTCGCGGCCGGGGTTCTGATCGGCGGCGGCTAGGCAGGTCTGGCAGGCCGGGGCGGCGCATGCTAAGCGCCTGCCCATGCTGGCGATCTTCCTCGAGACCCTGCCGTTCTTTGCCATCATCGGTGTCGGTTACGGCGCCGGGCGGACCGGTTTCTTTACCGAGGCGGCCACCGCCTGGCTGACGAAATTCGTCTTTTACTTCGCGCTGTCGGCGATGCTGTTCCGCTTCTCGGCCAATCTCTCGCTGGACGAGGTGTTCGACGGCATCTTCATCGCCGCCTATCTCTGGGCCACCGCCGCGATCTACCTGCTCGCCACCGCGGTGGCGCTCTTGCGGCGCAAGGGGGTGGAGGAGGCCGCGGTCGAGGCGCAGTGCGCGGTGATCGGGAATGTCGGCTTCCTGGGCATCCCGATGCTGGTGCTGCTGCTTGGCGATCGCGCGATCGGCCCGGTGATGATGGTGCTGGCCGTCGATCTCATCGTCTTCGGCAGCCTGATCGTGATCCTGATCACCGGGGCGCGTGACGGGCGGATGTCGCTGGGCATCCTGCGCACGGTCGGGCAGGGGCTGATCAAGAACCCGATGATCGTGTCGATCACCCTGGGGCTGGCCTGGTCGGCGCTGGCGCTGCCCATACCGGGACCGCTCAACGCCTTCGTGGAATTGCTGGGCTCCGCCGCGACACCGGGGGCGCTCTTCGCCATCGGGGCCTCGCTGGCCTCGAAATCGGCCGAGCGGGTCGAGGTGGCGGCCTGGCTGTCCTTCTCCAAGCTGGTGCTGCACCCGGGGGCGGTGGCGCTCTCGGCGCTGCTGCTTTTCCCGGTGGAGCCCTACGCCGCCGGCGTGATGATCGCCGCCGCCGCGCTGCCGACGGCGGGCAACGTCTACATGCTGGCCCAGCATTACGGCGTGGCGCCGACGCGGGTCTCGGCGACGATCCTGATCTCGACGGCTGCCAGCATCCTGACCCTGTCGCTGGTGATCGGTTGGGTCAGCGGCCTGGGCTAGGCGGTTCCGGGCTTGCCCCACCCGCGGCGGCGCGCTACGCCGAAACTGGCAACAGGGAGGACGCGCGATGCAGACCATCTCCGAAAACCGGGCCTTCGGCGGGGTGCAGGGGGTCTACACCCATCCTTCGGACGTCTGTGGCTGCGACATGACCTTCGGGCTCTACCTGCCGCCGGCTGCCGGCGACGGGCCGGTGCCCGTGCTCTGGTATCTCTCGGGGCTGACCTGCACCCATGAGAACGCCATGGTAAAGGCCGGTGCGCAGGGCTGGGCGGCCGAGCACGGGATCGCGCTGGTCTTTCCCGACACCAGTCCGCGCGGCGACGGGATCGCGGATGACGATGCCTTCGATCTCGGCCAGGGGGCGGGGTTCTACGTGAACGCGACCGAGCCGCCCTGGGCCCCGCATTTCCGGATGTGGGACTACGTGACCGGGGAACTGCCGCGCCTGGTCTTCAACGATTTCCCGCTCGACGAGGACGCGCAGGCGATCACCGGCCATTCCATGGGCGGGCACGGGGCCCTGACCATGGCCCTGTCGCTGCCGGGCCGGTTCCGCTCCGTCTCGGCCTTCGCGCCGATCGCGCATCCGACCGTGTCGGACTGGGGACGCAAGCAGTTCACCGCCTACCTGGGCGCCGACGAAGCCGGCTGGGCGGCGCATGACGCGACGCTCCTGATGCGCGCCGAGGGGTTCGACGGGCCGATGCTGATCGACCAGGGCACCGATGACCAGTTCCTCGACCGCCTGATGCCCGAGGCGCTTGCCGGCGCCATCGCCGAGCGGCGGCAGGGCGCGCAGTTCCGGATGCAGCCGGGCTATGATCACAGCTATTTCTTCGTCGCCTCCTTCATGGAGGATCACGTCGCCTTTCACGCCGATGCGCTCTACGGGTAGCGGCCGTTGAGCCGCGTCTTCGTCGATGCCGACGCCTGCCCGGTCAAGGCCGAGGCCGAGCGCGTGGCCGAGCGGCACGGCGTTCCGCTGTTTCTGGTCGCCAATGGCGGGCTGCGGCCGTCGCCGCACCCGCTGGTCGAGGTGGTCTACGTCCCCGAGGGTCCGGACGTCGCCGACATGTGGATCGCGGACCGGGCCGGGCCCGGCGACGTGGTGGTGACGGCCGACATCCCGCTGGCCGCGAAATGCATCGCCGCCGGCGCCGCGGTGCTGGGGCATGACGGGCGCCCCTTTACCGAGGCGAATATCGGCAACCTGCTCGCCACGCGGGACCTGATGGCCGACCTGCGCGCCGCCGATCCGTTCCGCCAGGGCGGCGGGCGGGGGTTCGGCAAGCAGGACCGCGCGCGGTTCCTCGATGCGCTCGACCGGGCGCTTCGGGCCGCCGCGCAGGGCTGAGCGCGGTTTCCAAGCCGCGCCGACCGGGCTAGAACGGGCCGGAACGGACAGAGGAGCGGCGCATGCCCAGACCCGAGGCGGTGATCTTCGACATCGGCAACGTGTTGATCGAATGGCAGCCGGAACGCTTCTACGACACCGTGATGCCGGTCGAGGATCGCAAGCGGCTCTTCGCGACGGTGGACCTGCACGGCATGAACGACGCCGTCGACCGGGGCGCCGATTTCCGCGAGACGATCTATGCCACGGCCGCGGCCTATCCGGACTTCGCAGAGCATATCCGCATGTGGCATGACCGCTGGCTCGAGATCGCACGCCCGGCCATCGACCGGTCCGTGCGGCTGCTGCGGGCGCTGCGCGCCCGCGGCGTTCCGGTCTTCGCCCTGACGAATTTCGGCATCGGCAGCTTCGAGATCGCCGAGGCGGAATATGACTTCCTCTCGGAATTCGACCGGCGCTACATTTCCGGCCACATGGGCGTGATCAAACCGGAGCCGGAGATCTACGCCATGGTGGAGGCCGATTGCGGGATCGCGCCCGATCGGCTCTTGTTCACCGACGATCGCGACGACAACATCGCCGCGGCGCGGGCGCGTGGCTGGCGGGCCCACCGGTTCGAGGGCGCCGCGGGCTGGGCGGCCGAACTCGTGGCCCATGGCCTGCTGACAGAGGAGGACGCGGCATGAGCGTGGAAATCATCGGCTTCGACGCCGAGGCCCGGATGGACTGGATCGCACTGACCGACGCGCTGGCGGCCGGTCACGAGATGCCGCGCGCCGAGATCACCGACGGCTTCCTCTACCGTGGCGACGACACGTTGCTGAACCGCGCGGCCTGGATCGACGGCATGGGGATCGCGGTGAAATCCGCCACGATCTTTCCGGGCAACGCGGACGCCGGCAAACCCACCATCAACGGCGGCATGTGCCTCTATGCCGACGGCACGGGCGAGCTCGAGGCGGTGGTGGATTTCCACCTCGTCACCAAGTGGAAGACGGCCGGCGATTCGCTGCTGGCGGCCCGCCGGCTGGCGCGGCCGGACAGCCGGCGCATCCTCGTCGTCGGCGCGGGCACCGTCGCGCGGTCGCTGGTCGATGCCTATTCCGCCGCCTTCCCGGACGCGGAGTTCACCGTCTGGAACCGCACGCCCGCCGGCGCCGAGGCGGTTGCGGCCGAGTTCGCCGGCAGGGTCGGGATCGCCGTCGCGCCGGATCTCGAAGCCGCGGTGGCCGAAGCCGACATCATAACCTGCGCCACGATGGCGAAGCAGCCCGTGATCCGCGGCGCGTGGCTGCGGCCCGGTCAGCACCTGGACCTGATCGGCGCCTTCCGCCCGGACATGCGCGAGGCCGACGATACCGCGCTGCAGCGCGCGCGCATCTTCGTGGACAGCCGGGACACCACCATCGGCCATATCGGCGAGCTGAAGATCCCGCTGGCCGCGGGCGCGATTTCCGAAGCCGATATCCAGGCCGATTACTACGACCTGCCCGGCGGCGGTTTCGCCCGGCAGGATGCCGGCGAGATCACGCTGTTCAAGAACGGGGGCGGCGCGCATCTAGACCTGATGACCGGCCGTTACGTGCTGGACGCATGGCGGGGCTGATCGCCCTTTTCCTGGCCGCCGCGGGGGCCTGGGCGCTGGTGGAGCTGCTCCGCAAGCCGGTCAATGCCCGGACCCGCCGTGCGGCGCCCGGCCGGTTCGCCAATCTTTCGCGGGGGCCGACCCATTACCGCTGGCACGGCGAGGAAAACGGCCCGGCCGCGATCCTGGTGCACGGGCTCACCACCCCGAGCTTCGTCTGGAACGCGATGATCCCGGGGCTGACGCGGGCCGGGTTCCGGGTGCTGTCTTACGATCTTTACGGGCGGGGCTACTCGGCGCGCCCGCTCGGCCGGCAGACGCCGGCCCTGTTCACCCAGCAGCTCGACGAACTGATCGCGGCCGAGGGCTTCACCCGCCCGGTGACGCTGGTCGGCTATTCCATGGGCGGGCTGATCGCGGCGGACTGGGCGGCGCAGCACCCCGAGCGCGTGGCGCGGCTGATCCTGATCGCCCCGGCGGGGTTCCGCTATGTGCCGGACGGGTTCCTCCGGTTCTGTGCCCGGGTGCCGGTCCTGGGCGACTGGCTTTTCACCGTGCTGGGCGGGTATTACGGCAGGCGCCTGGCCCGGACCGTGGGGGCGGGCAGCGTGATCCCGGAAATGGGACGGAACCTCGAGCGCATGACGCGGTTCCGCGGGTTTCTCCAGGCCGTGCTGTCGAGCGAGCGCCACACGCTGGGCACCGACATGACCGACGGCCACCGCGCCCTCGCCGCCGCGCGGGTTCCCGTGCTGGCCGTCTGGGGCGCGGCCGATCCGGTCATACCGCCGGGCAACGCGGCGACGCTGGGCGCCGCCAATCCCGCGGCCGTGCAGACCGAGATCCCCGGGGCCGGTCACGGCCTCGTCTACACGCATCCCAAGGCGGTGCTGGGCGCGATCCGTACCTTCCTGCGAGACACCGCCTGAGCCCCGGGGCGCCGCGCCCGGCCGGCGCGTCGCCCGCGGTGCCGCGCGCAGCGGCAGCCGGACAAGGATCGCAGCGGCCGCGCCGGCATCCTGCCGGGGGACGGATCTTTTCTTGTCGATCTTCCGGCAAGCGCCCGTTATGGTCCGCGCCGGTCGAACGAGGGGTGCCATGCCGCAAACGCTGGAAGAGGTCTACGAAGCCCGGGTCGCGGCGGACAGGCTGCGCTACGATCCCGAGCAGATCGCCGTGCTCCACCGGCTGGAAGCCGTCCGCGAGGCGCTGGAGGCACAGCGCGCGGCCTCCGGGGGGGGCTTTCTCAAGGGGCTTTTCCGCAAGGCACCGGCCGACGCGCCGACCGGGCTCTACATCTGGGGGGGCGTCGGGCGCGGAAAGTCGATGCTGATGGATCTCTTCTTCGACGAGACGCATGTCGAGGCCAAGCGGCGGGTCCATTTCCACGCCTTCATGCAGGAGATCCACGCGCGCCTGCACGAGATCCGCAAGACCGGTGCGGACGACGCCATCGCCCCCGTGGCCGCCGAGGTGGCCGACCGCGTGCGGCTGCTCTGCTTCGACGAGATGCAGATCACGGACATCACCGACGCGATGATCGTCGGCCGTCTCTTCGAGAAGCTGTTCGAGGCCGGGGTGGCGGTCGTGACAACGTCGAACCGGCCGCCCGAGGATCTCTACAAGGACGGGCTGAACCGCCAGCTCTTTCTGCCCTTCATCGACATGCTGAACGCACGGCTGGAAATCCATCACCTGCACAGCCCGAACGACTATCGCCAGGACCGGCTGGCCGGCGGTCAGGTCTATTTCACGCCGGCCGACGAACGTGCCCGGCGCGCCCTCGCCACGATCTGGGACGAGTTCGCGGGCGGTCCGGGGGACCCGCTGCACCTGCCGGTGAAGGGCCGCGAGGTGGTGCTGCCCGCGTTCCGCAACGGCGTCGGCTGGGCCAGTTTCTGGGACCTGTGCGGCCAGGCGCACGGGCCGGCCGATTTCCTTGCCATCGCGGGCGCGGTCCGGGTGCTGATCCTGCACGGCATCCCGCAACTCTCGCGGTCGAACTTCAACGAGGCCAAGCGCTTCGTGACGCTGGTCGATGCGCTCTACGAGGCGAAGGTGCGGCTGGTGGCTTCGGCCGCGGCCATGCCCGAGCGGCTCTACGTCGAGGGCGAAGGCTCGTTCGAGTTCGAGCGCACGGCGTCGCGGCTGCGCGAGATGCAGAGCGCGGAATGGTGGGCCTGAGCGCGGCTTAGCCGACCCAGTCGCGTCGCATCCCGGTATCGACATGCACGAAGCCCCGCCGCGGGTAGCGCCCGACGCCCCCGGCGTCGGCCTCCCGCGCAATGGCGGCGATGTCGGTCGTGCTCTTGCCCGCGATCTTGATGTCGAGCGCCTGGGCCGTGATGTGGCGGCTTTGCGGGGCGCCGCCGACCCGCGCATTGGTGGACTCCGTTCGGAAGGCCGATGTGACGACGAGCGGCGCACCGCCTGTCCGAACCTGGATGCGCAGCGCCAGCAACAGCAGGTCCGGATCCATCCGCCGGGTGGCATCCGTCAGGATGTCGCGCAGGATCCAGTCGATCTCGGGCAGGGCATCCGGGTCGACTTTCGGGCCGCCGAAGAAGGTATCGCGGATATAGACGCCGTGAAACACCTCGCCGGTGCGTTCACGCAGAAGATGGAGCTTGTAGTCGGTCCCGGCCAGCGCCGGGCTCGACAGGGTAGCGGCCGCAGCGGCGAGCCCGCCGCGCAGCAGCACACGTCGGTTGAGCATGTGACTCCTTGATGTTTTTCGGTGTTGCTCGATTGGCGCCGGGCCTAACGCCGCGCACCGGCAATGTAAAACCGATAGCCGGGCCGCTAGCGGAACCCTGCCGGTCGGGTCAGTCGCGCCGGGTCCGCAGCGCCGCGCGCAACTCTTCCAGCTCCTGGTGGTAGGCCGCGGCATCGCCGTATTCGGCGAAACCTGGATAGCGGGAATGGATGCCCTCGACCCGGCGGGCATGCTTGATCGGGCACCAGAACTGTTCGGTCCGTGCGGCGATTTCGCGGACATAGGCGATGAGGCCGGTTGCATAGCCGCAATATGCGCAGTTGAGTTTTTCCAGCGCGTTAAGGTAGCCGAGATGCTGGCGGTCGATGACGATGTAGTCGCCGCGGCGGACCCGCGGGACGCGGTAGACCCGGAAGCAGACCAGCTGGTAGACCGTCACGCAGAAATCCAGCAGGACCAGCGGCACGATCAGGCCGTAGATCAGCGGGGCGGTCAGGACCACCAGCGGCTTGGGATGGCGCAGGTAGTCGCGCAGCCCGCGGCGAAAGCCGTGATGGCTTTGTCGTACCGAGTCCTCGAAGATCACGCGGCCGCGCTCCAGCCGGTAGGCGAACTGGCGGCGCCGGGCGGCGAATTCCCGCTCCAGGTCCTCCTCGAGGGCCTGGATGCGGTCGATCAGCTGGCGGTTCGGGTTCATGGCGGCGCGCCTCCGGGTCATGGCCCGGCCAGCATAGCCGATACGCCCCCCGATGGCCCGCCGAAATGAATTTGCATCGCGGGCGCGCTGGGGCAGTCTGGAGCGGTAACCGCATCGAGGAGGGGAAGATGCTGACGGGGAGCTGTCTTTGCGGGGCCGTGGCCTTCGAGATCGAGGGTCCGGCCCGACCCGTGACCGCCTGCCATTGCGGCCAATGCCGCAAGGTTTCGGGCCATTTCTGGGCCTCGACGGAGGTGCCGCGGGACCGGATGCGGCTTACCGTCGAGACGGGCCTGGCCTGGTACCGGTCGAGCGATTTCGCGCGGCGGGGGTTCTGCAGCCGTTGCGGCGCGACGCTGTTCTGGGAGATGGACGGCGACGACAGGATCTCGGTCTCCGGCGGCGCGCTGGAGGCGCCCACGGGGCTGACGCTCGAGAAGCACATCTTCACGCGCTGGAAAGGCGATTATTACGAGATCGGCGCCGACGGCCTGCCGCATCTCGACGAGTATTGAGGCGCCGGGGGGTTTCCCCCGGCCTCCGCCATGCTATCCCGGGCGCCGATGAACGATTTCGTATACGATCCGCCACCGGGCGCGCCCGAAGTGATCCACCGCGACAGCCACCTGCTGCTGGTCGACAAGCCGGCCGGGCTGCTGTCGGTGCCGGGACGCGGGGCGCACATGGCCGACTGCCTGCTGGCCCGCGTGCAGGCGGCCTTCCCCGAGGCGCTGCTGGTGCACCGGCTGGATCTCGATACCTCCGGCGTCATGGTCTTCGCGCTGACGCGCGCGGCACAGCGCCATCTCGGGCTTCAGTTCGAACGGCGCCATGTCCGCAAGGTCTACGTGGCGCGGGTCCGGGGGCATGTGGTCGAGAAAACCGGCACGGTCGCGCTGCCGCTGATCGTCGACTGGCCGAACCGCCCGCGCCAGAAGGTCGATTTCGATGCCGGCAAGCCCGCCGAGACCACGTGGCGCGTGGTCAGGCGCGAGGCGGACGCGACACGGCTGCGGCTGTTTCCGAAAACCGGGCGCAGCCACCAGTTGCGCGTCCACATGAAGGAGATCGGCCACCCGATCCTGGGCGATCCGCTCTACGCCAGCGGCGCGGCGCTGACGGCCGCCGACCGGCTGCAGCTCCATGCCGAGAGCCTGCGGCTGCGCCATCCCGATGGCGGCGTGGGCATGACCTTTTCCGCCCCTTGCCCGTTCTGAGGCCCGGCGCCTAGACTGGCCCCATGACGGATGACAGCCCACCCCCGCCCCCCGACCGCCTGACCGAGACGCTTGGCGTCCTGACCCGCCGCGAGACCGAGGCCCGGATCGTCGCGCCGATCGTCGAGGCGCTGGCCGACCGCTTCGGCCGGGACGCGGTGCTGGAGGTGGTGCGCGACACGGTGGTGAAGATCGCGCAGGACCAGGGCGCGGCGCTGTCGGAGCGGTACGGTGACGGGCCGGAGGCGTTTCTCGAGACGCTGCAGCATTGGACGCGCGACGACGCGCTGGAGATCGAGGTTCTCGAGCAGACCGACGAGACGCTGTCCTTCAACGTCACGCGCTGCCGCTATGCCGAGCTTTACCGCGCGCTCGGGATCGAGGAGCTGGGCGCGGTGCTGTCCTGCAACCGGGATTTCGCCCTGATCGAGGGGTTCAATCCCGGGGCGCGGCTGAGCCGCACCCAGACCATCCTGGCCGGCGCGAGTCACTGCAATTTCCGCTACGACTTCTCTGGCGGCGGGGGCTGACGGCGCCTGCGGCGCCGGATTTCATGCGCGCCGCGCGGGGGATATTTGGGCCACTTGGACGGGGGCGGTCACGCCCCGCCCCAGCCGCTGACGGCCTTGACCTCGAGGAAGTCCTCGATGCCCCAGACGCCGCCCTCGCGGCCGTTGCCGCTGGCCTTCATGCCGCCGAAGGGGCTGCCGGCGCCGCGGGGCTGGCCGTTCATTTCCACCATGCCCGACCGGAGCCGCCGCGCCACGCGGTTGCGGCGGGCCGCGTCCGCGCTCTGGACGTAGTTGGTCAGCCCGTAGGGGGTGTCGTTGGCGATGGCGATGGCCTCTTCCTCGGTCTCGAAGGGCATGATCGAGAGCACGGGGCCGAAGATCTCCTCGCGCGCGATGGTCATGTCGTTGGTGACATCCGCAAAGACCGTGGGGCGGACGAACCAGCCGCGATTGAACCCCTCGGGGCGGCCCGGGCCGCCGGCCACCAGGCGCGCGCCCTCGTCGATGCCCTTCTGGATCAGGTCCTGCACCTTGTCGAACTGTGCCTGGCTGACCACCGGACCCATGTGGCGACCCTCGGCGTCGGCGGGGCCGACGGCCATCTTCTCGGCTACCGCGCGCGCGGTTTCCACCGCCTGTTCGTAGGCGCCGGCCTCGACCAGCATGCGGGTCGGCGCGTTGCAGCTTTGCCCGGTATTGTTGAAGCAATGCAGCGTGCCGCGCTTGACCGCCTTTTCGTCGGCATCCGCGAAGACCAGGTTGGCGCCCTTGCCGCCCAGTTCCAGGTGGACCCGTTTCAGCGTGTCCGCCGCGGTTTTCGAGATCGCGATCCCGGCGCGGGTCGAGCCGGTGAAGGAGATCATGTCGACATCCGGATGGGCCGAGAGCTGCGTGCCCACGCCGGGCCCGTCGCCGTTGACCAGGTTGAAGACCCCGGGCGGGACCCCGGCCGCGTCGACCATCTCGGCGAAGAGGGCCGACGAGAGCGGCGCGATCTCGGAGGGCTTGAGAACCATGGTGCAGCCCGCCGCCATCGCCGCGATCACCTTGAGCGTGACCTGGTTCATCGGCCAGTTCCAGGGCGTGATCAGCCCGCAGACGCCGACGGGTTCCATCAGGATGCGGTCATCGGGCGCATGCGGGCCGAGCGGGCGCTCGAACGCGAAGTCGCGCGCGGCGCGGATGAAATTCTTTATATGGCCGAGTCCCGCCGGCGCTTGCTGGGCCTTGGCCATGTCGATCGGGGCGCCCATCTCGCGGCTGATGACGGCGGCCATTTCGTCCATCCGGGACTTGTAGACGTCGTAGAGCCGTTCCAGCACCGCGATCCGGTCGGCCGGCGGTGTTTCCATCCAGCCGGGAAAGGCGTCGCGCGCCGCGGCCACGGCCCGGTCGGTATCGGCCTGGCCGCCGAGCGAGATCACCGCGAAGGCATCTTCGGTCGAGGGGTCGATCACCTCGAAATCGCTGCCTGCGGCCGGCGCCGTCCATTCCCCGGCGATATAGAAGTCCCGTTTCTCGAGCATGGTCCGTCCCCTTCTGGTCTGGTCGCGCGACACTCTGTCACCGGGCCCCGGTTTCCGCAAGGCGGGGGGTTCATGCATATGCAGCGCTGGATATCTATGACCCACGAGTCGCACATCCCGCATGCCCCAAGAGGAAGGATTTCATGGCCCTGCGTATCAACGACGTCGCCCCGAACTTCACCGCGGACACCACCGAGGGGAACATCGATTTCCATGACTGGATCGGCGATGGCTACGCCGTCCTGTTCAGCCATCCCAAGGACTTCACGCCGGTCTGCACCACCGAGTTCGCCGCCGCCGCGAACCTCTCCGAGGCATTCGCCAAGCGCAACACCAAGGTGATCGGCATCTCCGTCGATCCGGTGGCCGAACACCTGAAATGGAAGGCCGACGTCGAGAGCTACGGCAAGGCCGACATGACCTTCCCGATCATCGCCGACGACGGGCTGGACATCGCCAAGCTCTACGACATGCTTCCGGCGGAGGCCTACCTGCCCGACGGGCGCACCGCCAACGACACCGCGACCGTGCGCACGACCTTCATCATCGGCCCGGACAAGAAGATCCGGCTGATGCTGATCTACCCGATGTCGGTCGGGCGCAACTTCGACGAGATCCTGCGGGCGCTCGACGCGATCCAGGCCACCGACGGCAAGGACCTGGCCGCGCCGGCCGACTGGCGCAAGGGTGACGACATGATCGTGGCGCTGTCGGTCTCGACCGCGGATGCCAGGGACCGCTTCGGCGAGGTGGAAGAGGTCTTCCCCTATCTCCGCAAGATCAAGGCGCCGGCGTAAGCCCGGCATCCCCGGAACGGGAAAGGCCCCGGAGATCGCGCTCCGGGGCCTTTGTTCTTTCGTGTCGGCGTGGCGCGCCTTACGCGTCCTCGGTGATCTCTTCGCCGGTCTCCTGGTCCACGACCTTCATCGACAGGCGCACCTTGCCGCGATCGTCGAAGCCCAGCAGCTTGACCTTGACCTCCTGGCCCTCTTCGAGCGCGTCGGAGGGATGCTTCAGCCGGCGGTCGGCGATCTGGCTGACATGGACCAGCCCGTCACGCTTGCCGAAGAAGTTCACGAAGGCGCCGAAATCGACGATCTTCACGACCTTGCCGGTGTAGATCTCGCCCACTTCTGGCTCGGCCACGATCGCGTGGATCATGTCGTGGGCCTTCTTGATGGCTTCGCCGTCCGACGAGGCGATCTTGATGATGCCCTCGTCGTTGATGTCGACCTTGGCGCCCGACACCTCGACGATTTCGCGGATCACCTTGCCGCCCGAACCGATGACTTCGCGGATCTTGTCGGTCGGGACCTGCATGGTCTCGATGCGCGGGGCATGGACCGAGAAGTCGCCCGCCTCGGACAGTGCCTTGGACATTTCGCCCAGGATGTGCATCCGGCCGTCCTTGGCCTGCGCCAGCGCCTGGCGCATGATCTCGGGCGTGATCCCCGCGACCTTGATGTCCATCTGCAGCGAGGTGATACCGTCTTCGGTGCCGGCGACCTTGAAGTCCATGTCGCCGAGATGGTCCTCGTCGCCCAGGATGTCGGTCAGCACGGCGAAGCGGCCGTCGTCCTCGAGAATGAGGCCCATGGCCACGCCGGCCACCGCCGATTTCAGCGGCACGCCCGCATCCATCATGCTGAGCGACGAGCCGCAGACCGTCGCCATGGAGGACGAGCCGTTCGACTCGGTGATCTCGGAGACGAGGCGGATCGTGTAGGGGAAGTCGGTCGTCGGCGGCAGCACCGCTTGCAGCGCCCGCCATGCCAGCTTGCCATGGCCGATCTCGCGGCGTCCCGGCGGGCCGACGCGGCCAACCTCGCCGACCGAGTAGGGCGGGAAGTTGTAGTGCAGCAGGAAGTTGGATCGCGACGAGGCATGCAGCGCGTCGACGATCTGCTCGTCCTCGCCGGTGCCGAGCGTGGTGACGACCAGCGCCTGGGTCTCGCCCCGGGTGAAGAGCGCCGAGCCATGCGTGCGCGGCAGCATGCCGACCTCGCTCTCGATCGCGCGGACGGTCTGGTTGTCGCGCCCGTCGATCCGGGCGCCGCCCTCGATGATGTCGCCGCGCAGGATCGCGGATTCGAGCTTCTTGAACGCCGCGCCGAGATTGGCGTCGGCCAGTTCGTCCTCGGTCAGCTCGGCCTTGACGGCCGCGCGGGCCTCGGAAATGGCGGTCTGGCGTTCCTGCTTGTCCTGGATCGCGAAGGCCGCGCGCATCGGCGCCTCGCCCAGCGCCTTCACGCGGTCGTAGAGCGCGCTGTAATCGGGCGGCTGGAAGTCGAACGGCTCGTTCGCGGCGTCTTCGGCCATGTCGACGATCATGTCGATCACCGGCTGCATCTGCTCGTGGCCGAACTGGACGGCGCCCAGCATCTCTTCCTCGGACAGCTCGTAGGCCTCGGACTCGACCATCATCACGGCGTCCTTGGTGCCGGCGACGATCAGGTCGAGACGCTGCTCGGGGTTGGACCGCAGGTGATCCATGTCGTCCACGGTCGGGTTCAGCACGTAATCGCCATCGGCAAAGCCGACGCGGCAGCCCGCGATCGGGCCGAGGAACGGCACGCCCGACAGCGTCAGCGCCGCCGAGGCCGCGATCATCGCCACGATGTCGGGGTCGTTTTCAAGGTCGTGGCTCAGCACGGTGCACATGACCAGCACTTCGTGCTTGAAGCCGTCCACGAAGAGCGGACGGATCGGCCGGTCGATCAGGCGGGCGGTCAGCGTCTCTTTCTCGGACGGGCGCGCCTCGCGCTTGAAGAAGCCGCCGGGGATCTTGCCCGAGGCATAGTATTTTTCCTGGTAATGGACGGTCAGCGGGAAGAAATCCTGACCTTCCTTCGCTTCCTTGGCGAAGGTCACGGCGGCCATCACGGAGGTTTCGCCATAGGTGGCAACCACGCAGCCGTCGGCCTGGCGGGCGATCTTGCCCGTTTCGAGGGTCAGCGTATCCTGCCCCCATTCGATTTCACGTTTCGTCGTCTTGAACATCTAGCGTATCCTATCTGGAAGCGGCCGGCGTTCCGGCTCTCCCGTTTGCTTGGCGGCCCCATTGCCGCCGCCCCCTCATCCTACGTATGCGCCCGGGGGCCGTGGCCTCACGTCTCAGATGCGCGCGGCTTACAGGAAATGCGCGCCGGAGGAAAGCGGGATGTGGCGCTACCGGCCCGCGTGCAGGCCTGCTAGGCTTCTGCCAGGCGCGGCGGTTGCCGCTGTGTGTCGATCCGCGCGCCTGTGGTGGAGATGCCCGGACATGTGCCGGGCCCGACGAGAGTGAGTGCGAGTGATGAGAGTGATCTTTCCTCTTGGCCTGACGGCCCTGCTGCTGGCGGCCTGCGTGCAGCCTAAAGGCTTCTTCCCGATTTCCCGGGGCGGCGATCATGCCCTTTTCGTGGAGCCGGTCCAGAACTGGCGGGATGCAAACGGCGGCTGCATCGAAGGCGGGGAATGCTGGTCGGACCGTAGCCGGGAAGATATCCGGAACCGGCTGTCCATCGTGCAGGCGGAGACCAGGCTTTACGAACAGCAGGAGAACGGGCGCCTGAGCTACCTGGGATCGTCGGCTTCGATCGGTCGCGGCAAGTATCGCCTCGAGAAATACGTGATCGCCTTCACGAACAAGCCCTGCCGGCCCGAGGATCCGGGTGCCGGGCTGCAACGTGTCGGCGTCGGGGTCCGGGTGACCGCGGACATCGTTTCGAGGACGCGAAACCTTGAGCTGGACGGCCTGCTGACCGCAGCGGTCGCGGCCAGCCAGAACGAGCTGCGCGGCGAGATGGCGATCCGCTCCTGGGGGGTGAACAGCACCAACAGGACGCTGAGTTCCCTGATCTCCCGCGCGAATGTCTCGCTCAACGAGGACGGGGTGCAAAAGGCCCTGTCGGCGCTGACCGTCGGGGAGGTTTTGCTCGAGGACCCGGACACGGTGCTCAGCCCCTGGACGTTCGCCATCGTGGAGGCCGAACCCGGGTCGTGCCGGCCGGGATTCGCACCGGGCGGGTAAAGGCCACGCATCGGCCCCGCCGGGGCCGGCGGGCCGAGTCCGCGATCAGGATCACGGCGCCGCGTTCGCGCCTTTTGGCGGTGATCTGCCGGCCGGCGACGGTGCCGGGGTTCCGCCTGCGCCGCGAATGCCCGCCAAAACGCGAAACGCCCGCGCCAGGTGGCGCGGGCGTTCCGGATGTCCGGTGCGCGCAGGCGCTCAGCGGCGGATGCCGAGGCGCTTGATCAGGTCGCGGTAGCGATCCTCGTCCTTGCCGCGCAGATAGTCGAGCAGCTTGCGGCGCTGGGCGACCAGCTTCAGAAGCCCACGGCGGGAATGCTTGTCCTTCTTGTGGGTCTTGAAGTGCTCGGTCAGCGTCGTGATGCGCTTGGTCAGGATCGCGACCTGGACGTCGGGCGAGCCGGTGTCGCCGTCCTTGGTGCCGAATTCCTTGACCAGTTCCTGCTTTTCAGCCGTCGTGATCGACATCGGGGTCTCCTTTCATGTGTTCATGGCGCAAGCCGGGATGTCGTCCAGCAAGGCCCGTGGAGAGGCTCCGCCCCTCTGGCGGATGCGGCCGTATAGGGGAAAAGCCCGGCGAAGAAAAGGGGGGAGTCACGGCTCGAGTTGCTGGACCTCGCGGGCGATCTGCGCGGCCCAGTCGCCGATGATCGGGATGAAGTCGATCTCCGAGAGCAGGAAGACCACGACCGAGACCAGGAGCGACGCGCCGACGACCGAGCCCAGCCCGAAGGCGAGCCCGCGCGCGAACTGCATGCCGATCAACCGCCAGGCCGAGTTCTGGATGCGGATGAAACGATGGCTGTTGAGGCGCGCAAGCTCGACGCGCAGTGCCACGATCTCGTCGGTCAGCCCGGAGAGACGGTCCTCTTCGCGGTCGCGCTCGCTGGTCATGCGTCGCTCTCATCCTCTTCTGTTCGCCAGTCCGCGAACGCTTCCAGCACCGCGTCGGGCGCCTCTTCCATCGCGAAATGCCCGCATCCCGCGACGGGGCGACCGGTCACGCGGTCGGCCCAGGCTTGCCACAGCGCCAGCGGATCCCCGGTGCGGGCCGGGAAACCCGTCTCCGCCCAAAGATAGCGCAACGGCGCCTGAATGCGACGCCCCGCCGCGCGGTCGGCCGCGTCGTGCCACCGGTCGGTGGTGGCACCGGCGCGGTAGTCCGCGCACATGGCCGCGACCCGCGCGGGGTCCCGCATCTGTGTCCGGTAGCTTTCCAGCGCGGCGGCGGAAAAGCAATCGAGCGATTGCGCCGCGGTCCAGCTAGAGAGCGTCCAGTCGAGATAGGTGGTCGGATCGGCGCGGATCATGCGCTCGGGCAGCGGCGCGGGCTGGGCAAGGAAGGTCCAGTGATAGGCAGCCATCGCGATCTCGGCATTCCAGGCTTCCCAGAAATCGCCGGTCGCGACGATCTCGATCAGCCCGAGCCGGGTGACCTTTTCCGGCATGTCGAGCGCCATGCGGTAGGCCACCCGCGCGCCGCGGTCGTGGCCGATCACCGCGGCGCGGTCATGGCCGGCCGCGTCGATGAGCCCGGCGATGTCGCGGGCCATCTCGCGCTTGGAATAGACGCTGTGCGCCGCGTCGTCGTCGGGGGCGTCGCTTTCGCCGTAGCCCCGCAGGTCGGGGACGAGCACCCGGAACCGGTCAGCCAGGCGCGGGGCGATCTTCCCCCAGCACATCCCGGTTTCCGGATAACCGTGCAGCAGGATGAGCGGCGCGCCGTTTCCGGCCTCCTGCACGGAGAGCGTGATGCCGTTGGTATCGATTCGCCGCCGCGTGAAGCCCGGTATGACCGGCATCGCCGTTCCTTCCTCGTTTCCCGTCTGCGCCGCCTGCGGCACCAACGCCCCGCGCTGCCTTCGCAGGCTGCATTCCAACCGATCCGGGCGCGCCTGTCAGGCCCCTTCGTCCCGCCAGCGCTCCGGCTGGCGGGCATAGCCGATATAGAGCGGGTGTTTCGGGTGGCCGTCCTTGGTCAGGCCCAGGTGAAGAAGCGGCCGGCCGGTGCGGCGCATCAGCGCCTCGACCGCCGCGCCGCGCCCCAGATGCGCCCCGTGCGTGCCCCAGGCGCAGACGATGCGGTCGGCCCAGGCGCACCCCTCGAGGATCGCGGCGTCGTTCCCGGGGCCGACGGGATCGGCGGCCGCGCGCATCTTGCGAGGATCGGTCTCGCGCCAGGCAAAGATGTTGCAGACCCGGAACGCGCCGAAGCCGAGCGCCCGCGCCCGCCGTTCGCAGCGCTCCACCGTGGGGTCGTTCTGAACCTCGGTCGCGGTCGAGGGGTTCAGCATCACGAAGAGCGCCCGGGTGCCATCCGGGTCCCAGACCCGTGTCAGCGCATAGCGGTAGCGTTCGCAGTCGGAATAGACGGCGACGGAATGGGCGTCGCCTTTCTGGTGCGCGCGTTCGATCATGCGCCCGGGGCGAAGACCCGGCTGGGGTGCAGCTCGCCCGCCTTGTAGATCCCGATCGCGACCGGGTGGCCGTCGTAGCTTGCCCAGGCTTCTTCGCCATACGCGGCCTCGGCCGTCAGTACCATGCCCGGGTTGCCGTTCCTGAGCCGCGCTGCGCCCTCGGGCGTGCAGCGCAGTTCCGGCAGATCGGCAAGCCCGGTTTCGAGCGGCAGCAGATACGCGTCCAGCTCCGGTGTCCTGGCCAGTTCGTCCAGCAGGTCGAAGGCGATGCCGTCCTCGGCCTCGAACGGGCCGGACCAGATCCGGCGCAGCGCGGCCACGTGGCCGCAACAGCCCAGCGCCGCCCCGAGGTCGCGCGCGATCGCGCGGACGTAGCCGCCCTTGCCGCACACCATCTCGAGCACGGCATGATCGGCGTCCGGCCGGTCGACGAGTTCCAGCTCCTCGACCCAGAGCGGGCGGGCCGCAAGCGCCACGTCCTCGCCGGCGCGGGCGCGTTTGTAGGCGCGCTCCCCGTCGATCTTGACCGCCGAGAAGGCCGGCGGCACCTGCATGATCTCGCCCCGGAACCGCGCCAGCGCGGCGCGGATCTCGTCATCGGTCGGGCGGGTGTCGGAGGCCTCGATCACTTCGCCCTCGGCGTCGTCGGTGTTCGTGGCCTGCCCGAGCCGGACGGTGAAACGATAGGCCTTCAGCGCGTCGGTCACATAGGGCACGGTCTTCGTCGCCTCGCCGAAGGCAATGGCGAGCACCCCGGTCGCCATCGGGTCGAGCGTTCCCGCGTGGCCGGCCTTTTTCGCGCCGAAAGCCCAGCGCGCCTTGTTGACCACCGCGCTCGACGTTACGCCGGCGGGCTTGTCCACCACCAGCCAGCCGGAAATGTCGCGACCCTTCGAGCGTTTCCGTCCCATGCCCGTCCCCGTTGTCCTGTCAGACCGCGCCGTCGTCGCCGTCTTCGAGGTCGCGCTGCACCTCGTCGCTTTCCAGCAGGCGACGGGTCTCGTCCATCCGGTCGAAGGTCTCGTCGATGGCGAAGCGCAGCTCCGGCGAATGCTTCAGCGTGAGCGACCGGTTCAGCTGACGCCGGAGTTCGCCGCGATTGCGGTTCAGCGCCTCGATCGCGGCGTCGCGGCCCTCGCCGCCCAGCGGCAGCACGAAGACCGTCGCGACGCGCAGATCGGGCGAAGTGCGCACCTCGCCGACGGTGATCGACATCCGGTTCAGGTCCGGGTCGTGCACGTCGCCCTGGTTCAGCACGTCCGAGAGCGTGCGCCGGATCAGTTCGCCGACGCGCAGCTGGCGTTGCGACGGGCCGGCACCGCTGTTGAAGGATTTCTTGCTCATGGGGTCACCTCGTCGCGCCCACATAAGCGAAGCCGCCCGCTGCTGCAACCGGGGCTTTGCCAAGCTGCGCGCAAGCGGATACACCCGTGCCAGACGCGAGAGGAGAAGGCGATGCGCGAGACCACCGGGATAGCCGTCATGGGCGCCTCCGGCCGCATGGGGCGGATGCTGATCGACACGGTTCGGGAAAACCCCGCCGCCCACCTGGCCGGCGTGACCGAACGCACGGGCCATGACTGGATCGGGCGGGATCTCGGGGACTGTCTCGGCGCCGCCGCCATGGGAGTCACGGTCAGTGACGACCCGCTCGAGGTGATCGCGCATGCCCACGCGGTGATCGACTTCACGGCGCCGGCGGCCACGGTGGAACATGCCGCGCTGGCCGCGCAGGCGCGCTGCACCCACGTGATCGGGACCACCGGGCTGTCAGAGGACGACCTGGCGAAAATCGCCGCCGCCGCCCGCCACGCCGTGATCGTGCGCGCCGGCAATATGAGCCTGGGCGTCAATCTTCTGGTCCAGGTCACCCGGCAGGTCGCCGCGGCGCTCGATGCCGATTTCGACATCGAGGTGGTCGAGTCCCACCACCGCCACAAGGTCGACGCGCCCTCGGGCACCGCGCTGATGCTGGGCGAGGCCGCGGCTGAGGGTCGTGGCGTTCGGCTGGACGACGTGGCCGACCGCGCCCGCGACGGCATGACCGGCGAACGCGCGCGCGGTGCCATCGGCTTCCATGCGATACGGGGCGGGGACATCGTCGGGGAGCATGACGTGATCTTCGCGGGCGAAGGCGAGCGCATCGTCCTGCGTCACGTCGCCAGCGACCGCAGGCTTTTCGCCCGGGGCGCGGTCAAGGCGGCGCTCTGGGGGCAGGACCGGAAGCCCGGGGAATACGACATGCTCGACGTGCTCGGTTTGTGATCCGCTTCGCCCTCTGCGTCGTATAGGGGGCAGGAGGACGCTGACATGATCCGACCGACGCTCTCTGCCGCGGCCCTCGCCGCCGCCCTGCCCACCGTTGCAGCAGCCGAGCTGCAGCGCGTCACCAGCAAGTCCGAATTCCTGTCGATCGTCGAGGGGCGCACGCTTTCGGCGCTCTTCGTCAATCTTCGCGTGACACCCGAGGGCGGGATCGACGGCTCGGCCTTCGGCCGCGACGTGACCGGCCGCTGGGCCTGGCAGGGGAATTACTTCTGCCGCGAGATGCAGGCGGGCGACCGCAGTTTCGAGAACGACTGCCAGATCGTGCAGACCGACGGGCAGCGCATCCGTTTCATCGGCGAGCGTGGCCAGGGCGACATGGCCAACCTGAATCTGCGCTGAGCCCTGCGCGGTCTCAGAAATCGATGGCGATGCCCTTCTTTTCCCAATCCCCGTAACGGGTTGGCTCGGGTCCGTCGCGCCCGCCCAGCTCGGGCGGCAGCGCCGCCTCCTGGGCAGCTTTCTTGCGCGCGGCGGCTTCTTCGAGCGCGCGGTGCGCCGCGGGTGGCAGGTCGGGCCTTGTCGTTTCTGTCTCTTCGGTCATGTCACGCGCTTTCTTGTGCGGGTTCCCCCCTTGATATACGGCTTCGCCGATGACCGACAAGGATCGCAAACCATCCACCGGGCTTGCCCCCCGCCGCGCCGCGCTGAGGCTGTTACAGGCCGTCCTCGCCGAGGGCCGGATGCTGAGCGACGCCATGCCGGGCCTCGACGCGCTCGTGCCCGCCGATCGTGCCCGCGCGCAGCGGCTGGCGCTGACCGTCCTGCGCAACCTCGGGCGGGCCGACGCGGTGCTGTCGCCGCACCTGGCCAAGCCCCCGCCGCTCAAGGCGCGCAACGTCCTGCGCCTGGCGGTGGTCGAGCACTTCCACGATCACGTGCCGGTCCATGCCGCCGTCGATACCGGCGTGCGGCTGATGCGGGCGGACCGCAAGACCGGCCGGCTCGCCAAGCTGGCGAACGCCGTGCTGCGCCGGGCGGTGGAGACCGGTGCCGGACCTTGGGCGGAGGCGGGCCCCGAGCGGTTGCCGGGCTGGCTGCGCAAACCCCTCGTGGCCGCCTGGGGCAAGCCTGCCGTCCTGTCCATCGAGGCCGCGCACGAGGCCGGCGCGCCGCTTGACCTGACCCTGAAACCGGCCGCTGAGACCGACGCGCTGGCCAAGGCGCTCGGGGCCGCGCTGTTGGCCACGGGCAGCCTGCGCCGCGCGGCTGGCGGGCAGGTGTCCGAATGGCCCGGCTACGCCGAGGGCAGCTGGTGGATCCAGGATGCCGCCGCGGCGATCCCGGCACGGTGTCTCGGCGCGGTGGCAGGGCAGTCCGTCCTCGATCTCTGCGCGGCACCGGGCGGCAAGACGATGCAGCTGGCCGCGGCCGGCGCGCGGGTGACGGCGCTCGACATCTCGGGGCCGCGCATGGAAAGGGTTGCGGAAAACCTTGCGCGGACGGGGCTTGCCGCGGAAACGGTCGTGGCCGACGCGCTGGACTGGGCGCCGGCGGGCGCGCCGGATGCGATCCTGCTGGATGCGCCCTGTACCGCGACGGGCACCATCCGCCGGCATCCCGATCTGCCCCATGTCCGGAAACCGCGCGATATCGCGGCGCTGACCGACCTGCAGGCACGGCTGCTGGACCGGGCCGCCGGCTGGCTCGCGCCGGGCGGGCGGCTCGTCTATTGCACCTGTTCGCTCCTGCCCGCCGAGGGCGAGGACCAGGTCGCGGCCGCGCTGGCGCGTCATCCGGCGCTGGAACAGCGGCCGCTCGACCCGTCCGCGCTGGGCTTGCCGGCGGAGGCCGCCGCGCCCGGCGGCGCGCTGCGCCTGCGCCCGGATTTCTGGGCCGAGCAGGGCGGCATGGACGGGTTCTACATCGCCTGCCTGGTGCAGGGCTGACACGCCCCGACGGTGCCGCGACGCCGGACCGGTGACAGGGTGGGCGCGCCGGGCTATCCTGCGCCCCAAGAACACAACAGGGCAGGCAAGGCGATCCATGGCGGCGACCCAACAGGCAGCCGCGGCCCCGTCGGTGGGGCTGGCGCAGAGATGGTCACAGGGCATGACCCGGCTTCATGCGCGGCTCTCCGGCCTGTCGCGCGGCGCAACGGCCTTCGTCTCGCAACCCGAGCCCCGCAGCATCGGCAGCCCGCATCGGGGGCGGCAGCTGCTGGCCGGCAACCTGATGTTCGAGGGCCATCTCTTCGAGGCGCCTGGCGCGTCGATCTGGCAGATCGAGCCGCCCGACCAACCTTTCCGCGAGGCGGTTCACAGCTTTGCGTGGCTCGACGACCTGGCCGCGGTGGGCGACAGCCGGGCGCGCCGACTGGCGCAGTCCTGGCTTGCCGACTGGATCGCGCGTTACGGCACCGGGCGCGGGCCGGGCTGGACGCCCGAACTGGCCGGGCGCCGGCTGATCCGCTGGATCAACCACGCGCTGTTCCTGATGGCGGGGCAGGACGCCGGTGCGCGCGAGGCCTATTTCCGGGCGCTTGCGCGCCAGGCGCGTTTTCTCAACCGCCGCTGGAAGAGTTCGCGCCCGGGCCTGCCCCGTTTCGAGGCCGCGGCCGGGCTGGTTTCCGCCGGGCTCGCGCTGGAGGGCATGGAGCGCCTGGTCAAGCCCGGCGTCCGGGCGCTGGGCGCCGAGTGCCGGCGGTCGATCGATTCCGAGGGCGGCCTGCCGACCCGCAACCCGGAGGAACTGCTGGAGGTTTTCACACTGCTCAGCTGGGCCGCGGCCGTGCTCGACGCCGCGGACCGGCCGGCCGATCCCGCCCATCTCGAGGCAATCTCCCGCATCGCGCCGACGCTGCGCGCCCTGCGCCACAGCGATGGCGGGCTGGCCCGGTTCCATGGCGGTGGGCGCGGCGCGCCCGGGCGGCTGGACCATGCGCTGGCCGAGGCCCGGGTGCGGCCCCGTCCGCGCAGCGGCCCGGCGATGGGCTTCGTGCGGCTCTCGGCCGGCCGGACGAGCCTGATCATGGATGCCGCGCCGCCCCCGGTGACGGAAGCCTCCCATGACGGTCACGCCTCCACGCTGGCCTTCGAGGTGACCTCGGGGCGCCGGCCGCTCATCGTCAACTGCGGGGCAGGCGGCAGTTTCGGCGAAGCCTGGCGGCGTGCGGGGCGGGCGACGCCCTCGCATTCGACGGTCGTGGTCGACGGCTACTCCTCGTCGCGGCTCGGACCGACGGGCTGGACGGGCAACCGCTACCGCGAACTTCTGGTCGACCGGCCGCGCCGCGTCGAGACGCAGCAGATGAGCGGGCCCGAGGCGTTCGAGCTTATCGCGAGCCATGACGGCTACGTGCAGAGCCACGGCCTGACCCATCGGCGGTGGCTGGAGTTGGGGCGCGATGGCCGTCACCTTGCCGGGTCCGACACGCTCGGCGCCTTCGGCGAGGGCGAGCGCATCCGCTTCGAGCATCTTCTCGACCGCACCGCCTTGCGCGGCGTGCCCTTCGATGTCCGCTTTCACCTGCATCCCGAGGTGGACGCCACGCTCGACATGGGCGGCGCGGCGGTCTCGCTGACGCTGAAGTCGGGCGAGGTCTGGGTGTTCCGCCATGACGGCAAGGCGACCCTATCGCTCGAGACCAGCGTCTATCTCGAGAAGGGGCGGCTGAAGCCCCGCGCGACAAAACAGATCGTTCTCTCTTCCGTCGTGATGGACTATGCGACGCAAGTGGACTGGTCCCTGGCCAAGGCGCAAGAGACCCCGACGGGGTTGCGAGACCTTGCGGAGGACGAGGAACCGGTCCACTGAACCGAGACCCGAACCGACCCCGAGGAGAGACATGACCGATCTCGTGCCCGTCCGCCGCGCGCTGCTATCCGTTTCCGACAAGACCGGGCTGACCGACCTGGCCCGTGCACTCGCCGAGCGCGGGGTGGAGCTGGTCTCGACCGGGGGCACGGCCCGCGCGATCCGCGAGGCGGGGCTCGCGGTCAAGGACGTCGCCGAGATCACCGGCTTTCCCGAGATGATGGATGGCCGGGTCAAGACGCTGCACCCGATGGTCCATGGCGGGCTCCTGGCGTTGCGCGACGACGATGCCCACCTCGCCGCGATGGAGACCCACGGCATCGGGGCGATCGACCTGCTGGTGGTCAATCTCTACCCGTTCGAGCAGACGGTCGCGCAGGGCGCGGATTACGAGACCTGTGTCGAGAACATCGACATCGGCGGCCCGGCCATGATCCGGGCCGCGGCCAAGAACCACGCCTTCGTCAACGTCGTCGTGGATGTCGAGGATTACGACGCCCTGCTCGAGGAGATGGGCGCCAATGACGGGGCGACGGGATACGCCTTCCGGCAGCGGCTGGCACAGACCGCCTATGCCCGCACCGCGGCCTATGACGCGGCCGTGTCGAACTGGATGGCCGGCGCGCTGGGCGAGACGGCGCCGCGCCGCCGCGCCTTTGCCGGCACGCTCGCGCAGGCCTTGCGCTATGGCGAGAACCCGCACCAGGCGGCGGCCTTCTACACCGACGGCAGCGCGCGCCCCGGCGTGGCGACCGCGACGCAGCTGCAGGGCAAGGCCCTCAGCTACAACAACATCAACGACACCGACGCCGCCTTCGAGCTGGTGGCCGAGTTCGACCCGGCGGAGGGGCCGGCCTGCGCGATCATCAAGCACGCCAACCCCTGCGGCGTCGCCCGGGGTGAGACGCTGGTCGACGCCTACCGCCGCGCCTATGACTGCGACCGGACCTCGGCCTTCGGCGGCATCGTGGCCCTGAACGCGCCGCTCGACCGCGAGACCGCCGAGGAGATCGCGCGCATCTTCACCGAGGTGGTGATCGCGCCGGAGGCCGCCGCCGCCGCGCGCGAGGTCTTCGCCGCCAAGAAGAACCTGCGCCTGCTGACCACGGGCGGCCTGCCCGATCCGGGGGCGCCGATGACCGCCTTCCGGCAGGTCGCGGGCGGCCTGCTCGTGCAGGACAAGGATACCGGGCGGCTCGACCCGGCGGCGCTGAAGGTCGTGACCCGGCGCGCGCCCAGCGAGACGGAGATGGCCGACATGCTGTTCGCGTGGCGCGTGGCCAAGCACGTGAAGTCGAACGCCATCGTCTACGTGAAGGGCGGCGCCACGGTGGGCGTCGGCGCCGGCCAGATGAGCCGGGTCGACTCCACCCGCATCGCCGCGCGCAAGTCCCGCGACATGTCCGAGGCCCTGGACATGGAAGTGCCGCCGACGGTCGGGTCCGTCGTGGCCTCGGATGCCTTCTTTCCCTTCGCCGACGGGCTGCTGACCGCGGCAGAGGCGGGGGCGACGGCGGTGATCCAGCCGGGCGGGTCGATGCGCGACGAGGAGGTGATCGCGGCCGCCGACGAGGCCGGGCTCGCCATGGTCTTCACCGGCATGCGCCATTTCCGGCACTGAGGAGACGGGGATGCGCTGGTTCTGGGGCATGGCGGCACTCGTCTTCGCGCTCGACCAGGGGTCGAAGCTGGTCATCGTGCACCTGATGGACCTCAAGCATCGGCTGGCGATCGACGTCCTGCCGCCGTTTCTCAATTTCCGCATGGGCTGGAACCGGGGCGTCAATTTCGGCCTTTTCGCCGACGACGCGGAGTTGGTGCGCTGGGGCTTCATGCTGCTGGCGCTGGCCGTGTCGGGCTGGCTGATCTGGTGGGCGCGGGCCCGTCTCGTGCGGCCGCTGGACCGCGCCCTGGCCGGGGCCATCGCCGGCGGCGCGGTCGGAAACGCGCTCGACCGCGTGCTCTACGGGGCGGTTGCCGATTTCCTGAACATGTCCTGCTGCGGGATCGACAACCCCTACGCCTTCAACCTGGCCGACGTCGGAATCTTCGGCGGCGCGATAGGGCTTGCGGTCTTCGGCGTGACCGAGAAGAACGGGTGACGGGCCGTGGAAGTTGCGTTAAACCTGCGGCCTAGGGATCGATGGAGGACCGCATGAGGGCTGTGCGCAAGGGGCTGGTTCTTGGGCTCGGGTTGCTGGTGACGCTGGCGGCCTGCGGCGACCGGACGCCGGTTCTGATGAACCTCAGCTCCGACACTCCTGACGAGTTCGGCATCGTGCCCAACAAGCCGCTGGAGATGCCCGAAGACTACGCCGCCCTGCCCGCGCCGAATCCTGGCGGGCCGAACCGCGCCGATGCCACGCCCGAGGCCGACGCGGTCGCCGCGCTGGGCGGCAGCCCCGCGGTTCTCGGCCGCGACGGCGTGCCGGCCTCGGAACGCGGGCTGGTCAGCTACGCGACCCGCTTCGGCGTGGCCCCCGATATCCGCACGGTCCTGGCGCGCGAAGATCTCGAATGGCGGCGCGACAACAATGGCCGGCTGCTGGAGCGGCTTTTCAACGTGAATGTCTATTACAAGGCCTACCGGCGCATGTCGCTCGACCGCTACGCCGAGCTGGAGCGGTTCCGCCGCGCCGGGGTGCGCACGCCCGCCGCGCCGCCCGAACCGGCGGAATGACGGCTCACATCCGCGTCAGACAGTGTTGAACGCGCCGTTGCGCGATTATCTTCTACCCGAAGCCTTCAACGGGAGACGCCACCAATGATTGCCCGGATTGCCGCCGTCCTGCTGGCGCTGCTGCCGTTCTCGGCCATGGCGGCCGAGAACGTGACCACCTTCGAACTCGACAACGGCATGACGGCCGTCGTGATCGAGGATCATCGCGCCCCGGTGGTCGTCCACATGGTCTGGTATCGCGTCGGCGCCGCGGACGAGCCCGCGGGCCTGTCGGGCGTCGCGCATTACCTCGAGCACCTGATGTTCAAGGGCACGGACGAGCTGGCGCCGGGCGATTTCGACGCGATCGTCAAGGCCAATGGCGGCTCTCACAACGCGTTCACCGCGCCGGATTTCACCGGCTATTTCCAGCGGGTTGCCGCGGATCGCCTGGGCCTGATGATGGAACTCGAGGCCGACCGCATGCGCGACCTGGCGCTGACCGAAGAGCACGCCGATACCGAACGCGGCGTCATCCTGGAGGAACGCAACCAGCGCGTGGAGAACGAGCCCAACGCGCTTTTCGCCGAGCAGCAGCGCGCGGCGCTTTATCTCAACCATCCCTATGGCCGGCCGGTGATCGGCTGGCGGTCCGAGATCGCCGAACTCGATCGTGAAAAGGCGCTGGATTTCTACCGCACCTATTATGCCCCCAACAACGCGACGCTGGTCGTGGCCGGCGATGTCGACCCGGCCGAGGTTCGGACACTTGCCGAGGCCCATTACGGCCCCATCGCGCCGTCGGTCGACCTGCCGCCGCGCGTGCGCCCGGCCGAGCCGCCGCACCTGGCCGAGCGGCGTGTGCGCTACAGCGACCCGCGTGTCGCGCAGCCCTATGTGATGCGCAACTACCTCGCGCCCGAACGGAACAGCGGCGATCAGCGCCGGGCCGCCGCGCTTTCGATCCTGGCCGACCTTCTGGGCGGCAGCGGGCTGACCTCGGTGCTTGGGGAAAAGCTGCAACTGGACGCGCAGATCGCCATCGCGACCTCTGCCTATTACAACCCGACGAGCTACGACCCCACGCGCTTCGGCATGTATGTGGTGCCGGCCGACGGCGTCTCGCTTGAAGAGGCCGAGACGGCGCTCGACCGGGTCCTGCAGGCGTTCCTGGCGGAGGGCGTGGACCCCGAGCAGCTGGAACGGGTGAAGGGGCAGATGCGGGCTGCGCTCATCTACGAGCAGGACAACCTTCAGTCGCTGGCCCGCCGCTACGGCGCGGCGCTCAGCATCGGTCTGACCGTCGAGGACGTCCAGTCCTGGCCCGAGGTGCTGCAATCCATCACCGCCGAAGAGATCCTGGCCGCCGCCGAGGATGTCTTCGACCGGCAAGCCTCGGTGACGGGGTGGATCATGCGCTCCGACCAGGAGGTGACCCAATGATGATGCGCTGGATCGCGGCCTTCGTTCTCGTTGTCGGCGCATCGCTGCCCGCGCGCGCGGCCGTCGACATCCAGGAAGTGACCTCGCCCGGGGGGATCACCGCCTGGCTGGTCGAGGACCATTCCATCCCCTTCACCGCGCTGGAACTGCGCTTCAAGGGCGGCACCAGCCTCGATGCACCGGATCGCCGCGGGGCGGTCAACCTGATGACCGCGCTGCTCGAGGAGGGGGCCGGTGATCTCGACGCGCAGGGCTTCCTGAAGGCCCGGCAGGACCTGGCCGCGCGCTTCAGCTTCAACTCGGGGATGGATTCCGTCAGCGTGTCGGCACGATTCCTGACCGAGAGCCGCGAGCAGTCCCTGGAGTTGTTGCGCAAGGCGCTGGTGGCGCCGCGCTTCGATCCGCAGGCGCTGGAACGCGTGCGGGGACAGGTGCTCTCGACCATCGCCTCGGATGAAAAGGATCCGCGCGCGATCGCCAACCGCACCTTTGACCGGCTGGCCTTCGGCGATCATCCCTACGGACATGCGCCGGACGGCACGCGCGAAAGCGTCACGGCGCTGACGCGCGACGACATCCTGGCCGCCCATGCCGCCACGATCGCCCGCGACCGGTTGTATGTCGGCGTTGTCGGCGACATCACCGCCGAGGCGCTTGGCCCGCTGCTCGACCGGCTGCTCGGCGACCTGCCGGCGGAAGGCGCGCCGATGCCCGACGACGTCGCGGTGCAGCTTGCGGGCGGCACGACGGTCGTGCCCTTCGAGACCCCTCAGTCCGTCGCCGTCTTCGGACATGCGGGCATGGACGAAACCGACCCGGACTTTTTCGCCGCTCATATCATGAACCAGATCCTTGGCGGCGGCGGATTCCAGTCGCGGCTGATGACCGAACTGCGCGAGAAACGCGGTTTGACCTACGGGGTCTACAGCTTCCTTGCGCCGATGGAACACGCAGCGCTGGTGATGGGGCAGGTCGCGTCGGCCAATGAGAGCATCGCCGAAGCCGTGCAGCTCGTCCGCGAACAATGGGCCGACGTGGCTGAGAACGGCGTCAGCGCCGACGAACTGGAGGCCGCGAAGAAATACATCACGGGTGCCTACCCGCTGCGGTTCGACGGCAACGGGGCGATCGCGCGCATCCTGGCGGGCATGCAGTTCGCGGGGCGCCCGATCACCTATATCGAGACCCGCAACGACCGGATGAACGCGGTGACCCTCGACGACGTGAAGCGTGTCGCCGCCCGGCTTCTGCAGCCGGATGAATTGCATTTCGTGGTGGTCGGGCAGCCCGAGGGTCTAAGCGCGACGCAATGACCATTCCGGTGGTCGAATCGCCGTATCGCATGCTATCGGTTGTGGTATGCGCGCAACCGACCCCAACATAAGCCCGAATCCACCGGTCATCCGGCAGTTGAACGAGGCGGCGATCAACCGGATCGCCGCGGGCGAGGTGGTGGAACGCCCGGCCTCGGCGGTCAAGGAACTGGTGGAAAACGCGCTGGATGCCGGGGCGCTGCGGGTGCGGATCGAGATCGCCGATGGCGGCAAGACGCTGATCCGGATCACCGATGACGGCTGCGGGATTGCCGCGGACGATCTGCCGCTGGCCGTGGCGCGGCACGCGACCTCCAAGATCGACGGGTCCGACCTGCTGAACATCCATTCCTTCGGGTTCCGGGGCGAGGCGCTGCCCTCGCTCGGGGCCGTGGGCCGGCTGACGATCACCTCGCGCAGCGCCGGCGCGGCGGAGGCCGCGACCATCGCTGTCGACGGGGGGCGGGTCGGGCCGGTCAAGCCGGCGGCCCTGTCGGGCGGCACGGTGGTGGAACTGCGCAATCTCTTCTTCGCCACGCCCGCGCGGCTCAAGTTCCTGCGGACCGACCGGGCCGAGATGCAGGCGATCACGGACGTGGTAAAGCGCCTTGCCATGGCCGAGCCGCGCGTCGCGTTCACGCTGGCGGACGTGTCCGGTGGCGGCGAGGGTCGCGTCACGTTCCGCGCCGATGCCGGCAGCGGGGATCTCTTCGACGCGCTGGCCGCGCGCCTGTCGCGGGTGCTCGGGACCGAGTTCGTCGAGAACGCCCTCCGGATCGACGCCGAGCGCGAGGGCCTAGCGCTCAGCGGTTTCGCGGCGCTGCCGACCTATTCGCGCGGCTCGGCGGTGGCGCAGTTCCTCTTCGTCAATGGCCGCCCCGTGCGCGACAAGCTGCTGATCGGCGCGCTGCGCGGCGCCTACATGGATTTCCTGAGCCGCGATCGCCATCCGGCGGCGGCGCTCTTCCTCGACTGCCCGCCCGAGCGTGTCGACGTGAACGTGCACCCGGCAAAGGCCGAGGTGCGCTTCCGCGAACCCGGCCTGGCACGCGGCCTGATCGTCTCGGCGCTGCGCCATGCCCTGGCGGAGGCCGGGCACCGGGCGTCCTCCACGGTGGCGGGTGCGGCGCTCGGGGCCTTCCGGCCCGAGGGGCAGGCAGGCGGTGCGCGGGTCTACCAGATGGACCGGCCCTCGGCCCCGGCGCGTGCGGCGGCCTGGGCCGCGCAGTCCCCCGCCGCCCCCGGCCTTGCCGAGCCCGCCGCCGACTGGACCGGCCCCTCGGCGCGGACCGAGGCGATCATCGACGCGGCGCCGGCGCCGGATGCCGAGGCGCATCCGCTGGGCGCGGCGCGCGCGCAGCTGCACGAGAACTACATCGTCGCGCAGACCGGCGACGGGATCGTGATCGTCGACCAGCACGCGGCCCATGAGCGGATCGTCTACGAACGGCTGAAACGTGAGATGGCCGAACGCGGTGTCGCCGCGCAGGCCTTGCTGATCCCCGAGATCGTGGAGCTGTCGGATGACGATGCCGCGCGGCTGCTGGCGCGGGCGGACGAGCTGGCCACGCTCGGCCTGGTGGTCGAGCCCTTCGGGGGCGGCGCGGTCGCCGTGCGCGAGACCCCGGCGGTGCTGGGCGAGGTGGATGCCGGGGCCCTTCTGCGCGATATCCTGGACGAGCTGGCCGATCTCGGCGAAAGCCAGGCGTTGCGCGCGCGGATCGAGGCGGTGCTGTCGCGCATGGCCTGTCACGGCTCGGTGCGATCGGGCCGGCGCATGGGGGCCGAGGAGATGAACGCGCTGCTGCGCGAGATGGAGGCGACGCCCCATTCCGGCCAGTGCAATCACGGCCGTCCCACCTATGTCGAGCTCAAACTCGCCGATATCGAGAAGCTGTTCGGGCGCGCGTGATGGAAATTGGCGGAACCACATATGCGCTTGACGATCCGCTCGTGCTGGCGGGGCTGGGGCTGGGCGCGGTGCTGCTTCTGCTTCTGCTGCTCGTCGTTCTGGCCGTTCGGTCGGCGTCCCGGTCGGCACGCGCCGCGGAGCCGCTGGGACGGCACATGGCCCAGCTGGGCGAACAGGTGCGCGCGCTCTCGGACGGCCAGCACCAGTTGTCGGGCGGCCTGCGCCACGTGTCCGAGGCACAGTCGCTGGCGCAGTCGCAGATGGTCCAGACGATGGAACGGCGGCTTGAGGAAGTGCAGAAATCGATGGGCGAGACCCTGCACGGAACGGCGGTGCGCACCACGCGCTCGCTCACCGAGCTGCAGGAACGGCTGGCGACCATCGACAAGGCCCAGGCCAATATCGAGAAACTGTCGGGCGACGTGCTCAGCCTTCAGGATATCCTGTCCAACAAGCAGACGCGCGGCGCCTTCGGCGAGATCCAGCTGAACGACATCGTGACCAAGGCGCTGCCCTCGGATGCCTACAGCTTCCAGGTGACGCTTGCGAACGGCAAGCGCGCCGATTGCCTGATCCACCTGCCGAACCCGCCCGGCCCGATCGTGATCGACTCGAAGTTCCCGCTGGAAGCCTACGAGGCATTGCGCGCCGCCGAGACCCAGGCCCAGGCACAGGAGGCCGCGCGCCAGATGCGCACCGCTTTGCGCGCGCATATCCGGGCGATCTCGGAGAAATACATCATCGACGGCGAAACCGCCGATGGGGCGCTGATGTTCCTGCCGTCGGAAGCCGTCTATGCCGAACTGCACGCGAATTTCGCCGATCTCGTGCGCGAGGGCTTCGCCAAGCGTGTCTGGATCGTTTCGCCCACGACCTGCATGGCGACGCTGAACACGATGCGCGCGGTGTTGAAGGATGCGCGGATGCGCGAGCAGGCCGGTGCGATCCGCAGGGAACTCGGCTTGCTCCACAAGGACGTCGAACGGCTCGGGGACCGGGTCGAGAACCTCGACCGGCATTTCGCGCTGGCGCAAAAAGACATCTCGGAGATCAAGATTTCCGCCGGCAAGGCTGGACAGCGCGCGCGGCGGCTCGACAATTTCGACTTCGAGGAGCTGGCGCCGGAGACGCCCGGGGAACAGCTTGCCGCGAGCCTGGCGACGGGGTCGGAGGACTGACCGCCCGCCGGCCCGCTTCAGATCCGCAGGAACGGTTGCGCCAGGCGCGGGATCAGCGCGCGGAAGCGCAGCGGCGCGTCCGTGGCGGCCAGGCAGATGCAGTCCTCTCCCGCCTCTGCGACGGGCGTGTGCTGCACCTCTTCGTCGGCGATCTCGATATCCCCGCGGGCGAAGCGATCTTCCTCGTCGCGGAAGGCGCCCTGCAGGACCAGCGTCAGCTCTGTCCCGCGGTGGCCGTGATCGGGCACCGCCGCACCCGCCGGGATGTGCAGCAGCCGCACGGTGGCCGCGTTCGACGTCGGCAGGATCGCCTGGCGGACGCCGCCACCGACGGCGCGCCAGTGCACCGCGTCGGCATCGCCGCCCACGTAGTCCCGCAGCGGCGCCGGAAACACCGAGGAACGCTGCGGCATGGTGTTCCGGTCGTCCCCGGCGGGCGCGTCACCGCTGATCCGCGCAAGCGTCTGTTCCAGGCTGGTATCGGCCAGTGCGACGGTGTCGCCCCGTTCCAGCACCTGACCACCGACGGCTTCGAATTCGCCCAGCCGGGCGCGGCACTCGTCGCAAAGCGAGATGTGGGTCGCCACCACGAGGTTGAAGCCCTCGGGCAGGGTACCCGCGGCATAGGCCATCAACAGCCTGTCATCGAGGTGGTGCGTGATCTTGTCCATCTTCATCCGTCGTCGTTCAACTCAGTTCATTGCATGACGCAGCCGGTCCAGCGCCAATCTAATCCGCGACTTGATCGTGCCAAGCGGCAATCCGGTTTCGGCGGCGATCTCGCTGTGGCTCAACTCGCCGAAATAGGCCCGCTCGATCAGGCTGCGTTGTTTTTCGGGCAGCTGGGCAAGCGCCTCGCCCAACCGTTCGGTGTCCTGCTG
The DNA here is from genome assembly GCA_913063035.1 of uncultured Maritimibacter sp. Taxonomy (GTDB): domain Bacteria; phylum Pseudomonadota; class Alphaproteobacteria; order Rhodobacterales; family Rhodobacteraceae; genus CAJXYS01. The sequence goes on along the minus strand of CAJXYS010000002.1, from coordinate 38,371 downwards.
CAGGCCCATGATCTCGGCCTGGTCCGGTTCGGGTTCCGGCCCCCAGGGCAGATCCTCCGGCTCGGGGCGCCGCTGGCGGCGCAGCGCGTCGATCCGCCGGTTCCGCGCGATCGTGAAGACCCAGGTCGCCACGCTCGCCCGTGCGGGATCGAAGAGATGCGCCTTGTGCCAGAGGGTCGCCATGACCTCCTGCGTGCATTCCTCGGCCAGGGCTTCGTCCGCGCCGCCTTTCATCAGGAACGCCTTCACCCGCGGGGCGAAATGCCGGAACAGGGCAGCGAAGGCCGCCTGATCCGCCTGTTCCCGGATGCGTATGACGCATTCTATCCACTGGCTGTCCTTTTCCTCGCTGGCCGTCACCGATACCTGTCCTGTCGTGTCTCGCGGGATGTCCTTCCCCTTACGATATCGGGGTCGGACAGGCGATGCATCCGGTTTGTCCAGGGTCTCGGCGTCGAACATGCCCAGATTACGCACGGCGTCGGGAACTGGATCATCTTCGAATGCAAAAAGATTTTGTGATCTGCGCCCGGTAAGGCAGCGTAAACAGCAAGTAAGCAAAAACGACACGAGCGGAGCCTCCATGCCATTCGAACATCCACCCGCCACCCCGAAACGCATCGCCGTGATCGGGGCGGGCATCTCCGGCCTCGGGGCCGCGCACATGCTGGCGGGCGAGAACCGCGTGACCCTGTTCGAGGCCGAGGACCGCCTGGGCGGACATGCCCGGACGAAACTGGCCGGCAAACGCGGCGATCAGCCGGTCGATACCGGGTTCATCGTGTTCAACTACCAGAACTACCCCAAACTGACGAAACTCTTCGCCGAGCTCGACGTGCCGGTGGCCGAGAGCAACATGAGCTTCGGCGCCTCGATCCGCGGCGGCTGGCTGGAATATTCCATGCGCAGCTTCTCGAGCATCTTCGCGCAGCGGCGCAACGTGCTGCGGCCCGGCTACTACGACATGCTTCTGGATATCATGAAGTTCAATCGCAAGGCCGTCGAGACGGCGCGCGACCCCGAGATGACGCTCGGCGAACTCTTCGAGGTTCTGGGGCTGGGGCGCTGGTTCCGCGACTATTATTTCCTGCCGATCTCGGGGGCGATCTGGTCGACGCCGGTCGAAAAGATGACCGAGTTTCCGGCCCAGGCGCTGGTTCGGTTCTTCGAGAACCACGCGCTTCTGCAAGCGACGGGGCAGCGTCAGTGGTACACCGTGCAGGGCGGTTCCATCGAATACGTGCGCCGGCTCGAGGCCGCCATCCGCGCCCGGGGCGCCGAGATCCGCACCGCCGCGCCGGTCGCGTCGGTGCGCCGCGGGCCTGCGGGCGTGACCCTGCGGGCCAGGGGCGGTGTGGAGGAAGTGTTCGACGAGGTGATCTTCGCCACGCATTCCGACGTCACGCTCGGCATGCTGGCCGACGCAACCCCCGAGGAACGCGCGGCCCTCGGGGCGATCCGCTACCAGCCCAACACGGCGGTGCTCCATGCCGATGAAAGCTTCATGCCGGAGCGGCGGGGCTGCTGGGCCTCCTGGGTCTACAAGGCCGACGAGGAAACGACCGGGGGCGACCGGATTCCGCTGACCTACTGGATGAACTCGCTGCAGCCGATTCCCAAAGACGACCCGCTCTTCGTGACGCTGAACCCCCAGCGTGAGGTGCGCGACGACCTCGTCCACGACGTCACCAGCTTCGACCACCCGGTCTATGATCGTGCGGCGCTGCGCGCGCAGGGCGAATTGCGGGCGCTGCAGGGGCAGAACCGCAGCTGGTTCTGTGGCGCCTACATGAAAAACGGCTTCCACGAGGATGGCCTCGCCAGTGCCGTCGATGTCGTCGAGGCGATGCGGAGGCAGGCCGCTTGGGCGTAACGCTGGATCATATCCGCGGCGAGACCTTTCACGGGCGCAAGGGGGCGGTGGAAAACGCCTTCCGCTACCGTGTGGATTACGTCCTGACAGACCTTTCGGACACGGCTGCCGGACCGGGGCTGTTCAGCCGGAACCGCGGCAACCTGATGGCGCTGCACGACGTGGATCACGGTGGCGAGCGCGGTGCGGGCCGGGGCGCGTCCTGGTTGCACGAGGTCCTCGCCGCCTACGGCCTGGACCGCGTGGCCGACGGCCGGATCCTACTCATGGCGCAGCCGCGGGTGCTGGGGCATGTCTTCAACCCGGTCAGCTTCTGGCTCGTGCTCGACGCCGCCGACCGCCTGCGTGTCGTCGTGGCCGAGGTCAACAACACCTTCGGCCAGCGTCATTCCTATCTCTGTCACCACGACGACCTGCGCCCGATCGCGGCCACGGACCGGCTCGGCGCCCGCAAGGTCTTCCATGTCTCGCCGTTCCAGCCGGTGGCGGGCGGCTACAGCTTTCGGTTCGACATCCGCGACGACCGGGTCGGGATCTGGATCGACTACGATGCGCCCGATGGCGGGTTGCTCGCCACGCTGACGGGCCGGCGCGTGCCGCTGACAAACCGCGGCATCCTCGGCGCGTGCCTTGCCCGGCCGTTTGGCTCGCGGCGGGTGCTGGCGCTGATCCACTGGCAGGCGCTCAAGCTCTGGTGGAAGCGCGCGCCGTTCCGCCGCGTGCCGCCGCCGCCGGCCGACGAGGTGACCCGGTGACCGGCGCGGCCGCGCCCCGCCTGCCAGCCTATTCGGTCTTCGCCGGCGTGCTCGCCGCGGCGGGGCTGCCGATTTATATCCACGCGCCGAAATTCTACGTCGACGAATACGGGGTCAGCCTGGCGGCGCTCGGCGCCGTGCTCTTCGGGCTGCGGCTCATCGACGTGGTGCAGGACCCGGTGCTCGGCTGGATATCCGAACGCCTGTCCGCGCGTCGCGGGCTGGCCGTCGGCCTTGGCGTCGCGCTCTTGGCGATCTCTATGCTGGCGCTTTTCGCGGTGTCCCCGCCGGTGGCGCCCCTGCTTTGGTTCGGGCTCTGCCTGACCGGGCTCTTCACCGCCTTCAGCTTCCTGACGATCAACTTCTACGCCCAGGGCGTTCGGACGGCCGCCCGGCTTGGGGATCGCGGCCATGTGCGGCTCGCGGCCTGGCGCGAAACCGGCGCGCTGCTGGGGGTCTGCCTCGCGGCCATTGCGCCCAACCTGGCGATGCAGCTCACCGGCCATCCCTTCGCGGCCTTCGCCGCGGGCTTCGCGGCGCTGGCGCTTCTCGCGGGCTGGCTCATGCGCCCCGAGTGGTCGCGGGCCGGCGCCGTCGGCGGCACCGGCATGCTGACGGTTCTGTCGGACCCGGTCGCGCGGCGTCTTCTGATCGTGGCGCTGGTCAACGCGACGCCGGTCGCCGTGACCTCGACGCTTTTCCTGTTCTTCGTCGAATCCCGCCTGCAGGCCCCCGGCTGGGACGGACCGCTGCTTTTGCTCTTCTTCATCTCCGCCGCGGCGGCCGCCCCGCTCTGGGGGCGGGCGGCGGAACGCCACGGCGCCAAGCGCGTGCTGATGGCGGGCATGTTGCTGTCGATCGCGGCCTTCGGCGTGGCGGTCTTCCTTGGCGCGGGCGACACGACCCTCTTCGCGCTGGTCTGCCTCGCCTCCGGTGCCGCGCTTGGCGCCGACATGACGCTCCTGCCGGCGATCTTTGCCGGACGCCTCGCCCGGGTCGCTCCCGAGGCGGGCCAGGGCTTCGGGCTCTGGTCCTTCGTGACCAAGTTCACGCTGGCCTTCGCCGCGGCCATCCTGCTGCCGCTCCTCGAGGCGAGCGGCTTCGAAAGCGGGACCGACAACCCGCCCTCTGCGCTGCTGACGCTGACGCTGCTCTATGCCGCGCTGCCCTGCGCCCTGAAATTCGTTGCGGTCGGCCTCTTGGCCACGACGCCGCTGAAGGAGGATTCATGAGTTTTTCCCTTGCCAGTCTGGTGATCGGCGCCGCGCTTGCCCTGGCCGCGGTCTGGCTGGCCCGGCGCTATGCCGGGTTCCGTGCCCAGCGCCCTGCCGATTACGCCGGCACGGCTCCGGCCTTCGACATCCGCGAGCGTCTGAACGGCCCGATCCTGTCGGAGGGCCTGATCTACGGCCCGCTCGGCAAGGTCACCTCGCGATTCGTTGCCGACATGGAGGCGCGCTGGGACGGGGATTGCGGAACCATGACCGAGGCTTTCCGTTACGACACCGGAACCACCCAGGACCGCTGCTGGACGCTGCGGGTCGCCGATGACGGAACCATCGCCGCGGAAGCGCCCGACATCATCGGCACCGGCCGCGGGCGGCAGGAAGGCGCGACCGTGCGTCTCGACTACCGCATCCGGCTGCCCGAGCAGGCCGGCGGCCATGTCCTGGACGTGACCGACTGGATGTACCTGATGGAGAACGGGGCGATCATGAACCGCAGCCAGTTCCGCAAGTTCGGCATCAAGGTGGCCGAACTGGTCGCCACGATGAGGCCAAGGCCTTGAGCGCGCTCGCAGGGAAACGCTACTGGCTCGTCGGCGCGAGCGAGGGGCTGGGCCGCGCCCTGGCCGAACGGCTCGCCGCCGACGGGGCGGAGCTGATCCTGTCGGCCCGCAACGCCGAGAGGCTGGCGGCCCTGGCCGCGGAGCTGCCCGGCACCGCGCGCGTGGTGCCGCTCGACGTCACCGACAGCGACGCGGTCGCCGCGGCCGTGGCGGAGACGGGCGAGATCGACGGAATCGTCTGGCTGGCCGGCGCCTACTGGCCGATGAAGACCGCCGACTGGGATCCGGACAAGGTCGAGACGATGTTCGACGTGAACCTGACCGGCGCGGCCCGGGTGCTGGGGCGCGTGGTGCCCGGCTTCGCCGCCCGGGACCGGGGCCACGTGGTGATCGTCGGGTCGCTCTCGGGGTTCCGCGGGTTGCCCGGCGCCATCGGCTACGGGGCCTCCAAGGCCGGGCTGATGCACCTGGCCGAGAACATCCGCGCCGATCTCAACCGCAGCAACGTCAAGGTCAGCCTCGTCAATCCCGGCTTCATCCGCACGCGGCTGACCGACAAGAACGACTTCGAGATGCCCTTCATCATGGATCCCGAACCGGCCGCGGACCACGTTGTCGCCGCGATGAGGGCGACGCGGTTCCAGACGAATTTCCCCCGCGTCTTTTCCTGGATCTTCCGGGCCAGCCAGTTCCTGCCGGCGCCGCTCTATTTCCGGCTGTTCGGCGCGAAAGGCTGATCACGGACCCTTGTGGCCGGCGGCGCTTGGCCCCAGAATGCAGGCAATACCGCCCCATGCGGCAGGAGGACCAGCCATGATCGAAGCGCTTGAAATCAGTCCCGAAAAGGTCGCCCGCGTCATCGTGCGCGCGCGCGAACTCGACGCCAAGGTCGGCCGTTGGGATTCGCCCGGCGACGATGCCGATGCCGACTCGATCCTCGAGAACCGCCCGAGCGACGCGACCGAGGACGAACTGCGCCAGTACATCGCCGATCTCAACGACGACGAGAAGGCGAGCCTCGTGGCGGTGATGTGGATCGGCCGCGAGACCTACGAACCGGAAGATCTCGCCGAGGCGATCCAGACCGCCAAGGTCGAGGCCACCGGCCCGACCGAATCCTACCTCATGGGCGTCCCGCTCTTGTCGGATTACCTCGAGGACGGGCTCGACCGGCTCGGCATCTCCGTCGAGGAGGCGGAGGAGGGGATCCTCTGATCCCCGCCCTCCAAGTGGTCCAAATATCCCCGCCGGAGGCATGATCCGCCGCGAAGCGGCCGGCGCTCAGCCGGCCAGGTGATCCACCACCTCGAGATGCTGGGCGAGCCGGCCCACCATCTTCATCCAGCGCGCCACCAGCTCGGGGTCGCTCGGCACCGCCGAGACGCCGGGCGCGATCTCGCCGGCCAGGACGGCCTCGACCGCCAGCGAGACCGGGATCGAGACGAGCCGCGCCATGGCATTGCCACTCTCGTCGCCCCAGGCATCCATCGCGTAGGTCTTGTGGTAGACGGCCACGCCGTCGCGCGCCGCCTTAAGCGTGACGAAGAGCACCACCCGGTCGGGTTCTCCCTCCTCGTAGGCGTTCTCTGCCCAGAAGCGGTCCGACATCTCCTTCAGCCGTGCCTCGGCCTCCGGTCCGTCCTCCATCGCCTCGATCTCGCGGAAGACGTCCGCCCAGGCATCCGACCAGCCGCCGAGCCGAAGCGTGCCGCGGACGAACTGTTCGACGATCCAGTCCGCGCCGAAACCGTAGTCCTTCATGAAGGGAAGCGAGTCGCGGTTGGGGTAGACCTCGAAGGTCTCGGGCTCCGGCAGCGGCGCGGTGAAGCTGGACAGCGCGTCCCAGGGACGATCCACGTTCAGCTCCGCGCCCCCGGCGATGGAGCGCGACGGGGACTTGAGCGCCTTCAGCACGCCGAGCGGCGACCAGCTGAACTTGTAGCGGAACGGGTTCGGGTGCTTCGGGATGCCGCCGCAATAGGAGGTGAAGGAGACGCTGTTGGCCGGGTCAAAGGCATCGCTCGCCTTGTAGTCGGCGACCAGCCAGTGCGCCATGGCGTGGTCGATCCCGGGGTCGAGCCCGACCTCGTTGACCAGGCAGAGCCCGGCGTCGCGCGCCCTGTCGTCGAGCGCGCGCATCTCCGGCGCGATATAGCTCGACGAGATGAAATGCGCGCCCGTCTCGAGGCAAAGCTCCGCCAGCGGCACGTGCCAGTCGGCCGGCAGCATCGAGACGACCACGTCGCCGGCCGAGAGCTGCGCGGCGAGCGCGTCCCTGGAGAAGGCCTCGATCCGGTCGGTCAGGTCGCCCACGGCCTCGCGCGCCTTTTCCGGCGTCCGGTTCCAGACCGTCACGTCCCGGCCCGTCTCGATCAGGCGGCGCAGCCCCGGCACCGCCGACAGTCCCGTCCCGCACCAGTGAATCCTTGCCATGCCGGCCTCCTTTCAGATGTCTCTGCTGTGTTCGTCGAATGCCGCCTTCGCGCGGCCCCAGACACCGGCCCCGATCCTGTCGAGGCGTTCGAGCGCGGGCAAGAGCTGCGCCGCGTAGTCCTCGGACGACTCGACCGGCAGCATCGAGGGCAGGTTGTCGATGGCCGTCACGTCGAGCGGCGGCGGGCCGGCGGTGACGCGGATCACCGGGTCGTCGAAGCTGGTCGCGTGGTCGTAGACCGGCACCGGGTTGTAGGCGCTGCCCGGGTCGCAGGAGACATCCGCGATCACCGTCAGCCTGCGGGGCGCGGTGATGGCCTCCCGTGGCACGAAGACCGGCACGCCGGGCCGGGCCAGGATGCAATTGACGAAGATCTCGTGGTCCAGGATCTCGGGGAAGGGGCCGCCATGGGCCGTCTCCGCCATGTCCCAGCGCGTCACCGAAAGCCCGAGCGCCCCGGCCAGGTCGCCGGCGCCGGTGCCCACCCGCCCCAAGGCGCCGATCACGATGACCCGGGGTGCCTCGGCGCCGTTGGAAAGGCCCGCGACCAGGTCGCCGCGCAGGTCGTCCAGAAGGGAATCGCGACCGTCGTAGACGCCGATCCGGGCAGGTCCCTGCAGCGTGCCGGCCTGCTGCGCGGCCCAGACCTTCAGCCCGACCGCCGCCCCGGCATAGCCCGCCCAGTAGCCGAAGGCGGCGACGCGCCGCCCGGCCCCGTCGACGAGGTATTCCAGGTCGTAGAGCGTGCCACCCCCGGCCCTGAACCGCGCCAGCAGGCGCGGCCCGTCCGGCTGGCCCTTGTAGGCATGCCCGAACATGACGTGCCGATGGCGCAGCGGCGTGCCGTCATCGGGCAGGTCCTTGAGGCCGAACACGATGGCGTCGCCCGGCGCGTCGGGCCAGCTGCCCTCGGGCGCGATCTCGCAGCCCGCGTCGCGATAGCCGGCGAGCCCGATCGCCCGCGCGCCGGAGCGTTCCACCGTGACGCGGAAGCCGCGGGCGATCAGCGCCCGCGCGCCCTCGGGGGTCAGCCCGACCCGCTGTTCGCTCGGGCGGCTTTCGGCCCGGACCCAGAGATGTGTCATCGGCTCTCTCCCTCAGAAATGGGTGCGCGCATGGGCGCGGTCCGGCGGGTCCAGATGCGGGGTCGCGTTGAACCCGGCCAGGAAGGTGCCGTGATCCGTCACGTGCACGCGGTGGATGGAGCTGTTCAGGATCGGCAGCAGCAAATGGGCGAGCCGCCGCGGGTCGAGCCCGAGCAGGCTGCGCACCATCATCCCGATCACGCCGCCCGAGGTCACGCAGAGCACCCGCCGACCGGGCGTCGCGGCCTCGTGAAGCACGTCGGTGACCCGCAGCTCGAACTCGGAAAAGGTCTCGTTGCCCATGATCTCGGCGCGGTGCCAGGCCTCCATGACCTGGGGGGCGTGGGCGGCGAACTCCTCGGGCCCGGGCATCGGCACCCCGCGCGTCTCCTGGAGCGCGCGGCCGAGGTTGAAATAGTCCATCTCGTTGAGCCGGTCGTCGATGGCGGCCTGCGGGCCCAGCCCGTCGCCCATCGCGGACAGCGTCTCGCGGTGCCGGCGCAGGCTGCCGGTCAGAACCGCGTCGAATCGCGGCTCCGTTTCCCGCAGCCAGTCCCCGAGCCAGGCAGCCTGCTCGGCGCCGAGCGCCGACAGCCTGTCATAGCTTTCCTCGTCCTGTGCCGCGGAATTGGCCTGCCCGTGCCGGATCAGGATGATCTCGCCCATGCCCACCTCCTTGCGCCTTCCTTACCCAGCCCTGCGGGCGGAGGAAAGGCCGTCCCGGCGATCTGGCGCAAACGGGCTTCATCCGGTCGGCATCCGCATTTTGGAGCGGGTCCGGATATGATCTAAGCTGGGGCCTGAGAACGAAGTCCGGAAGCGTCCGGACCGAGAAGGAGCCGCGCGATGACCGACAGGATCACCTTCACGCTCGACGGTCGAGAGGTCACCGCCGCAGAGGGCGAAACCATCTGGGAGGTGGCCAAGCGCGAAGGCACGCGCATCCCACATCTCTGCCACAAGGATGCGCCGGGCTACCGCGCCGACGGCAATTGCCGCGCCTGCATGGTCGAGATCGAGGGCGAGCGGGTGCTGGCGGCGTCCTGCATTCGCCAGCCCGCCGAGGGCATGGTCGTCACCACCGGCAGCGACCGCGCCGAGAAGAGCCGCAAGCTGGTGATGGAGCTTCTGCTCGCCGACCAGCCGCCGCGCGAGGAGGCGCATGACCGGTCGTCCCATCTCTGGGAGATGGCCGCCCTGCAGGGCGTGGCCGAGAGCCGTTTCCCGGCGCTGGAGCCCGACCGCGTGCCGCTGCTCGACGACAGCCACGTCGCGATGCGCGTCAACCTCGATGCCTGCATCCAGTGCAATCTCTGTGTCCGTGCCTGCCGCGAGGTCCAGGTCAACGACGTGATCGGCATGGCCGGCCGCGGGCACGACAGTTTCCCGGTTTTCGATTTCGACGATCCCATGGGCGAGTCGACCTGCGTGGCCTGCGGGGAATGTGTCCAGGCCTGTCCCACCGGCGCGCTGATGGAGGCCACGGTCCTCGACGCGGAGCAGCTCGGCGACAGCGCCGACTACGACGAGGAGGTTCAGTCGGTCTGCCCCTTCTGCGGGGTGGGCTGCCAGGTGTCGATGAAGGTCAAGGACGGCCGGATCAAGTATGTCGACGGCGTCGACGGCCCGGCCAACGAGAACCGGCTCTGCGTGAAGGGCCGGTTCGGCTTCGACTACATCCATCACCCGCACCGCCTGACCCGGCCGCTGATCCGGCGCGCCGACGCGCCGCCCAAGGGCCTGAACGTGGACCCGGCCGACTGGTCCGCCCATTTCCGCGAGGCCAGCTGGGACGAGGCGCTGGAGGCCGCCGCCGGCGGGCTGGCGCGGCTGCGCGCCGCCCATGGCGGATCGGCGGTGGCCGGCTTCGGCAGTGCCAAGTGCACCAATGAAGAGGCGTATCTGTTCCAGAAGCTGATCCGCCAGGGCTTCGGTCACAACAACGTCGATCACTGCACGCGGCTCTGCCACGCCTCGTCGGTCGCGGCGTTGATGGAAAACGTCGGCTCCGGCGCGGTCACGGCGACCTTCAACGAGATAGAGAACGCCGACGTGGCGATCGTGATCGGGGCCAACCCGATCGAGAACCACCCCGTCGCGGCGACCTATTTCAAGCAGTTCGCCAAGCGCGGCGGCAAGCTGATCGTCATGGACCCGCGAGGCGTCGGGCTGGGCCGCTTCGCGACGCACCGGGTGCAGTTCAAGCCGGGCACGGACGTGGCGATGCTGAACGCGATCATGCATGTGATCGTCGAAGAGGGACTCTACGACCAGCAATATATCGAGGCCTTTACCGAGAACTGGGAGGCCGAGAAGGCTCATCTTCAGGACTTCGCCCCCGAGAAGATGGCCGAGCTCTGCGGTGTCCCGGCCGAGACGCTGCGCCAGGTGGCGCGCGATTTCGCCACGGCCCGGGCGGGCATGATTTTCTGGGGCATGGGAATCTCCCAGCACATCCACGGCACGGACAATTCCCGCTGCCTGATCGCGCTGGCGCTGATGACGGGGCATGTCGGTCGCCCCGGCACCGGGCTTCACCCGCTGCGCGGGCAGAACAACGTTCAGGGTGCCTCGGATGCCGGGCTGATCCCGATGGTGCTGCCCGACTACCAGAAAGTCAGCGACGCCGCCGTGCGCGACACCTTCCGCAGCCTCTGGGGCAGCGAGATCGACCCGAACCCGGGGTTGACGGTCGTCGAGATCATGGACGCGGTTCATGACGACCGGATCCGCGGCATGTATGTCCTCGGGGAGAACCCGGCCATGTCGGACCCGGATGTCGATCACGCCCGCGCGGCGCTGGCCCGGCTCGAGCATCTGGTGGTGCAGGACATCTTCCTGACCGAGACCGCCAATTTCGCCGACGTGATCCTGCCGGCCTCGGCATTTGCCGAGAAGACCGGCACCGTCACCAACACGAACCGGCAGGTCCAGATGGGCCGGCCCGCGGTCGCGCCCCCGGGCGCGGCGCGCGAGGACTGGCGCATCACCGTGGACCTGGCCCGGCGACTGGGGCTCGACTGGGACTACAAGCATCCCTCGGAGGTCTTCGCCGAGATGAAGCAGGTCATGCCGTCGCTCGACAACATAACCTGGGACCGGCTTTCGCGCGAGAACGCGGTCACCTATCCGAGCCTCTCGCCCGAGGATCCGGGCCAGGCGATCGTCTTCGGCGACGGGTTCCCCCGGGCCGAGGGGCGCGCGCGCTTCGCGCCGGCGGCGGTCGTGGCGCCCGACGAGGTGCCGGATGCCGAGTTCCCGATGATCCTGACCACCGGCCGTCAGCTGGAGCACTGGCACACGGGGTCGATGACCCGGCGGGCGCGCGTGCTCGACGCGGTCGAGCCCGAGGCCAACTGTTCCATGCATCCCGCGACCCTGCGCAAGATCGGGGTGGAGCCGGGGGGGATGGTGCGCCTGACGACCCGCCGCGGATCGATCCGGCTGATGGCGCGGGCCGACCGCGCCGTCTCGCCCGAGATGGTCTTCGTGCCCTTCGCCTTCGTCGAGGCGGCCGCCAACGTGCTGACCAACCCGGCGCTCGATCCCTACGGCAAGATCCCGGAATTCAAGTTCGCCGCCGTGCGGGTCGAAAAGGCCGGGGAGATCGCGGCCGAGTGACGGCGCGCGACGAGGATGGCGGGGTTGCCCGTCAATTTATCATGATAAATTGACGGGCGATCCGCCGCCTGTCAGACTGCGGCAGACCCGCCAGAGGAGGCCGCCCATGATCCCCGTCGATCCCCAGAGATTCCTGTCCGACCTGCACGCGCTCCGTGCCATTGGGGCCGAGGGCACCGGGGTCGTGCGCCCGGCCTATTCCGAGACCGACATCGCCGCGCGGGCGTGGCTGGCCGATCGCATGCGCGCGGCGGGCCTGGCGCCGCATTTCGACCCCGTCGGCAATCTTTTCGGGCTGCATCCCGACGGCGGCGGGCTGCTTCTGGGCTCGCACAGCGATACCCAGCCCGAAGGCGGCTGGCTCGACGGGGCGCTCGGCGTGATCGGCGCGCTGGAGGTGGCGCGGGCCAGCCTGGAGTCGGGCGGACCGGCGATATCGGTCGTCTCCTTCCAGGACGAGGAAGGCCGCTTCGGGGTGACCACCGGCAGTTCGATCTGGGCAGGGGTGCGACCGCTGGACGAGGTGGATGTCCTGACCGATGCCGGCGGGACGCGCTTTGCGGAGGCGCGCGGGCGCATGGCGGACATGGCCGATGATTTCCTCGACCCGGCCCGGTTCAGCGCCTTCCTCGAGATGCATATCGAGCAGGGGCCGGTTCTGGACCAGGCGGCGGAGGCCATCGGCGTCGTCACCTCCATCGTGGGGATTCGCGACATGCGCATCACCTACACCGGGCAGCAGAACCATGCCGGCACCACCCCGATGCATCTGCGCCGCGATGCCGTGCAGGGGCTGGCGGCCTTCGCCACGGCGCTGAACGCGCGCCTGGCCGGCGTGGTGGCCCCGGAAACCGTCTGGACCATCGGTCACGTCTCGGTGCATCCGAACGCCGCTTCCGTGGTGCCGGGGGCGGTCACCTTTTCCATGCAGTGGCGTGACGGGGATGCGGACCGGCTCGACCGGATGGAGGAGATCATCCGCGAGACGGCCCAGGAGACGGCCGCCGACCGGGGACTCGAGGTCGGCAGCGGGCCGATGCTGGGGCTTCCCCCGGTCGCGATGGATGCGAGCGTTCAGGAGGCCTTCGCCGGCGCCGCCGAGGCGGAGGTGCCCGGGCGCTGGCGGCGGATGCCGTCGGGGGCGCTGCACGATGCCGCAAGCGTGGCACGGTTGATGCCGGCGGGGATGCTGTTCGTGCCCTCGATCGGCGGGATCAGTCACAGCTTCGACGAGGACACCGGCGAGGGTGACCTGGTCACGGGGCTCCGGGTCCTGGCCGGCGCGGCCGCCCGGCTCGGCTGAGGGTCACGCCCAGTCCACCTCGCCGAGAAAGATGTAGCCCGCGCCGTAGATCGTCTTGATGAGCCGCGGGTTGCGCGGATCCTCGCCAAGCTTTGTGCGCAGGCGCGACACCCGCACGTCCATCGCGCGGTCGAAGCTCTCGCCCGCCGCGCCGCCAAGCGCCTCCTGCATCTGCGCGCGCGAGATCAGCCGCTTGGGGCTGTCGAGGAAGAGCCGCAGCACCTCGCCTTCGGCATGGCTGAGCGGCACCTCAGCGCCGGTTTCGTCCTCGAGCAGGTACCGGTCGAAATGGGCGGTCCAGCCGTTGAAGCGCGCCGTGTCGCGCCGGGCCTCGCGGTCGGCGGCGCGGCCGCGCCGAAGAAGGGCACGGGTCCGCGCCACGACTTCGGCCGGATCGAAGGGCTTGATGACGTAATCGTCGGCGCCCAGTTCGAGCCCCGTCACCTTGTCCTGCACCTGCGCGCGGCCGGACACGATGATGACGGCGGCGCCGGACTCGAGCGCCAGGCGATGCACCAGCGCCAGGCCGTCCTTGTCGGGCAGGCCCAGGTCCACGAGGCACACCTCGGGCGCCAGACGGGCCAGCGCGGCCTCGAATTGCGTGGCGCGGGCGAAACTCGCCGTGCGAAAGCCCGCCTCCTCCAGCGCGTCGGAGAGCATTCTGCGGATTTCCGGCTCGTCGTCGAGGATCGCCACGAGCGGTGCGGCGGCGGTGGCGGTCATGCGGCGAGCTCCGCGTTCAGGAAGGCGGCCAGCGCGGCCGCATCGAAGGGTTTGGCGATCAGCGGGAAGCGCGACTCGGCGCGGGCCCGAAGCGGATCCTGCACCGGCAGCGCCGTCATCATGAGGATGCCGGTCGGGTTGCCGCGCGTCCGGAGGGTTTCGGCAAGGTCGAGCCCGCTGCGCCCGCCGGGCAGGGTGATGTCCGTGAGCACGAGGTCGATGCCCGGGATCTCGGCCAGCGTTTCGGCCTCCTCGGCGGTTTCGGCCTCGAGCACGGTATGGCCCAGCTCGCGCAGCATGCCCCGTGTCTCGACGCGCAGGTCCGGATTGTCCTCGACCAGCAGGACCAGCCGTGGCGCGGGCGCCTCCGCCGCCGGGCGGAGCGGCAGGCGCAGCGTGACACGGGCGCCCCCGCCCCCCGCGTTGGCCAGCATCACCTGGCCGCCGGCCAGCTTGGTCGAGTCGTAGACCATGGACAGGCCGAGTCCCGAGCCCTCGCCGGCCTTGGTGGTGTAGAACGGGTTGAGCGCCTGTTCGAGCGCCTCGTCGCTGAAGCCGCAGCCGGTATCCGTGACCTCGACATCAACCCATGTGTCGCGCACCGGGGCGGCGTGGACCGTGATCTCGCCGGGCGCATCGCCGATCGCGTCGCGGGCGTTCAGGATCAGGTTCAGAAGCGAGTCCTGCAGGGCGCCGTGATCCATCAGGACCGGCCGGTCGAAACCCTCGGCGCTGACGCTCAGCCGGACCGCCCGCGGCAGGGAGGGCGCGGCGAGCGTGCGGATATCGCGCAGGAAGGCCGGCAGGTCGGTCGGCGCGGGGCGCATGTCGCGCCGGCCCGAGATATCGGCCAGCCGGTCGAGCAGGCGGCCGCCGCGCAACGCCGCCGCCCGCGTCGTCGCCGCGATTTCGCGGGCCGGGTCGGGCAGGCCGTCGAGCTTCTCCAGCCGCCCCTGGAGCCCGAGGATGATCGTCAGCAGGTTCGAGAAGTCATGTGCCAGGCCGCTGGTCAGCTGCGCGGCGAGCTCGCGCTTGTGGGTCTGGCTGAGCGCGGCGCGGGCCTGGGCCTCTTCGGTGACGTCCATCGACAGGATATAGACCCCGCCCACCCCGCCGGCGCTGCCGGGATCGGGGGTAAAGGCGCCGCGGATGCGCCGCCCGCTGTCGGGATGCGAGAACTCGAAGACACTCGATTCCCCGGCATAGGCGCGGTCGATATAGGGTTTCACCTCTGCATAGGCGGTGTCGCCCAGCGCCTCGCGCGCGGTCAGGCCGACGATCTCCTGCGGGCGGTTCGGAATGACGTAGGTCAGGCGGCGATTCGAATAGGTGTAGCGTTCGTTCAGGTCGAGATGGGCGATATGGGCCGGCATCATCTCGGCGGTCAGCCGCGTGCGGGCTTCCATCTCGGTCAGTTCGCGCTTGGCTTCCTCCAGCGCGCTGATGGTGGCGGCGAGTTCGCGGTTGGTGCGGGCGAGTTCCTCGGAATAGGCCACGAGCCGCTCCGACAGCTCTGCCGAGCGGGACCGCAAGAGCGTCTCCTGGCGCTTGATCGCGGTGATGTCGGTATAGACGGTCACCCAGCCGCCCTGCGGAAGCGGGCTGCCCTCGACGCTGATGGTGCGGCCATTGGCGCGCGTGCGCTCCATGTAATGCGGTTCGAAGGCGCGGGCGGTCTCGACGCGCGAGCGGACGAAGTCCTCGAGCGGGCCCACGTCCCCGTAATCGCCGCGTTCGGCAAGGAAGCGGATCGTGTCGGCGAAACGCGCCCCCGGCGTGACCAGCCATTCCGGCAGATCGAACATCTCCTGGAAGCGGCGGTTGCAAACGGCCAGCCGCAGCTCCGCGTCATAGATCGTCAGGGCCTGCTGGATCAGGTTCAGCCCCGCCTGGGTCAGGCGGGCGGTCCGGTCCGCGTCGATCTGCATCGGTGATCCTCCCGGCCTATGGCTAGCACCCTCACGGCCCCGGGGGGAAGGCCCATGGCGCCGGTTACAATTCGTAACAATCGGGCAAAACTCAGGAAAAAATTGACGCCCAGCACGAAGGTGTCACGATATCCGTGGATTCGGCCAAAGACCGGACCGCGACCACCGGACACCCCGGTGCAGGGAGGAGAAAACTTGGCGACGCAGAAAGAGGCGACCGGCGCGCTGGACACGATTCCGCGTCTGCTGGCGCGCAACGCGGCGGCGTATGGTCAACGGCCCGCCTATCGTGAAAAGGAATTCGGCATCTGGCAATGCTGGAGCTGGGCCGAGGCCGAGGAAGAGATCCGCGCACTGGCGCTGGGCTTTCTCGTGCTCGGGGTGGACGAGGGCGACTACATCGCCGTCATCGGGCGGAACCGCCCGGCGCTCTACTGGTCGATGGTCGCGGCGCAGATGGTGGGGGCGATCCCGGTGCCGCTCTACCAGGACGCGGTCGCCGAAGAGATGGCCTACGTGCTCGAGCATTGCGGCGCGCGCTTCGTGGTCTGCGGCGACCAGGAGCAGGTCGACAAGGTGATCGAGGTGCAGGACCGCGTGCATTGCATCGAGCACGTGATGTACCAGGACAAGCGCGGGATGCGGAAATACGATCACACGCATCTCAACTGGCTGCACGACATCCAGGTCGAGGGCCGCGCCGCCCAGACCCGGCTCGCGCATGAGCTCGAGGCGCGGCTGGCCAAGCAGGCCTACGACGACACCTGCGTCATGCTCTACACCTCGGGCACCACGGGCAAGCCCAAGGGCGTCGTGCTGTCGAACCGGAACATCATCGAAACGTCGCGCGCCTCGTCGGAATTCGACGACCTCTCGGAAAAGGACTCGGTGCTGGCCTATCTGCCGATGGCCTGGGTGGGCGATTTCATCTTCTCGATCGGGCAGGCTTACTGGACGGGGTTCTGCGTGAACTGCCCCGAGAGCCCGGAGACGATGATGACGGACCTGCGCGAGATCGGCCCGACCTACTTCTTCGCGCCGCCGCGCATCTTCGAGACGATGCTGACCAGCGTCATGATCCGCATGGAAGACGCCGGCGCGCTCAAGAAACGGATGTTCGACCATTTCATGGAACATGCGCGGCGGGTCGGGCCGGCGATCCTCGACGGCAAGCCGGTTTCCGGCACGGATCGCCTCAAGTACCGGCTGGGCGACCTGCTGGTCTACGGGCCGCTCAAGAACACGCTGGGCCTGACCAATATCCGGGTCGGCTACACCGCGGGCGAGGCGATCGGGCCCGAGATCTTCGACTTCTACCGGTCGCTCGGCATCAACCTGAAGCAGCTTTACGGGCAGACCGAGGCCAGCGTGTTCATCACCCAGCAGCCAGACGGCGAGGTGCGCGCGGACACGGTCGGCGTGCCGAGCCCCGGCGTCGAGGTGAAGATCGACGACACGGGCGAGGTCTATTACCGCTCGCCCGGCACCTTCGTCGAATACTACAAGAACGCCGAATCGACGGCCAAGACCAAGGACCCGGAAGGCTGGGTCGCGACGGGCGATGCCGGCTTCTTCGAGGAAGGCACCGGGCATCTCAGGATCATCGACCGCGCCAAGGACGTGGGCAAGATGGCCGATGGCAGCCTGTTCGCGCCGAAATACGTCGAGAACAAGCTGAAGTTCTATCCCAACATTCTCGAGGCGGTGGTCTTCGGCGCGGA
This sequence comes from uncultured Maritimibacter sp., assembly GCA_913063035.1. GTDB lineage: Bacteria > Pseudomonadota > Alphaproteobacteria > Rhodobacterales > Rhodobacteraceae > CAJXYS01. The sequence goes on along the minus strand of CAJXYS010000002.1, from coordinate 21,139 downwards.
TCGCGAGATGTGCACCGCCTTCATCAACATCGACCTGACCGCCGTCGGCAACTGGGCCGAGCGGAACAACATCGCCTATGCGTCCTACCAGGAACTGGCGGGGCACCCGAAGGTGCTGGAGATGATCCAGAGCCACGTCGAAGAGACCAACAAGAGCGTCGCCGAGGACCCGATGCTGTCCGGCTGCCAGGTGCACCGATTCCTGGTGCTGCACAAGGAACTCGATGCCGACGACGGCGAACTGACCCGCACCCGCAAGGTTCGCCGCAACATCATCGCCGAGAAATTCAACGATCTCGTCGAGGCGCTCTATGACGGGTCGGACAGCGTCTACACCGAAACCGAGGTGACCTACGAGGACGGCCGCAAGGGCAAGATCAAGGCGACGCTGAAAATCAGCGACGCCGCGGTGGTCCCGGTCAAACCGCAGAAGGTGGCGGCGGAATGAGCGGTCGCGACGGACAGCGCCGTGCGCCCCACCCGGTCCCAGGAATGAAAGGCCCATACCGTGCTTGATTCCGGCGAAGGCTACATCACCCCCGACGGCCGCCAGATCGGCGGCGTGATGATGGAAATGAAGAACATCACGCTGCGTTTCGGCGGCGTGGTCGCGATCAAGGACATCTCCTTCGATATCCGCGAGGGCGAGATCCGCGCGATCATCGGGCCGAACGGGGCCGGAAAGTCGTCCATGCTCAACGTCATAAACGGCTTCTACCACCCGCAGGAGGGCGAGGTCTGGTTCCGGGGCGAGAAACGCCCGGCGATGCGCCCCTACGAGGTGGCCGAGCTGGGCATCGCCCGGACCTTCCAGAACATCGCGCTCTTCAAGGGCATGAGCACGCTCGACAACATCATGACCGGCCGGATGACGCTGATGCGCGCGAACATCCTCGAGCAGGCGCTCTGGTGGGGCCGGGCCCAGCGCGAGGAGACCGAGCATCGCGAGAAGGTCGAGAAGATCATCGATTTCCTCGAGATCCAGCACATCCGCAAGACGCCCGTGGGCCGGTTGCCCTACGGGCTGCAGAAGCGCGTGGAGCTGGGCCGGGCGCTGGCCGCGGAACCGAAGCTGCTGCTCCTGGACGAGCCGATGGCCGGCATGAACGTCGAGGAAAAGGAGGACATGTGCCGCTTCGTCCTCGACGTGAACGACGAGTTCGGCACCACCATCGCGCTGATCGAGCACGACATGGGCGTGGTGATGGACATCGCCGACCGGGTCGTCGTGATGGATTACGGCAAGAAGATCGGGGACGGCACGCCCGACGAGGTGCGCAACAACCCCGAGGTCATCGACGCCTATCTGGGGGTGAGCCATGACTGACCCGCAACCCGCCAAGCCGAGGGAGGCCGCGCATGCCTGATCAACTGCTCTTCGCGATGGAGGTCACGCTGAACGGCCTGATGACCGGCGTGCTCTATTCGCTGGTGGCGCTGGGCTTCGTGCTGATCTTCAAGGCCAGCGGCATCTTCAACTACAGCCAGGGGGTGCTGGCGCTCTTCGCGGCGCTGACGCTGGTGGGCTTCCAGGAAGGCCAGGTGCCCTTCGCCCACCTGATCAACGCCATCTTCGGCACCGAGATCCACCATTTCGGATGGCACCTGCCGGCGATCCTCGCGATCCTGCTGACGTTGGCCGTCATGGTGCTGCTCGCGATCCTGGTCGAGAAATACATCCTGCAGCATCTCGTCAACCAGGAGCCGATCATCCTTTTCATGGCGACGATCGGGCTGGCCTATTTCCTCGAAGGGTTCGGGGACATCATGTGGGGCGCGGACATCAAGACGCTGGATGTCGGCCTGCCGCAGGGCATTTCCGAGACCATCGACGAAACCACCTACGAATGGTTCGGCTACGGGTTCTTCATCGACCGGCTTGATATCGTCGCGACCGTGATCGCCGCGATCCTCGTGATCTCGCTGACGCTGTTCAGCCAGTATACCAAGCATGGCCGGGCCCTGCGCGCGGTGGCCGACGACCACCAGGCGGCGCTCAGCGTCGGGATCAGCCTGCGGTTCATCTGGGTTCTGGTCTGGTCGATCGCGGGGTTCGTCGCGCTGGTCGCGGGCATCATGTGGGGCACGAAATCGGGCGTGCAGTTCTCGCTTTCGCTGATCGCGCTGAAGGCGCTGCCGGTGCTGATGCTGGGCGGGTTCACCTCTATCCCGGGCGCCATCGTGGGCGGTCTGATCATCGGCGTGGGCGAGAAGCTCTTCGAGTTCCTGATCGGCCCGATGGTCGGCGGCGCGACCGAGAACTGGTTCGCCTACGTGCTGGCGCTCGTCTTCCTCGTCTTCCGGCCGCAGGGCCTGTTCGGCGAGAAGATCATCGAGAGGGTGTAGCGATGAACAAGCTGATCGCCATCGTGAACGTGATCGCCTGGTCCGGGTTCTGGGCCTTCGGCTATCTCGCCGTGACCGCCGAGGGGCTGACGACCGCGCAATGGATCGTCGCCGCGCTGCTCGCCGCCGCTGGGCTCGTCACCGGGATCGTGGCCTATCGCAAGCTGTCCGAGACCGGCCCGGCGCCGCGCAACGGCAACAAGACAAACGCAGAGGGGTAAGCGCAGATGTTCTACCGCGAGGCCGGCGACTTCAAGACGTCCTACCAGGACGACGCGCAAACCTTCCCCATCAAGTTCGACCGATACCGCTATTACGCGGTGATCGCGGTGGGCCTGCTCGTCATTCCCTTCGCCATCAACGACTACTGGGCCAACGCGGTCCTGGTGCCGTTCCTGATCTGGGCGATCGCGGCGATCGGGCTCAACATCCTGACCGGGTATTGCGGGCAGGTCAGCCTGGGCACCGGCGGGTTCATGGCGGTGGGCGCCTATGCCTGCTACAAGCTGATGACCGCCTTTCCCGAGCTCAACATCGTCTTCGTGGTGATCCTGGCCGGCTTCGTGACCGCCGGCGTGGGGGTGCTTTTCGGACTGCCCTCGCTTCGGATCAAGGGGTTCTATCTTGCCGTGGCAACGCTGGCGGCGCAGTTCTTCCTGGTCTGGCTCTTCAACCGGGTGCCGTGGTTCTACAACTACTCCGCCTCCGGGCAGATCAGCGCCCCGGAGCGCACCGTCTTCGGCGTGCCCGTGACCGGACCCGAGACATCGGCCTGGGCGCAATACATGATCTGCCTGCTCTTCGTGGTGGTGCTGGCCTGGGCGGCGCGTAACCTCACCCGCGGCACGATCGGCCGCAGCTGGATGGCGATCCGGGACATGGACATCGCGGCCGAGATCATCGGCGTGAACCCCCTGCGGGCCAAGCTGTCGGCCTTCGCGGTCTCTTCCTTCTTCGTCGGAATCGCGGGTGCCCTGTTCTTCGCCGTGTATCTCGGCGCGGTCGAGGTCGGCGAGGCCTTCGGCATCCAGAAGTCCTTCCTGGCGCTCTTCATGATCATCATCGGCGGGCTCGGCTCGATCTTCGGCAGCTTCGCGGGGGCCGCCTTCATGGTGCTGTTGCCGGTGCTGCTGAAGAACGTGCTGGTGGGCGGTCTCGGCTGGCCGACCGATCTCGCGGCACATCTGGAGCTGCTGATCGTCGGCGGGCTCATCGTCTTCTTCCTCATCGCCGAGCCGCACGGGCTCGCCGCGCTCTGGCGCACGGTGAAGGAAAAGCTCAGGCTCTGGCCCTTCCCGCACTAGGGCGGGGCCCATAAGCGCAGAACCGGGTAACCGGACATTGCAACGGTCAATATCCAAGGGAGGAGAGACCATGAACTTCAAGAAACTGGCAGCAGCGGCGCTCGCAGCGACGATCGCCGCCGGCCCGGCGATGGCGGAGCTCGTCTTCCCGTCGCTGAGCTACCGCACCGGCCCTTACGCCGCCGGCGGTATCCCGTTCGCCGACGGCTACGAGGACTACATGACGCTTCTGAACGAGCGTGACGGCGGCATCGGCGGCGTGAAGATCTCGGTGCCGGAATGCGAAACGGCCTACAACACCGAGAAGGGCGTCGAATGCTACGAGTCGACCAAGGGTCTGGGCAGCCTCGTCTACCAGCCGCTCTCGACCGGCATCACCTACCAGCTGATCCCGAAGGTTTCTGCCGACGAGATCCCGTTGCACACCATGGGCTATGGCCGGACATCGGCCGCCAATGGCGAGGTGTTCGAATGGGTGTTCAACTATCCCGCCAACTACTGGGACGGCGCATCGGTCGCGATCACGCACCTGCTCGACATCAATGACGGCGACATTTCCGGCAAGAAGATCGCGCTGGTCTTCCACAACTCCGCCTATGGCAAGGAGCCGATCCGCACGCTCGAGAAGCTGAGCGAGAAGCACGGTTACGAACTGACCACGCTCGCGGTTGACCATCCGGGCCAGGAGCAGAAGTCGCAGTGGCTCCAGATCCGCCGCGAGCGTCCGGATTACGTCATTATGTGGGGCTGGGGCGTCATGAACCAGGTTGCCGTCCAGGAAGCCGCCAATATCCGCTTCCCGATGGAGAACTTCATCGGTAACTGGTGGGCCGGCTCCGAGAACGACGTGATTCCGGCCGGCGAGGCCGCGCATGGCTACAAGGCGCTGGCGATGCACGGCACCGGCATGGATTACCCGATCTACGAGGACATCCAGCAATATGTCGTCGATGCGGGTCTCGCTGCGGGCGCGGGTGACCAGGTCGGCACCGTGCTCTACTCGCGCGGGCTCTACGCCGCGATGCTGGCCGCGGAAGCGGCGCGCACCGCGCAGGAGATTCACGGCACCGCCGAGATCACCCCGGCCATGATGCGTGACGGGATGGAGAACCTGAAGATCACCGAGGAACGCATGGCCGAGCTCGGCCTGCCGAACTTCGGCCCGGCCTTCGAGGTGAGCTGCGCCAATCATGGCGGACCGGGCGAGGCGATGGTCCAGCAGTGGGACGCCGAGGCCCAGGAATGGAACCTGATCACCGACTTCATCAAGTCCGACGACGACGTGATCGAGCCGCTGATCGAGGCCGACTCCATGGCCTATGCCGAGGAAAACGCCCTCGACCTGCGCTGCCAGTGATCCGGGGCCAGGGATGACACGGGGCGCGGCGGCCCGGCCGCCGCGCCCGCACAGAGACAAGATGGTCCAGCCCGCAGCCGCGGGACCGCGAAGGGAAGAAACAGATGCTCGACGCCGGACACACCGAAGAGACGCTGCTCGAGGTGAACAACATCGAGGTGATCTACAATCACGTGATCCTCGTGCTGAAAGGGGTCAGCCTGTCGGTGCCCAAGGGCGGGATCACCGCGCTGCTGGGCGGCAACGGGGCCGGCAAGACGACCACGCTCAAGGCGGTGTCCAACCTCCTCCAGTCCGAGCGCGGCGAGGTGACCAAGGGCACGATCGTCTATCGCGGCGAACGGGTGCAGGATCTGAATCCGTCGGACCTCGTTAAGAAGGGCGTCATCCAGGTCATGGAAGGCCGCCATTGCTTCGAACACCTGACCGTCGAGGAGAACCTCCTGACCGGTGCCTATACCCGCAGGGACGGGCGCGCAGAGATCGAGAAGGATCTCGAGATGGTCTACAGCTATTTTCCCCGCCTGAAGGAGCGCCGGAGGAGCCAGGCCGGCTACACCTCGGGCGGTGAACAGCAGATGACCGCGATCGGCCGCGCGCTGATGAGCCGCCCCGAGACGATCCTGCTGGACGAGCCCTCGATGGGGCTGGCGCCGCAACTCGTGGAACAGATTTTCGAGATCGTGAAATCCGTCAACGAGAACGAGGGCGTGAGCTTCCTGCTGGCCGAGCAGAACACCAACGTCGCGCTGCGCTACGCGCATTACGGCTATATCCTGGAATCCGGTCGTGTCGTGATGGACGGCCCCGCGGCCGAGCTGCGCGAGAACCCCGACGTCAAGGAATTCTATCTCGGCGTGGGTGACGAGGGGCGGCGCTCGTTCCGGGACGTGCGCAGCTACCGCCGGCGCAAGCGCTGGCTCAGCTGATGCCCGGCGTGGCGGCGGCCCCGGCGGGGCGGTGCGCGGGCTCAGGCCCGTTGGCGCCGCATTTCCGCGATACGTTCCAGTGCCTCGGCACGGGTGTTGCGGATGTTGGGGTCGAATTCCTGGCTTTCGGCCCGCATCCGGATCGACTCTTCCGTCTCGGAGCCGGGCGCGTACCGCACCGAGCCCAGCGAATGCGCGAGGTTGAGCCGCTTGCCGCGGGTGGCGAAGGACACCCAGGCCTCGGGGTTGATCCGGCAATTCTCGTAGTTGATCAGGAAGAACCACTTGCGGCCGGTTCGGTCGAGCGCGCTTTCGAGATGGTCGTAGAAGGCGTGGACATCGCCCGAATGGGCGAAGGTGAAATCCGAGAAGTCGACGGTCATGATCCCGTCGGCGGCGATGAAGTCGACCCGTCGCGCGTATTCGCTCGGATGATGCGTGGGGGTGCGGTCGGCGTGGTGAAGCCGCTTGGAGGGCAGCTTCCTGATGCGGGCCAACGCGGCGTCGCGATCGGCGAACAGATTGGGATCGAAGGCCTCGGTCTTGGCGTCGCGCTCGATCTGGGCGCGCGTCTCGGGGCTGGGGTCGAACCGGACGGTGCCCTGGGAGTGGGCGAGATTCACCATTTTTCCCCGATGGGTGAAGGCGGCCCAGGCGTCGGGCTCGATCCGCAAGCCGGAATAATTCACGAGGAAGAACCAGACCTCTTCGCCGGTCTCCGCGATGAGCTCTTCGACCCGGTCGTAGAAACGGTTCACCTCGATGGAATCCCGGAAGTCGATCCCGGAGAAATCGACCTCCATGACCTCCAGGTCAGGGTGGAAGACGACCCTGTCGTCAATGTTGTAGGTCATGGTTCGGTCCTCCTCACCCGCACGGAAAACGCCCCCGGGAATCCCGGGGCGCGCGGGAAGTCTACACCATCCTCTACCGTGTATACTATTGTATGCAGTTATGCTGCGAACATCTGCCGCAGCCGGTTCCTGCCTGCCATGAAAGGGATTCGCCGATGACACGCCATTTCGACGCTCTCGAAACCCGCAGCGCCGATGAACGGCAGGCCGCCCTGGCCACGGCCCTGCCGGCCCAGATCGCGCGCGCCCGGGCCGCGGCGGGGCCGGCCGGGCTGCTGGCCGATGTGGACCCGGACGCCATCACCACGCCCGGGGCGCTGGCCGGCCTGCCGGTGCTGCGGAAATCCGAGATCGGCAGCGCGCAGGGGGCGACCCCGCCCTTCGGCGGGCTGGTTCCCGGGGGCATCGCCGGGGTGGAGCATGTCTTCCAGTCTCCGGGTCCGATCTACGAGCCGGGCCGCACCACCCATGACTGGTGGCGCATGGGTCGGTTCCTCCATGCTTGCGGGATCGGCGAGGGCGATGTGGTGCAGAACTGCTTTTCCTACCATTTCGTACCGGCCGGGATGATCTTCGAGAACGGCGCCCGCGCCGTCGGTGCGACGGTCTTCCCCGCCGGCACCGGCCAGACCGAGTTGCAGGCCCGGGCGGTGGCGGATATCGGGATCACCGCCTATGCCGGCACGCCGGATTACCTGAAGGTCATCCTCGACAAGGCCGACGCGCTGGGCCTCGACGTGTCGCGGCTCACCAAGGCGGCGGTGGGCGGGGGCGCGCTTTTCCCCTCGCTCCGGCAGGAATACGCCGACCGCGGGATCGCCTGCCTGCAATGCTATGCCACGGCCGACCTCGGCAACATCGCCTATGAGAGCCCCGCGATGGAGGGCCTGATCGTCGACGAGGGCGTCATCGTCGAGATCGTCCGGCCCGGCACCGGCGACCCCGTCCCCGAGGGAGAGGTCGGCGAGGTCGTGGTGACCACGCTGAACCCGGACTATCCGCTGATCCGTTTCGCCACCGGCGATTTGTCCGCCGTCCTGCCCGGCGTCTCGCCCTGCGGGCGCACCAACACGCGGATCAAGGGCTGGATGGGCCGGGCGGACCAGACCACAAAGATCAAGGGCATGTTCGTCCGTCCCGAACAGGTGGCCGATTTCGTCGCCCGCCACGACGCCGTAACCCGGGCCCGGGTCATCGCGGGACGGGACGGCGAGATGGACACCATGACGGTCCAGGTCGAAACCGAGGCGACGGATCCGTCGGTTTTCGAGAAGGCCGTGGAGGAGACTCTCAAACTGCGCGGGAAAGTGATACTCTGCGCCCCTGGCTCGCTGCCGAATGACGGCAAGGTCATCGAGGACCAGCGCAGCTACGACTGAACGGCGACGCGGAGGATCCATGGCACCGAAAGCGATGGCGCGCGCGGTCATCGCCGCGCTTCTGGCAGTGGTCTGGACCGGTGCGGCGCTGGCGGCCGATATCGCGCTGGTGATCGGCAACCGGGACTATCGCGAGATGCCGCGGGTCACCGGCGCAGAGGCAAGCGTCGCCGCGGCCGAGGCGCTGGCGGGGCGCGGGTTCCAGGTAGCCGCCTTTCGCGATCTTTCGGCCGAGGCCATGCCCGGCGCGGTGGCGCGCCTCGTCACCGGACTGGAAACGGCCGAGCGGGTCGTGATCCTGCTGAACGGACGTTTCGCGCACGGTGCCGGTGAAAGCTGGTTCCTGCCGATGGATGCCGATGCGCCGGGGCTGGCCGGGCTCGGGGCCGGCGGGCTGCCTGTCTCCGTCCTGCTTGGCCTGGCGGCCCGGAAGCCCGGCGGCGCCGTCGTGCTGCTGGGCACGGACGATCGCGCCCCTGACATGGGCGCCGGGCTGCGCCCGGGCCTTGGGGCATTGGACGTGCCGCAGGGCGTCTTGCTGGTCACGGGCGGTCCCGCCGATCTCGACCGGCTGCTGCGGGACGGGCTTCTCCGGCCCGGGGTCACCTTTGCCGAGGCGCTGGCCGAGGCTCCGCGCGGCGTGCGCGGCGCGGGCTTCGTTTCCGATCTGGCGGCGCTCGTGCCGCCATCGGGCGCGGGACCCGGTCCCGGGCTGGCCGAGCTTTTCGAGCAGGCCTACTGGGACGCCGTGCTCGATCTCGATACGGTCGCGGCGCTGGAGCAATATCTCGACCGCTACCCGGACGGGATCTTCGCCGCGGACGCCCGCGAGAGGATCGTCGATTTGCAGGAAGAGCCCGAACGGGAGGCCCGCGCCGTGGAAGAGGCGCTCGGCCTCGATCGCGACGCCCGGCGTCGCGTCCAGCAGGATCTCTCGCTGCTCGGCTACGACACGCGGGGCATCGACGGGATTTTCGGGCGCGGCACCCGCAGCGCCATCGCCGATTGGCAGGACGCCGGGGGCCTGCCGGTCACCGGCTACCTGACCCGGGCCCAGATCGCCCGGCTGGCCGACGCGGCGGACGCCCGCGCCGCCGCGCTGGAGGCGCAAGCGAAGGAACGCCGGCGCGAGGCGGAACGCGCCGACCGTGCCTTCTGGGACGAGACGGGCCGCGGCGCAGGCGAGGCCGGCCTCCGGCGCTATCTCGATCGCTACCCGGACGGGCTTTATGCCGAGACCGCGCGCGACCGCCTAAACCAGATCGAGGCGGAACGGCGCGCGCGTATCCCCGAAACGGAACGCCGCGCCTGGGACGCGGCGCGCGACAGGGACACCATCGCGGCCTACCGCGACTATCTCGACCGCTATCCGGAGGGGGCCTTCGCGGAGGCTGCCCGCGACCGGGTTCGCGCGCTGGAACGCGACCGCGAGGAGGCGGGCCGCCTCGAGGCGGCGCGCGCGGGCGAGCGCGCCCTCGGGCTCAACCCGATCACCCGGATGCTGGTCGAAACGCAGCTGGCGCGGATGGGGCATGACCCGGGGCAGGTGGACGGATCCTTCGACGACCGCACCCGTGCCGCGATCCGCCGCTACCAGCGTGCCCAGGGCCTCGAGGTGACCGGGTATCTCAGCCGCGCGGTGCTCGTGCGGATGCTGGCGGGCATGACGCGGCCCTGAACCGGGCACGAAGAAAAGCCGCCGGGCGCGGGGCCCGGCGGCGCTCATTCCGACGGAATTCCGTGTCGCTCAGCCCTGGCGGGCCTTGAACCGTCGCTGCGTCTTGTTGATGACGTAGACGCGGCCCTTGCGGCGCACGACGCGGCAGTCGCGATGCCGGTTCTTAAGCGAACGGAGCGAGTTCTTGACCTTCATCGGTCCTCTCCTCATCTCGCGGCGCGCGTGCGCCTCGGTTACGTTTCGTCGCGTGTCTTCGCGATGGTGGGCGCGACTGGGTTCGAACCAGTGACCCCTACGATGTCAACGTAGTGCTCTACCGCTGAGCTACGCGCCCATCCGCGCTGAAAAAGATCCGGGTTCCGCCCAGGGGCGAGGGCCCGGCTCCACGCTGGTCCGGCGCTCTATAATCGGAGTCGGAACGGGGTTCAAGGGGTTTTGGAGTGGCGCAGAAAAGGGCTATATCGAGAAGCGAAAGGACCCGCGCATGCCCGAGACGCCCTATCGCCTGATCCGCCCCGAGATCCACAGCACGAGCGTGATCTTCTCCTCGCCGCACAGCGGCCGGGAGTACCCGCGCGATTTCCTCCGGGCCACGGAGTTGACGGAGCGCTCGGTGCGGTCCTCCGAGGATGCCTTCGTCGATATCCTCTTCGACCGCGCGCCCGACTTCGGCGCCCCGCTGATCGCCGCCACGGCGCCGCGCGCCTATGTCGATCTGAACCGCGGCGCCGACGAGCTGGATCCCGCCGTGATACGTGACGTCAGCCAGACCGTGCACAATCCGCGCATTGCCTCCGGGCTGGGCGTGATCCCCCGCGTCGTTTCCAACGGTCGCCAGATCTACCGCGGCAAGATTTCCCGCGAAGAGGCGACGGCGCGGATCGACCGCTATCACAGGCCCTATCACGCGGCGCTGCGCCAGCTTCTGCAGGACAGCCACGCCCGGTTCGGCGAAGCGATCCTGGTCGATTGCCACTCGATGCCGCACGAGGCGCTCGAGGGTGTGACGCCGCGCGGGGCAAGGCGGCCCGACGTGGTGCTGGGCGACCGGTTCGGCGCCGCCTGCGGCGCCCATGTGATCGAGGAGGTCGAGACGATCTTTGCCGGGGCGGGCTTGCGCGTCGCGCGCAACGCCCCGTTCGCCGGTGCCTATATCGTCCAGAGCTACGGCCGCCCCTCGCGCCGCCAGCATGTCGTGCAGGTCGAACTCGACCGGTCGCTCTACATGAACGAGGCGCTGGTGCGCCCCAGCGACGATTTCGAGAGCTTCCGCGCCCTGATGACCGAGGTGGTGGCAAAGGTGACCGCGCTTGGCCGGGCGTCGGACATGGCGCTCGCCGCCGAGTGATCTAGCGCAGCGACCGCCCCTTGAGGATCGCGCCGTCTCCGAAGCGGCGCCGGATCGCGTCGGTCGCGTGCTCGGCCCGGGCGCGGCGTGCGGCGTCCGGATCCAGCAGGTCCGGGGACAGATCGGACTCCGCCGCCGGGCGGAGCGACGAGAGCCCGACCCCGATCAGGCGGAACGGCCCGGGCACGGTCACCTGGTCCAGCAGCCCGCGCGCGGTCCGGTAGATCCGGTCGGCGATCTGGGTCGGCTCGCGCAGGGTCACGCGCCGGGTCAGGCTTCGGTGGTCGCTGCGCTTGAGCTTCAGCGTGACCACCGCGCCGCCGAGCGCCTTGGCCTTGGCCCGGTCGGCCACCTTTTCCGCCAGCCGCCAGAGGTGGCCGTCGAGCAGGTCGCGATCGGCGATATCCTCGGCGAAGGTGGTCTCGTTCGAGATGCTCTTGACCGGCGCGTTGGGCGAGACCCGGCGGCTGTCCTGCCCGCGCGCCAGGTGCCAGAGTCGCTCGCCCATGCTGCCGAAGGCGGCGTGCAGCTCCTTGCGATCCCAGCGCCGGAGGTCCGCGAAGCTGCGGATGCCCTGCGCCTCGAGCGTGGCCTGTCCCGCCGCGCCGACGCCCCAGATCATGCCGACCGGCCTGTCGGCCAGGAAATCCGCGGTCTCGGCGGTGCCGATCACGGAGAAGCCGCGCGGCTTGTCGAGATCGGAGGCGAGCTTGGCCAGGAACTTGTTGTGGCTGAGCCCGATGGAGCCGGAAACGCCGAGCTCGGCCTCCATCCGCCGCACCATCCGCGCCAGCAGCACCGCCGGCGGCGCCCCGTGCAATCGCGCGGTGCCGGTCAGGTCCAGGAACGCCTCGTCGAGCGAGAGCGGCTCGACCGCCGGGGTGAGGTCGGTCATCATCGCGCGGATGGCGCGGCTGACCTCGGCATAAAGGTCCATGCGCGGCCGCAGAACCACCGCGTCCGGACACAGCTCCAGCGCCTTGAACATCGGCATGGCAGAGCGCACGCCCCGGATGCGCGCGATGTAGCAGGCCGTCGAGACCACGCCGCGCCTGCCCCCGCCGATGATCACCGGCTTGTCGGCGAGATCGGCGTTCTCGCGTTTCTCGACCGCGGCATAGAACGCGTCGCAATCCATATGCGCGATGGAGAGCGTGAAGAGCTCGTCATGGGCCGTGACGCGCGGACCCCGGCAGGCCGGGCAGCGCCGGCCGGCGTCGAAGGTTTCCATGCAGTCGCGGCAAAGGGCTGGCATGCGCGGGCGTCCGGGATGTCGTGACGGCAGTCTAGACCCTCTGACCGCCGCCGGAAAGGCCGCCGGCGGTCAGAGCCGCTGCGCGGCGGTCCATGCCTCCGGCGGGGATATTTCGGCCACTTGGACGGTGCGGGATCAGGGCAGTTCGGCGCGCACGGCCTCGGCGGCGGCGCGGGGGTCGGCGGCCTGCCAGATCGGGCGGCCCACGACGATATGGTCGGCCCCCGCGGCGATGGCCGCGGCCGGCGTCGCGATCCGTTTCTGGTCGCCCGCGGCCGCGCCGGCGGGGCGCACGCCCGGGGTGACGATCAGCTTGCCCGTGGCCTCGGGCAGGGCCCGAATGGCGGCGGCTTCCTGCGGCGAGGCAATCACCCCGTCGGCCCCGGCCGCGAGCGCGCGGCGCGCGCGCTCGGTCACCAGCTCGGCGATCTCGCCGGGCACGATCATCGCCGCATCGAGATCGGCGCGGTCGAGCGAGGTCAGGATCGTCACCGCCAGGATCCGCGTCGGCTTGTCGCCGCGGCCGGCCACCGCGGCGCGCACCACATGCGGGTCGCCATGAACGGTCAGGAAATCGAGGTCGTACGCTGCAAGGCCTCGCACCGCGGCCTCGACGGTGGCCGGGATGTCGAAGAGCTTCATGTCGAGGAATATGCGTTTGCCGTGTTCGGCCTTGAGTTCATGCGCCAGCGCGAGACCACCCCCCGTCAGCATGCCGAGCCCGATCTTGTAGAAGGACACCGTGTCGCCCAGCCTCTGGGAGAGCTGCAGGCCCTCGAGCGCGTTCGGGACGTCGAGGGCGACGATCAGGCGGTCATCGGCGGCGGGCATGGGGATATCTCCTTTCAGGCGTCAGCGCTGTGTAGCGCCGGCGCCGCTCTGCGGCAAGTTGTGTCGCGGTCCGATGGCTTGTCATCGGACGGCCCGCTCCCCAAATACATGCCGAGGCTTGCATAAGCGCGTGCCGCATGTCGGGCGCCGGATACTCGCAAGCGCTTACGAGAGGAGTTGAGAACATGAACTTCGAGAAGTTCACGGAACGCGCGCGCGGATTCGTCCAGGCGGCCCAGACGATCGCCATGCGCGAGACCCACCAGCGTGTCATGCCCGAGCATTTGCTGAAGGCGTTGATGGATGACGAGGAAGGCCTCGCAAGCAACCTGATCCAGAAAGCCGGGGGCGACGCCAAGCTCGTCCGGGCGGCCAACGAGTCGGCGATCGCGAAGATCGCCAGGGTGAGCGGCGCCGGCGACCAGATCTACGTCGACACCCAGACCGCCCGCGTGCTCGACGAGGCCGAGAAGCTGGCCACCAAGGCCGGCGACAGCTTCGTCCCGGTGGAGCGTATCCTGACCGCGCTCGCCATCGTGCGGTCCGAGGCCAAGAAGGCGCTCGAGGCCGGCAACGTGACGGCGCAGGGGCTGAACACGGCCATCAACGACCTGCGCAAGGGCCGGACCGCCGACAGCGCATCGGCCGAGGAAGGCTACGAGGCGCTGAAGAAATATGCCCGCGACCTGACCGAGGCCGCCGCGGACGGCAAGATCGACCCGATCATCGGCCGCGACGAGGAGATCCGGCGCGCCATGCAGGTGCTGAGCCGGCGCACGAAGAACAACCCGGTCCTGATCGGCGATCCCGGCGTGGGCAAGACCGCCATCGCCGAGGGCATGGCGCTGCGGATCGTCAATGGCGACGTGCCGGAAAGCCTGCGCAACAAGAAGCTGATGGCGCTCGACATGGGGGCGCTGATCGCAGGTGCGAAGTACCGCGGCGAATTCGAGGAGCGTCTTAAGGCGATCCTGAGCGAGATCACCGCCGCGTCCGGCGAGATCATTCTCTTCATCGACGAGATGCACACCCTGGTGGGCGCGGGAAAGGCGGACGGGGCGATGGATGCCTCGAACCTGCTCAAACCGGCGCTGGCGCGGGGCGAGCTGCACTGCATCGGTGCGACCACGCTCGACGAGTACCGCAAGCATGTCGAGAAGGACGCGGCGCTTGCGCGGCGTTTCCAGCCGGTCTTCATCGACGAGCCGACTGTCGACGACACCATATCGATCCTGCGGGGCATCAAGGAGAAATACGAGCTGCACCACGGTGTGCGGATCTCGGACTCGGCGCTGGTGGCCGCGGCGCAGCTGTCGAACCGCTACATTACCGACCGCTTCCTGCCCGACAAGGCCATCGACCTTGTCGACGAGGCGGCGAGCCGCCTGCGGATGGAGGTCGACTCCAAGCCCGAGGAGCTTGACCAGCTCGACCGTCAGATCCTGCAGCTGCAGATCGAGGCCGAGGCGCTGAAGAAGGAGACCGACGCGGCCTCCGCCGACCGGCTCCAGAAACTCGAGAAGGAACTCGCCGACCTGCAGGAGCAGAGCGCCGAGATGACCGCCCAGTGGCAGGCCGAGCGCGACAAGCTGGCCTCTGCCCGCGCGTTGAAGGAGCAACTGGACCGGTCGCGGGCCGAGCTCGACCAGGCCAAGCGCGAGGGCAACCTGGCCCGTGCAGGCGAACTCAGCTACGGGATCATCCCCGATCTCGAGAAGCGTCTGGCCGAGGCCGAGCAGCACCAGGACGAGGACGTCATGGTCGAGGAAGCCGTGCGTCCCGAGCAGATCGCCCAGGTCGTGGAGCGCTGGACCGGTGTTCCGACCTCGAAGATGCTGGAGGGCGAGCGCGAAAAGCTCTTGCGCATGGAAGAAGAACTGGGCCGCCGCGTGATCGGCCAGCGCCAGGCGGTGACGGCGGTCTCGAACGCCGTGCGCCGGGCGCGGGCCGGGCTGCAGGACCCGAACCGGCCGCTCGGCTCGTTCCTGTTCCTCGGACCCACCGGCGTCGGCAAGACCGAGCTGACCAAGACGCTCGCCGATTTCCTCTTCGACGACGAGAACGCGATGGTCCGCATCGACATGAGCGAGTTCATGGAGAAGCATTCGGTCGCGCGGCTGATCGGGGCGCCCCCGGGCTATGTCGGCTATGACGAGGGCGGCGTCCTGACCGAGGCCGTCCGCCGGCGGCCCTACCAGGTGGTGCTGTTCGACGAGGTCGAGAAGGCGCACCCGGACGTCTTCAACGTGCTGTTGCAGGTGCTCGACGACGGTCAGCTGACCGACGGGCAGGGGCGCAAGGTCGACTTCAAGCAAACGCTGATCGTGCTGACCTCGAACCTCGGCTCGCAGGCGCTGAGCCAGCTGCCGGAAGGCGCGGATGCCAGCCAGGCCAAGCGCGACGTCATGGATGCGGTGCGCGCCCATTTCCGCCCCGAATTCCTGAACCGGCTCGACGAGATGGTGGTGTTCGACCGGCTCACGCGCGACGACATGGACGGTATCGTGACGATCCAGTTGCGGCTGCTGGAAAAGCGGCTGGCGACCCGCGACATCTCGCTGGTGCTGGACGACACGGCGCGCAAGTGGCTCGCCGACGAGGGCTACGATCCCGTCTTCGGCGCCCGGCCGCTCAAGCGCGTGATCCAGAAGCATCTTCAGGATCCGCTGGCCGAGATGATCCTGGCCGGCGACGTCAAGGATGGCGACACCGTGCCGGTCAGCGCCCGCGAGGACGGGCTGATCGTCGGCGACCGCGTCTCGGACTCGCGTCGCGAGCCGCCGCAGGACGCGGTGGTGCACTGACGGGCCGGCGGCCCTGACAAGAAAAGCCCCGGCAGGCGTGGCCTGCCGGGGCTTCGTGTTTCAGGCGGCGGCGGGACTTAGTCCGGCAGCAGCACCGTGTCGATGACGTGGATCACGCCGTTGGAGGCCATGATGTCGGCCTGGGTCACCGTGGCGTCGTCGACCATGACGCCGTCGGTGCCATCGACATGCACGGCCTGGCCCTGCACGGTGTCGACGCGCAGTTCCTGCCCGGCGAGCTGATCCGAGGTCACCGCACCCGGCACCACGTGATAGGTCAGGATGCTGACGAGCTGGTCTTTGTTCTCGGGTTTCAACAGCGTTTCGACCGTGCCGTCGGGCAGCGCCTCGAAAGCGGCGTTGGTCGGTGCAAAGACGGTGAACGGACCATCGCCTTTCAGCGTGTCCACCAGGTCTGCGGCCGAGACCGCGGCGACGAGAGTGGAAAACTGGTCGTTCGACGCGGCGATGTCGACGATGTCCGGCTCGCTCGCCATCGGCGCGCAGGCGGACACCAGGCCGGCCGTGGCAACGGCCGCGGCGGTGGTCAGAAGAGTGCGGCGGTTCATGTCGGTTGGTCTCCAATCAATAAAAGGAAATCCGGGGCGGTGGGCCGCCCCGGATGCGCCGTGTAAATCAGCTGTCGCCCGGCAGGATCACGGCGTCGATGACGTGGATCACGCCATTGGACGCCTCGATGTCGGCGGTCACGACATTCGCGTTGTCGACGGTCACGCCGCCTTCGGTGCCGATGGTGACCTCGCTGCCCTCTACGGTCGCGGCCATCATGCCGTCGGACAGATCACCGGACATCACCTTGCCCGGCACCACGTGGTAGGTGAGGATCGCGGTCAGCTGATCCTTGTTCCCGGGCTCGAGCAGGCTCTCGACGGTGCCTTCGGGCAGCGCGGCGAAGGCGTCGTCGGTCGGGGCGAAGACGGTGAACGGACCCTCGCCTTTCAGCGTCTCGACGAGACCGGCCGCCTGGACGGCCGCGACAAGCGTCTCGAAGCTTCCGGCCTCGACGGCCGTGTCAACGATGTCCTTGCCCATGTGGCCGTGACCGTCGGCGAAGGCCGGGGCGGTCATCGCGGTGGCTGCGGCGAGCGCGATAAAGGTTCTGCGGATCATGTATAGTCTCCCGTTTTTGGCAATGCATCATCGCATGCATCGGGGGAGACTACGGTCGTCCGGGGATGCTGGATGACCCGGTTTCTGTCACCTTACCCCCTTGTCAGGGGAGGCCGTCGCGCTAAGCCCGGCCTTCCCGCGTTTTCAAATCACGGCTAAGTGACGCGACGTGATCTCACATGCCGATGGCGGCCGTCACGATCTCGTCGAGCATGTCCTCGACCTGCTGCATAGCCCCGTCGGGATAATCCTGGAAACCCACCACGGTCGTGCCCGGATCGTCCGCGCGTTCGTAAACGAAGATGGTGTAGGGGCAATAGCGGATATTGGCCGGGTCCGCCTCCATCGCGGCGCGCGAAACCGTCGCCGAGCAGAAGGCGAAGACATCGGCCGTGGTGTAGAGATCCTTGGTGCCGCCGACATCCTCTTTCGTGCGCGCGAGCATCTCGCCCACATGGCTGACATGGTCGATGACCAGTCCCTTGGCGAGAATTTCGCTTTCCACGGCGAAGATCACGTCGTCGACCGACGTATCGGTGCTGTAGGTGATCGCCTCCTGGCCGAGCGCGGGCGTTGCAATCAGACCGGCGGCGACGAGCGCGCATACGGTATGCCTCATATGGGGTTCCTCCCTCGTGCGGAATCGGGCGGTGCTGCCCTGGTTACGATAATGCAGCCTAGCGGCCTGCGCGGCGTTTGCATTGATCCGGCTCAATTTCCGCGTCCCATGCGGCACCCCGCCCGGCCCGGTCGGCGGGAATGTGATGCGACCGTGTTTGGACCCCGTGCGCCGAAGCCTTAGTTTAGGACGCAGAGATCCGAGGAGAGACGCCATGCCCTATCGCTTCCGCACATCGCTGAAGTCGTCCGACGTGACCCCGAAATCCGCGTGGATGAACCGTCGCGCGTTGCTTGCCGGGGCCGGCGGGGCGGCGTTTGCGGGGGCCATCGGGCTGCCGGCGCGGGCCGAGCTGTCCTATGTGAAGAGCCCCTATTCCACGCAGGCCGAGCCGAACAGCCTCGAGGACATCACCAGCTACAACAATTTCTATGAGTTCGGCACCGGCAAGGACGACCCGGCGCGACATGCCCACCAGCTGACCACCGAGCCCTGGCCGGTCGAGATCGACGGCATGGTCGGCAAGCCCGGCACCTACGACATGGACGACATCCTCGGCGGCGTGACCCTCGAAGAGCGGATCTACCGCTTTCGCTGCGTCGAGGCCTGGTCGATGGTCATCCCCTGGATCGGCTTTCCGCTGGCCGATCTGCTGCGGCGGGTGGAGCCCGGTCCGGGCGCGAAATACGTCGCCTTCGAGACGCTCGTGCGTCCCGAGGAGATGCCGGGCCAGCGCCGGGCGATCCTCGACTGGCCGTATCGCGAAGGGCTGCGGCTCGACGAGGCGATGCACCCGCTGACGATCCTCGCCACCGGGCTTTACGGCGATCCGATGCCGAAGCAGAACGGCGCGCCGATCCGGCTGGTCGTGCCGTGGAAATACGGCTTCAAGTCGATCAAGTCGATCGTGCGGATCACCCTGACCGACCGAGAACCGCCGACCACCTGGAACATGCAGAACCCCCGCGAATACGGCTTTTATTCGAACGTCAACCCCGAGGTCGACCACCCCCGCTGGAGCCAGGCGACGGAGCGGCGCATCGGCGGCGGACTGTTCTCCAGCCGACAGCCGACGCTGATGTTCAATGGCTACGGGGAAGAGGTCGCCGGGCTTTATGCCGGGATGGACCTGACGAAACACTACTGACCGAAGACGACGAGATGCATCACCCGACCCGGCAGAAGCGTGAAGGCGCCCGCCCCGATCAGCGCGGCGAAGAACAGCCAGAGCATCCCGTGACGGTGGGCGCGGATATTGCCGCGCCGTGCGGCCAGCAGGGCCAGGGCCAGGCCCACCAGGGTTCCCACGGACAAAATGTGGATCGGGCTGAACGGGCCGATCACGCGAAGATCGTGGATCCAGAAACTCGTCAGGGCCACGCCGATCATCAACCCGGACCATGCATAGCCGATAACGCGGTGACGTGGGCCGCCTTTGGACTGCGCCAGCTGCACGAGTCCGAGCCCGAGCGCCGCAAGGGCGGCGAGGGCGTGGGCCATGACGACGGGACCCGACTCGATAAGCGGCACGATACTCACCGCGTGATCCTAGGCGCCCGGGCAAACCGGCTCAAGCCGTCACGGGAGGCGTGAGCCCATGCGCTTCGCCGAACGCGTGACCACGCTTGGCCGCCGCCTGCCGCGCTGGCCGGTCTATGCCGCGGGGGCGTTGCCCGCCGCCTGGCTGGCCTTCCGTCTTTTCACCGGCGGGCTCGGGGCGGACCCGGTCAAGGTGGTCGAGCACGAACTCGGCGAATGGGGGCTCGTCTTCCTGATCGCCACCTTGTCGGTCACGCCGCTCCGGCGGGTGGCGGGCATAAACCTGATGAAACATCGCCGGGCCCTGGGGCTGCTGGCCTTCTTCTACGTGCTCCTGCATCTCCTGACCTGGGTCCTGCTCGACATGCAGCTTCTCTGGGCGGAGATGCTGAAGGACATCTACAAGCGCCCCTATATCACCGTGGGCATGGCGGGCTTCGCCGCGATGGTGCCGCTCGCGGTGACCGCGAACAACCGCGCGATCCGGCGGATGGGGGCGGTGGCCTGGCAGCGCTTGCACAGGCTGGCCTACCTGGCCGCCGCGGCGGGGGCGATTCACTATCTGCTTCTCGTGAAGACGGTGACCTTCGCACCGGCGGCCTATGCGGGGGCGGTCTTCGGGCTCCTGGCGCTGCGGGCGGGATGGAATCGCCGGCTTCGAAACGGCCTCGGGGGACTCGGACCGACCTGAGCGGCGCCCGATTCCGCACGGCCGGCCGTGGCCCGCACCGGATTCGCCGCCGGCAGGACGCCGCGGCCCGCAGGCCGGGACACGAACTTGCGCGGTGCGGGGCATTTTTGTTGTTTCTTGGCGCCTTAACCCAAGATTTAGCGCCGATCCGGGCCGCGCGCAAAAAACTGTCATCTTCCCGCAAAAAACCTCTTGCGGAGATTTGTTTTGGTGCGTAGATACGCCTTCACCGACGGCGCGGGGCGCTGTTGGGTTCGCTGGTTGGGTCTTTTGGTTTGGCTGGCGTTTTGACTACAACGAGAGATTTTGAGGCGGGCTGCGCTGAAGGTTAGTAGGCGTGTCTGTTGATTTTGTCTCTCTTGCTCTTTGACATTGCTGGTGACTGAAGAGATATGTGGGCGGTTTGGTTCGTTTCGACGGATGGACCGGCGCATATCGGCTCGCGAGCCTTCGGGCGATGACGCGAGTGTCAGCTTCACGTGTTCATTCGGTTTTCGGATCGTTTGGGCACGACGATGTGCGAAGGTTCGGACGTCAAGGACAGGTCGGCAACGGCCTTTCAACTTGAGAGTTTGATCCTGGCTCAGAACGAACGCTGGCGGCAGGCCTAACACATGCAAGTCGAGCGAAGTCTTCGGACTTAGCGGCGGACGGGTTAGTAACGCGTGGGAACGTGCCCTTCTGTACGGAATAGCCCAGGGAAACTTGGATTAATACCGTATACGCCCTTTTGGGGAAAGATTTATCGCAGAAGGATCGGCCCGCGTCTGATTAGGTAGTTGGTGGGGTAACGGCCTACCAAGCCGACGATCAGTAGCTGGTTTGAGAGGATGATCAGCAACACTGGGACTGAGACACGGCCCAGACTCCTACGGGAGGCAGCAGTGGGGAATCTTGGACAATGGGGGCAACCCTGATCCAGCCATGCCGCGTGAATGATGAAGGCCTTAGGGTCGTAAAGCTCTTTCGCCTGTGATGATAATGACAGTAGCAGGTAAAGAAACCCCGGCTAACTCCGTGCCAGCAGCCGCGGTAATACGGAGGGGGTTAGCGTTGTTCGGAATTACTGGGCGT
>CAJXYS010000001.1 GCA_913063035.1 uncultured Maritimibacter sp. | reverse complement strand
CCGGTAGCTCAGCTGGATAGAGCACGTGACTACGAATCACGGGGTCGGGGGTTCGAATCCTCCCCGGTGCGCCATCTACATTTTATGCCCCTGATTTCGCGTCATTTTTCGCCCTTTTTGGAAAATTCCACGACGCGGTTTCCCAAGTTCCGGTCCTGTTCCGTTCGCGTGACCAGGTTCCGCCTATTCGCTTTTCGCGTGTAGTGGGCGATCTCAGACAGGGATTCGTGCCCGGTCCAGGCGTCGATCTGATGCGGGGTCCAGTCCGTGTTCTCCGCTGGCGTTCCACCCGTGACGTCCTGTAGGAAATTGAGCAACCCGGCATCGGGCGGCGGGTTTGGCTGGTCATAGACCGCGACGCTACATGGCCCGCGCCAAGTCATATTTCATGAGGCCAGAACTATGACCGTGTTCGCAGATCTCCTGTCCACGCTGTTCGAGCGCCGCTACCGCACCCCTTGGGCGGGCAAGCCCGACGACCGCCCGATCGCGGACATGATCGCCGATCTCATGGGCGCCGCCGGCGAGGTATCTGGCATCGCGGTCGCCAAGCAGATCCTCGACCGCTACGCGGCCATGGACGAGGACGAGAAGCGGGCATTCTTCCGCCATCTCGCCGAAGAGATGAACGTCTCGGCCGCGGCGGTTCGCGATGCGCTCGACGCCTATGAAAAGGGCCAGACGAAGGCGAGCTACCGGGCCTTTATCGCCGCGGCAGAACCGCCCCGCCAGGAATTGATCCGGCGGCTGAACCAGGTTCCGGGGGCCACCCATGCGCTGGTTCAGATGCGGGCCGACCTGTTGCGTCTCGGGCGGGAAGATGACGCCCTGCAAGCGCTCGATCTCGATTTTCGCCATCTCTTTGCCAGCTGGTTCAACCGCGGTTTCCTGGTGCTGCGGCCGATCAACTGGGAGAGCCCGGCGCATATCCTCGAGAAGATCATCGCCTACGAGGCGGTCCATGCCATCGACAGCTGGGACGATCTGCGCCGCCGTTTGCAGCCCGCGGACCGCCGCTGCTTCGCGTTTTTCCATCCGGCCATGCCGGACGAGCCGCTGATCTTCGTCGAGGTCGCGCTGACCCGGGGCGTGGCCGGCTCGATCCAGAAGCTGCTGGCCGAGGATCGCGAGGTTCTGGACGGTGCCGCGGCCAACACCGCGGTTTTCTATTCCATTTCCAACTGCCAGGCCGGCCTCGCCGGGATCTCTTTCGGCAATCTGCTGATCAAACAGGTGGCGGCCGACCTCGCGGTCGAAATGCCGAACCTGGCGACCTTCGTCACCCTCTCGCCGATCCCGGGACTGGCGCGCTGGCTGGAGGAGGAGGGGCTCGCCGCCGATCCGTCGGCGCCAGACACCCTTCGGCAGCTGACCGCCCGCTATCTTCTCAAGGCGAAACGATCCGACGGCATGCCGCGCGACCCGGTCGCGCGGTTCCACCTGGGCAACGGCGCCACCATTCATCAGGTCCACGCCGGGGCCGACATCTCGGCCAAGGGGCGCGCGCAGTCGGCCGGGGCGATGGTGAACTATCTCTACGATCTCGCGAAGGTTCCCCAGAACCACGAACGCTTCGCCACCACGGGCGAGATCGCCGCTTCGGGAGAGATCAGGCAACTCGCCGCGGCCGGGGAAAAAACGCATGCATAGGACCAGTGCAGATGGCTAATCCGCTCTATGATCGCCTCTTTGGCATTCACGCCGGCAAGGAGACCCCGTTCCTGCACCTGCCGGATGGCGAGACCCTGAGCCATGACGCCTTCCTCCGGATGGCGGCGCGGTTCGCGCATGGGCTGGCCGCGCTCGGCCTGGGGCCGGGCGACCGGGTCGCGGTGCAGGTCGAGAAATCTCCGGAGGCCCTGGCGCTCTATGCCGCCTCTGCGCAGGCGGGGGTCATCTTCCTTCCGCTCAACACGGCCTACACCGTCGAGGAACTGACCTATTTCATCGAGAACAGCGGCGCGGGGGCCGTCGTCTGCGACCCGCGGCGGGAACCGGACCTGGCCCCGGTCGCCGCCGGCTTCGGCGCGCGGATCGAAACGCTGGGCGCCGGGGGCGACGGCTCTTTCGCCGCCATGGCCGCCGAGATGCCGGACGCGTTCGACACGGTTGCCCGAGCAGCGGACGACCTGGCCGCGTTTCTCTACACCTCGGGGACGACGGGGCGATCCAAGGGGGCGATGCTGACCCAGGAAAACCTGCTCTCGAATACCGCGACACTGGTCGATTACTGGCGCTTCACCGCGTCGGACGTGCTTCTCCATGCATTGCCGATCTTCCACACGCACGGGCTCTTCGTGGCCACCAACGTGACGCTGATGGCGGGCGGCGCGATGATCTTCCTGCCGAAATTCGATCTCGAGACGGTGCTGGCGCAACTGCCCCGCGCGACCAGCTTGATGGGGGTGCCGACCTTCTACACAAGGCTTCTGTCGGATCCGCGCTTCGACCGGGACCTCGTGGCGCATATGCGGGTGTTCATTTCGGGATCGGCGCCGCTTCTCGAGGAGACGCACCGGCAGTTCGAGTCCCGCACAGGGCACCGCATCCTCGAACGCTACGGCATGACCGAGACGAACATGAACACCTCGAACCCCTATGACGGAGAGCGCCGCGCGGGCACGGTGGGTTTTCCCCTGCCCGGCGTGGAGCTCAAGGTGACCGATCCGGATACCGGCGCCGAGTTGCCGCGCGGCGAGGTCGGCCAGATCGAGGTTCGCGGCCCCAATGTCTTCAGGGGCTACTGGCGCATGCCCGAGAAGACCGCCGAGGAGCTGCGGCCGGACGGGTTCTTCATCACGGGCGATCTCGGGCGGATCGACGACGATGGCTATGTCCACATCGTGGGGCGCAACAAGGACCTGATCATCTCCGGCGGCTACAACATCTACCCCAAGGAAATCGAACTGGTGCTGGACGCGCAGCCCGGCGTGGTCGAGTCCGCGGTGATCGGCGTGCCGCACCCCGATTTCGGCGAGACCGTTCTGGGGGTTCTCGTGCCGGCGTCCGGCACGGCGCCGGATCTCGCGGCGATCGAGGCCGCGGTGCGGGATGCCCTGGCCAGTTTCAAGCATCCGCGCGATCTGATCCTGGTGGACGAATTGCCGCGTAACACGATGGGCAAAGTGCAAAAGAACGTCCTGCGAGAGCGCTACAGGGACCGGTTCGTACCGGCCTGATCGGGACCCGCCGCGGGCGCCCAGGGCATCTTGCCGCCATCGCCGGTGAACTCGTCTAGATTCTAGAGCGGTTCGAGAGATCGGTCTCCGATCGCGGCCAGTCATCTACAATTCCAGCATGTATCTGAATATTGTAGAAATTTCTTATCCGCCCCGGTGCACCGCTTTCCCGGAACCGTTTCGCGCATGACAGACCGATCGCGCGGCCGGGGCACCGCGTCTCGCCGTCAGGCGACACGGCAAAGCGTATGGATGACCTTGATCTCGGCGCCGAACGCGTCGTTGCCCGGCAGGTAGTCACGCGGGGCGCTAACGTGCAGCGTTTCCCAGAGCCCGTCGCGGTCCAGCCGGGCGACCGTGTCCGCGAAGGACAGCGTATCCCACCGGTCGCTGCGCTGGGTGAAGGTCACGATGCCGCCGGGCCGCACGCAGCGGCAGACCGCGCGCAGCAACGCCTCGGCATCCTCGATATAGGTCAGAACGCCGATACAGGCGGCGCCGTCATAGGCGTCGGCGGGCACGGGCAGCGGCAGTTTCTGCAGGTCATGCTGGATCAGCTCGCCATAGCATCCGCGGTCCCGGGCCTGGGCCAGCGATTCGGACGAGATGTCGATGCCGTCGATGCGATACGCGCCACGCCGCGCCAGCGTCGCGCCGAAAAGACCGGTGCCGCAGCCGACATCCAGCACCCGCGCCCCGTCGTCCAGATGTGGCGCGAGCAGCGCGGTTGCGTCCGCGGGCGCCTTGTAGTCCCAGTCCGCCAGGGTATCGTCGTAGCTGTCGGCCCAGTCATCGTAGTAGCTTTGGACCGCCTCGGAATCCGTCGATCCCTCGCGCAGCGAGGCGAGCGCGCCGCCCCCGGATCCGTTCTCGGTGTCCATGAACTTCTCCCTTCCAGGTCGTGTCATGATCCTTGGAGTGGTAGACCCCCCGAAGCAACATGGCAAATCGGCCCGGCCCCGCGGCCATGGCGGCCGGCGTGGTCAGATGGCATAGTCGGGCCGCGACAGTAGAGGACAGGTTCATGAGCTCCGGCCTTCTCGCCCTTCTCGACGACATCACGCTGCTGGCCCGCGCCGCGGCGGCCTCCATCGACGATGCCGCGGCCCAGGCGGTCAAGGCCGGTACGAAATCGGCCGGGGTCGTGATCGACGATACGGCGGTCACGCCATCTTATGTCACCGGTCTGGCGGCCGAGCGCGAACTGCCCATCGTCGCGCGCATCGCGAAGGGATCGATCGTCAACAAGCTGGTTTTCCTGCTGCCGGCCGCGCTGGCGCTGTCGGCCTTCGCACCCTGGCTGATCCAGCCGCTGCTCCTGTTCGGGGGCATGTTCCTGGCCTTCGAGGGGGCCGAGAAGGTGCATCACTGGATCAGGCCGGCCGCGCATCACCCGGTCGATACCGATCTCTCCGCCGCGCCGGAGACGCCCGAGGAATTGCGCGCCTTCGAAGAGCGCAAGGTCGCGTCGGCGGTGAAAACCGATTTCATCCTTTCGGCGGAGATCATGGCGATCACGCTCTCGCAATTGCCCCTGGACATGAGCCTCTTCAGCCGCGCCGTCGCGCTGGCGCTCGTCGCGGTCGCGATCACCGTGGGGGTCTACGGCGCCGTCGCGCTGATCGTGCGCGCCGACGATGCCGGGGTGGCGCTGGCGCGCGCGCGGCGTGCCTGGGTGGCCCGGTTCGGCCGCGGGCTGGTCGCGGTGATGCCGGGCTTCCTCTCGACGCTGTCGGTCGTCGGGACCGTCGCGATGCTCTGGGTCGGGGGCGGGATCCTGATCCACAGCCTCGAGGTCTTCGGCCTGGCCGGCCCCGCGCACCTGCTGCACGACGCCGCGCATACCGTAGAGACCGCGAGCCCGGTTCTGCCGGCCGTGCTCGGCTGGGCGGTGAGTGCGCTGGGCGCGGCGCTGGTCGGACTCGGCGTCGGACTGGTGCTCATGCCGGTGGTGGAAAAGGTGATCTTCCCGGCCTGGCAGCGGCTGCGCCCCGGCCGGGGCTAGCCGGCACCGCCGACGTCGCCCTTGGCGACGGCCACCGACTTTACCACCGCAAAACAGGCCAGACCCGGCCCGATACCGAGCCGCTCGGCCGAGCGGCGCGTGATCCGCGCCAGGATCAGGTCCGTGCCGATGCGAAGCTGCACCGCCACGCCCGGCCCGGTGCCGGGGGTCACCGCGGTGACGGTGGCCGGCAGGATATTGAGCGCGGAGATTCCCTCGGGCCGGGCGAGCGACAGCATCACGTCCTTGGCCTCGATCCGGACCCGCAAGGATGTGCCCGGCGCGGCCGACTCCCGCGGGATCAGCAGGCGCCCGCCCGAGATCTCGACCTCTGTCAGCCCGTCGGGGTGGTGGGCGGCGATCCGGCCGGGAACCAGCGCGCCGGCCTCGCGCGGGCCGAAGCTGGGCACCGCCGTGGGATCGGACAGAACCTCGGCGGCCGGTCCGGCGCGGGTGACGCGGCCCGAATCGAGCACCACGACCGTCGTCGCAAGCCGCGCGATTTCGGTCACCGAGTGGCTGACATAGAGGACCGGGAGATCGGTCTCGTCACGGAGCCGCTCGAGATAGGGCAGGATCTCGGCCTTGCGCGGCTCGTCGAGCGCGGCCAGCGGCTCGTCCATCAAGAGAAGCCGCGGCGCCGAGAGCAGGGCGCGGCCCACCGCGACGCGCTGTTTCTCGCCGCCCGAAAGCGCGCCGGGCCGCCGGTCCAGCAGGTGCCCGATCCCGAGCATCTCCACCACGTGGTCGGTTTCCCGCCGGTTCGGCGCGACCGGCGCGAAGCGCGCCCCGTAGGACAGGTTCTTGCGCACCGTCATGTGCGGAAAGAGCCGGCCCTCCTGGAAGACATAGCCGAGCCGCCGGCGATGTGGCGGCAGCCAGAGGCCGCGCGCGGTGTCGAACAGAACCCAGTCATCCACGGCGACGCGGCCCGCATCCGGCCTGAGAAGGCCCGCCACCGCATTCACCAGCGTCGTCTTGCCGGCCCCCGAGCGCCCGAAAAGCGCCGTGACGCCCTGCGGCGCCTCGAAGGCCGCATCGAGGGTCAGGCCCGGCAGGGCGTGCCGGATGCGCACCGACAGGGTCATATGCCGGACACCCGTTTCGCGACCCGCCGCGCCAGGATCTCGGAGGCCAGCAGCGCGCCCATCGCGATGGCCACCGAAACCCCTGCGAGCCGCAGGGCCGCGGTCTCGCCGCCCGGCACCTGCAGGAAGGCATAGATCGCCGAGGGCAGGGTCTGGGTCTGCCCGGGGATGTTCGAGACGAAGGTGATGGTGGCGCCGAACTCGCCCATGGCCTTGGCGAAGGCGAGGATCGCCCCGGCAATGATGCCGGGCAGGATCAGCGGCAGCGTGACCGTGGCGAAGACCCGTATCCGCCCGGCGCCGAGCGTGGCCGCCGCCTGCTCGAGTTTCGGGTCGACCGCTTCGATGGCCAGCCGGATGGCGCGCACCATCAGCGGGAAGGCCATGACCGCCGCCGCCAGCGCGGCGCCGGTCCAGCGGAAGGCGAACACGAGCCCGAGGCGATCTTCAAGGAACCCGCCCACCGGGCCCTGCGTGCCGAAGGTCAGCAAGAGCAGGTAACCGGTCACCACCGGCGGCAGGATCAGCGGCAGGTGCACGATGCCGTTCACGATCTGCTTGCCCGGAAACGACCAGCGCGCCAGGGCCAGTGCCACGAGAATGCCAAGCGGCAGGCTCGCCACCGTCGCCCAGAAGGACACGCGCAGCGACAGCGCCACCGCCTGCCATTCCTCGGGGCCGAGCCAGCCGGTCATCCGGCGCCGCTCAGTCGGTCGCCAGGGCGAAGCCCTGGCGTTCGAAGGCCGCGCGGGCCAGGTCGCCGCGCAGGTAGCGCAGGAAGTCCGCGGCAGGGGCTGCGTCCGCGCCGGTGACCGCCGCGGCCGGGTAGACGATCGGCGGGTGTGCGTCCGCGGGGAAGCTGGCGATGATGCTCACGCCGTCCTCGGCGCGTGCGTCGGTCGCGTAGACGATGCCGAGCGGGGCCTCGCCCGTCGCCACCAGCGCCAGCGCGGCGCGGACGTTGTCGGCCTGTGCCACCTTCGGGGCGACGGCGTCCCATAGCCCCAGGCTTTCCAGCGCCGCCTTGCCGTAGATCCCGGCCGGCACCGCCTCGACCAGCGCCATGGCGAGCCGGTTCTCCCCCAGGTGCGCGGCGAGGTCGAATTCCGCGGAGAGGGACACCCCGCCGGCGTCCTGCCCGTGGGCGATCAGAACGATACGGTTTCCCAGCAGGTCGAAGCGGGTGCCGGGGTCGATCCGGCCCGCGGCCTCGAGATGGTCCATCCATCCCGGGTTGGCCGAGATGAAGACATCGGCTGGCGCGCCCCGCTCGATCTGCCGCGCCAGCGCCGAGGACCCGGCATAGGATACGGTCAGCTCGTGGCCGGTCGCGGCCTCCCAGCCGGCCTCGACCTCGTCCATGGCCGTCTTCATCGACGCGGCGGCGAAGACCGTCAGCTCGCCCGCGCCCGCGGCCCCGCTGGTCAGCGGCAGGCCGAGCAGGGCGGAAAGCGCCACCACTCGCGCGGCGCGGGGGAACACGGGGAAATCGTGCATGGGGAACCTTTGCGTCGGGGCGCTATGTCGACCCGGATATATCGCAGCGCATGGTCGCCTTGCAAGCGCTATGTTTCGCCAGACATATCGAGCAGCAGTCCGCGCAGCGCGTCGATCTCCGCCGCGCCGGCCTCGGCGGCCTGCGCCTCGAGCCTGCGGTAGTGGGACAGGACGCGTTCGCCGGTCTCGGTCAGGCTGGCCCCGCCGCCCCGTGCGCCGCCACGGCTGCTGGCCACCAGGGGCGCGCGGAAGGCCGCGTTCATCGCCTCGACCAGCGACCAGGCGCGCTTGTAGCTCATGCCCATGGCGCGCCCGGCGGCCGAGATCGAGCCGCGGTCACGGATCGCCTCGAGCAGGTCG
This sequence comes from uncultured Maritimibacter sp., assembly GCA_913063035.1. GTDB lineage: Bacteria > Pseudomonadota > Alphaproteobacteria > Rhodobacterales > Rhodobacteraceae > CAJXYS01. The sequence goes on along the minus strand of CAJXYS010000001.1, from coordinate 169,603 downwards.
GCCTTGCCGGGGCCGAGCATCGCGTCGGTGCCGAACACCACCCGCAGCCGCAGCCGCGTATCCTCGGACGTCGGGGGTGTCTCGGTGGTCATGGGGCAGGTCCGTTGGCTGCGGTCATGCCCCAGCATAGAAAGCGCGGCAGGGCGCGGCAACGGGCGCTCAGATCGTGACGGTCACGCCGGGCAGGGCAAGCGCCTTCATCAGGTCGCGCAGTTCCTGGCGCGCCGCGATATTGGATAGGCTGAGCGTGCCCGTGCCGAGCTCCTTCAGGTCGAGCAGCGTCAGCCCGCGCGGGAAGAGCTCGCGGAAGATGACCCGCTCGGCGAAGCCGGGCACGGTGCGGAACCCGATCCGCCTGGCCAGGTCCGTCAGGGCCGTCCCGACCTTGCGCTTGTTGTGCATGTTCTGGCTGCCGAGCCGGTTGCGCAGCACGACCCAGTCGATCGGATCGAGCCCGGCCTCGGCCCGGAGCTGGCGCGCATGCCAGACCATTTCCGAGTAGATGGAGGGACCCTTGACCTTGCCGCTCTTGGCGTCGATCCGCGCCAGCAGGTCGAAATCGACGAAACTGTCGTTCATCGGCGTGATCAGCGTGTCGGCCAGCGAATGGGCGAGCTGGCTCAGCCGCGTATGCGAGCCGGGGCAGTCGATCACGATGAATTCCACGATCTGTTCCAGCCCGGCGATGGCCTCGCCCAGGCGGCGGTCCGACAGGTTCTCGCCGGGGGCGAGGTCGGCCTCTGTCAGGTCGGGCAGGGCCGCCATCAGCGGCGCGGGCAGGCTCAGCCCCTCGCTGTCGGCATAGGCGATGCGGTTTTCGACGTAGCGCGCGAAGCTGCGCTGGCGCACGTCGAGATCGAGCGCGCCGACCCGGTGGCCCATCCGGGCCAGGGCCGTGCCCACATGCATGCAGGTGGTGGATTTGCCCGAGCCGCCCTTCTCGTTGCCGACGACGATGATGTGGGCCATGCCCCAACCCCCTGCTGGTCGAGAAAAAAAGACGCGCCCGGCCGGGCGCGCCTCTCTATAGGGTATCGCTGCGGGCCGGAAAAGGCCCGGCGCCGCCTCAGAAGCCGAAGCCTTCGTACTTCTTCTTGAAGCGCGAAACGCGGCCGCCGGTGTCCATCAGGCGATGGCCGCCACCGGTCCAGGCCGGGTGCGCGGACGGGTCGATGTCCAGGGTGATCGTGTCGCCCTCGGCGCCGTAGGTGGAGCGCATCTGCACCGTGGTGCCGTCGGTCAGCTTGACGTCGACGAAATGATAGTCGGGATGGATGTCTTTTTTCATCGCGCGTCTCCTCAGGCCTCGGCGCCGGGCTTCGGCTTGTAATTGGTCTGCTCGGCGATCCGGGCGGACTTGCCGCGGCGCGAGCGCAGGTAGTAGAGCTTGGCGCGGCGAACCTTGCCGCGACGCACCACCGTGATGTTGTCGATATTGGTGGAGTGCAGCGGGAACGCCCGCTCGACACCCTCGCCGAAGGAGATCTTGCGCACGGTAAAGGTGCCGGCGATGCCGTCGCCGCCCTTGCGGCTGATGCACACGCCCTCGAAGTTCTGCACCCGGGTGCGCGACCCTTCGGTCACCTTGTAGCCGACACGGATGGTGTCGCCGGCCTTGAAATCCGGGATCTTCTTGCCGAGCTCGGCGATCTGCTCGGCCTCGATCTGTTCGATCAAGTTCATGACGGTCGTCCTTTTCTGCTCACGGTTTTCCCGCGAAGTTGGTCGCGCCTCAGAGCTCTCGGTCTCCTTCCGGGTCCCTATCCTGCGCCGCAAGATAAGCCCGCCAGAGGTCAGGTCGTCGTTCCTTTGTCAGCCTTTCGGCCTCGGCCTTCTGCCAGGCGGCGATCTTCGCGTGATGACCGGAGAGGAGAACCTCCGGTATCCTGCGACCTTCCCAGACAGTCGGCCGTGTGTACTGCGGGTGCTCCAGGAGACCGTCGGAGAAAGACTCCTCCTCGGCGGACGCCTGATTCCCGAGCACGCGGGGTATAAGGCGAACCGTCGCATCAATCAAGGCCTGAGCGGCGATCTCTCCGCCGGTGAGGACGAAGTCGCCGAGGCTGACCTCCTCGACACCATAGGCCTCCAGCACGCGCTCGTCCACACCCTCGAACCGGCCGCAAAGGATCGTCACCCCGGCGGCCCCGCTCCAGCGCCGCGCGGTGGCCTGGGTAAAGGGCTTTCCGCGGGGCGAGAGATAGACCACCGGCCAGGCGGCGCGGTCGTCCGGCGTGCCCTGGCGGGCCGCCTCCAGCGCCGCGCCGACGACGTCGGGGCGCATCACCATGCCGGCCCCGCCGCCCGCGGGCGTATCGTCCACGTTGCTGTGCTTGCCCACCCCGAACTCCCGGAGCGGGATCGTCTCCAGCGCCCAGAGCCCTTCCTGCAGGGCCTTGCCGGTCAGCGAAAGGCCCAGGGTGCCGGGAAACGCCTCGGGGAAGAGCGTGACGATCCTGGCGGTCCAGACGCCCGCATGCCGGGGCGTCGGCGTCATGAGCTCGCGCGGCCGGGGGCTGGCCGAGATCGAGAGCCGGCCATGGGAACGGGGTTTGTCGTCGGTCATGCGTCCTCCTCCTCGGCGCGGAGATCCTCGATCCGGCCGGCGAGATCGGTCAGCAGGTCGGCCTCGCCCGGGTGCAGCGCCTCGATCTCCGTGGCGATCGTGGTCAGGCGGGCCGGGTCGGGCAGCGCCTGCCGGGCCGCCGGGTCATGCGTGAGCAGCGCCGCCGCACGGCTGGCAAAGAGGCGCAGCGCCACGACGTCCGCCGTCGCCACGACGAGGTCGAAAACCTCCTGCGCGGTGGCGTCGCGCGCGGCGCCGGGGTCGGTGACGTGCCAGACCGCGGCCAGGCGGTCGCGCGGCGTGCCGGTCGTCTCGGCGCGCACGAGCAGGGCCGGGCCCAGCCGGATATCCGTCACCGTGTCTTCCAGGCGGGCCAGGGCGGCGGCGATTTCCGCCTCGGTGACGTTGCCGCCAGCGGGCAGAGCCTCCAGCGCGTCGGTCTGCGTCAGCGCCACGCCGCCATCGGGCGGGGGCACCCGGCCTTGCGCCGCACGGTCGGCCGCGGCCTGCCGCGCCGTCTCGTCCAGCCGCTTCAGCGCCGCCTCCGCCAGGTCCGCGGCGCCGTCGGACACGCCCCGCGGCCAGGCCATACGCCCGAGAAGGGCGCCGGACAGCCCGACAAGCAGCCAGGCCGTCAGCGGGACCTCGGCATCGATCCCCGCGAGCGCGCGGAGCATGTGGCCGGTCCCCAGCAGCAGGCTGGCCAGCGCCAGGTGGATCGCGATGGTCACCGGAAACATGGCCCGCGTTCCGGGCGCCAGCGGACCGCTCTCCGGGGAACGCGTCAGAACGGACCAGAGGAAGAAGAGGCCGGCAAAGGCCAGAAGCGCGATGTAGGGTGCCCCGGTGGCGCCAGCCGCCACGGGGGCGGCGAAGACCATGATCCCGGCCAGGAGGAACCCGGCGCGGCGCATCAGAACAGCCCGTCGGGCGGGTCGGCGATCAGCCGCCCGCCGGCGATGTCCACCGTCGGCACCGCCGCGCGGGTGAAGGGCAGCAGCACGGTATCGCCGTGTCCCGGCACCGCGATCTCCAGCAAATCCGTGGCCCCGTGGTTCTGCACGCCGCGGACGGTCCCCAGGTCGGTGCCGCCGGTGTCGAACACCCGCAGACCGACAAGGTCGGCATGGTAGAACTCGTCGTCGGGCAGGTCGGGTAGCGCGTCCCGGTCGACGTAGAGCCGGGTGCCGCGCAGCGCGTCGGCGGCTTCCTTGGTGGCGACGCCTGACAGCCGGGCGGCGAAGCCGTTCTTGACCGCCCGTGTCAGCGTCACCTCGAAGCTGCGCCGGCCGTCTTCCGTCCAGAGCGGGCCGTAACCGGCGATGTCCGCAGCCTCGGCACAGAAGCTCTTGAGCCGGACCTCGCCGCGCACGCCGAAGGCGCCGGCCACGGCGCCGACGCAGACCCGGTCGCCGCTCATCGCTCCGCCCCCAGGCAGAGCCCTTGCGGCGTGACCGTGCCGCCCAGGTCGAGGCACCGGTCGACCGCGATGACGCGCTCGACCCGCATGCCCGCCCAGAAGGCGCCGGCGCAAAGGATCAGCATCAGCAGGCGCCGCATGCCGGCCTCCGCGGGTTTACTCGGTCGCCTCTTCGGCGGCCTCGGTCTCTGCCTCGGCCGGGGCGGCCTCGGCGGCGGAAGCGGCCTCGGCGGCTTCGGCGGCCTTGGCGGCTTTCTCCTCGGCGCGCTCCTGGGCCTTCTGGCCCGGCTTGGCCTTGTTCGGGTTGTTCCGGGTCTTGGCGGTCAGGACGCCGGCGGCCTCGAGCATGCGGCTGACGCGGTCGGTCGGCGTCGCGCCGTGCTCGAGCCAGGCCTTCACGCGGTCGAGGTCCATCTTCACGCGCTCTTCCGAATCCTTCGGCAGAAGCGGGTTGTAGATGCCCAGCTTCTCGATGAAGCGGCCGTCGCGCGGCATGCGCGAGTCGGCGGCGACGATGCGGTAGAAGGGCCGCTTCTTGGTGCCGCCGCGGGCGAGACGAATCTTGATAGCCATGTGATCTACTCCTGTATTTGGCTGTCGATCGGGCGCTCGGCGCCCGTCATTCCTGCAGTTTCTCGTGGTGCCTGATGACTTCGGAGATGATGAAGCTCAGGAATTTCTTGGCGAATTCCGGGTCGAGATCGGCCCGTTGCGCCAGGTCTTCGAGTCGCTCGATCTGGCGCGCCTCACGCGCGGGATCGGACGGGGGAAGGTTGTGTTCGGCCTTGAGCCGCCCCACCGCCTGGGTGTGTTTGAAGCGTTCGCCCAGCGTGTAGACGAGGATCGCGTCGAGCCGGTCGATGCTCTCGCGGTGTTCCTTCAGCAGCGCGGCGGCCTGGGCGGTGGCGTCTTTCATTGCAGGGTCTCCGGGGCGGGGTGGCGGTAGACCAGGTCGGCGTAATCGGTGCGGGGAGCCTCGGGATCCTCGATTGCGCCCAGCCGGCGTGCGACCGCGATGGAGCGGTCGTTGCGGCTGTCGATGTAGCTGACGAGACTGCCGACGCCGATCCCCGACCAGGCATGGTCACGGAGCCGCGACGCGGCCTCGGTGATGTAGCCCTTGCCCTCGTGTCCGGCGAAGGCGATCCATCCGAGCTCGGGCTCCGGGTAGTCGGGCGGCTGGATCACCGACACCTGGCCCACGGTCTTCCCCGTCGCCGTTTCGATCACGGCAAGCCCGCCATGGCCCAGAAGATCCCATTGCGCGACATCCGAGGCGAACCAGCCCCAGGCCTCGGTCGCGCTGTAGGGTCCGCCCATGTAGACCGCGCGCTCCGACGTCATCACCGCCGCATAGGGCGGGAAATCCGCCATCAGATGCGGACGGAGCGTCAGCCGCTCTGTCGTCAGGGTGGGTGCCGCGGTCATTTCTTTTTCCCGAACCCCGAAAGGCCCGGCGGCAGGGGCATGCCCTTCTGCCCGCCCGCGCCCGGGAAGCCCGGCGGCAGCCCGCCGCCCTGGCCCTGCAGCGCGGCCGGGTCCATCCCGGCGAGGTCCTTGGGCATGCCGCCCTTGCCGAAAAGCTGGCCCATGGCCTGCTTCATCATGCCCCGGCCGCCCTTCTTGCCGAGCTTCTTCATCATGTCCGACATCTGCCGGTGCATCTTCAGCAGCCGGTTCAGGTCCTGCACTTCCTGGCCCGAGCCCGCGGCGATGCGCTTCTTGCGGCTGGCCTGCAATATCTGGGGATTGGCACGCTCTTTCTTGGTCATGGACTGGATCAGCGCCACCTGCCGGCGGATCACCTTGTCGTCGTAACCCGCTTCCTCGACCTGCTTGGCCATCTTTCCCATGCCGGGCATCATCGACATGATGCCCTCCATGCCGCCCATCTTCTGCATCTGCTCGAGCTGCATCTTCAGGTCGTTCATGTTGAACTGACCCTTCTGGAAGCGCTTCATCATGCGCTCCGCCTGCTCGGCCTCGATGGTTTCCTGTGCCTTCTCGACGAGGCTGACGATATCGCCCATGCCGAGAATGCGGCCGGCGATGCGCTCGGGCTCGAAGGTCTCGAGCGCCTCCATCTTCTCGCCGAGGCCGACGAACTTGATCGGCTTGCCGGTCACCGCGCGCATCGACAGCGCCGCGCCGCCGCGGCCGTCACCGTCCATGCGGGTCAGCACGACGCCCGAGATGCCGATCCGCTCGTCGAAATTCTCGGCGGTGTGCACGGCGTCCTGGCCGGTCAGGCCGTCGACGACCAGCAGGGTCTCGCGCGGGGTGGCGACGTCGCGGACCGCCTCGACCTCGGACATCAGCGCCTCGTCGATCGAGAGACGCCCGGCCGTGTCGAGCATGTAGACGTCGTAGCCGGCCAGCATCGCCTGTTGCTTGGCGCGCTTGGCGATCTGGACGGCCGTCTCGCCCTTGACGATGGGCAGCGTGTCGACGCCGATCTGCCGGCCGAGCACCTCGAGCTGTTCCATCGCCGCCGGGCGGTTGGTGTCGAGCGAGGCCATCAGGACCCGCTTGCCGTCCTTTTCCCTGAGCCGCTTGGCGAGCTTGGCGGTCGTCGTCGTCTTGCCCGAGCCCTGCAGGCCGACCATCAGGATCGGCGCGGGCGGGTTGTCGATCTTGAGGCTGCCCGGCTCGCCCTCGCCGGCGAGGACCGCGACCAGCTCGTCATGGACGATCTTGACGACCTGCTGACCCGGCGTGACCGATTTCGTCACTGCCTGGCCCGTGGCCTTTTCCTGCACCGACTTGACGAAGTCGCGCGCTACCGGCAGCGACACGTCGGCCTCCAGCAGCGCGACCCGCACCTCGCGGAGCGCGGTCTTGACGTCCTCTTCGGAGAGCGCCCCCTGCTTGGTCAGCCGGTCGAAGACACCGGACAGGCGTTCGCTCAGACTTTCAAACATGCCCTCGGTCCTCCTTCGACCCTTGCCACGTCTGCCCCCTCATGTGGGAAGGGGCGGCTCAAACGCCAACGGCACCCGCGGGCGAAACCTCGCTGACGGGTGGCGATCCCGGCTCTCGGCACGGGACCGGAAGGGTTGGCACTCTTCCGGATATCCCCGCGCGTCTACGCGGGGCCGAGGACGGAGTCAAGTCGGGAAGAGGGGTGCCCGGGGCGCGGCGGCCCCGGGCGGGCACGTCATGCCGCCAGCGGCAGGGCGTCGACGCGGGCCTCTGCGGCCTGCATCTTCTCGTCGCGGCCACGCATCAGCGCGTCCGCGATCACAAAGCTCACATCGGTGATGCCGAAGAAGCCCAGCATGTGCCGCAAGTAGCCGGAGGCGAAATCGACGTCGGACCCCTCGGCCGTGCCGTCGGAGGCCATGGCGACGATCGCCCGCTTGCCTGTCATCAGGCCTTCCGGGCCGTTCTCGGTATACCGGAAGGTCACGCCCGCCCGCGCGACCTGGTCGATCCAGGCTTTCATCTGGGCGGGCACCGCGAAGTTGTAGACCGGCAGGCCGATGATCAGCGTGTCGGCGGCCTGCAGCTCGGCGATCAGCTCGTCCGAGAGCGCGAGCGCCTGCGCCTGGTCCGGTGACCGGTCGGTTTCGGGGGTGAAGGCCGCGTCGATCCAGGCGGCATCGACGAAGGGCAGCCCGCCCGACAGGTCGCGGCTGACGACGCGGGCCGCCGGGGCCGCGGCGGTGAGCCGGTCGAGGATCCGGCCGGTCAGCGCGCGGGTCACGGAGCGTGTGCCCCTGATGGAGGTGTCGATGCGCAGGATCTGGCTGGGTTGTTCGGTCATGGGAGGTCTCCGTTCGGTTTCTGGGGTCGACTCCTGAAATAACCTGCGCCCAGAAAAACGAAACACTGGCTTTCGCACATTGACTGTGCAAAATTTTGAGAATGGATAACTGGGACGAGATCCGCACCGCATACCAGGTCGCGCGGCATGGGACGGTCAGCGCGGCCGCGACGACGCTGGGCGTCCATCACTCCACGGTCATCCGTCATGTCGATGCGCTGGAGGCACAGCTCGGCGTGAAGCTCTTCCAGCGTCATGCCCGCGGCTACACCCCGACCGAGGCCGGGCAGGACCTGCTGCAGGTCGCGGCCACCACGGACGACCAGTTCGCCCAGCTCGAGGGACGGTTGCGCGGCCGCGGCGCGGCCGTCACGGGCGAACTGGTGGTCACGGCCCTGGCCGAGGTGTCGAGCCTGGTCGCCCCGGTTCTGGTCGCGTTCCAGGAACGCAACCCGGACGTGACCGTGCGCGAGATCGCCGACGAGCGGGTGCTCAAGCTCGAATACGGCGAGGCGCATGTGGCGATCCGCGCGGGCCGCGCGCCGCAGGAACCCGACAACGTTGTGCAAAAGCTCGCACGGATGCCGGCCGCGGGCTTTGCGCACCGGCGCTACGTGTCCAGCCACGGGGAGCTGCGCGATGACGCCGATCTCGCGCGGCATCGCTTCATCGGGGTCGGCGGCGAGGATGCCCGCGCGCCGACCGCCGTCTGGATGCGGGCCAACCTGCCGCCGGACCGCATCACCTATCACGTCTCGCATCAGCGCGGGGTGCTGGACGCGGTCCGCGCCGGTGGCGGTATCGGCTTCCTGCCGGTCTGGCGCGGCCGCGCGGAGGAAGGCCTGGTCGAGCTGATGCCCCCGCGGGACGAGTGGGCCTCGGATCTCTGGCTGGTGACGCATGTGGACCTTCACCGCACGGCCAAGGTGCAGGGCTTCGTCAAGCTGCTGAAAGAGGCGGCGCGGGGCTGGCCCGCCGCCTGACCGCCGGGGTGCTGGCGATCCGGCGCCGGCTGGTCTATGCCTCCCGCATGACACGGCTTTCCTCCTCCGCCCAGGGGCACCTGGCGATGCTGCTCTTCTCGGCGCTGGTGGCCGGCTCCTTCAGTTTCGGCAGCATGATCGCCAACGATATCGCGCCGGTCGCCGTGAACGTCGTGCGCTTCGCGCTCGCGGGGGTGATCATCGGCACGGCGGCCGCGCTCGGGCCCGGGATCCGGCGCGCGCATTTCCGGGCGCCCTGGCGCTACCTTGTCCTGGGCGGCGTGTTCGCCAGTTACTTCGTGCTGATGTTCGAGGGTCTGAAGACCGCCGCGCCGGTGTCCACCAGCGCGGTCTTTACCCTGACGCCGGTCATGTCGGCCGTGTTCGGCTGGCTGGTGCTGCGCCAGGTCACCACGCCGCGCATGGCGCTGGCGCTGTCCATCGGCGCGGCGGGTGCGCTCTGGGTGATCTTCCGCGCCGATCTCGCGGCGCTGGTCGCCTTCGATCTCGGGCGGGGCGAGGCGATCTATTTCGTCGGCTGCATCGCGCATGCGCTCTACCCGCCGCTGGTGGCGCGGCTGAACCGCGGCGAGCCGGCGCTCGTCTTCACCTTCGGAATGATGATCGGGGCGATCGCGCTGATGGGGCTTTATGGCTGGGAGTCCCTGCGCGCGACCGACTGGGCGGCGCTGCCCGCCCATGTCTGGGCCGTGCTGGCCTATCTCGCGGTCTTCGCCAGCGCCGCCACCTTCGTGCTGCTTCAGATCGGTTCGATGCGGCTGCCCTCGGCCAAGGTCATGGCCTACACCTACCTGACGCCAAGCTGGGTCACCCTGCTGCAGGTCGCGCTCGGCAAGGAGACGCCTTCGGCGCTGGTGCTGGCCGGGGTGGGGCTGTCGGCCGTGGCGCTGGTGCTGCTGCTCAAGGACGAGGGCGGGGCCGATCCGTCCAAGCCGTCAGTCCGCGCGGTCTGACCCGCCGGACGGGCCGTCGATCTCTGCCTCCAGGAACCGCTCGAAGGCATCGAGGTTCACCGCCTCGAACTGGCCGAAGCTCTGCATCCAGATCGAGGCGTCGCGCAGCGCGTCGGGTTCCAGCTTGCACCATTTCACCCGGCCGCGTTTCTCCTGCGAGATGAGACCCGCCCGGGTGAGGATGCCGAGATGCTTCGAAATCGCCGCCAGCGACATCTCGAACGGCTCGGCCACGTCGGTGACCGCCATGTCGTCCTCGAGGAGCATGGTCAGGATCTCGCGCCGGGTGCGGTCGGCCAGCGCCGCGAAGACATGATCGAGCGGGTCCGTCATGGGCAGGCCATTAGGACCGGCCCCGCCCATCGTCAACCGTTTGGTTGAATATGGCCTTTCGCCCGGATTCCACGCCGCAGCGCCGCATCGCGCTTGTGCCCGCATGTCGCGGGCTTTTAAAAATGTAGCAAAAACAGTTATTTATGCGGCCGTTAAGACATGCGTAACGCGCTTGACTCGGACCACCCCCCTTTCTAGGTTCCGCGCAACTGCCAAAGGGGGTGGCGCATGTCCGACGGGCCCGATCCGGAGCGTCTCAAGGCGCTCGAGGACAAGCTCGCCAAGCTCCGTGGCAAGAAGCCCGTCGGCCCGCGCGCCGGGGGGCACGCCACCCACGCCCATGCCGGGTGGCGAATGGTGACAGAGCTCGTGACGGGGATCGTCATGGGGTTCGGCATCGGATGGGGGCTCGACGGCCTTTTCGGCACGCTGCCGATCCTGATGGTGCTGTTCACGATGCTGGGGTTCGCGGCGGGCGTCCGGGTGATGCTGGGCACCGCGCGGGAGATCCAGGGATACAGCCAGGACGCCGAGGCGCCCGGCACGGACGACACGGCCCCCGACCGGACGGGGCAAGAGAAGGGGAACGCAGGTGGCGACGGAAGCTGAAGGCGGCGGTATCAAAATCGATCCGATGGGGCAGTTCGTGGTCGAACCCCTGTTCGGGGGCGATCATGTGGCATGGTACACCCCGACCAACGTGACGCTCTGGATGGCGATCACGGTGCTGGCGGTGATCGTGCTGCTGGTGCTGGGTACGCGGGGCCGGGCCATCGTGCCGTCGCGCTCGCAATCCGTTGCCGAGCTGACCTACGGCTTCATCCACCAGATGATCGAGGACGTCGCCGGCAAGGACGGCCTGAAGTACTTCCCCTACATCATGACGCTGTTCCTGTTCATCGTGTTCGGGAACACGCTGGGCCTGTTGCCGACCGCCTTCACCACCACCTCGCATCTCGCGGTGACGGGCGTGCTGGCGCTGCTGGTCTTCGTGACGGTCACCGTGATCGGCTTCGTCAAGAACGGCGCCTCGTTCCTGTCGCTCTTCTGGGTGTCGGCCGCGCCGCTCGCGCTGCGCCCGGTCCTGGCGGTGATCGAGCTGATTTCCTACTTCGTGCGGCCGGTGAGCCATTCCGTCCGTCTGATGGGCAACATGATGGCCGGCCACGCGGTCATCAAGGTGTTCGCCGGCTTTGCCGGGGCACTCGGGCTCGGCGCGGTCTTCCCGGTCGTGGCGATCGTGGCGATCTACGGGCTGGAGGTCATGGTGGCCTTCGTCCAGGCCTATGTCTTTACCATCCTGACCTGCGTCTATCTCAAGGACGCGCTGCACCCGCATCACTGACGGTCAGGCCCCCAAACACAGCCAATTCCAACGCAAGGAGATACGGATATGGAAGGCGATATCGCACAAATGGGTCAATTCATCGGTGCCGGCCTCGCCGGTATCGGTTCGGGCGCCGCGGCCATCGGTGTGGGCCACGTTGCCGGCAACTTCCTGGCCGGCGCGCTGCGCAACCCCTCGGCTGCCGCGTCGCAGACCGCGACCCTGTTCATCGGCATCGCGTTCGCCGAAGCGCTCGGGATCTTCTCGTTCCTCGTCGCGCTTCTGCTGATGTTCGCCGTCTGATCGCCTGCGAACCAGTCCAGACGCCGGACGGCGCGCCATCGGGCGCCCGTCCGGTGTAATATCGGTTCCAGGAGGGAAACATGGCAACAGAGGCACAAGGGGCCGAGGCCGCCGGCAATGCACCGGGCATGCCGCAGCTGGATTTCTCGACCTTCCCCAACCAGATCTTCTGGCTGCTGGTCACCCTGGTGGTCATCTACCTTGTCCTGAACAAGGTGGCGCTGCCGCGGATCGCCAGCGTTCTGTCCGAACGGCAGGGCACGATCGCCAATGATCTGGCCGCGGCCGAAGAGCTCAAGGGCAAGGCCGGCGAAGCGGAAGAAGCCTACAAGAAGGCGCTTGCGGATGCGCGCGCCGAAGCGAACCGCATCATCGCCGACGCCAAGGCCGAGATCCAGAAGGATCTCGACGCAGCGACCGAGAAGGCCGACGCGGAGATTGCCGCGAAATCCGCGGAATCGGAGAAGCGGATCGGCGAGATCCGCGCGAGCGCGATGGAAAACGTCGAGGCCGTCGCCAAGGACACCGCGATAGAGGTCGTGCGGGCCGTTCTGCCCGCCGCCGAAGACGCGTCCGCGGTGGACAAGGCCGTCGACCAGCGGCTGAAAGGGTGAGCGCCATGAAGAGACTTCTGACACTCACCGCTGGCGCCACCGCGGCGGCCACGCCGGCCCTGGCGGCGTCGGGGCCGTTCTTCTCGCTCGCGAATACCGACTTCGTCGTGCTCATCGCGTTTCTGCTGTTCATCGGCGTGCTGGTCTACTTCAAGGTGCCGTCGCTGCTGGGCGGCATGCTCGACAAGCGGGCCGAGACCATCCGCAGCGAACTCGAGGAAGCCAAGGCGCTGCGCGAAGAGGCGCAGGCGGTGCTGGCCTCCTACGAGCGCAAGCAGAAGGAAGTGGCCGAACAGTCCGAGCGGATCATCAAGAACGCCAAGGACGAGGCCGCCGCCGCCGCCGAGGAAGCCAAGGCCGAACTGAAGCGTTCGATCGAACGTCGCCTTCAGGCGGCCGAGGAACAGATCGCCTCGGCCGAGAACGCCGCGATCCGCGATGTGCGCGAGCGGGCGATCCAGGTCGCGGTCTCCGCCGCGGCCGAGGTGATCGCCCAGAAGATGTCGGCCAGCGATGCGAACAAGCTGATCGACACGGCCATCGACGACGTCAAAGCCAAGCTGCACTGACCCGGACATCGGAGCGGTGCGCGCGGCCCGGCCCCCGTGGCCGGGCCGTTTTCGTGTCGGGACGGGTCAGGCGTCGCGGCCGGTTTCGTGCTCGAAGCGGAGCCGCGCGATGGCCTCGTTGCGCTCGGTCCGTTTTTGGTCGCTCAGCGCCTGTTCGACATAGTCGAGATGCGCCTCCACGGCCGCGCGCGCGGCTTTCGGGTCGCGCGCCTGCAGCGCGGTGTTGATCGCCCGGTGCTGGTCGAGCAGCGCCTCGCGCGTCGTGCGTTGCTGGAACATGACCTGGCGGTTGTAGAAGACGCCTTCGCGCAGCATCTGGAACATCGAGCGCATCATGTGCAGCATCACGACGTTGTGGCTCGCCTCGATGATCGCCATGTGGAACTCGGCGTCGAGCCGGGCCTCGTCGGCCGGGTTGCGCTTGCCGTGGGCGGCTTCCATCTTGCGCAGCACCGCGTCCACCACGGCGAGATCGGTGTCCGATCCCAGCCGGGCCGCGCGCTCGGCCGCGAGCCCCTCGAGATCGCGGCGGAAACTCACATAATCGAAGAGGGCTTCGTCATGGGTGGCGAAAAGCTCGATCAGCGGCGGCGCGAAGGCCGAGCCGAGCACGTCGGCCACGAAGACCCCGGCGCCGGCCCGCGTCGTCAGCAGGCCGCGGTGCTGCAGTTCCGACAGGGCCTCGCGCAGGCTGGGGCGCGAGACGCCCATCCGGTCGGCGAGTTCCCGCTCTGACGGCAGGCGCTCTCCGGGGCGCAGGATACCGCGCAGGATCAGCTGTTCGATCTGGCGGATGACGGCGGCGGAGAGCTTTTCGGACTGGACCTGGCGAAACGGCATGAAATTTCCCTGATTGGTCAAAACATATGACCACCATAATGCCGAGGCAAGGAAAAGGGGTCGCGCGGCGGCGCGACCCCTCCCACACGGTGCGGTCCGATCAGGCGTTCGGGCGGATGATGATTTCCACCCGGCGGTTCTGCTGGCGGCCGTCGGCCGTCAGGTTCGAGGCGACCGGGGCGCTCTCGCCGCGGCCATAGGCACGGATGCGCGACGGCCGGACGCCGGCGCCGATCAGAACGTCGGCCACGGACGCGGCCCGCCGCGCCGAGAGATCCTGGTTATAGGCCGCGGTGCCGGTATTGTCGGTATGCCCGATCACGTCCACCGTGGTGTCGGGATAGCTCTGCAGGCTGCGCGCCAGTTCGCGCAGATCGGCGCGCAGGGTGCTGGTGACATAGGTGCTGTCGACATCGAACAGGATATCCTGCGGCATGGTCACGACGAGTTCCTCGCCGGTGTTGACCACGGTCACGCGGTCGTCCATCGCCGCCCGCAACTCGCGTGCCTGCCTGTCGAGCTGCTGGCCGACGACGCCGCCGACGGCCGCGCCGACACCGGCGCCGACCGCGCCCTTGATCAGGCGGTCACGGGTGTCGTCACCCTGGGTGAGGCCGAAGATGCCGCCGAGCATGGCGCCCATCACCGCGCCTTCCTGGGTGCGATTGCGTTCGGGCTGGGGATTGTTGGGATCGACGCAGGCGGTCAGGGCCATCAGGCCGGCCGTCGCGACGATAAGGGGGGTGCGTGTCTTGATCATTGGTCTTTCCCGGGTTGATCCTGCCCCAAGATCTACCAGCATCGGCAAAAGGTTGCACCACTGGAAGTCACGTTTCGGCAGCTTCCCGCATATCGGCCCGCGCGCCTTCCCAGGCCAGCAGGGCCCGCTTCACCGGCACGCCCCAGTGATATCCCCCCAGCGCCCCCGATTTCCGGAGCGCCCGGTGACAGGGAATCAGGAAACCGACCGGGTTCCGCCCGACGGCCGTGCCGACGGCGCGCACCGCGCCGGGGCTGCCGATGGCGCGCGCGATCTCGGAATAGGTGGTGACGTGGCCCTCGGGTACCGCCAGCAGCGCCTCCCAGACCTTGATCTGGAACGGCGCGCCGATCAGGTGAAGCCGCGCCTCGCCGCGCCGCCGGAAGGCGGCGTTGACCCAGGGCGCGATTCGGTCCGGATCCTCGACATGGCGCGCGGCCGGCCAGCGCGCCCGCAGATCGGCCAGCGCCGCGTCGGGCCCGGTCTCGGCGGCGAACGCCAGGCCGCAGAGCCCCGTGTCGGTGCCCATGGCGACGACCTCTCCGAAGGGGCTGTCGAACCGCCCCCAGGCGATGGAGAGCCCCGCGCCGCCGCGGGCGTAGTCCCCCGGGGTCATCGCTTCCCACCTGAGGAACAGGTCATGCAGCCGCCCTGTGCCCGAGAGTCCCGTCGCATGTGCCGTGTCCAGCAGGGTGAAGCGCTCGCGCAGCATCCGCCGGGCCTGGTCGAGGGTCAGGTATTGCTGGTAGCGCTTCGGCGACACGCCGACCCATCGCGAGAAGAGCCGCTGGAAATGCGCCGGGCTCATGCCGAGCGCGGCGGCGAGCTCTTCCAGCGACAGGCCGTGATCGGCGCCGTCGATGATCTCGATGGCCCGGGCCATGACCCTGTAATGATAAGCGCTGTCCGTCTCTGCCATGCCGTCCATTGCATCCTCCCGGTGCCGGGCTGTCCAGACCGAGCCATAGCCGCGCCGGCCGGATCCCGCGACCCGGAAGCTGCGCAAAGGTCGCGGCCACGGTCTCGGGACTTGCCCCGGCCGGGCCGAGCGGGCAAGAGAAACCCATGGCGAAGCAGTTGGACTATCCCACGATCCGCGAGATCTTCACCCGTTTCCGCGCCCATGAGCCGGAGCCGAAGGGCGAACTCGCCCATGTGAATGCCTACACGCTGGTCGTGGCCGTGGCGCTTAGCGCGCAGGCGACCGATGCCGGTGTGAACAAGGCCACGAAAGAGCTCTTCAGGATCGCCGACACGCCCGAGAAGATGCTGGCGCTGGGCGAGGCGGGGCTGATCGAGCACATCAAGACGATCGGTCTCTACCGCAACAAGGCCAGGAACGTCATCAAGCTGAGCCGCATCCTTCACGAGGAGTATGGCGGCGAGGTGCCCTCGTCGCGCGCGGCGCTCGAAAGCCTGCCGGGCGTCGGGCGCAAGACGGCCAACGTGGTGCTGAACATGTGGTTCCATCACCCGGCGCAGGCGGTCGACACGCATATCTTCCGCGTCGGCAACCGCACGGGCATCGCCGCCGGCAAGGACGTGATCGCCGTCGAGCGTGCCATCGAGGACAACGTTCCGGTGGAGTTCCAGCTGCATGCCCATCACTGGCTGATCCTGCACGGGCGCTACGTCTGCAAGGCGCGCAAGCCGATGTGCCCCAACTGCCTCATCCGCGATCTCTGCCCCTACGAGGACAAGACCCTATGACCAAGCGCTTCCAGGTCGTCGGCATCGGCAACGCGATGGTCGACGTTCTCTGCCACACCGAAGAGAGCTTCCTCGCCGAGAACGGCGTCGAGAAGGGCATCATGCAATTGATCGACCGTGACCGCGCGGTGGAGCTGTACGGCCGCATGGGGCCCTCGATCGAGGTCTCCGGCGGCTCCGCGGCGAATACGATCGCCGGCATCGCGGCGCTGGGCGGGCGCACGGCCTATGTCGGCAAGGTCAAGGACGACCAGCTCGGCGCGATCTTCGCGCATGACATGCGCGCCCAGGGAGCCGTCTACGAGACACCGATGGCCCCCGGCGACGCGGCGCACGAGACCGGGCGCTGCATGGTGCTGGTCACGCCCGACGGCGAGCGGTCGATGAACACCTATCTCGGCATGTCCGAGCATCTCGGCCCCGACGACATCGACACGGGCATGATGGCCGACGCGGACTGGCTGTACCTCGAGGGCTACCGTTTCGACGGGCCCGACAGCCACGAGGCTTTCGCCAGGGCGATCCGGGCCTGCAAGGCCGCGGGTGGGCGCGTGTCGCTGACCCTGAGCGACCCGTTCTGCATCGAACGGCACCGGGACGCCTTCCACCGCATGATCGTCGAGGATCTCGACCTGCTGATCTCGAACCGCGCCGAGATGCTGGCGATGTTCGAGACCGAGGATCTCGACTCCGCGCTCGACGCCGCGGCACGCGCGGTCGACATGGTGGTCTGCACCGAGTCCGAGAAGGGCGCCCATGTGGTGACCGGCGGGGAACGCTGGCACGTCCCGGCGGTGCCCACGGATATCGTGGATGCGACCGGCGCGGGCGACCTGTTCGCCAGCGGGTTCCTCTGGGGGCTGGCCGAGGGGCACGCGCCGCGCCTGTGCGCGCAGATGGGCAACGTCGCGGCGTCCGAGGTGATCAGCCATCTCGGGGCGCGTCCCGAAGCCGATCTCGGCGCCCTCTACCGCGCGCACGGCCTCGCCTGACCCGAGGGCCCCGGGCGGTCCCGGGCGCGGGGCCATGGCGACCCGGCGCGCGGAGGGGCGCCCCTAGTCGCCGAGCTTCGCATGGATCTCGGCGAGATCGATCTCTGCCGTGGGCCGCGGGTTCCCGGGATCGTCGGGATCGTATTTGAAGAGTTCGAAGTCGCGCTTGTAGATCTCGTAGACCAGGTGACGCGACAGGTCGTCGTAGTAGTCGGCGACCGGGTGGGCGCGTTCCGGGCCATGCCCGGCGGATTCGTTGAACCGGGGGATCGCCGACAGGTCAACCTCGTGCCGGGTCTCGGCCCGGTCGAGCACGCTCTGCATCCCGGCCCGGAAGTCCTCGGTGCAGAAGATGTGGTCGAACCGCCCGCCATTTGCGACGAAGGTACCGATATGGCTGGACATGGCCGACCAGTGGATGTCGGGCTCCATCGGGCGCCGCCAGCGGATCGTATCGCGCGCGAAGAGCAGGAAGCGCCGGAAGGAGCGGACCTGGTCGAAGGGCGCCCGGCCGTCGGCACCGCCGACCTCGACCCCGTAAGTCTGCACCAGAAGCGGCACGAGCTTGCCGCGGTAGCGCTTGCCGTTGCGCTGGATGCCGCAGATCTTGTCGAGAAAGCTCGACAGGATCCGTGCGTAGGGGTTTCGCACGCAGGTGAAGGCCGGCGCGGACCGGTCCCGTATCCGGTCCGAGATCAGCGGGCGGCTGTCCTCGAAAGCCCATTTGTGCAGGCCTTCGGCCGCGTCGTGGATGTCGCCGTCATAGAACCTGCCATGGTCCGAGAAATACATGATCTGGCCGATCGTCGAGCAGGCGCATTTCGGGACCACCCGGTAGACCATGCTTTGACTCTCGGTCATCCAGATTCCGGGAAAGCCCATTACCGATCCTCTTGCACTGTTTACAACGTTGAGTAGAAATCAACGGGATTGAGAAAAGTAGCTCGCGTATCCTGTCCAGTGCCGTCTGCCCTGTCGGGCCACGGTTCGTAAAGAGTAATCCGCGTCAATGGTGAAGATCGCCTATATCCTGCTGTGCCACAAGGACCCCGAGGCCGTGATCGCCTTGGCGCGGACACTGAGCGACGCGGGCGACACGGTGACGATCCATCTGGACGCCAGGGCGCCCGACGCCGATTTCCAACGGCTCCGCAAGGCGCTCGGCATGGCGCCGAACGTTGCCTTCGCGCGCAGGCGGGTGCGCTGCGGCTGGGGGGAATGGTCGCTGGTGCGGGCGACGCTGGTCGCGCTCGAAACGGCGCTCGCGGCGTTTCCGCGTGCCACCCATGTCTATCTCGTTTCGGGCGACTGCATGCCCATCAAGTCCCATCGCGCGATCCACGACATGCTGGGCGGCGCCACCGCCGATCACATCGAGGCGGTGGATTTCTTCGCGTCGGGATGGATCAAGACCGGGCTGCGCGAGGAGCGGCTGATCTATCGCCACTACGTCAACGAACGCGCGCGAAAGCGCCTGTTCTACGGGATGCTCCGGGTCCAGAAGGCGCTCGGCCTGTCGCGGCGCATCCCGGACGGGCTGCAGGTCATGATCGGCAGCCAGTGGTGGTGCCTGCGCCGCCGGACGGCCGAGGCGGTGCTCGACTACATCAGGCGCCGGCCCGATATCCCGCGTTTCTTCCGGACGACCTGGATACCGGACGAGACCTTTTTCCAGACCCTCGTGCATCAGCTGGTGCCGGCGCAGGAACTCCGGAACTGGACGCCGACCTTCGCCGTGTTCTCCGATTACGGGGTTCCCGTCACCTTTCACGACGATCATCACGACGTGCTGATCGGGCAGGACCGCCTGTTCGCGCGCAAGATCTCGCCCGACGCCCTGGCGCTGAGGCGGCGCCTGGCGGCTCTCTACGCGAGCACCCGTCGCGACACGCCCGCGACGGGCGATTTGCGGGCGCTCTACGGCTTCCAGACCGGACTCGGCCGGGAGGGACTGCGCCATGCGCCCCGTTTCTGGGAGTCCGGCCGCGACCGCGACGGGACGCGGCGTCTCTTGATCGTCGCCTGCAAGAAATGGCATGTCGGCCGCCGGTTCGTCGCCCGGGCCCGGGACGTTACCGGGATTCCCGGGGTCGGCTATCTCTTCGACGAGCCCGACGCCGACCTGCCTGCGCTGGGCGGGATCGAGACCGCGATCGCCAAGCGCAACCGCCACCGCCGATCCTTCCTGCGCCTGCTCTTCGACAGCTTCGAAACCGGGCGGCTGATGATCTGCGTCGATATCTCGGCGCTTGATGCGATACGGGACTTTCACGAGGGATTGCCGGCCACGCAGATCCTGGAAATCGACTGTGTCTATGACAGGGCCTACCTGTCCGGTCACGCGGCGCGGCTCGGCCTGATCGGCCCGGGCACCGGCCCGGAGGACGGCGCGGCCGTGACGTCGATGATCGAGGCCCAGTTCGCGCGGGAACGCGCGCGTCTCGGCGATGCCGCCTTCCCGGCGCATCACCGGATTTCCGAGACGGCGACGCCGGCGCGGAACGCGGCGGCGCTTGCGTCCTTTTTCGATATCGCCGAGGAAAAGGCACGGGCGATTGCCCAGACCAAGGATTTGTTTGCCGATTAGGGGAAGCCAATGGCCTACGATTACGACGACCAGAACGTGTTCGCCAAGATCCTGCGCGGCGAGATCCCGAACGACACCGTGATGGAAACCGATCACTGCCTCGCCTTCAACGACATCGGCCCGCAGGCGCCGGCGCATGTGCTGGTGATTCCCAAGGGCGCCTATGTCAATTACGACCATTTCGCGCTTGAGGCCTCGGCCGAGGAAATCGTGGATTTCACCCGCACCATCGGCGAAGTGTGCCGCATGCTGGGTCTGCGCCCCGGCGCGGGCGGTGACGGCTATCGGCTGATTTCCAACGCGGGCCAGGACGGTGTGCAGGAGGTGCCGCACCTGCACGTGCACATCCTGGGTGGGCGCCCGCTGGGGCGCATGCTGCAGAAGGGCTGAGCCCGCGGCGCCCGGTTCAGGCCGCCGTGTCCCTCTTCGAGGTCAGGGAAACGAAGACGTCCTCGAGGTCGGCCTCCTCGGTGGCGACGTCGCGGATGCGGATGCCGGCCTCGTGGACCAGGCCGAGGATCACGTCGGCCGAGGTCTGGGCACGGCGATAGCCGAAGGCCAGCGCGCCGTCGGCGCGCAGGTCGACGGTGACGCCCTCGGGCACGGGCGGGGGCGTCGTGACCGGGGCCTCGGGCTGGATGACCAGCGTCTTGGCATCCATCCGCGCGACGAGCGTTTCGGTCCGGTCCTGCGCGATCACCCGGCCCTCGTCGATGATGGCGATCTCGTCGCACATCTCCTCGGCTTCCTCGAGGTAATGGGTCGTAAGGATGATCGTCACACCGCGCGCGTTCAGCGCCCGCACGTTTTCCCAGAGCATCTGGCGGAGTTCGATGTCGACGCCGGCGGTCGGCTCGTCCAGCACCAGCACCTGCGGATTGTGGACCAGCGCCTTGGCGAGCAGCAGCCGCCGGCGCATCCCGCCCGAGAGGTTGCGCGCGTAGGCCTCGGCCTTGTCCTCGAGCCCGACCATTTCCAGGATCTCGTGGGTGCGCCGCTGCGATTTGGGCACCCCGTAGAGGCCGGCCTGCACCTCGAGCGCGCCGGCGGGCGTGAAGAACGGGTCCAGGTTCAGCTCCTGGGGCATGACGCCGATGGAGGCGCGGGACTGGCGCGGGTTCACGTCCTGGTCGAATCCCCAGATCCGCACCTTGCCGCCGGTCTTCACGACGAGACCGGCCAGGATGTTGATCAGCGTCGATTTCCCCGCGCCGTTCGGCCCGAGCAGCCCGTAGATGCTGCCCTTGGGGATGCGCAGGTCCACGCCTTTCAGCGCCACCTTCGCCGGTGCACGGCGGGTCGCGGCATAGGTCTTTTCCAGTGCTTCGATCTCGATGGCGTAGTCGGTCATGGCGCTCCCCGAACCTTGCGCGGTCCGGCCTTGTCCGCGCCTTGCGGATCGCTATCATGCGGTGCAAACAAGGGTCAATCGCACACCAGAACGAAGCGGAGCCAGACCATGCCTCTCGACGCACCCGAAACCGAGGTCGTCACCAAGACCCGCGTTGCCTGCGACGGCGGCGGCGGCGCGCAGGGCCACCCGCGCGTCTGGTACTCGATCCCCGAGGATACGGGCTATGTCGAGTGCGGCTACTGCGACAAGAAATTCATCCTCAAGGGCGGCCCGGCGGACACCGGGTCCCAGGGCTGAGCCGCCCCGGATCCGCAGACCGCGTCGCGACGCGGCTGGCCGTCCCAGGGCGGGCGGCGGACCGACGGCGCCCATATGACGGGAGAGCGCGATGGGCAGCTTCGGCAAGGGCCATCATCTACATCTGATCGACGGCTCGACCTTCATCTTCCGGGCCTACCACGCCTTGCCGCCCCTGACGCGCAAGTCCGACGGGCTGCCCATCGGCGCCGTGGCGGGGTTCTGCAACATGGTCTTCAAGTATATCGAGGACAGCGCCGGCCCGGACGCACCCACCCATGCGGCGGTGATCTTCGATCATTCCGGAGAGACCTTCCGCAACGAGATCTTCGAGCAGTACAAGGCCAACCGCCCGGAAATGCCCGAGGATCTGCGCCCGCAGATCCCGCTGACCCGCGAGGCGACGCGAGCCTTCAACATCGCCTGCCTCGAGGTCGCGGGCTTCGAGGCCGACGACATTATCGCCACGCTCGCCCGCGCGGCGCGCGAGGCCGGCGGGCGGGTCACGATCCTGTCTTCCGACAAGGACCTGATGCAGCTGGTGGGCGGCGGCGTGACGATGCTGGACCCGATGAAGTCGCGCGTGATCGATACCGAGCAGGTCGAGGAAAAGTTCGGCGTCGGCCCGGACCGCGTGGTCGACGTGCAGGCGCTGGCGGGCGACTCGGTGGATAACGTGCCGGGCGCGCCGGGCATCGGGGTGAAGACCGCGGCCCTGCTGATCAACGAATTCGGGGATCTCGACACGCTGCTGGACCGCGCGGGCGAGATCAAGCAGCCCAAGCGCCGCCAGACCCTGCTGGACTTCGCCGAACAGATCCGCATCAGCCGTGAACTGGTGAAGCTCGACGACCGGACCCCGCTCGACGTCGCGCTCGAAGACCTCGAGGTCAGGGATCCCGACCCCGATACCCTGATGGAGTTCCTCGGCCAGATGGAATTCCGGACCCTCACCAAGCGCGTGGCAGAGAAGCTTGGCGTCGAGCCGCCGGCGATCACGGATACCGACCCGGCGGGGGCGGAGCCGCAGGAAGACAAGGCGCCGCTCGCCCCGTTCGAGGAAGCGGTCTACGAGACCGTGCGCGATGCCGAGGGGCTGGCGCGCTGGGTCGCGGCGATCCACCAGCACGGCCATGTCGCGGTGGACACAGAGACCACCAGCCTGAACGAGATGCGTGCCGAACTGGTCGGCCTCTCTCTCGCGGTCGAACCGGGGCGCGCCTGTTACATCCCCGTCGGCCACCGGGCCACCGATGGCGGCGAAGGGCTCTTCGGCTCGGAGGACCTGGCCGAGGGGCAACTGCCGCTGCCGGAGGTTCTGGCCGCGCTTGGCCCGATCTTCGAGGACGACGCGATCCTCAAGATCGGTCAGAACATGAAATACGACGCCAAGGTGCTGGCCCGCCACGGCATCCGCATCACCCCCATCGCCGACACCATGCTGATGTCCTATGCCATGAACGCCGGGTTGCACGGCCATGGCATGGACGCCCTGTCCGAGCGGTACCTCGGCCACAATCCGATCCCCATCAAGGAGCTGATCGGCAGCGGCAAGAGCCAGATCACCTTCGACCGCGTGGCCATCGACAAGGCCGCGCACTACGCCGCCGAGGATGCCGACATCACCCTGCGCCTCTGGCGGCTGTTCAAGCCGCAGCTCCACCAGCGCCAGGTCACGACGGTCTACGAAACGCTGGAACGGCCCATGGTGCCGGTGCTGGCCGACATGGAGATCGCCGGGATCAAGGTCGACCGCGACACGCTGAGCCGCATGTCGAACGCCTTCAGCCAGAAGATGGCGGGGCTGGAGGCCGAGATCCACGACCTGGCCGGCGAGCGCTTCAACGTCGGCTCGCCCAAGCAGCTGGGCGAGATCCTCTTCGACAAGATGGCGCTCGAAGGCGGCAAGCGCGGCAAGACCGGCGCCTACGGCACCGGGGCGGACGTGCTGGAAGACCTCGCCGCCGAGGGCCACGACCTGCCGGCGCGGGTTCTGGACTGGCGCCAGCTCTCCAAGCTGAAATCGACCTATACCGACGCGCTTCAGGATCACATCAACCCCGAGACCGGGCGCGTCCACACCTCCTACATGATCGCGGGCGCCAATACGGGGCGTCTCGCCTCGACCGATCCGAACCTGCAGAACATTCCCGTTCGCAGCGACGAAGGCCGCCGCATCCGCGAGGCCTTCGTCGCCGAGACGGGCAAGCTGCTGGTCAGCCTCGACTACAGCCAGATCGAGCTGCGCATCCTGGCCCATATCGCCGATCTCGCGACGATGAAGGCCGCCTTCCGCGACGACCAGGACATCCACGCGATGACCGCGTCCGAGATGTTCGGCGTCCCGGTCGAGGGCATGGACGCGTCCGTGCGCCGGCAGGCCAAGGCGATCAATTTCGGGGTGATCTACGGCATCTCGGCCTTCGGGCTGTCGCGGAACCTGCGCATCCCGCGCGACGAGGCCAAGAGCTTCATCGACACCTATTTCGAGCGTTTCCCGGGCATCAAGGACTACATGGACGACACCGTCGCCTTCGCCAAGGAGCACGGGTTCGTCCGCACCCTGTTCGGCCGCAAGATCCACACGCCCGAGATCTCGGCCAAGGGGCCGGCAGCGGGCTTCGCGCGCCGTGCGGCGATCAATGCGCCGATCCAGGGTACGGCGGCCGACGTGATCCGCCGCGCGATGATCCGCATGCCCGGCGCGATCGCGGCGCTGCCCGCGCGCATGCTGCTGCAGGTCCATGACGAACTGATCTTCGAGGTGGACGAGGACGCGGTGGACCGGACCGTCGCCGTAGTGCGCGAGGTCATGGAGCACGCCGCCGAGCCGGTGGTGAAACTGTCGGTGCCGCTGACGGTGGATGCCGGACAGGGCAGGAACTGGGCCGAGGCGCATTAGGCGCCGGGTGCCGTGGATTCCCCTTTTCAGGTGAATTGACCCCCTGACATGCGCGGCTCATGCTTTTCCGATGACCGGAAACAAGCATGAGCCGCGGGCCGGGATCGACGCGTTCTACGGCGACCGGCTGGCGGCGCCTGCCGCGGCCGGAGAGACGCCCCTCCTGGCGCCGGACTACGACCCGGCCGCGCTGGCCGCCCTTCCCGACGGGCTCGTGGCGACCAGCTTCGGATGTGGCGATCCGCTGGCCTTCGCCGCGGTGGAAACCGGTGCGACCGTGCTGGACCTGGGCTGCGGCGCCGGGCTCGATCTTCTGCTCGCCGCGGAACGGGTGGGACCCGCGGGGCGGGTGATCGGCCTCGATGCCAACCCCGACATGGTGCGCCGCGCGCGGGAGAATGCCGCGCGGGCGGGGGCCGGACAGGTGGAGGTCATGGAAGGCCTGATCGAGGCGCTGCCGCTGCCCGACGAAAGCGTCGACTGGATCATCTCCAACTGCGTGATCAACCTGTCGATGGACAAACCCGCGGCCTTTGCCGAGATCGCGCGGGTGCTCAAGCCCGGCGGCCGGATCCTGGTTTCCGACCTGGTGGCGGAGACCCTGCCGGACTGGATCGCGGCGCACCGCGATCTCTATGCCGCCTGTATCGCCGGGGCGGTCGCGGAACGCGACTATCTGGCCCTTGCCGAGGCCGCCGGTCTCGACGATGTCCATGTCCTCGATCGCATGACCTACGGTGCGACCGAGGTCCGGGCCCTGGTCGCGGGCGAACTGCCCGTCGCGATCGACTCCCTGGCAGCGCGGCTCGGCGTGACGCGCGACGACATGCTGGACCGGATCGCCGCCGAGATGTCCGGCAAGGTCCGCAGCATCAAGCTTCATGCCCGGCGCGGGGGCGGGGAGGTGGCGACGGTGGCCTGAGCCCGTGACGTCGTGTAGGGTGGCCCGCACGCCGGCGGGTGCCCCGGAGAAAGGCATCGGCCGCAGCAAGGAGAGGCCGCGCCATGCCGAGCGATATCCGCACCATTCTCTGCCCCGTCAACCTGCGCCACGCGGCCCATGCCAGCAAGGCCTACGAGACGGCGTTGCAACTGGCCAGGTGGCACGGCGCCGAACTGTTGGTCGTCACCGTCGCGCCCGAGATGGAGCGCAACCTGAACATCTACGATTCGCGCAAATATTGGGGCGAGAAGCTGCAGGAATTCCTCGAGGCCTTCCCGCCGGGCGATGTGAAGGTGCGCACACAGGTGCTGATCGGTGCGGCCCACCGCCAGATCGTGAAGATGGCCGACCAGGACAAGGTCGACCTCGTGGTGATGGAGGCCGCGAACCCGCGGGTGCGCGACTACCTGCTCGGCACGACGGCCAGCCATGTCGTCACCCATGCCGATTGCGCGGTCTACGTGGTGCGCTGAGCGCGCTTGATCCGTTCGGGACGGGCGGCTAGGTCTCGGCCATGGGCGGGCATCACCACCATCATCACGTCGACCCGGACGCCGGCGACGCGCGCGTGGCGCTGGCCGTGGGGGTCAACCTTTTCCTGACGGTGACGCAGATCGCGGGCGGGCTTGTTTCCGGCTCCGTTGCGCTGATCGCCGATGCGGTCCACAACCTGTCCGACGCGATCTCGCTCGGCATCGCCTTCTTCGCGCGGCGCATCGCCCGGCGCCCGTCGGACGCGGTGATGACCTTCGGCTATGGCCGGGCCGAGCTGGTGGCCGCGCTCATCAACTACACGACGCTCGTGGTGATCGGGCTCTACCTCGTCTACGAGGCCGTGCTGCGGCTGATCGATCCGCCGGGCGTCGAGGGCTGGATCGTGGTGGCGGTGGCCGGGGTCGCGCTGGTCGTCGACCTGGTGACCGCGCTCCTGACCTACCGGCTCTCGCAGGAAAGCGTGAACATCCGGGCGGCTTTCCTGCACAACCTGGCGGATGCGCTGGGCTCGGTCGCGGTGATCGTCGCGGGCACGCTGATCCTGCTTTATGACTGGCGGCTCGTGGACCCGCTGGTGACCCTGGGGATCGCGGGTTACATCCTGTGGATGGCCATCGCCGAGATCGGGCCGGTCATCCGGATCCTTATGCTGGGCAGCCCTCCCGGCATTGCCGCGGCTGAGGTCATTGCCACGATGGAGGCCGTGCCGGGCGTGGAGGGCGTCCATCACCTGCATCTCTGGCAGATGAGCGAACGCCGCGTGTCGCTCGAGGCGCATATGGTCGTCTCGGAGTCCGACTGGCCCGCGGCGGCCGAGATCAAGAACCGGGTCAAGGCGCGCCTCGCCGAGGCGCACGGGATCGGACACGTAACGCTCGATATCGAGACCGCGGGCAACGGCTGCCCGCATCCGAGCCGGATCGGCGACGGGTCCTGACGTTCAGGCCAGCACGTCCTCCACCGGCCGGCGGACGGAGGCGGGTGCCGGCAGGCTTGGCTGGCCGATCCGCAGCAAGAGCTGCGGAGACCCGGACAGGCCGAGCGCGGCGCCGAGTTTCGGGCGCAGGGACGCCACCTCGATCGGCTGGTTGAGATAAGCGGCGGCGAGGCCGGCCCGTTCGAGCCGGAGCAGCACATCCATAAGGGCCCGCCCGGTTGCCAGCCAGGCCGGTTTGCCGTCGCCCTGCGTGGCCAGCGCGGCCAGCAGCGGAGAGCCCTGCATGATTTTCCTGGCGTCGTCCGCCGCGATCCCGTCCCCCATGTCGAAGGTGCGGATGGCCAGCCGCGCCGCCGGCGCCAGGATGTCCGGCATGCCGAAGGCCGCGGCCGACATCCCGTCATGGCTGCCAAGCGTCGTGGAATGCACCCAACAGGCCAGTTCGGCCCGGAAAGCGGCGTCGGCAAGCTGTTCCTTGTCGCCCTCGGCCACGAGATCGGCAATCGTCTCGCGGGTGTCTTCGCGGGCCGCGACGAGCATCACGTCATGGGCCGCCGCCGCCGCGGCCAGGTCGTCCCAGAGCGCGTCGTCGGGCGGATCGCCGGCGAAGGCCGCGCGGTTCGTCCGCCGCGTCGCCAGCGCGTCCGCGCAGGCGGCGTCGTCCGGCGCCGCCTTGCCGCGCGTGCCTAGCCGGACACGCGCCAGCACGTCGAAATCATGGGGCAGGGGAAAGACCTCGGTCTCGGGCGTGAACCCGCGGGCGCGCGCCGTGACCTCCAGCGCGCCGGTGACCGCGCCGCAGCTGATGATCAGTTCGCGGCCTTCCGGGTCGACCACCGGCAGGCTGCGCTGCCAGTCGGCGAGCACGTCGATATGATGGTCATGGATGCGGAATCGCCAGGGCTGGGAGTTGTGGCTGGACGGGGCCTTGGTCGCTTCGGCGATCAGGGCGCGCGCGACGTCGTGGAAGCCCGCGCCGGGTCTGGTGTCGTCGGACATCCCGGGTCTCCTTGGTCGATCTGGCGCGCCGACCCTGGCACACCGCGGCGCGCTGCGGCCATGATCTGTGTCAACCGGCGCGGTACGGCGTCAGAAGCGTTCCACCCAGGGGCGCAGCGTCAGCTCCGACGACCAGGCGGAACGGTCCTGGTCGATCAGCTGAAGATAGGCCGCCGCGATCGCCTCGGGATCGAGCATGCTGTCCGGGGCATCCGCGGGCTCGGTCCGGCCGGGATTGCGGATCGCCCCGTCGATATTGACCCAGGCGACATGGATGCCCTGCGGGTGCAGTTCGCGCGCCATCGATTCCGCCAGCCCGCGCTGGGCGAACTTGCCCATGGCAAAGGGCGCGGAGTGCGGGAATCCCTTCACCCCCGCCGAGGCCCCGGTGAACAGGATCGTTCCCCGCACCCCCGCCTGTGGCTCGGCCGCCAGCATCCGGCGTGCGGCCGCCTGGCCCGTCAGGAAGGCGCCGATCGCCGTGACCTCCACGGCCTTGCGCACCGCCTCGGGGTCGAGATCGGCGACAGGTCCGCGCACGCGTGCCGACGGGTTGTAGATCACCACGCGGGGCGCGGCGTCGAGCCCGTCGAAGAGCGTGGCCACCGCCGCCGGGTCCCGCGCGTCGAGCGCCGTGGTCCCGGCGCCGGTCTGCGCGGCGAGTGGGCCCAGCTTGTCGACGTTGCGCGCGGCCAGAACAAGGCGGTAGCCTTGGCCGGACAGCTGGCGGGCCAGCGCCGCGGACAGCCCGTCGCCGACGCCGATGATGACGGCCAGCGGCGCGGTCATGTGGCCTCCAGCTCGGCCGAGGGGATGATCGGGAAGAAATCGCCGCCCGACCAGACCCCGAACCAGCCTGTGCCGTCCCGCTCTTCATGGGTTCCGATATCGACCAGCCGGTAGAAGCTCTTGCGGTCGATCAGCGCCTCGAGGTTCGCGCGGACCAGAACATAGGGCGACGGCTCGCCCGTTTCGGGGTCGCGGGCCACGCGGATCGGGTGATCCGGGCCCGCGGTCACCACGTCGTCGACATTGGTCAGGAAGGTCAGGCTCTGGTCGCGGCCATCGCCGTCCACCTCGAAATCGATCGCGACGAAGGGGGCGTCCTCGACGGTGATTCCCACCTTCTCGACCGGGGTGACGAGGAAATAGGCGTCTTCGTCTTTCCGAAGGATCGAGGAAAACAGCTTCACCAGCGGTTTCCGGCCGATGGGCGTGCCGAGGTAGAACCAGGTGCCGTCGCGGGCGATGCGCATGTCCAGGTCGCCGCAGAAGGCCGGGTTCCAGAGATGCACCGGGGGCGGGCCCTTTTCCGATGCCGCCTTGGCGGCTTCGGCGAGGGCTTCGGCCGAGGGGGTCACGATGTTTTGTCCCATAGCGGATTTTGCCATTTGTCCGTGCCGCTTTATCTCGATTTAATAGGCGGCGGATCGCTTTCAACAGACCATAGCGCCGGCGGAAAGGGGAGTCATGGCCGAAACCGACGAAGAGCTTCTGCACGAGATCGAGGCGCTGGGGGGCAAGCTGGCCCAGGCGCGGCGCAGTATCGGCAAGCGGATCATCGGCCAGCAGGAGGTCGTCGACCTGACGCTGACGTCCCTGCTTTGCGGGGGGCACGCGTTGCTCGTGGGGCTGCCGGGGCTGGGCAAGACACGGCTGGTGGACGCCCTCTCGACGGTCATGGGGCTTGCCGGCAACCGCATCCAGTTCACGCCGGACCTGATGCCGGCGGACATCCTCGGCTCCGAGGTGCTGGAAACCGCCGCCGATGGCAGCCGCGCCTTCCGCTTTATCGAGGGGCCGATCTTCTGCCAGTTGCTGATGGCCGACGAGATCAACCGCGCAAGCCCCCGCACGCAGTCGGCGCTGTTGCAGGCGATGCAGGAAAAGGCGGTGACCGTGGCCGGCGAGGAGCGGGCGCTCGACAAGCCTTTCCACGTGCTCGCCACGCAGAATCCCATCGAGCAGGAAGGCACGTATCCACTGCCCGAAGCCCAGCTTGACAGGTTCCTCGTGCGGGTCGACGTGGCCTATCCCGACCGCGACACGGAACGCGAGATCCTGCTGACCACCACCGGGACCGACGACGCCGAGTCGGAGGCCGTCTTCACCGCCGCCGAGCTGATCGCCGCGCAATCCGTCGTGCGCCGCATGCCGGTGGGCGAGGGGATCGTGGAACTGATCCTCG
This sequence comes from uncultured Maritimibacter sp., assembly GCA_913063035.1. Lineage (GTDB taxonomy): Bacteria > Pseudomonadota > Alphaproteobacteria > Rhodobacterales > Rhodobacteraceae > CAJXYS01. The sequence goes on along the minus strand of CAJXYS010000001.1, from coordinate 139,744 downwards.
ACCTCGTGCGCGCCTGCCGCCCCGACGAGCCCGAAGCCACGGAGGCCGTGCGCGACCAGGTGAGCTGGGGGCCGGGCCCGCGTGCCGCGCAGGCGCTGATGCTGACGGTGCGCGCCCGCGCGCTGCTGGACGGGCGCCTGGCGCCGACACCCGAGGACGTGTTCGCGATGGCGCGGCCGGTGATGATCCACCGCATGGCGCTGTCCTTTGCCGCGCGCGCCCGCGGCGAGGATCTCGGCACGCTCATCGACGAGGTCGCCCGGCAGATCACCCGCATCGAGGAGGCCGCTTGACCGACCCGCACGCCCTTCCTGCCGCGCGCCTGCGCCACCGGGCCGAGGGCGTTTCAGCCGGCCTGCCGCCGCTGCTGGCCGCGGCCGAGCACCTGGCCGCGACGGTTATCCTGGGCGAGCATGGCCGCCGCCGCGCCGGCGTCGGGGACGAGTTCTGGCAGTACCGGGCCGCCCATCCGGGCGACGCGTGGCGCGACATCGACTGGCGCCGGTCGGGCCGGTCGGACGCGGCCTTCGTGCGGGAAAAGGAATGGCAGGCGGCGCAGAGCGTCCTCTTCTGGATCGACACCGCCCGCGCGATGGCCTTTTCCGGGTCCGACGACCGGCCCAGCAAGGGCGACCGTGCCAAGCTGCTCGGCCTGGCCGGGGCGATCCTGCTGAACCGCGGCGGCGAGCGCGTCGGGCTGATGCAGGATCCTGAGCCGCCCCGCCACGGCGAGGCGCAACTTCTGCGGATCGCGGCCGAGCTCGACGAGGAGGATGCCGCCGATTACGGCGTCCCGGTCGAGCGCCCGATGCCGACCGGCGCGCGTGCCGTGCTGATCTCGGATTTCCTCGGCGACTGGTCGCGTGTCGAGACGGTGCTTTCCCATGCCGCGGATCGCGGGGTGAAGGGGGTGTTGCTGCAGGTGCTCGACCCGCAGGAAGAGGCCTTCCCCTTCGACGGGCGCACCATCTTCGAAAGCATGAGCGGCGCCGTCAGTTTCGAGACCCTGAAGGCCGGCGAGCTGAAACCGCGCTACCTTGAACGGCTGGCGGCGCGCAAGGCACGGCTGGCCGATGTCGCGGCGCGCACCGGCTGGCAGTACAGCTGCCATCATACCGGCGATTCCGCGCAGTCGGCGCTGCTCTGGCTCTACCGGGCGCTGGAAGGGGGGCGCTGATGTGGTCGATCGGCCCGCTTGCCTTTACCACGCCCTGGCTTCTGCTGGGGCTGGTGGCGCTGCCCGCGCTCTGGTGGCTGCTGCGCGCCGTGCCGCCCGCGCCGATCCGGCGGCGGTTCCCGGCGGTCACGCTGCTGCTTGGGCTTCGTGACGAAGAGACCGAGAGCGACCGCACGCCCTGGTGGCTGCTTTTGCTGCGCTGCCTGGCCGTTGCCGCGCTGATCGTCGGCTTTGCCGGGCCGGTCCTGAACCCGCGCGACGCGCGCGAGGGGGCCGGTCCGCTCCTGATCCTGATGGATGGCAGCTGGGCCTCCGCCCAGGACTGGGGGCTGCGCCGGGACAAGGCGGCCGAGCTGCTCGACGTCGCGCGCCAGGCGGGCCGGCCTGTCGCCGTGGCGGCCCTGACGGACCTGTCGGCGGGCGGGCCGGAATTCCAGTCGGCCGAGGCCTGGGCGGAACGTTTGCCGAGCCTCGCCCCGGCGGCCTGGATGCCGGATGACGCGGCCGCGGTCGACTGGGTGCGCGGGGCCGCGCGGGATTTCGACACCTACTGGATGTCCGACGGGCTGGCCCGGGCGGGGCGGGCCGATCTCCTGGCCGCGCTCGAAAGCCGCGGAACGGTCATGGCGTTCGAATCCGGCGCGGGGCGGCTTGCGCTGCGTCCGCCGGCCTTCGAGGACGGCGCCATCAGGCTCGACGCCATGCGGGCGGGCGCAGCCGTCGCGCGCGAGATCACCCTGCGGGCCATCGGCCCGGACCCGGCCGGGATCGAACGGGTGCTGGCCGAGCTGCCGCTCAGCTTCGAAGGCGACGGCACCCGCGCCGAGGGCGCGCTGTCGGTGCCGGCCGAGCTGCGCAACCGCATCCGGCGATTCGAGATCGCCGGAACGCGGTCGGCCGGCGCGGTGAGCCTGACCGACGACGCGCTGAAGCGGCGGCAGGTCGCGCTCTTCGCCGCGCGCGAGGACCGCGAGGGCACCGAGCTGCTGTCGCCGCTCCATTATCTGCGCCAGGCGCTCGAGCCGACCGCGGACCTGATCGAGGGCACGCTGGACGATATCCTGCTGGCCGATCCCGACGTGATCGCCCTGGCCGACGTGGCGCAGTTGACGCCGCTCGAATCCGACGAGATCGAGGCCTGGGTCGAGGAGGGCGGCCTGCTGCTGCGCTTCGCCGGTCCGCGGCTGGCGGCCAGCGACGTGGCGCGCGACGAGGAGCCGGCGCTGATGCCCGTGCGCCTGCGGGCCGGCGGGCGCAGCGTCGGCGGCGCCATGAGCTGGGGCGCGCCGAAGGAATTGCGCCCCTTCCCCGAGGACTCGCCCTTTCACGGCCTCGCCATCCCGGAGGACGTCACCGTCACCAGCCAGGTGGTGGCCCAGCCCGACCCGGCGCTCGCCGACCGGGTGATCGCGGCGCTTGCCGACGGCACGCCGCTGGTGACCCGCAAGGCGCTGGGCCAGGGGCAGGTCGTGCTGTTCCATGTCACCGCCAACGCCGAATGGTCGAGCCTGCCGCTCTCGGGGCTGTTCGTGCAGATGCTCGACCGTCTCGCGGTCTCCACGCGCCCGGTCCAGCCCAGCGCCGCGGAACTCGAGGGAACGACCTGGGAAGCCGTCCGTGTGCTCGATGGCTTCGGGGTGGAACGTGACGCGGGCGCACTGGCTGGCGTGGACGGCACGGCACTGGCCGAGGGCATTGCCGGCCCGGCGTTGCGGCCGGGGCTCTATGCCGACGGCGAACGGCGCGTTGCGCTCAACGTGATCGGGCCCGAAGACGAGATCGCGGCGACGGAGTGGCCCGCCTCGGTGCCCGTCGAGGGACTCGGCGTGACGCGCCAGACCGGCCTCAAGGGGGCCTTGCTGGCGGCGGCGCTGCTGGCGCTCATGGCCGATGTCGTCGCCACGCTTTGGCTGGCGGGCCGGCTGACCGGGCCCAGGCAGGGGGCGGCAGCGCTCTTGGCGCTGGTCCTGCTGGCGCCCGGCGGGGCAGAGGCACAGCAACCCGGGGGCGAGGGCGAGGCCCGTGCGATCGAGGCCACCACCGAAACCGTGCTGGCCTATGTCGTGACCGGCGATGCCGCGCTCGACCGGATCTCCGCGGCGGGGCTCCGGGGGCTGTCCCTGACGCTGGCGCGGCGCACCTCGGTCGAACCGGAAGAGCCGATCGGCGTCGATCTCGAGACCGACGAGCTGGCCTTTTACCCGCTGCTCTACTGGCCGGTTACCGAGACCCAGCCGCGCCCCTCGCCCGAGGCTTATGCCGAGCTGAACCAGTACCTGCGGACCGGCGGCATGATCCTCTTCGACACGCGGGACGCCGATATCGGCCGGTTCGGCACCGGCACGCCCAACGGGCGCAAGCTGCAGCAGCTGGCCGCGCCCCTGGACGTACCGCCGCTGGAACCCGTACCCGAGGATCACGTGCTGACGCGGACCTTCTACCTTCTGCAGGATTTCCCGGGCCGCCACGACAGCCGCGACGTCTGGGTCGAGGCGGCGCCGCCGGATGCCGAGCAGATCGAGGGCATGCCGTTCCGCGATCTCAACGATGGCGTAACCCCGGTGGTGATCGGCGGCAACGACTGGGCAGCGGCCTGGGCGGTGGGCCAGAACGGGCAGTACCTGTTTCCCGTCGGCCGCGGCTATGGCGGCGAGCGGCAGCGGGAATACGCGCTGCGTTTCGGGATCAACCTGGTGATGCATGTGCTGACCGGGAACTACAAGTCCGACCAGGTGCACGTGCCTGCGCTGCTGGACAGGCTGGGGCAATGACATGAGCCGCGAGATCGTCTTCGACCCGCTCCTGGCGCTGCCGGTTCTTGCCGTTCTCGCGGCGCTGGCCTGCGTCGTGCTCGGCTTCGCCTTGTGGCGGCGCCTGGCCGGCTGGTGGCTCCGGGGGCTGGGCGCGCTCGCCGTGCTGGCGGCGCTTGCCAACCCGTCGCTCCAGGAAGAGGCGCGCGACCCGCTGACCGACATCGTGCTGGCCGTGGTGGACCGGACGGCCTCGCAGGGCATTTCGGACCGGGCCGCGCAGACCGATGCGGCGCTGGCCGAGCTGGAGCGCCGGATCGCCGCGCGCGCGAACACGGAGCTGCGCATCGCCCGTGTCGCCGACGCGCCCGAGGGCAGCGAGCGCGGCACGCTGCTGATGACGGCGCTGTCCGAGGCGCTGGCCGAGGCCCCGCGCGGGCGGATCGCCGGGGCGGTGCTGATCACCGACGGGCAGCTGCACGATCTCGACATGGCGCCCGAGATGCCGGCGCCGGTACACGCGCTGCTGACCGGGCGCGAGGGCGACTGGGACCGGCGTCTGCAGGTGCGCAACGCGCCGGCCTTCGCGATCATCGGCGAGCCGGTCACGCTGCGGCTGCGGATCGAGAACCAGGGCGACGTGCCGGCCGATGCCGAGGGCATGGTCGAGCTCTTCGTCACCATCGACGGCGGCGAGCCCCAGAGCTTCAGCGTGCCCGTCGGCCGTGACATGGAGGTGCCGATCCGGCTGCCGCATGGCGGGATGAACGTCATCCAGTTCGAGGTTCCGGCTGCCGAGGGCGAGCTGACCGACCGCAACAACGCCGCGGTGATCTCCATCAACGGCGTGCGCGACCGGCTGCGCGTGTTGCTGGTGTCGGGCGAACCGCATGCGGGCGAACGAACCTGGCGCAACCTGCTGAAATCCGACAGCTCGGTCGACCTGGTGCATTTCACCATCCTGCGCCCGCCCACCAAGCAGGATGGCGTGCCGGTCAGCGAGCTGAGCCTCATCGCTTTCCCGACGCGCGAGCTTTTCCTTGAGAAGATCGACGAGTTCGACCTGATCGTCTTCGACCGCTATCGCCAGCGCGGGATCCTGCCGCCGATCTACCTCGACAACGTCCGCCGCTACGTCGAGGACGGCGGCGCCGTGCTGCTGGCGGCCGGTCCGGAATTCGCCGGGGCCGAAAGCCTCTGGCGCTCGCCGCTGGCCGAGGTCCTGCCCGGCATGCCCACCGCCCGCGTCGTCGAGCGGGGCTATACCCCCGAGGTCTCGGATCTCGGCGCGCGTCACCCGGTGACCGCCGGGCTCGAGGATTTCGCGCCGCGCCCCGCGGCCGAGGACGGCACCCCCGGCTGGGGGCGCTGGTTCCGCCAGATCGACGTGACTGCCGAGGCGGGCGACACGGTCATGCGCGGCGCGGACGCGCGCCCGCTCCTGGTGCTCGACCGCGTCGAGGCGGGGCGCGTGGCGCTGCTGGCCTCCGACCATGCCTGGCTCTGGCATCGCGGCTACGAGGGCGGCGGGCCGCAGCTCGAACTGCTGCGCCGGCTTGCGCACTGGATGATGAAGGAGCCCGAGCTCGAGGAAGAGGCGCTGCGCGCCGAGGCACAGGGGCAGACCATCAACATCACGCGCCGGTCGCTGGCCGAGGGCGCGCGCAGCGTCACCGTGACCACGCCCGCCGGCGAGGAGGTCGCCGTCGAGCTGACCGAAACCGCCCCGGGCCGCTTCACTGCCAGCTACGAGGGACCCGAGACCGGTCTCTACCGGCTGGCCGACGCCGAGAAGGACGCGGTGATCGCGCTTGGCCCCGCCGCGCCGCGCGAATACGCGGAGACCATCGCCACCGGCGACAAGCTCGCCCCGGTGGTGGAGCGCCAGCGCGGCGGCATCCTGCGGCTGGAGGACGGCTTTCCGGGGATCCGGGACGTCCGCGCAGGGCGGGTCGCGGCCGGGCGTGGCTGGGTCGGGCTGACCCCGCGCGAGGCCTATCTCACGACGGATATCCGCATCCGGCCGCTCTTGCCGGCGGTGCTGTTCCTGCTGCTCGCGGCCGCGCTCAGTCTCGGGGCCTGGCTGCGCGAGGGGCGGTAGCGGCGGCGGTCAGGTCGTATCGCCCAGAAGGATCGTGCGCGACCGCGACCGGAACTCGCGGCGGTAAAGCACGAGAAACGCCGCGAGCGTGGCCAGGATGAGCGGGATCGCCCCGAGCAGCCAGGCCAGCGCGGCCAGCGCGAAATAGACCGATCGCAGACCGCGGTTGAAGCTGCGCGACGCGGTGATGTTCAGCTCGGCCGCCTGCGCGGCACGGGGCGCGGCCTGCGGATCGTCGGGCTCGTTCGGGATCGAGGCCATGACGACCGCGCAATAGCCGAAGAGCCGGTGCGACCAGACGAATTTCAGGAAGGCGGACGCCACCAGCAGCAGCGCGAGCAGGATCTTGATTTCCCAGACGACCTCCGGCGCGCTGTCGAGCGTCAGGTCCCGGGCCACGCCGCGAAGCCGCTCGGTATTGCCGAGCAGCGCGAGGCCGCCGCCGATCGCGATCATGCAGGCGGAGGCGAAGAAGGTCGTGCCCTGCCGGAGCGTGGACAGGATGTTGGCGTCGAAGATCCGCGGCTGACGGGTGACGAATTCGCGCATCCAGTCCCGCCGGTAGCGCCGCATCAGCGCCGAGGTCGAGGGGCGGGTCCGCGACTCGCGCTCGATCATCAGCCCGATCCCGAGCCATGCGGCGAACAACAGCCCGACGGCGATGCCGTCGAGCACCGAGAAAAGCGTGAGGCGCGCGAGAAGATCCATGCCGTTACGGTATATGCCGGAGATTTTCCTTGCATAGGCCAAAATTGGTAATATGATTTTACCAAATATGAAGGAAACGCGCCCATGGAGATGCCCGCCCCCGACGCCGCGATCCTGTCGCGGAAGGACAAGATCATCGCCCGGCTGGCCAAGGAGCTGCCGGCGGACGCGCTGATCCACGATCCCGCGGAAACGCGCGCCTATGAATGCGACGCGCTCACCGCCTATCGCTGCCCGCCCCTGGCGGTGGTGCTGCCGGCCTCCACCGCGGAGGTGTCGGCGGTGCTGCGCATCTGCCACGAGGAACGCGTGCCGGTCGTGCCGCGCGGCGCCGGCACCTCGCTGGCCGGGGGCGCGCTGCCGACGGCCGACAGCGTGATCCTGGGCGTGGCCCGCATGAACGACGTGCTTGAGACCGACTACGCGAACCGGTTCATCCGTGTCCAGACCGGGCGCACCAATCTTTCGGTCACCGGCGCCGTGGAGGAAGAGGGCTTCTTTTATGCCCCGGATCCGTCGAGCCAGCTGGCCTGCGCGATCGCCGGCAACATCGCGATGAACTCGGGCGGGGCGCATTGCCTGAAATACGGCGTGACGACGAACAACCTGCTCGGCGCGACGGTGGTGTTGATGGACGGCAGCGTGGTCGAGCTTGGCGGCGCGCATCTCGATGCCGGCGGGCTGGATCTCCTGGGCGTGATCTGCGGGTCCGAGGGGCAGCTCGGCGTCGTGACCGAGGCGACGCTGCGCATCCTGCGCCAGCCCGAGGGCGCGCGCCCGCTGCTGATGGGCTTCTCCTCGAACGAGGTGGCGGGCGCCTGCGTCAGCGACATCATCAAGGCCGGGCTGCTGCCCGTGGCGATCGAGTTCATGGACCGGCCCTGCATTCGCGCCTGCGAGGATTTCGCCCATGCCGGGTATCCGGACGTCGAGGCGCTGCTGATTGTCGAGGTCGAGGGCTCGGCGGCCGAGATCGACGAACAGCTCGGGCTGATCAAGCAGATCGCCGCGACCCATAATCCCGACGAACTCCGCGAGAGCGGCTCTGCGGAGGAATCCGCGCTGATCTGGAAGGGCCGGAAATCGGCCTTCGGCGCGATGGGGCAGATCAACGACTATATCTGTCTGGACGGCACGATCCCGGTCTCGGAACTTCCGCGGGTGCTTAAGGGGATCGGCGATCTCTCGAAGGCATACGGGCTTGGCGTGGCGAATGTCTTCCACGCCGGGGACGGCAACATGCATCCCCTGATCCTGTTCGACGCGAACGCACCGGGCGAGCTGGAAAAGGCCGAGGCGCTGGGAGCCGACATCCTGACGCTCTGCGTCGAGGCGGGCGGCTGCCTGACCGGCGAACATGGCGTCGGGGTGGAAAAGCGCGACCTGATGGCGGCGCAGTACGCGCCCGAGGACATGGAGGCGCAGATGCGGGTGAAGGACGTCTTCGACCCGGACTGGCTGCTGAACCCCGCCAAGGTCTTCCCGCTGGAGACCAGCGCCAGCCGTCGCCCTGCCATGGCCGCCGAATGACCGGGGGCGCTGCCCCCGGACCCCCGGGATACTTGGACCACTTGGAATGATGACACCGGAAACAGAAGAGGCGCTGGCCGAGGCCGTGCGCGCGGCGCGCGACCCGTTCCGTATCCAGGGCGGCGGCACGCGTCCGGTCGGGCGCCCGGTGACCGGCGCGGCGCTCGGCACGGCGGGGCTGAGCGGCGTCCGGCTCTACGAGCCGGGCGCGCTGACCATGGTGGCCGGCGCGGGCACGCCGCTGGCCGAGATCGAGGCGGCGCTGGCCGCCGAGGGTCAGCGCCTGGCCTTCGAGCCGATGGACCATCGCGGCCTGCTGGGCACGGAGGGCACGCCCACCATCGGCGGCGCCGCGGCGGCCAATGTTTCGGGCCCGCGGCGCATTTCGGTCGGGGCCTGCCGGGATTTCCTGCTCGGCCTGCGCTTCGTCGACGGCACCGGGGCGGTGGTCAAGAATGGCGGGCGGGTGATGAAGAACGTCACCGGCTACGACCTGGTGAAGCTCATGGCCGGGAGCCACGGCACGCTGGGCGTGTTGACGGAGGTCTCCTTCAAGGTGCTGCCGGCGCCGGCGGCCGCGGCGACGCTGACGATCCGCGGCCTGTCGGACGCGGCGGCGGTGGCCGTTCTTGCCCGCGCGCTGGGGTCGCCCTTCGAGGTGACGGGTGCGGCGCACAGGCCCCTGGGCGCGGCGGGCGCGCCGGAGACGCTGATCCGGATCGAGGGCTTCGAAAGCTCTGTGGCCTATCGCGCGAGGCGCCTGTCGGCGTTGCTCGGCGATGCGGGCGCGGTCGCGGTGGAAACCGATCCCGACCGGGTGGCGGAGACCTGGACCGGGGTGCGCGACGTGGCCGATTTCCACGGGCGCGCGGGCGATGTCTGGCGGCTGTCGGTGAAGCCGGGCGACGCGCCCGCGCTGGCCGAACGGCTCGGGGCGGAAGCGCTGCTCTACGACTGGGGCGGCGGGCTCGTCTGGGCGCTGATCCCCGAGGGCACCGATGCGCGCGCGGCGCTCGGGACCTATGCGGGCCACGCCACGCTCGTCCGGGCGTCGGCGGAGACGCGGGCGCGGATCCCGCCCTTCCAGCCCGAGGTTCCGGCGCTGGCGCGGATCAGCGCGGGGCTCCGGGCCAAGTTCGACCCGAAGGGCCTGTTCAATCCCGGCCTGACGGGCTGAGGCGGAGGCGAGATGCAGACGAACTTTACCCCCGAACAGCTGGCGGATGCCGCCACCGCGCGGTCCAACGAGATCCTGCGGGCCTGCGTGCATTGCGGGTTCTGCACGGCGACCTGCCCGACCTACCAGGTGCTGGGCGACGAACTCGACAGCCCGCGCGGGCGGATCTACCTGATCAAGGACATGCTCGAGAAGGGGCGGCCCGCCGACGAGAAGACGGTCAAGCATATCGATCGCTGTCTCAGCTGCCTGGCCTGCATGACCACCTGCCCGTCGGGCGTCCATTACATGCACCTGGTCGATCATGCCCGGGAATACATAGAGCAGACCTACAGGCGCCCCTGGCGCGAACGCGCGCTGCGCTGGATGCTGGCCCGCATCCTGCCCCATCCGACCCGGTTCCGCCTCGCGCTGCTGGGCGCGAAGATCGGGCGGCCCTTCGCCTTCCTGATGCCGGATGCACGGCTGAAGGCGATGCTGGAAATGGCCCCGAAAACGATCCCGCCGGTCAGCCGCAACGACGATCCGCAGGTCTTCCCCGCCGAAGGCCCGCGCAAGAAGCGCGTGGCGCTGATGACGGGTTGTGCGCAGCGCGCGCTCAACACCGATATCAACGACGCGACGATCCGGCTGCTGACCCGGCTGGGCTGCGAGGTCGTGGTGGCCGAGGGGCAGGGCTGCTGCGGCGCGCTGACCCACCACATGGGAAAGACCGGCGAGAGCCATGCGAGCGCGGCGCGGAACATCCGCGCCTGGAACCGCGAGATGCAGGGCGAGGGGCTCGACGCGGTGGTGATCAACACCAGCGGCTGCGGCACCACCGTCAAGGATTACGGGCACATGTTCCGCGACGAGGCCCTGGCCGCGGAGGCGCGGGCGGTATCGGAGATCGCGATGGACGTGACCGAACTGCTGGCGACGCTCGATCTGCCGGCCGAGGGCGCGTCCCCGATGCGCGTGGCCTATCACGCGGCCTGTTCGCTTCAGCACGGCCAGAAAATCACCGCCGCGCCGAAGACCCTTCTGAAAGCCGCCGGGTTCGAGGTGGTGGAACCGGCGGACAGCCATCTTTGCTGCGGCAGCGCGGGCACCTACAACCTGATGCAGCCCGAGATCTCCAAGCAGCTCAAGGCCCGAAAGGTGCGGACGCTGGAGGCGAAGGCGCCCGAGGTCATCGCCGCGGGCAATATCGGCTGCATGATGCAGATCGGCGGCGGCACCGAGATCCCCGTGGTGCACACGGTCGAATTGCTGGACTGGGCCACGGGCGGGCCGCGCCCGCCGGCGCTCGGCTGATCCAAGCTTTCCGCTTGGTCGCCACAATGTCGCCAAACCGCGGGGCTATCCCGGCCAGCACCCAATAGCCGGTGAAGAGGTCCGAGGAATGCGCCTTATCGCGCTGCTTATCGTTTCGATCTGGGTTTATGTCGCCGTCGGCCCGGTCAACAGCACCGACGCCGCCAGCCTGACGACCCTCGATACCGCGGACCGGAGCCGCGGCTGGGAGGGCGTGGGCCGCGTGAACCTTGACGGGGCGGGGTTCTGCACCGGAACGCTGATTTCGCCCGAGCTGGTGCTGACCGCGGCGCATTGCATGTATGACAGGCAGTCCGGGGACCGGATCGCGGACAGCCGGGTCGCGTTCCTGGCCGGGTGGCGGAACGGCGAGGCCGCCGCCCAGCGGCGGGCGCGCCAGGTCGTGATCCATCCCGACTACGTCTATGCCGGCCATAACCGGATCGATCGGGCCGCCCGGGATCTCGCCGTCATCCAGCTCGACCGCCCGATCGCCGCGGAGGGCGTGCCGCCCTTCAGCGCCGGGCGCGCGCCGGAGATCGGCGACAGCGTCGAGCTGGTCTCCTATGCCATGAACCGCGACAACGCGCTGTCGCTCGAGAAGCAGTGCCATGTTCTGGGCAAGGATCCGGGCGTCCTGGTCCTGTCCTGCGACGTCGATTTCGGCTCTTCGGGCGCGCCGGTCTTCATCGAGACCGACGGCACGCCGCGGATCGTGTCGGTCGTCTCGGCCAAGGCCCGGTGGCGCGAGCGCAAGGTGGCGCTGGGCACGGCGCTGCCGGAGCCGCTCCAGGAGGTGCTGCGCGCGCTCGAGACGAAGGCGACCCGGCCGCAGAACGTGCGCCCCGTCTCCGGCACCGCGCAGGAGCCCTGAGACCTCTTGAAAGCCGCGCCGCGCGCGCCCAAATCAGCCTCGTCCGGACGCCGGAAACCGGGTCCGGGCGGCTGATTGGCCCTGCCTTCGGGAGGGTCGCATCGACAGACATCGCTCAAAGGAGGATGACGTTATGCGTACATTCGATCTGTCCCCGCTCTACCGGTCCACCGTCGGGTTCGACCAATTCGCTGATCTGCTGGACCGCGTGCTTTCCCAGGATATCGGCCAGACCGGCTATCCGCCCTTCAACATCGAGAAAACCGCCGATGACGCCTACCGCATTTCCGTGGCGGTGGCCGGGTTCTCGGACGACGACCTGTCGGTCGAGGTTCGCGAGAACGCGCTGATCGTGTCGGCCCGCAAGGCCGAGACCGAGCAAGACCGCGACCGCACCTTCCTGCATCGCGGGATCGCGACGCGGGCCTTCGAGAAGCGGTTCCAGCTGGCCGACCACGTCAGGGTGACCGGTGCCGTCCATGAAAACGGCATGCTGCACATCGATCTGCAGCGCGAGGTGCCCGAGGCGCTGAAGCCGCGCCGGATCCAGATCGCCAACGGCGACGGGGTGTCGGCCGGAGCGCTGGAACAGGACAAGGCCGAGGCCTGAAGAACGGCGAAAGCGCGCGGGGGGGACCCGCGCGCCCTGACGCCCGGGGCTCCCGCAGTGCTGCGGGAGCCTTCGCGTTTCCGGCTCAGTCGATCTTGCCGATCGAGAAGAACATCGTCTCGCCGGAATGATCGTCCACGCCGTCGTTGTCGGTCGAGACCCAGGCGGTTCCGTCGGCCTGGATGGCCAGGCCTTCGACCTTGTCGAGCACGTAGCCGCCCGTCGCGGTGAGCTCGGGGATCAGGTCGCGGACCTCTTCCTTGGTCACCACCGGCAGCGCGCCGCCGAGCGGCGCGGGCTGCATCTGGTCCAGCGAGACGCGGAAGATCTTCTTGGTCACCGCGGCATCGGCATGCTGGTTGTCCCGCTCGATGACGTAGACGTGATCGCCATGGGCGGTAATCTCCGACAGGCCCACCCAGCCGGTCGCCGGCTCGGCCTTGGGATAATGCACCGCGCCCCATTCGCCGGTCTCGAGGTTGTAGGAGACCAGCTTGACGTGGTTCTTCGGATCATCGTCCCATTCACGCTGGATCGCGATCCAGAGCGTGTCGCCGAGCCTTGTGATGCCTTCGGACGCGTGCCGGCGTTCGACGGCCATCAACTCCTTGGGGAAGGGGATGACCTCGGCGATCTCGCCATCTGCCGCGACGTGGTAGATCGCATGCAGGATGCCGCGGCCCGGCCGACCTTCGGAGACCACGTAGAAGCCGCCCTCGCCGTCGAGCGTGATGCCTTCCATGTCCATCAGCTGCGCCGGGCGGCCGGCGCGCGTCACCGGAATGGCGTCCACGATCCGGGCCGGGGTCTGGCCGGGGTCGATGTGGAAGATCGTCGGCTGGAAGGCGTAGAAGCTGTCGTTCACCGCGTAGATCGTGCCGTCCTCGGCCGCGACCATGCCGGAATTCGCACCCCAGCCGATCAGCCTGTCGGCGCCTTCCGAGGTCAGGTGCGGATAGACCGCGGGCGCGTCCTGGTATTCGAAGATCATCACATGGGCGCGCGCCGCGCCGTCCTCGAGGCCGTCATACTCGTTCGCCGTGGCGAGGAGGCCGCGCTCGGGAATGGCCACCGCGCCTTCGGGCGAGATGCCCGAGGGCAGCAACTGGGTCAGAACCGGGTTGGCGGGATCGGTCACGTCGTAGACGCCGATGATCGAGGACCGTTCGGCGAGAAGGAAGACATAGGGCGTGCCGTCGAAGACCGCGAATTCCATGCCCTCGGGTTCGACACCCTTCGAGTCCGACCGCTTGTCCGGGTAATGGCCGATCTGGACGATGGCATGCTCGAAGCTGGTGCCGCTTTCCCAGACGACCGTGCCGTCCTTGTGGAAGATGGTCATGCCGCGCGCGCCGCCGTCCATGTCGCCCTCGTTGGCGATGGCGAAATGGTCGTCGTCGATCCACTGCAGCCCGTCAGGCTCGCGCAGGCGGTTCTTCTGGCTGGCGGTGAAGGTCAGCGCGGCGCGCTCGTCCTCGACGTCGATGTTGTCGAGATCGACGCCGCCGGCCGAGAAATGCGACACGATCGAGCCGTCGCGTGCGACGACGGCGATGTGGTTGTTCTCCTGCAGCGTCACCGCCGTCTCGCCCAGCCCGTTGATGTCGGCGAATTCCGGCTCGGGGTCTTCCGGGGCGACATCGGCCAGGCCGGTCAGGTCGGCCCGGGTCAGGCTGGTGCAGTCGAGCGTACCGTCGGTCACGTCGATCATCACCAGGTTTCCGGCGGGCATCTGGGGCACGCGGCCGTCGCCGGCGTCTTCGTCACGCTCGTTCTCGATGGCGATCGAGATGAAGGAGCCGTCCGGCGCAGCGGCGGTCGAATCGGGCTGGCCGCCCAGGTCGCAGCGCGCAAGCTCGGTCATGGAGGGCACGTCGATGGCCTTCACCATGCCCGATGGCTGGGTGTAGCTTTCCGAGGTGTTGATGCCCACGAAGGCGGTTGTTCCGATGATCGAGACCGCGGTCGGCTCGCCGTCCATTTCCATCACGCCGAGTGGCTTGGGGTTGGCCGGGTCGGTGATGTCGATCGCACCGATCACGCCGCCGGGGCTGTCGGAGTAGACCAGCGTCATCCCGTCGGCCGTGGCCGAGATGATCTCGGGCGCGGTTTCGTCCGGCGCGGCGCCGGACCAGTTGGATGCGACCGGGAAGGACGCGATGCGGTTGAAATTCATCTCGGCCGCGGCGGGAAGCGCCGCAAACATTGCCAGCGCCGAGCTGGCAGTCAGAAGCTTCGGGGACATGGTGCACTCCGGTTATGGATGTCTGCGATCCCGGAGTGACGTCAATCCATGACATGCGCGTGACGGATGTCTAGCGGTTCTGTAAAATGCGCTGCCGGGCCCGGTGCGGTCACCGGGCCCGGCGGGCATGCGTGTTTGCAACGGCTTCAGATGCTCATGCAGAGATATTTCATCTCGGTGAACTCGTCGATGCCGTGGCGCGAGCCCTCGCGGCCCAGCCCGGACTGCTTGACCCCGCCGAAGGGCGCCACCTCGGTCGAGATCAGGCCGGTGTTGATGCCGACCATGCCGTATTCCAGCGCCTCGGCGACACGCCAGACGCGGCCGAGATCGCTGGCGTAGAAATAGGAGGCCAGGCCGAAGATCGTGTCGTTGGCCTTGGCGATCACGTCCTCCTCGTTCTCGAAGCGGAAGAGCGGTGCGACCGGGCCGAAGGTTTCCTCGGTGCTGACCTTCATGTCCTGGGTCACGCCGGTCAGAACGGTCGGTTCGAAGAAGGTGCCGCCCTTCTCGTGGCGCTTGCCGCCGGCGACGATCTTGGCGCCCTTGGAAAGCGCGTCGGCGATGTGCTCCTCGACCTTCTTGACGGCATCCTCGGTGATCAGCGGCCCGGCGGTGGTGCCGTCCTCGAACCCGTCACCCACCTGCATCTTGCGCGTGGCCGCGGCGAGTTTCTCGGCGAAGGCGTCGTAGACGCCGGCCTGCACGTAGATGCGGTTGGCGCAGACGCAGGTCTGGCCGTTGTTGCGGTACTTGGAGATCATCGCGCCCTCGACCGCGGCGTCGAGATCGGCGTCGTCGAAGACGATGAAGGGCGCGTTGCCACCGAGTTCCATCGAGGCCTTCTTGATCTGGTCGGCCGACTGGCGCATCAGGATGCGGCCCACCTCGGTCGAGCCGGTGAAGGTGATCTTCGCGATGATCGGGTTCTCGCAGAATTCCTTGCCGATGGCGGAGGCCCGGGACGAGGTCACGACGGACAGCACCCCCCTGGGCACGCCGGCCCGCTCGGCGAGGACCGCCATGGCGAGCGCCGAAAGCGGCGTTTCCGAGGCGGGTCGCGCGACGAAGGCGCAGCCGGCGGCAAGCGCGGGCGCGACCTTGCGCGCGATCATGGCGTTGGGGAAGTTCCACGGCGTGATCGAGGCCGCGACGCCCACGGGTTGCTTAAGCACCACGATGCGCTTGTCGGGCTGGTGGCCGGGGATCGTCTCGCCGTAGACGCGCTTAGCTTCCTCGCCGAACCACTCGATGAAGGAGGCGCCGTAGAGGATCTCGCCCTTGGCCTCGGCCAGGGGCTTGCCCATCTCGGCCGTCAGGATCGCGGCAAGATCGTCGGCGTTCTCGACCATGAGATCGTACCACTTGCGCAGGATCGCCGCACGCTCCTTGCCGGTCTTGGCGGCCCAGGCCTTCTGCGCATCGCGCGCGGCCTCGATGGCGCGGCGGACCTCGGCCACGCCTAGATCGGCGACCGGCGTCAGCACGTCGCCGCGGGCGGGATTGGTCACGTCGAAGGTGGCGCCGTCCCCGGCATCGATCCACTCGCCCGCGACATAGGCCTGTGCGCGCAGCAGATCGGGGTCCTTCAGCATGGAAATCAGGTCTGTCGTGTCGCGCATGGCTCGGTCTCCGCTATCTGGAATGGCTGGGGAATGGGTGCCACAGCCCCCTGCCATCCGCAAGATGCCTGCGCGCCGCGTCAGTGTCCCGTCGCGGGGATCACGTCGTCGTCTTCCAGGTAGCCGCCCATCTCGATCGAGATCAGGTGCAGGTCGACCCGGCCGGGATTCTCGATCCAGTGCCGGGCGCCGACCGGGAGATCGAGGGTATCGCCCTCGAGCAGGTCGCGCGGTTCGTCGTCGACGCTGGCGCGCGCCGCGCCCTGCAGCACGACCCAGTGCTCGACACGGTGGAAATGCGCCTCCGTCTCGGTGCGGGCGCCGGGACGGATCACGCGGTGGCGCACGAGGCAGCGCGGATGGTGGCTGGCGACATGCTCGCCGCCCCAGCGCGTGGGGCGCCAGCGTGCCTTCAGGCTGTCGAGCAGGCTTGCCGGAACCGGAACTGTCTGTGTCATCGGGCCTCCCCCTTGAAATGGGGCAAGGCTAGGGAAAAGGCGGTTAACGTGCGCTTAAGGGCCTCGGAAACGCGCCTGCCAGGTCGGATGCGTGTCGCCGGGCGCCGGTTGCGCCGCGTGGACGCCGCGCGCGATGGCCCGCGCCAGGCAGAGCGCCGCCGCGTGTCCCAGGCGCAGCGGGTCCCAGGTCGGGTCCGGCAAGGGCCGCGCGCCCGTGGCGGCGGCGAAGACCAGGTCGCCGTCGAAGGGCGTGTGGCTCGGGACGATGGCGCGGGCCATGCCGTCATGGGCGGCGGTGGCCAGCCGCGTCGCCTCGGCCTGGGTCAGCCGGGCGTCGGTCGCCACGATCGCTATGGTGGTGTTGCCGCCGGTATCGACGTGGGCGGCCGGGTCCGGCTCGTGGCCCGGCTGCCAGTCGGCGGCCATGCCGAGCCCGCCGAACTCGTCATCCATCTCGTAGGGCGCCGCCCAGAAATTCGGCCGGCCCTGCTGGATCACCGACCCGAGGGCATTGACCGCGACCAGCGCGCCCACGGTAATCCCGTTCTCCATCACCACCGAGGCCGATCCGAGCCCGCCTTTCAGGTCCTGCGTCGTCGCCCCGCAGCCCGCCCCCGTGCTGCCGAGCGCGAACGCGGTGCCCGCGGCATCGAGCGCCGCCCGCCCGAGCGGTTTGTAAGGGTTGTCGGCCCAGGCCTTGTCGCCGCCGTTCAACAGGTCGAACAGGATCGCGCCGGGCACGATCGGCACCCGCGCATCGCCCACGGCGAAGCCGCGGCCCATGGCGCGCAGCCCGTCGGCCACGCCCGAGGCCGCGTCGAGCCCGAAGGCCGACCCGCCCGACAGCACCAGCGCGTCTACCTCCTGCACCAGCCGGTCCGGGGCCAGCAGGTCCGTCTCGCGCGTGCCGGGGGCCCCGCCCATGACATGAACCGCGGCGGTGAAGGGGGCATCGCCAAGCAGAACGCTCACGCCCGATTTCAGCCGGTCGTCGGACGCGTTGCCGACCTTCAGGCCCGGCACGTCGGTGATCAGGTTGCGTTTGCCCGGTTTCATCGCGGCCTCAGATGCAGCGCCCGCCATCGACCTCGAGCACGGCGCCCGTCACCATCCCTGCCTCGTCCGAGCAGAGATAGCAGGCCGCGTTGCCCATGTCCCCGGGTGTCGAGAACCGGCCGAGCGGAATGGTGGAAAGGAACTTCGCCCGCGTCTCGGGCGTGTCGCCACCCATGAAGCTGGCCAGCAGCGGGGTCTCTCCGGCGACGGGGGCCAGCGCGTTGACCCGGATGCCGTCGGGGGCAAGCTCCACCGCCATGGTCTTGGTCGCGGTGATCATCCAGCCCTTGGAGGCGTTGTACCAGTTGAGCTGCGCACGCGGGCTGATCCCGGCCGTCGAGGCGACGTTCAGGATCGTGCCATGCCCGGCTTTCTTCATCGCCGGGACGGCGTGCCGCGCGGTCAGGTAGACCGATTTGCAATTCACCGCGAAAACCCGGTCGAAGGCGTCCTCGGGCACGTCCTCGAGGGCGCCGCGCTCGTGGGTGATGCCGGCATTGTTGACGAGAATGTCGACCCGCCCCCAGGCGTCCAGCGCGGCGGCGCACATCGCGGCCACGCTGTCGCCGTCCGAGACATCGACCGCCTGCGCCACCCCGCCCAGTTCGGCCGCGATCTCCCCGGCCGCCTGCGCGTTGATGTCGGCCACCATGACGGTCGCGCCCTCGGCCGCGAATTTCCGCGCGATCCCGGCTCCGAAGCCCGAGCCTCCGCCGGTGACGATCGCCGTTTTTCCCTGAAGTCTCATGTCGTCCCGCCTCCCGTCTGTCCGCCCGACTGTTCGCCAGCCGGGCGTGAAAGGCAAGGGTGGGTCAACCCTGGCAGGCCGGTTCGCCGGCCATGCGCCGCGCCGGCCGGCGGATCGGTGCGCCGATCGCCATGGCGATGGCGAAGCCGAGCGACGTGCAAAAGCACATGACCGCCCGGCCAGAACGGCCGCGCGGGCCCGTGCGAGCATCGGAATGCTCCGTTGCGCCTCGATCAGAAGTCGAAGAGCTCGCTCAGGAAGCTTTCCTTTTTCTTGCGCTTGTAGGGGCGCTGCGGGTCGTCGTAGCGCGGGGCCCGTTCGGGCTGGGGCGGCGGCGGCGGCGGGGCGGCGCGCTCGATGATCTTGTCGAGTTCCCCCCGGTCCAGCCAGACGCCGCGGCATTTCGGGCAGTAGTCGATCTCGACGCCGCTGCGATCCGCGATCACCAGGGTCTCTCCGTCGATAGGGCACTTCATGAGAGCGGGTCCTCCGTCACTGGGATACACCCGCTCAGATGGGGGCAGGACCGGGCCGCGGCAAGTCACTCAGCCGTGATGCGCCGCCACCGTCTTGAGCGCCGAGAACCCGTAGAGCGCCTCGAAGCCCTTCTCACGGCCATGGCCGGATTTCCCGACGCCGCCGAAGGGCAGTTCGGCCCCGCCGCCCGCGCCGTAATTGTTGACGAAGACCTGGCCGGCGCGCAGCCGCTTGGCCAGCCGCATCTGCCGCCCGCCGTCCCGCGACCAGACGCTGGCCACCAGCCCGTAATCGGTGCCGTTCGCGATGGCGACGGCCTCGTCCTCGTCGTCGAAAGGGATGACGCACTGCACCGGTCCGAAGATTTCCTCGCGTGCCAGGACGTGCCCGGGCGTCACGCCGGCCAGCAGGACCGGCGCGACGTAGTGCCCGCCGGCGGGCGCGTTGCCGACGATTTCGCCGCGCGCGGCCTCGGTCAGATCGCCGGCCCGGTCCAGGTATCCCTCGACGATCTGCTTCTGCCGGGCCGAGATCAGCGGTCCCACGTCGAGATCGGCCACCGCGGGTCCGGTGCGCAGCGCGCGGTAGCGGTCGGCCATGCGGGACAGCAGCGCGTCATGGATGCGCCGCTCCACCAGGATGCGCGAGGCCGCGGAACAGGTCTGCCCGGCGTTCTGGATGCCCGCGTTCACCAGGAAGGGCAGCGCCGCGTCGAGATCGGCGTCGGCAAAGACCAGCTGCGGGGATTTGCCCCCGAGCTCCAGCGTGACCGGGACGATGTTGCGGGCCGCCGCGGTCTGCACCAGCGCCCCCACGCCCACGGAGCCGGTGAAGCTCAGGTGATCGACGCCCGGGTGCCCGGCCAGGGCGGCGCCGGCCTCTTCGCCCAGACCCGGCACCACGTTCAGCGCGCCCGCGGGCAGGCCGGCCTCGGCGGCGATATGGGCGAAGGCCAGCGCGGTGAGGCAGGCCTCCTCGGCGGGCTTGAGGACGCAGGCATTGCCCATCGCCAGCGCCGCGCCGACGGACCGGCCGATGATCTGCATCGGGTAGTTCCAAGGCACGATATGGCCCGTCACGCCATGCGGCTCGCGCAGGGTGTAGACCGTGTACCCGTCGAGATAGGGGATCGTCTCGCCCATGACCTTGTCGGCCGCGCCGCCGTAGAATTCCATGTAGCGCGCCAGCGCGAGGGCGTCCGCGCGGGCCTGCTTCAGCGGTTTGCCGACATCCGTCGCCTCGATCTCGGCAAGCGTGTCGGCCCGCGCGGCGACCAGCTGGCCGATGTGGGACAGGATGCGGCCGCGCTCGGTCGCCGTCATCCGGCCCCAGTCGCCGTCGCGCGCGGCCCTGGCCGCGGCCACGGCGGCCTCGATGTCCGCCGCCCCGCCGCGTGCGATGGCCCCGATCCCGGAGCCGGTGGAGGGATCTTCCAGCTGCAGGGTCGCGCGGCCCTCGGGCGGCTGCCAGCGCCCCCCTATGAAGAGCTGTTCCGGGTCAAACCAGAGCTTATCCAGTGCCATGTCTGTCCTCCGTCCAGTGGGCCGGGATGGCCGGGGCGGCCGCGATCAGTTGCCGCGTGTAGGGATGGGCGGGTGCGTCGAAAACCGTCTCGGTCCGGCCTTCCTCGACGATCTCGCCGGCCTTCATCACCAGCACCCGGTCGGTGATGGCGCGCACCACCGTCAGGTCGTGGCTGATGAACAGGTAGGAGAGCCCGAAGCGCCCCTGCAGATCGGCCAGCAAATCGAGGATCTGCGCCCGGATCGACACGTCGAGCGCCGAGACCGCCTCGTCCAGCACGATCAGCTTGGGCCGGATGATCAGCGCCCGGGCGATCGCGATACGCTGGCGCTGCCCGCCCGAGAACTCGTGGATGTAGCGCGCCCCGTCGGCGGGGGACAGGCCCACCGCCTCCAGCGCCCCGGCGATCCGGTCGTCGCGGTCCTCGGGCGCATGGTCGAGCAGGTGGAACGGCTCGGCCACCAGCCGGGCCACCCGGTGGCGCGGGTTGAACGAGCCGAAGGGATCCTGGAACACCACCTGCATCTTGCGCCGCAGCGTCGCCGGCATGCGGCGTCCCGCATGCACGGTCGCGCCGTCCAGCGTGATCCTGCCCCCTTGCAGATCTTCCAGCCCGAGGATCGCGCGTGTCAGCGTGGACTTCCCGCAGCCGGATTCCCCGACCAGCCCGAGGCTCTCGCCCGCGTGCAGGGTAAAGCTGACGCCGTCGACCGCCCGGAACGTCGGCGCTGCGCCGAAGAGCCGGGTGCCCGGCAGCGCGTAGTCGCGCACCGCCCCGCGCACGTCCAGCAGCGGCGTTTCGCGGGGCGCGCCGTGGCGTTCGGGCACATGGGCCGTCGCCGCGAAGAGCCGGTCGGTATAGGGATGCGCCCTGCGCCGGAAAAGCGTCTCGGTCGCGGCCGCCTCGACGATCCGTCCGTCCTGCATGACCGCGACGTGATCGGCCATGCCGGAGACCACCGCGAGATCGTGGGTGATCAGCATCAGGCTCATGCCCTCCTCGGCGACGAGTCCCTTCAGCAGATCGAGGATCTGCGCCTGGGTCGTCACGTCGAGCGCCGTCGTGGGCTCGTCGGCGATCAGCAGCTTCGGCCGCAACGCCACCGCCATGGCGATGCAGACCCTCTGGCGCTGCCCGCCCGAGAGTTCGTGCGGATACCGCGACAGCGGGAAACGCTCCGCCGGCAGCCCGACCCGCGCCAGGCGGTCCCGCGCGGCCGCGGCCGCGCCGGCGCGGTCGGCCGCGCCGTGCACGATCAGCGTTTCGGCCACCTGGTCGCCGACGGTCTGCACCGGGTTGAGCGCGGTCATCGGCTCCTGGAAGATCATCCCGATCTCGTTGCCGCGCAGCCCGCACATCGCCCGCTCCCCGAGCGAGAGCAGGTCGCGCCCGCCGAAGCGCGCCGCGCCTTCGGCCCGGGCACCGTCGGGCAGCAGCTGCATCAGGGCGAGCGCCGTCATCGATTTCCCCGATCCGCTCTCGCCCACGAGCCCGAAGACCTCGCCCGCGCCGATCTCGAAGGAAACGTCCCGCAGGATCGGCTCTGCCCTGATGGCGAGCGACAGGGTCTCGACCGAGAGCAGGCTCATCGCGCCCTCCGGAGCCTGGGGTCGAGCAGGTCGCGCAGGCCGTCACCCATCAGGTTCAATCCCAGAACCGTCAGCACGATGGCCAGCCCGGGGAAGATCGCGAGATGAGGCGCGAAAGAGATCATCGTCTGGCTCTCGGCCAGCATCCGCCCCCAGGAGGGCGTCGGCGGCTGCGCCCCGAGCCCGACATAGCTGAGCCCGGCCTCGGCCAGGATGCCGAGCGAGAACTGGATCGTGGCCTGCACGATCAGAAGGTTGGCGATATTGGGCAGGATATGCTCGACCGAGATGCGAAAACCGCCCTTGCCCGCGACGCGCGCGGCAAGGATGTAGTCCAGCGTCCAGAGGCTCAGCGCCGCGCCGCGGGTGACCCGCGCGAAGACCGGCGTGTTGAATATGCCGATGGCCAGGATCGCGTTCAGCGCCGATGGCCCGAACACCGCCGTGATCAGGATCGCGATCACCAGCGCCGGAAAGGCGAAGATCAGGTCGTTGCCCCGCATCACCACCTCGTCCACGAGCCCGCCGCGCCGGGCGGCGGCCAGCAGCCCCAGCGGCACGCCGAGCGTCACGCCCATGCCGACGGCCACGATCGCCACCGCGATCGATGTCCGCGCACCCACCATCAGCATCGACAGGATGTCGCGCCCGAAATGGTCGGTGCCGAGCCAGTAGGTGGCACCGGGCGTGCGGAGTTTCTCGGCGATGTTGAGCCCCTCGACCCCGTGCGGCGTCCAGACGAAGGACACGAGCGCCGCGACCGCGAAGACCGCGGTCAGCGCCCCCCCGAGCAGCAGGGCCGGCGGCCACCTCATCGCCGCCTCCGCAGCCGCGGGTCGACCGCGGCATAGGCGAGATCGACCAGGAAATTGACGGTGATGACCGCGAAGACCAGCAGCATCACGACCGACTCCACGACCACCAGGTCGCGCTGCGTGATTCCCTGGAAGATGAGCCGCCCGAGACCCGGCAGGAAAAAGACGTTCTCGATGATGATCGCGCCGGCCAGCAGGAACGAGAACTGGAGCCCGATAATGGTCAGCACCGGGATCATCGCGTTCCGGAGCGCGTGACGGAACACCGCCTGGCGCCGGGTCAGCCCCTTGGCCCGCGCGGTGCGGATGTAGTCCTGGCCGAGCGTCTCCAGCACGCTCGAGCGCATCACGCGGGCGAGAATCGAGGCTTGCGGCAGCGCCAGCGCCACCGCCGGCAGGGTCAGCGCCTTGACGTTGATCCAGATCCCCTCGTCCCAGCCGGGGAAGCCGCCCGCCGAGAACAGCCGCAACTGGATCGCGAAGACCAGCACCAGCAGCATCGCGAACCAGAAATTCGGCACCGCGATGCCCAGCTGCGTGGCCCCCATGATGCCGGCGTCCACGGCGGTGCCGCGCCGCGCCGCCGCGATCAGGCCCACCGGAAAGGCGATCGCCGTCGAGAGGGCCAGCGCGTAGGCCGCCAGCGGCAGCGACACCCAGAGCCGGGCCGCCACCAGGTCGGCCACCGGCACGCGGTAGGTGTAGGAGATGCCGAAATCGCCCCGCAGCATGCCGCCGATCCAGTCGAGGTAGCGGGCCGGCAGGCTGCCGCCCAGGCCCAGTTCCTCCCGCAGCGCGGCGACCGCGGCCGGATCTGCGTTCAGACCCAGCATGAAGGCCGCCGGGTCGCCCGGAACCCCCTCGATCACCGCGAAGATCACGAGGCTCGCGACGATCAGGCTCAGCCCCAGCGAGACGAGGCGCGAGATGGCGAAGCGGAGCATTCCGGCGAGGGTCCTCCCTGGTCCGGCCCGAGCCTAGGCGCGGCCTGCACGGGGGTCCAGCCCGAAGCGCGACCGGCCCGTCCAAGTGGTCCAAATATCCCCTGCGCGGCGCGCATGAAATCCGCGCCCGCAGGGCGCGCCGGGCTTGCCAGGCCGGTGATTCCATCCGATAACGGCGCCGAGCCGTGGCGATGGCGTCGCCACCGGGGCCGGCACGTGGCCCCGCGCTCGCGGGCGGATCGCCCGCTGTCGTCCTGCACGCCGGGACCTTTCGAGGGGTCCGGGCGCACCGGCCCCCGTGGACGGAGGTCGAAGATGACAGATACCCAGAGACCGGAATTCTATCGTTTCCACAACGGCGAGAAGGCCGCGCTGCCGTTCGCGGCGGAAGAATACGCCGCGCGCCTGGCCGGGCTGCGCGCGGCGATGGACGAGGCGGGCGTGACGGCCGTGGTTCTCACCTCGATGCAGAACGTCGCCTATTACGCCGGCTTTCTCTACTGCGCCTTCGGGCGGCCCTATGCCTGCGTGGTCACGCCGGCGGATTGCGTGACGATCTCGGCCGGGATCGACGCGGGCCAGCCCTGGCGCCGCTCGGCCGGCGACAACATCACCTATACCGATTGGGCGCGCGACAATTTCTGGCGCGCGGTCCGGTCGGTCGCGGGCACCGGCGGGCGGATCGGCTACGAGGGCGATCACCTCACGCTGGAACAGTCCGGGAAGCTGCAGGCGTTCCTTGCCCCGGCCGCGACGGTGGACATCGCCCCGGCCACCATGCGCCAGCGCATGCACAAATCGCCCGCGGAGATCGACCTGATCCGCCAGGGCGCCGCGGTGGCCGATGTCGGCGGCTACGCGATCCGCGAGGCGGTCCGCGAAGGCACGCGCGAGATCGACGTCGCCATGGCCGGGCGCGACGCGATGGAGCGCGAGATCGCACGTCGCTTTCCCGAGGCCGAGTACCGCGACACCTGGGTCTGGTTCCAGTCGGGTCTCAACACCGACGGGGCGCACAACCCGGTCACCGGGCGCGCCCTCGCGCGGGGCGATATCCTGAGCCTCAATACCTTTCCGATGATCTCGGGCTACTACACGGCACTGGAACGCACGATGTTCCTCGGCGCGGTCGACCCGGCGTCGCGCGAGATCTGGGAGGCCAACGTCGCGGCCCACGAGCTCGGCATCTCGCTGATCCGGCCGGGGGCGAGCTGTTCCGGCATCACCGCCGAGATCAACGCCTTCTTCGCCGACCGCGATCTGCTGCGGTATCGCAGCTTCGGCTACGGCCACAGCTTCGGGATTCTCAGCCATTACTACGGCCGCGAAGCCGGCCTCGAGCTGCGCGAGGACATCGACACCGTGCTGGAACCCGGCATGGTCGTGTCGATGGAGCCGATGCTTACGATCCCGGACGGTCAGCCGGGCGCGGGCGGCTACCGCGAGCACGACATCCTCGTGGTGACCGCGGACGGGGCCGAGAACATCACCGGCTATCCCTACGGCCCGGCGTTCAACGTGGTCGGATAGGCGACAGGCCCGTGCGGCGTCAGTGGCGCCGCGCGGGCCGCCGGCTGGCCACCGGGCGGGCCTTCTGACGCTCGCGCAGGAAGACGAAGAGCCCCGCGCCCACGATCAGCGCGATACCGGCCCAGACCTCGGGGGCGGGCAGATCGCCCCAGATCGCCCAGCCCCAGAGCACCGCCAGCGGCAGCCCGACATATTCGAAGGGGGCGACCGTCGCCGCGCTGGCGATGCGATAGGCCGCCGAGAGGCAATAGCCGATCACCGCCGAGCAGAGCCCGAGACCGAGGAACAGCCAGCGGTCCGTGCCCTCGGGCCAGATCCACGCCCGCAGCAGGAAACGCAGGCTCTCGTTTTCCATCCCGGCGGCGAAGCGCCCGTCGCCGGCCACGAGCCAGAACAGCGCCGAGACCAGCAGGAAGCTGCCCTGGATGTAGACCGCCATCGCCGAGGCCCGCGCGCCGACGCCGAGCTTGCGGGTCATGAGTTGCATCATCGCGTACATGAGCGCGGCGAAGACCGGCAGCAGCAGCACGGCCCGCGGCACGTCGAGCGTGGCCTCGCCGGCCCAGGGGCGCTGCATGATCACCACCCCGAGGAAACCGACCACGACCGCCCCGATCCGGAGCGGTCCGACCTTCTCGCCGAGGATCGGGACCGACAGCACCGTGATGAAGAGGGGGGCGGCGAAAAAGAGCGCCGTCGCCTCGGCCAGGGGCAGCACGGCAATGGCGGCGAAGAAGGACATGTTCGCCACCACGATGCAGAGACCGCGGAAGAGATGCAGCAGCGGGCGATCCGTTTTCAGGAGGTGCCAGCCGCCTTCGAGTCGCACCAGGACCAGGGTGAAGACCAGCGCGATGGCCGACCGCGTGAAGACGAGCTGGTGCAGCGGGTAGCCGCCCGAGAGCTGCTTGATCAGCATGTCGTTGACCGAGATGGCCGTCACGCCCAGCAGGATAAGGGCGATGCCGACGGCCGGCCGGTCGGGCGCGGTGCTCTCTGGCGTTGTCATGGTCGGGTCCCGGGCCGGGCGAAATGGCCCGGCTCAGCCCGATGGTTCGCACCGGCCTCCCGCGCCGTCAAGTGTGCGGCACGGGCGGCCGGCCGGCGACGGTCGGTGTCACTCTTCCCAGTAGACGCCGGTGAGATCGTTCGCCTGGGTCGGCGCGTTTTCCCAGAGCCCGCGCAGCTCCGCCCGGGCCACGCCCGTCCGGGCGAGCTGGAAGAGATAGCCGTTGACGAAATCGTCGGCGATGTGGCGCTGCGCGGCCTTCATCAGCTCTGAGCGTTTCGTCGGATCGGTCGCCTGGGTCAGCTGTTCCATCAGCGCCTGGAACTCCGGGCTGTCGTAGTTGAAGTAGTAGTCCGGGCGGGCATAGATGCCGATATCCATCGGCTCGGTATGGCTGACGATGGTCAGGTCGTAATCCGTGCCCTTGAAGACCTGTTCCAGCCATTGCGCCCATTCGAGGTTCTCGATCTCGGTCTCGATCCCCACCTCGCGCAGCTGCGCGGCCACGATCTCTCCGCCACGCCGGGCGTAGGAGGGCGGCGGCAGCTTCAGCGAGAGCGTCAGCCCCTCGCCATGGCCGGCCTCTTCCAGCAGCGCGCGGGACTTGTCCGGATCGTGGGCGGACTGGCCGGTGAGGTCCACGTAATCGGGGTGATGCGGGGCGAAATGGGTGCCGATGGGCGTGCCGTACCCGAACATCGCCCCGTCGATGATCTCCTGGCGGTCGATCGCGTGGGCGATGGCCTGCCGAACGCGGATGTCCGACAGCACCTCGTCGGCGTTGTTGGTCGACAGGATCGTTTCGCCCTCGGTCGAGCCGATCAGCAGCTGGAACCGCGGATCGGCCTCGAACTGGGCCAGCGTTTCCGGCGCGGGATAGCCCGGGAAGGCGTCGATGTCCTCGGCCATCATGGCTGAGAACGCCGCCGTCGGGTCCGAGATGAACTTGAAGGTCGCGGACTCGAGCGCCGGGGCCTCGCCCCAGTAATCGGGGTTGCGCACGATCTCGACCCGGTCGCCCTTGACCCATTCCTCGAACATGAAGGGGCCGGTGCCGACCGGCGCGGTCGCGGCCTTGTCGATGGATTCGGGCGCCACGATCACCGCGTCGCCCCAGGCCATCTTGGTCAGGAAACCGCCATCCGGCGCCGAGAGCGTGACCCGCACGGTCAGCGGATCGATCACCTCGACATCGGTGATCCCGGCGAAGAGCGCCTTTTGCGCGTTGGTCGACTCCTCGGCCCGGGCACGGTCGAGCGTGAATTTCACGTCCTCGGCGGTCATCTCGGAGCCGTCGTGGAAGGTCACGCCCGCGCGCAGGTCAAAGGTGTAGACCGCGCCGTCGCCGGAAATCTCCCAGCTCTCGGCCAGGGCCGGCGCGATCGAGCCGTCGGCCTGGTAGCGGGTGAGACCCTCGAAGATATTGGCGTAAACGACCTCGTCGATGGCGGCCGCGGCGCCGCCGGTCGGGTCCAGGTTGGGCGGCTCCAGCTGCATCCCGATCGTGATGTCGGTCTGGGCGGCGGCGGCGGTCGCGCCGGCCAGCAGCGCGGCGGCGGCGACGGTTGTCAGGCGCTTCAACATGGATGTCCCTCCCCGTGGGTCTGTCTTTGGCCGCAGGCTATCCCGAAAGCCCGCGGCTTGGGAAGTGCCGGGCGCGGTCAGCGCGCCAGCAGCAGTTCGGCCAGCGTCAGCGTCAGCACCTTCGCGCTGTCGGCCATGTCGTCGATCCCGACCCATTCGTCCGGCTGGTGGGCCAGGTCGAGGATCCCCGGGCCATAGGCGATGCAGTTCTTCATGCGCCCGATCCGGTCGATGTGCTTCTGGTCGTATGTTCCGGGGCTGACGACGTAATCCGGCGCGCGGGCCAGCACGCGCTCGATCGCGGCGCTGACGGTCCGGACGACGGGCGCGTCGCGCTCGGTCATGGACGGCACCACCTCGTGCATGTCCCGGATCTCGTAGTCGAAACCCGGCCGGCCCGCCTTGATATGCTCCATCATCGCGCGGATCTCGGCCTTCACGGTGGCGATATCTTCCTCGATGAGGAAGCGGCGGTCGATCACGATGCGGCAGCGGTCCGGCACGCAGGGCGCCGGGAACCCGTCATAGCCCGCCTCGTGTTCCGGCTCGCCGCCATGGATCGAGTTGATGTTCAGGGTGGATTGCTTCGCCCCGTCCGGCACCACCGGCATATCGGTGTGCTTCGAGGCGAGCAGCGGGAAGAGGTGCTCCTCCATCTCGGCCAGCACGGCGCCCATGTGGCGCACCGCGCAGTCGCCGAGGAACGGCATCGACCCGTGGGCGATCCGCCCCTTGGTCTCGATCTCGGCCCACCAGACGCCCCGGTGGCCGAGGCAGACGCGGTCCTTGTTCAGCGGTTCGGGGATGATCACGTGCTGGACGCGCTCGGGCGTGAAATAGCCCTGGTCCGCCATCCAGGCGACGCCGCCGTAGCCGCCCGATTCCTCGTCCGCCGTGGCCGAGATCTCGATCGCGCCGGCATGGTCCGGAAAGCAGGCGACGAAGGCCTCCGCGGCGACGATCGCCGTGGCGATGCCGCCTTTCATGTCACAGGCCCCGCGGCCATAGACGCGGCCGTCCTTCACCGTGCCGCCGAAGGGGTCGGTCGACCAGCCCTGGCCGACCTCGACCACGTCCGTGTGGCCGTTGAAATGAACGCAGTCCCCGGGGCGCGTGCCCTCGCGCCGGGCAAGGAGGTTCCAGCGCGGGTACTTGTCGCTGTCGGCCCGCGCGCCTTCGGCCCGCAACAGCTGCACCGTGAATCCCGCGGCGTGCAGCCGGGGCTTCAGCGCCTCGCAGATGTCGCGGTAATGCCGGCCCGGCGGGTTCAGCGTGGGAATGCGGATCAGCGCCTGCGTCAGGGCGACCAGGTCGTCGCGCCGGGCGTCGATCTCGGCGGTCAGGCGGTCCATGTCGGCGGGTGCGGTCATGGCGCGGAGCCTAGCGGCCGCCCAACGTGCCGGCAATCCGCATCTTCCATCCGCGGGCCGCGCGCCCCATATCGGGCATGGCCAGCCCTGCCGCGCGCTGCTATCAGCCCGCCAAACGAGGAGAGTGCCATGGCTTATGTGAAATGGGGGGTGATCGCCGCTGTGCTTGCCGCCTTCGTGGGGCTGCTGCACTGGTCGCTGCCGCAGCGCGACATCGTGCAGATCGTGGGAACCGACGTGAAGCGCGAGGACGTCACCCGCGGCGACGGCGAGATCATGAGCCGCGACGTGCGGTTCATCAATGCCCGGACCGAGGAAGGCCGCCCGCGCGTGTACCGCAACGAGGACACGGGGTGGGGGTTTCCCTTCTACTTCAAGTTCGACACCGGCGACCTGACCGCCGAGGCGCAGAGCCTGGCCAAGACCGACCAATGGGTGGCGGTGACCCATTACGGCTGGCGGATCCCGCTCTTCTCGATGTTCCCGAACGCGGTCAGCCTGCGCGAGGTCACCGGACCGGCGGCGAGCTTCTTCCCCTGGTTCAACGTGATCTTCCTGACCGTTCTGGCCCTGGCGCTCTTTGCGATCTACCGCCGCATCCAGCGTTTCCGGCGCCGCCGCATCGACCCGGTGCTCGAGGATATCGACGAAAGCTGGGACGAGATGGGCGACCGCGCCAGCGGATTGTGGCAGCGGGTCAGGCGGTTCTTCTCGGGGCGCTGATCACGCGCCCCAGGGCACCCAGATGTTCTTGACCTCGGTCGCCTGGCGCAGAAACTCCTGCCCCTCGCCATCCGGCCCGGCCCAGTCGCGGCCCAGGCCGTCATTGACCCATGTCCGCTTCAGGTTCCCGGCGGACTCCGCCTCGATCGGGGCGGAAAGTTCCGCCGCCCCGAAACACCAGACCGCGTCCACGTCGAGATGCCCGGCCAGCGGCCCGGCCAGGTCGCCGTGGCGGCCGGTGACGATGTTGACGACGCCGCCCGGCAGGTCCGAGGTGTCGAGCACCTGGTAGAAGTCCGTCGCCGCCAGCGGGGCGGTCTCGGAGGGCACCAGAACGCAGGTGTTGCCCATCGCCACCGCCGGTCCCATCACCGACACAAGCCCGAGCAGCGGCGCCGCGTCGGAACAGATCGCCCCGATCACCCCCACCGGTTCGTTCATGGCCAGCGCCATGCCGCGCATCGGCACGTCATGGGCCGCGCCGTCATACTTGTCGGCCCAGGCGGCATAGGTGAAGAGCCGCTGCACCGCGGCGTCCACCTCGGCCGTGGCGGCCTTGATCTGTTGGCCGGTCATCGCGCGGATGCGCGCGGCGAACTCGGCCGCGCGGGCCGACAGGTTTTCCGCGATGAAGTAGAGGATCTGCGCCCGCTGGTGGCCATGTGTCCGCCCCCAGGCATCGGCCTTGCGGGCAGCCTCGACGGCGTTGCGGATATCCTTGCGGTTGCCCAGCCCCACATGCCCGGCGAGCCGGCCGCGCGGCCCGGCGACGGGCATGGCATAGCCGCCGTCCGGGCGGGCCTGCTTGCCGCCGATATAGAGCTTGGCGGTGCGGTCGATCCCGTCGCCGGCGCGCGGGGCGGCGCGCGCTGCACCCTGTCGCGCGACCAGCCGTCTCGGCGTCGCCGCCGGGATCTTCCGGGTATAGGCATAGAGCCCTTCGCGCCCGCCCTCGCGGCCGAAGCCCGACTCGCGCCGCCCGCCGAAACCCGCGGCGGCGTCGAACATGTTGGTGCCGTTCACCCAGACCACGCCCGCGGCCAGCCGCGGCGCGATGTCGAGGGCGAGGTTGATGTTTTCCGACCAGACGCTCGCGGCCAGCCCGTAGCGGGTGTTGTTGGCCAGCGCCACGGCCTCGGCAGGTGTGCGGAACGTGGTGGAGACCAGCACCGGGCCGAAGATTTCCTCTTGCATCAGCGGGGCTGCCGGATCGAGGCCGGTGACCAGCGTCGGCGGGTAGTAGCAGCCGCCCTCGGGCAGGGGCGCGGCGGTGCGATGCACCTGTGCGCCCTCGGCGGTGCCGTCCTCGACCAGTCGCGTGATCCGGTCGAGCTGGCCGCGATCCACGATCGCGCCCACGTCCACGGCCTTGTCCAGAGGATCGCCCACGCGCAGCTTGTCCATCCGCGCCCTGAGCCTGGCATAAAAGCCGTCCGCCACGCTTTCCTGCACCAGCAGCCGCGAGCCGGCGCAGCAGACCTCGCCCTGGTTGAACCAGATCGCGTCCACCAGGCCCTCGACGGCGCTGTCCAGGTCGGCGTCGTCGAAGACGATGAAGGGCGACTTGCCGCCGAGTTCCAGCGTCAGCCGCTTGCCCTGGCCGGCCGTGGCCGCGCGGATGCGCCGACCGATGGTGGTGGACCCGGTGAAGGCCACCTTGTCGACGCCCGCATGCGCGACAAGCGCCGCGCCGGTCTCGCCGGCGCCGGTCAGGATATTGACGACGCCCGCCGGCAGCCCGGCCTCCCGGCAGATCTCGGCGAAGAGCAGGGCGGTCAGCGGTGTCTGCTCGGCGGGTTTCAGCACCACCGTGTTGCCCATGGCCAGTGCCGGGGCGATTTTCCAGGCGAGCATCAGCAACGGGAAGTTCCACGGGATCACCTGCCCGCAGACGCCCAGCGGCGCCTGGCCGGGCATCTCGGTTTCCATCAGCTGCGCCGCACCGGCATGATAGTAGAAATGCCGCGCGACGAGCGGGATATCGATGTCGCGGCTCTCGCGGATGGGCTTGCCGTTGTCGAGCGTCTCGAGCACCGCGAGCAGCCGCGCGTGTTTCTGCACCAGCCGGGCCAGGGCATAGAGATGCCGGGCCCGCGCATGCCCGCTGCGCCGAGCCCAGCCGGGCTGGGCCTTGCGGGCCGCGGCCACGGCGGCGTCCACATCCGCGGCCCCGGCTTCGGCCACATGGGCGAGGGTCACCTCGTCTGCCGGGTTCACGGTCTCGAAATGCCGCCCGGAAAGAGGCGCGCGGAACGCGCCACCGATGAACAGTCCGAACCGGCGGTCGTTACCTTCCAGCCAGTCCATCGCCGGGCGCGCATCCTCGGGGGCCGGGCCGTAGTCCATGGTCTCGAAGATCTCTTTCACGGTCATGGCCTTACCCCATCGGATGGCGGTAGCCGGCCGAGTAATGGCCGGTGACATGGTGTTCGAGCTGGCGCTCGATATCGCCCAGCAGGCTCGAGGCGCCGAAGCGGAAGAGATGCGGGCGCAGCCAGTCGTCGCCCAGTTCCTCTTTCATCAGGGTCATCCAGGTCAGCGCATCCTTGGCCTTCGAAATTCCGCCCGCCGGCTTGAAGCCGACGGCGTGACCGGTGCGTGCGCCGTAGTCGCGGATCGCGCGCAGCATGGTCAGCGAGACGGGCAGGGTGGCGTTGACGGGCTCCTTGCCGGTCGAGGTCTTGATGAAATCGGCCCCGGCCATCATGCACACGAGGCTCGCCCGGGCCACGTTGCGCAGCGTGCCGAGCTCCCCGGTGGCCAGGATCGCCTTCACATGCGCGGGGCCGCAGGCTGCGCGAAAGGCGCGCATCTCGTCATAGAGCGCCTGCCAGTCGCCGGTCAGCACGTGGCGGCGCGAGATCACGATGTCGATCTCGTCCGCGCCGGCCTTTACCGACTCCTCGATTTCCGCGATCCGGAGATGCAGCGGCGAGAGCCCGGCCGGAAACCCCGTCGAGACCGCCGCGACCGGGATACCGCTGCCCGCAAGCGCGGCGACCGCGGGCGGCACCATTTCGTGATAGACGCAGACCGCCCCCGTGGTGAGCCGCGTCCCGGTCATCCCGAGCGCCTCCAGCAGGTCGTCGCGGACCGGGTGGCGCGCCTTGGCGCAGAGCCGCCGCACGCGGCCCGGCGTGTCGTCTCCCGCGAGCGTCGTCAGGTCGATCAGCGTGATGGCGCGCAGCAGCCACGCGGCCTGCCAGTCCTTCTTGACCGACCGCCGCCCCGGCAGGGTCTTTGCGCGGCGTTCGATGGCGCTGGTATTGGCCTGCACGGCAGCGACCCAGTCCAGATCGAGCGCGGTCCCGGGGTTGCGCTGTGGCTGGACCTGGGGCAGGTCGGGCACCTTGGCCCCGGCCTGCGCGTGGGTGGAGGTCTGCACGGGGAAAGCCCTCGTCTCGGCTGCGATCGCGGCGGAGCGTTGCATGGAAGCCGGGGCGTTTCAAGCTGCCCGGCGCGCGGGGTCAGTCCTGCCGGATCGCCCGCCCGGCGGCGAGCGCGACGGCGAAGCCGGCCGCAGCGACCGCGACGATCGTGGGCCCGGTGGGGGTGTCCCAGTGAAAGGACGCCCCAAGCCCGGCCAGCGCCGCCCCGGCGGCGAAGAGCGCGGCGAGCGCGGCCATGCCTTCGGGGGATCGGGCAAAGCTGCGCGCCGCGGCGGCCGGGATGATCAGCATCGAGGCGATCAGCAGCGCCCCCACCACCTTGATCGCCACCGCGACCACCAGCGCCAGCGCCAGGGTCAGCACCATCCGCTCGCGCCGGGGATCGATGCCCGAGGCGAAGGCGAGATCGGCGTTCAGGGTTGCCGTCAGCAGCGGCCGCCAGCGCCAGGCCAGCAGCCCGAGGACCGCCGCCGCGCCGCCCCAGATCACCGCCAGGTCGGCGCGGCCCACCGCGAGAATGTCGCCGAAGAGATAGCCCAGCAGGTCGACCCGCACGCCGTCGAGAAGCGACACCGCCACCAGCCCCAGCGCAAGGGTCGAATGCGCGACGACCCCGAGCAGCGTGTCGGTGGAATGGGCGCGCCCGCCAAGGCCGGCCACCACCGCCGCGGCGGCGAGGGCCACGGCCAGAACGCCCGCGAAGATCGAGATCTCCAGCGCCAGCGCCAGCGCGACGCCGAGGATCGCGGCATGGGCCGTCGCATCCCCGAAATAGGCCATGCGCCGCCAGACGACGAAACAGCCCAGCGGCCCGGCGGCCAGCCCGAGCCCGACGCCGGCCAGCGCCGCGCGCAGGAGGAAATCGTCCAGCATCAGCCGTCCCCCGGCCCGTGGGCGTGGGCATGTTCGTGCCCGTGATCATGCTCATGGCGGTAGAGCGCCATCGTCCCGCCGGTGCCCGGCCCGAACAGCGCACGGTATTCCGGCGCGGCCGAGACAACGGTGGGCGTGCCCTCGCAGCAGACATGGCCGTTGATGCAGATCACCCGGTCCGAGGCGCTCATGACGACGTGGAGGTCGTGGCTGACCATCAGCACCGCGCAGCCGGTTTCGGCCCGAACCTGTTCGATCAGCTTGTAGAATTCCGCCGTGCCCGGCTGGTCGAGGCTTTGCGTCGGTTCGTCCAGGACGAGGATGTCCGGGTCGCGCAGCAGCGCCCGGGCCAGCAGAACCCGCTGGAACTGCCCGCCCGAGAGCCCGCGCAGGCTGCGGCCGACCAGGCCCGGTAACCCGACGCGTGCGAGCACGGCCGCGACGGCCTCGGGCGGCTGCGGATCCGGCAGGTCGAGGAACCGGCCAACCGTGACCGGCATCGTTTCGTCGAGGTGAAGCCGTTGCGGCACGTAG
Source organism: uncultured Maritimibacter sp. (assembly GCA_913063035.1). GTDB lineage: Bacteria > Pseudomonadota > Alphaproteobacteria > Rhodobacterales > Rhodobacteraceae > CAJXYS01. The sequence continues at coordinate 105,030 of CAJXYS010000001.1, read as the reverse complement.
CCGATCGAGAGCCCGGGCGCCCGGCGCACGCGGCCCCGCGCGGGGCGGAGCGCGCCGACCAGCGTGCGGATCAGCGTCGATTTGCCGGACCCGTTCGGCCCGACCACGGTGACGATCTCGCCGCGCGCGATCCGGAAATCCACGGCCTCCAGCACGGTTTGCCCGCCCAGCCGGACGGTGACGTTCTCGGCGTCGATCAGGCTCATGGGCGCGGCTCCGGCGCGGTGCAGGCCGGGCAGAGCCCGACCGCCTCGATCACGGTGCGGTCGATGGCGAAGCCCAGCGCCGCCGCCGCCGCGTCCAGCTCCGCGCGGGCCGCGGCGCTGTCGGCTTCGGCGACCGAGCCGCAGTCATGGCAGATCAGGAAGGCGGGCGCATGGGCCTCGCCGGGATGCATGCAGGCCGTGAACGCGTTGAGCCGCCGGATCCGGTGGGCAAAGCCGTTCTCGACCAGGAAATCCAGCGCCCGGTAGGCGACCGGCGGCTGGTGGCCGAGTCCTTCGGCGGCGAGACGTTCCAGCACGTCGTAGGCGCCCATGGCCGCGTGGGTCTCGAGCAGGATTTCCAGCACCCGGCGCCGCACCGGCGTCAGGCGCAGCTTTTCCCGGTCGCAGACCGCCTCGACGCGCGCGATCACGCCGGCCACGCAGCCGGCGTGGTCATGGCTCTCGAAGGCGACGGAGTGATCAGGGGCGGACATGGCGACTTTCTGATTGTTATAGTATTACATATCATATATGCAGGAGCCGTTCCCGGCAATAGACAAGGCGAGACCGCGATGAAACCCCTTTTTCCAGTGCTAGCGAGCTTTTCCGTGTTCTTCTCCGGCGCCGTCGCGGCGGACCCGCCGCGCGTCGTCGCGGACATCCCGCCGATCCATGCGTTGACCGCGCGGGTGATGGAGGGGGTCGCGGATCCCGTTCTCTTGCTGCGGCCCGGTGCCTCGCCCCATGACTACGCGATGCGCCCTTCCGAGGCACGAGCCCTGTCCGAAGCCGATATCGTGTTCTGGGTCGGCCCGGTCTTGACCCCCTGGCTCGACGAGGCGCTGGATACGCTTGGCGGCACGGCCGAGATCATGACCCTGTCGGAAACGCCCGGACTCGCCCGCCTCGAGATGCGCGAGGGCGCGACATTCGAGGCCCATGATCACGACCACGCCCATGACGACGATGACCACGGTCATGACGACCACGCCCATGACGACGACCCCGCCCATGACGACCATGCTCACGACGACCACGGTCACGACGACGATCACGACACTCACGACCATGGCGCGATCGACCCGCATCTCTGGCTCGATCCGGCGAATGCCGCGCTCTGGCTGAACGCCATCGCGGCGGCCCTGTCGGCCGCGGACCCGGAGAATGCCGACACCTATCGCAGCAACGCAGCCCTGGCCGAGGAGGAACTCGAAGCGCTGGTCGCGGAAACGGATGCACGGCTGGCCCCGGTGCGCGGCCTGCCCTTCGTGGTCTTCCACGACGCCTATCACTATTTCGAGGCGCGTTTCGATATCGAGGCCGCGGGCGCGGTCTCGGTCTCCGACGCGACGGACCCGGGTCCGCGCCGCGTGGCCGAGATCCGCGACCTGATCCGCGACACCGGCGCGGCCTGCGTGTTCACCGAACCCCAGTTTCCGCCGCGGCTCGTCGACACGCTGATCGAGGGCAGCACGGCGCAGACCGGAACGCTCGACCCGCTGGGCGCGGATCTCGCGCCGGGGGCGAAACTCTATCCCGCGCTCATCCGGGGCCTCGCCGACGGGATGATCGACTGCCTCGGGACGCGCTAGCCGGTGTTGACGCCACCGCCGGCCCGGCAGTAGGCCGGGCCGGTGCCGCGGGCGGGCCGCGGCGGAATCGCCGGAGACCCAGATGACAGACGATGCAGGCGCAGTGGACTGGATCGCCGCGGACTGGGGCAATACGCGGCTCCGGGCCTGGGCGATGTCCGCGGGGGGCGAGGCGATCGGCCAGACGACCGGACCCGGTGTCGCCGCGCTTTCCGGGGCGGGGTTCGCCCCGGCCCTGGCCGACCGGATCGGGCATTGGCTGGCCGATGGGCGGCGGACGCCCGTCCTGGCCTGCGGCGCGATCGGGTCGCGCGAGGGCTGGACCGAGATCCCCTATCGCAAGGTGCCCTGCACCCCGCGCGCCGAGGCCCCGCCGCCCGAACTGCCCTGCGACGACCCGCGCATCGCGCTGCGTATCCTGCCGGGGCTCTGCCAGGACAACCCGGCGGCCGTCATGCGTGGCGAAGAGACCCAGATCGCCGGATTCCTCGCCGGCCGGCCGGATTTCGACGGCGTGCTCTGCCTGCCCGGAACGCATAGTTTCTGGGTTCAGATCAGCGCCGGCGAGGTGGTGAGTTTCCAGAGCTTCATGACGGGAGAGCTGTTCGACCTGCTGGCCGCGCGCTCGATCCTGCGCCACGGCATGGGGCAGGGCGGCTGGGAGGCCGGGGCCTTCCGAACGGCGCTCGACGACGCGCTGTCGAAACCCGAGCGCGTGGCGGCACGGCTTTTTGAACTGCGCGCCGAATACCTTCTGAAAGACCTCGCCCCCGAGGCCGCCCGGGCGCGGCTGTCGGGGCTCCTCGTCGGGATCGAACTGGCCGCCGCACGGCCCTACTGGCTTGGGCAAGAGGTCGCCGTGATCGCCGGGGAAGGGCTCGCCGGGGTCTACGGCGCGGCGCTGACGGCGCAGGGAATGCCGCCGGCAAGCGAGGATTCCGGGCGCATGGTGCGCGCCGGGCTCGCCCGCATCCGGGCCACGCTCGACTGACCCGGGCTCAGCCCGCGCCGAAGCGCTCCAGCGCGGCCGTGTAGGTCGCGGCGTCCGTGTTTCCCCCGGTGGCGACCACGATCACCGTGTCCCCGGCGACCGCATCCGGCTGGAACAGCGCCGCGGCCAGCGCCACCGCGCCGCCCGGTTCGAGCACGATCTTCAGCCGAAGAAAGGCCTGGGCCATCGCGCGCAGGCAGTCCTCGTCGCTGGCCACGATCCCCGGGCCGCAGAGTTTCCGCAATATCGGAAAGGTGAGCTGCCCCGGTTCCGGCGTCATGATCGCGTCGCAGATCGAGCCGGTCAGCCGGTCGTTGCCCAAGACGCGCCCCGCCGCGAGCGAGCGGGCCGTGTCGTCGAAGCCTTCGGGTTCGCAGGGCCGCGCGCGCAGCCCCGGCGCGCGGGCCTCCAGCGCCAGCGCGATGCCGGCGGTCAGGCCGCCACCGCCGCAACAGACCAGGACGTCGGCCTCGGTCACCCCGGCCGCGGCGGCCTGCTCGGCGATCTCAAGCCCGCAGGTGCCCTGGCCCGCGATCACCTCCGGTTCGTCATAGGGCTTGATGAGCGTCAGCCCGCGATCCGCGGCGAGTTGGTCGCCGATCTCCTCGCGGGAGTCGCGCGCGCGGTCGTAGAGCACGACCTCCGCGCCCAGCGCGCGCGTGTTCTCGATCTTCAGGCGCGGTGCATCCGACGGCATCACGATCACCGCCGGCGCGCCGAGCGCCGCCGCGGCACGCGCCACGCCCTGCGCGTGGTTGCCCGAGGAATAGGCGATCACGCCCGCCCGTCGCGCGGCCGCGTCCAGTGCCGAGATCGCCGCCCAGCCGCCCCGCGCCTTGAACGAGCCCGTGTGCTGCAGGCATTCGGGCTTCACCAGCACGCGCCGCCCGGCGAGCCGGTCGAGAAACGGCGAGGACAGGAGCGGCGTGCGCCGCACATGGCCCTCCAGCCGCGCGGCGGCGGCCTCGATCATGGTGATGTCGGTCATTGGCAACGGTCCAGGAATTCGCGGATCACCGTCAGGCTCTCCGGCTCGTCGAGAAAGGGGACATGGGCGCGGCCGGGCACCTCGGCGAAGAGCATGTCCGGGCGCCGCCGGCGCATCTCGTCGGCAACGCGGCGCGAGAGAAGATCGGAGTTCGCACCGCGGATCAGTGCCACCGGCAGCCCTTCCAGCGCGTCGAAGAGCGGCCAGAGATCGGGTGGCTCGCCTTCGAATGCGGCCAGGAAAGACTGGCGCAGGCCGGGGTCGTAGTTGATGCGCAGCCCGTCCGGCGTCTCGTCGAAATGGTGGCGCACCTCGTCCAGCCAGCGGCCCTCGGGGACGTCCGAGAAACCGGTCATCAGCGCGGGCATGGCGGCGGCGGCGTCCGCGTGGCTCCCGAAGGCGGGATTCCGGCCCACATAGTCGAAGATTTTCTCGAGCCCGGCGCGCTCGATTTCCGGGCCGACGTCGTTCATCAGCAGCCCCGCCAGGCGATCCCTGGCCGTGGCGGCGAGGAAGAGCCCGATCAGCCCGCCACGGGACGTGCCGATCACCGCGGCCCGCTCGAGACCGAGATGGTCCAGCAGTTCGAGCGCATCGCGGGCCTCCACGGGGACCGCGTAGCTCATCGGGTCGTCGGACCACGCCGACCGCCCGCGGCCGCGGTAGTCCATGCGAACAAGCCGCACGCCGTCCAGCCGCGCCGCCATGTAGTCGAAATCTGCGGCGTTGCGCGTCAGCCCCGAGAGGCAGAGCACGGGCAAGCCCGCGCCCTCGTCGCGGTAGGCAATGCGCAAGCCGTCGGAACTGGTGAAAAACTGCGTCATTCCACCCCCGCGAGCGCCGGGATGCCCGTCAGGTCCGGCAGCACGTGCTGCGGCGTCCAGGGCAGGCGATCCATCGGGTCGCCCGCGCGGTTCACCCATGCCGTGGTAAAGCCGTAGCCGCTGGCCGCGGCCGCGTCCCAGCCATTGGACGAGACGAACAGTACCTCGTTGCGGTCGCAGCCGAAACGCTGACCGACGAGATCGTAGACCCCGGCATGGGGCTTGAAGACGCCGACGCTTTCCACGCTGAGCACGTCGTCCAGCATGTCCCCGAGTCCGGCGGAGTCGACCGCGCCGGCCAGCATCGCGGGCGCGCCATTCGACAGGATCGCCGTGGTGCGGCCGGCCGCCTTGAGCGCGCCGAGCATTCCGGGCACTTCCGGGTAGGCGGCGAGTTCCCAGTAAAGCGCGAGCAGCCGTTCACGCAGTTCCGTATCGCCGTCGAGCCCGGTCTTCTCCAGCGCCCAGTCAAGTCCGTTCTGCGTGACCTCCCAGAAATCCGCATGCGTGCCCGACACGGCCCGGAGCCAGGTATACTGCAGCTGCTTCTGCCGCCAGTGCTCGGCCAGCTCCCGCCACCGTGCGGCCAGCGCGTCTCGACCGGGTTCGCCGGCGGCCTCGCGGGCCGCGGCGGCGACGTCGAACAAGGTGCCGTAGGCGTCGAATACGCAGGTGGTGACGGGCATCTCTCCTCCTCCTCGGGGGCGAACTCTTGCACAGCCCCGGCGCGGTTGATACCCCGATTCCCGCCCCGAGGGTTTACATAAGCGAGATCGTGTTTACCTTGGGTCCGAACCCCGGAGAACCTGCGCCTGCGCGCGCGGCCTCTCAAATCAACCCTCCCAAAAACAGAGAGTACCTCATGACCCAGGCAAAGCCGGGCGACAAAGTCCGCATTCATTATACCGGCACGCTGAGCGACGGATCGACCTTCGACTCTTCCGAGGGACGCGACCCGCTGGAATTCACCGTCGGCTCGGGCGAGATCATCCCCGGCCTCGACAAGGAGGTCGAAGGCATGGCAGTCGGCGAGGCCAAGTCGGTCACCGTCGCCGCCGCCGAGGCCTATGGCGACCACGATCCCGGCCGCACCCAGGCGGTGCCGCGCGACCAGGTGCCGGACCACATCCCGCTGGATATCGGCACCCAGCTCCAGCTGCAGACGCCGGACGGCCAGGCCGTCGCCGTGAGCGTGGCCGAGGTGACCGAGGACGAGGTCGTCCTGGACGCCAACCACCCGCTCGCCGGCAAGGATCTCAACTTCGCCGTCGAACTGGTCGAGATCGTCTGATCGCGACGGCCCGGGCCGGTGGGCCCGGGCCCCCGATTTCGCGCGCCAACGCCGCCGGAATCATGCATCCTCGCTGCTCTGAGTACGAGTTCGAGGAGCGTTTTCCATGTCAGAACAACACGGGGCCATCTGGTGGTCGGAACTGATGACCCGCGATCCCGCGGCGGCGATGGCCTATTACGGGCAAGTCTGCGGCTGGAGCTGGGACGAGATGCCGATGCCCGGCGGAACCTATTTGGTCGCCATGCGCGACGGTCAGCCCGTGGCGGGCGTCATGGACATGACCGGGCTGGAGGAACTCGAAGGCGTTCCCGCCCACTGGTTCACCTATATCGCGGTCGATGATCTCGATGCCGCGATCGCCGACACCGTCGCCGCGGGCGGCGCGCTGGCGCGCGAACCCTTCGAGATGGCGGATGTGGGCCGGATCGCGATCCTTTCCGATCCGACCGGCGCGATGGTCGGGCTGATGACCCCGGCCGGGTCAGAGATCGGCTGACCCTGCCGCGGTCTTGCGGGCCAGTGCCTCCGCCAGCGCGGCGGCGGCCCCGTCGGGGGTAAGCCGGGCGGTGTCGAGCGTCAGGTCGGCCTCGGGCCAGGCTTCGTAATGGCGGGCCTGTATCGCCTGCCAGTCGGGCAGCGCGAGCCCGGGTACGCCCGGCTCGCGGGAGTCTGCCCGGTGACGGTGCTGCTCGCGGTCGCTGCAGACGATCTCGGCTTCGAGCGTAGGCACGCCGGCACGGCGGGCGACGTCGCGCCAGCCCTGCCGCGTCAGGGCAAGCGCGTTCACGCTGTCGGCCACGACCACGCGGCCCAGCGCCAGGTTATCCGCCGCGATCCCGTGTGCCACGACGTACCCGGCCGGGCCCATCTCCGTGCCGGCCAGCCCGGCATCGCGGATGCCCTGTTCGATGGTGTCGATCCGCAGGTGAACCGCCCCGGCGGCGCGGGCGAAATGCCGGGCCACGGTCGACTTCCCCGTGGCCGGCAGCCCGCCCAGCACGACGAGGGCCGCACCGGACATGGGCTCAGAGGTTCTCGATCTGCGGCATGCCGAGAACGTGGTAGCCGCCATCCACCTTGACGATCTCGCCGGTGGTGCAGGCGCCGTAATCCGAGGCCAGGTAGACGGCGGTGCCGCCCACCGCCTCGAGCGTGGCGTTCGCGCGCAGGGGCGCGTTGATCTCGGTGGTCTTGAAGGTCTTGCGCGCGCCGCCGATGGCCGCCCCGGCGAGGGTGCGCATCGGGCCGGGGCTGATCGCGTTGACGCGGATCTGCTCGGGGCCGAGATCGTTGGCGAGGTAGCGGACCGCGGATTCCAGCGCCGCCTTGGCCACGCCCATGACGTTGTAATAGGGCGTCACGCGGTTGGATCCCTGGTAGGTCAGGGTCAGGATCGCGCCGCCGTTCGTCATCAGCGGCCGGGCCCGGCGCGCGACGTCGATCAGCGAATAGCAGGATATGGTCAGCGAGTCGCGGAAGTTCTCGCGGGTCGTGTTGATGAAGCGCCCGGTGAGTTCGGTCTTGTCCGAATAGGCGATGGCATGGACGATGAAATCGAGGCTGCCCCACTCGCCGGCGAGGGTTTCGAAAGCCCGGTCCATGGACTCGTCGTTCATGACGTCGGCGTCCATGATGAAGTTCGACCCGAGCGACTGCGCGAGCGGCAGGACCCGCTTGCCGAAGTTTTCCCCCTGGTAGGTGAAGGCAAGCTCCGCGCCTTCGGCCGCCATGGCCTTGGCAATGCCCCAGGCGATGGACTTCTCGTTCGCGACGCCCATCACCAGGCCGCGCTTGCCCTTCATCAACTCCGCCATTCCGCTCATCCGTGATACTTGCTGAAGACCAGCGTTGCGTTGGTGCCGCCGAACCCGAAGCTGTTGGACAGCACCGTGTCGAGTTCCGCCTCGCGCAACTCGGTCACGATCTCCTCGGGTTTCAGCGCCGGGTCGAGCTCCGTCACGTTCGCGGAGGCGGCGATGAACCCGCCATGCATCATCAGGAGCGAATAGATCGCCTCGTGCACGCCGGTGGCGCCGAGGCTGTGGCCGGTCAGCGACTTGGTCGAGGCGATGGGGGGCACGTTGTCCGCGCCGAAAACGTTGCGCACGCCTTCGACTTCGGTCACGTCGCCGGCCGGCGTCGAGGTGCCGTGGGCGTTGATGTAATCGACCTTGCGGTCGCCGATCGTCGAGAGCGCCAGCTTCATCGACCGTTCGCCGCCTTCGCCCGACGGTGCCACCATGTCGTAGCCGTCGGAGGTGGCGCCGTAGCCCGTCACCTCGCCGTAGATCTTGGCCCCGCGCGCCTTGGCGTGCTCAAGCTCCTCGAGGACCAGGACACCACCGCCGCCGGCGATCACGAAGCCGTCGCGGGTGGCGTCGAAGGGGCGCGAGGCCGTGGTCGGCGTGTCGTTGTACTTGGAGCTCATCGCCCCCATCGCGTCGAAGAGGCAGCTGAGCGTCCAGTCCACTTCCTCGCCGCCGCCGGCGAAGACGATGTCCTGCTTGCCGAGCTGGATCTGTTCCACCCCGTTGCCGATGCAGTGCGCGCTGGTCGAGCAGGCCGAGGTGATCGAGTAGTTCACGCCCTTGATCTTGAAGGGGGTGGCGAGGCAGGCCGAATTGGTCGAAGACATGCAGCGGGTCACCATGAACGGTCCCATCCGCTTGGGCGCGCCCTTTTCCAGCACGGTCATGTGTGCGGTCAGGAAGTTCGAGGTCGACGGCCCGCCGGACCCGACGATCAGCCCCGTGCGTTCGTTCGACACGTCCGACTCCTCGAGCCCGCTGTCCTCGATCGCCTGCTGCATGGCGATGTAGTTGTAGGCCGCCCCCGGCCCCATGAAGCGCAGCTGGCGCTTGTCGATGTGGTCCTCGAGTACGATGTCGGGCTTGGCGTGGACCTGGCTGCGGAAGCCCTTTTCGGCGTAATCCTCGGCGAAGGTGATGCCGGAGCGGCCTTCGCGCAGGGATTTCGTGACGTCTTCCTGGCTGTTGCCGATCGGGGAAACGATACCCAGTCCGGTTACGACGACGCGGCGCATGCGTGGCCTCCTTTTCCGGCGGTGCCGGGGTCTATCAATCCGTGAACAGACCGACTTTCATGTCGGTCGTGGTGTAGATCTCCTCGCCATCCGCCAGCATCCGGCCATTGGCGAGGCCAAGCTTGAGCTTGCGGTCGATGACGCGTGTGAAATCGACGTAATAGGTAACCTTGCTCGTCTCGGGCGTCACCATGCCGGTGAACTTGACCTCGCCCACGCCGAGCGCGCGGCCGCGGCCGGTCATGCCGCGCCAGCCCAGGTTGAACCCCGTCAGCTGCCAGAGCGCGTCCAGCCCCAGGCAGCCGGGCATGACCGGGTCGCCCGGGAAATGGCAGGCGAAGAACCAGAGATCGGGGTGAATGTCGAGTTCCGCCACCACGTGGCCCTTGCCGTGTTCGCCGCCATCGGCCGAGATGTCCGTGACCCGGTCCATCATCAGCATCGGCGGTTCCGGCAGTTGCGGATTGCCCGGACCGAACAGCTCGCCGCGCGCGCACCGGAGCAGTCCGTCCTTGTCGAAATGGGTTGGGTAATCCGGCATTCAGGCTCGCCCCCGTGGTTTTTGCGGTATGATCCGCTTCCTCCTATCACCCCGCTCGGAGAATAGGCAATAGCCACACCGGCCGCCGCGGGCGGCCGTGCCGCACCCGATTCCGTTTGAAAACAGGGCCCAAAGGCTCCATATTCAGCAGAGACGAAAAGGACAGAACCGCCGCATGAAACCGGAGACCCTCGAAAAAGGCGCCGAATGGCTGCGCAGCGCGGGGCTGCGCCCGACGCGCCAACGCATGTCGCTGGCCGCCCTGCTCGTGGGCGATGGCCAGAACCGGCACGTCACCGCCGAGAGCCTCTACGACGCGTCGCGGTCCGCGGGCGAGGGCGTTTCCCTGGCCACGGTCTACAATACCCTGCGGGCGTTCTGCGACGCTGGCCTCATCAAGGAGGTCACCGTGGACGGCAACAAATCCTATTTCGACACCCGGATCGACGATCATCCGCATTTCTTCTGGGAAGACACCGGCGCGCTGACCGATGCCCCCCAGGACGAATTGCGGATCGACAGCCTTCCGCGGGCCCCCGAGGGGACGGAAATCGCCAAGGTCGACGTCGTGATCCGGCTGCGCCGCAGCTGAGCCGGCTCAGAACCACTGGCCGGGTTCCATCAGGCCCAGATCCATGAGTTGCTGCGCGCGCCACTCGAACCGCACAGAGTGATCCCATGTGAAACGCCCGATCTCGAAGCGTGAGCCGGGGTTCGCGCGCAGCGCCTTGGCGCTGCGGAACGAACAGATCGCGGCGGTCACGTTGTTGTGCCAGGGGCAGGCATAGGTGTTGTATTCCTGGATGTTGAAACGGTGATCGTCGCCCAGCCGCAGGCCGGGCGCGGCGCGGAAAAGCCCGACCCGGTCGATCCGGCGCCGCGCCGGCGGCACGTGTTCCTCGAAGCGGAACTTCAGGCCGCCGTAGAAATCCAGCTGCCGCTCGCGGGGATGGCCGGCCGCGGTCCGGCGGGGCAGCGCGAAATAGCCGGCACGGTCCATATGGGCATCCTCCGGCGCGACGCCGTCCGGATGGGCGGCGAGATCCCCGGCGTAGAGATCGACCACGAATGTCAGCACCGACGCGCGCCGTTCCGTCTCGACGAAGGTCACGAGATCCCGGATCGAGCGGGATTCGCAAAACGGGAAGAACAGGAATTCCGCGTTGAAGCAGTAATGGATCCAGCGCCCCGGCGTCGCGGCCGTCACCGCGTCGACCGCCGCCGCGACGGCGCCCGGCACCGTGGCGTCATAGCGGATCCGGTCGACATGGGTGGCATGGGCCGGGTCGAGCGCGTGGTGCGGCGCGCCGAGCACGGCGATCCGCGCAAAGCCGAGGCGGCGCAGATGCTGCACCGTCGCGCCGGCGGCACGCCCGTCTTCCAGGAACACGAGCGCCAGCGGCGCGTCGCGGCGCTCACGCGCCGCCCGGTCGAGGAAGGCGTCGAGATCGTTGAAAACCATCGGGCGGACCTTGCCGCGGCAGGGATAACACACCATTACCGGATAGGGGTCCCCGTCCTGCGCGAGCAATCGCCGGATCGGGGGGAATCGGCCCGGCGGGGCGTTGCGGGTGCAGGCCGCATCGTGTAGACCGCCGGCCTTGAATGCGCGACAGGATACCGACGATGGCCGAGCCGAAGAAACTCTTCATCAAGACCTATGGCTGTCAGATGAACGTCTATGACAGCGAGCGGATGGCCGAGGCGCTGGGCGCTTCGGGCTACGAGACCACGGATCGCGCCGACGATGCGGACATGATCCTGCTGAACACCTGTCATATCCGCGAGAAGGCCGCCGAGAAGGTCTATTCCGAGCTGGGGCGCTTCAAGGGGCTGAAGGCCGAGAAGCCGGATCTCAAGATCGGCGTCGCCGGCTGCGTGGCCCAGGCAGAGGGCGAGGAGATCATGCGGCGCCAGCCGCTGGTCGACCTTGTCGTCGGCCCGCAAAGCTATCACCGCCTGCCCGCGATGGAGGCGAAGGCCCGCGCCGGCGAGAAGGCGCTCGACACCGACTTTCCCGAGGAAGACAAGTTCGAGATCCTCAAGGATCGCCCCAAGGCCAGGCGCGGCCCCACCGCCTTCCTGACGGTGCAGGAGGGCTGCGACAAGTTCTGCGCGTTCTGCGTCGTGCCCTATACCCGCGGCGCCGAGGTCAGCCGGCCGGTGGACCGCATCCTGCGCGAGGCCCGCGACCTGGTCGCGCGCGGCGTGCGCGAGATCACGCTGCTGGGCCAGAACGTCAACGCCTATCACGGCGAGGGGCCGGACGGGCGCGACTGGTCGCTGGCGCGGCTGATCCGGACATTGGCAGAGATCGACAGGCTGGAGCGCATCCGCTTCACCACCTCGCATCCCAACGACATGGAGGACGACCTGATCGCCGCCCATGGCGACTGCGACAAGCTGATGCCCTACCTGCATCTGCCGGTGCAGTCGGGCTCGGACCGCGTTCTCAAGGCGATGAACCGCAAGCATACCGCCGAGAGCTATATCCGCCTGATCGAACGCATCCGCGCCGCGCGGCCGGACCTGCTGCTCTCGGGCGATTTCATCGTGGGCTTCCCCGGCGAGACAGAGGCGGATTTCCGCGATACCCTCGCCCTGGTGGAGACCGTCGGCTACGGGCAGGCGTTCTCGTTCAAGTATTCCGCGCGCCCGGGCACGCCCGCGGCAGAGCAGGAGGAGGTTCCGGAGGATCGGAAATCCGAGCGGCTCCAGCGGCTGCAGGCACTGCTGAACGAGCAGGCGCGCGCCGCGCAGGAGTCGATGGTGGGCCGGACGCTCGACGTGCTGTTCGAGAAGCCCGGCAGGCTCGAGGGTCAACTCGTGGGCAAGTCGGGTTACCTGCACGCCGTCCATGCCCAGGCTGCGCCGGAGATGATCGGCCGCATCGCCCCTGTCCGCATCCTGCGCGCCGAACCGCATTCGCTGGCCGGCGAACTCGCGCTCTGAGCCGGCCCGCGCCCGCCCCGCGGCCCGGCTCTGTGTCGGCAAGATGAAGTTTGCCCATGCCTCTTGATTGGATGTCCCGGAGTTGGCACCTTGAAAGAGCAGAAACTCTGGAACGGAGCCGTTCTTGGCGACAAGCGCCCTGACCCCCCCGCAGATCCCCGAAGACGTCCGCGAGACGGCTCTGGAATTTCCTGACAACCGATTGCTGATCGATCTCTGCGGAGAATTCGACCGGAACCTTGCCCAGATCGAGGATCGGCTCGAGGTGCAGATCCTGCGCCGCGGCAACCAGCTGGGGGTGCTCGGCGACGAGGAGGCCCGCGGCCAGGCGGTCGACGTGCTGCAGGCGCTCTACCACCGGCTCGAACAGGGGCGGCCCGTGGATCCGGCCGATATCGACGCGGCGATCCGCTTCGGTGACAGCTACGCGGAGACCGGCAGCCGCGACGGCGACCAGCTGGAGATGTTCCAGGGCGGCAAGGTCGAGGTGAAGACCCGCAAGAAGGTCATCGAGCCGCGCACCCAGACCCAGAAGGCCTATGTCGAGTCGCTCTTTTCGCACGAGCTGTGCTTCGGCATCGGGCCGGCGGGGACCGGCAAGACCTACCTCGCCGTGGCGGTCGCGGTGTCGATGTTCATCGACGGCCACGTGGACCGGATCATCCTGTCGCGCCCCGCGGTCGAAGCCGGCGAGCGGCTGGGCTTCCTGCCCGGCGACATGAAGGAGAAGGTCGATCCCTACATGCAGCCGCTCTACGATGCGCTGAACGACTTCATCCCCGGCAAGCAACTGGCCAAGCTGATGGAGGAGAAGCGCATCGAGATCGCGCCGCTGGCCTTCATGCGCGGCCGGACGCTGTCCAATGCCTTCGTGGTGCTGGACGAGGCCCAGAACGCCACCGCGATGCAGATGAAGATGTTCCTGACGCGCCTGGGCGAGGGGTCGCGCATGGCGATCACCGGCGACCGCAGCCAGGTGGACCTGCCGCGCGGCATGTCCTCGGGGCTGGCCGAGGCCGAGCGCATCCTGCGCGCGGTCGACGGCATTTCCTTCACCTATTTCTCGTCCCGCGACGTGGTGCGCCACCCGATGGTGGCCAAGATCATCGACGCCTATGACCGGGATCTCGGCGGCGATGGATGATCTCGTCGACGCGGTTGTCGAGGATGACCGCTGGACGGCCACGGATCTCGAGGCGCTCGCCGCGCAGGCCTGCGCCGCGGCCCTGCGGGAATGCGGATACGATCCGGCCGGCTTCGAGATCGGGCTTCTGGCCTGCGACGATGGCCGCATCGCGGCCCTGAACGCCGATTTCCGGGACAGGGCGCGCCCGACAAACGTGCTGTCCTGGCCGGCGCAGCACCTGGTCGCGGACGCGCCGGGCGCGGTGCCGCCGGGTCCGGCCGCCGACCCGTTCGAGGCGCGCACGCATCTCGGGGATATCGCGATCGCCTATGACACCGTCGCCCGCGAAGCCGCGGCGCAGGGCAAGCCGGTCGCGGATCATTGCCGGCATCTTCTTGTGCATGGAACCCTTCATTTGTTGGGCTATGATCACATATCTGAAAAAGATGCCCTCCTGATGGAGGGGGTGGAACGCCGCGCCCTTGCAACGCTCGGGGTGGCGGACCCATATTGAACGGGCCCGACGCGTTCGGGTTTTTGTGTTGGAAAGAGAGATGGGCGAGACGACCGACGGATCCTCTAGCGCGGCGCAGGGCGCGCAGGATACGGAAGAGAACAAGGAAAAGGGCCTTTTCGAAAGGCTTTTCGGTGCATTCGGCGGCGAGGACGAAGACGCCGCGGACGGCCATGACCATCACGACGAGCTCGGGAACCTGCAGGTGCCGCGCGGCGGCATGGGCAATCTCCGACAGATGCGGGTCGAGGACGTGGCGCTGCCGCGCGCCGAGATCGTGTCGGTGCCGCAGGACATCGGCCTGCCGGAACTGGTCGAGGTCTTCCGCGAAAGCGGCCTGACCCGGCTGCCGGTCTATGACGGCACGCTCGACACGCCGGTGGGACTCATCCACCTCAAGGACCTGGCGCTGCGCCACGGCTTCAACGGCAAGGGCGGCGGCAATTTCGATCTCAAGACCATGGTGCGCCCGCTCCTGTTCGCGCCGCCCTCGATGCCGATCGGGGTGCTGCTGCAGAAAATGCAGAGCGACCGGCGCCACATGGCGCTGGTGATCGACGAATACGGCGGCGTGGACGGGCTGGTGACGATCGAGGATCTGATCGAGCAGGTCATCGGCGAGATCAGCGACGAACACGACATCGATGAGGACAAGTTCTGGCTTCTCGAGAAGCCCGGCGTCTATCTTGCGCAATCGCGCACTCCGCTCGACGAGTTCGAGGCCGAAACCGGCCTCAAGCTGGTCGACGAGGACGACGAGGAAGAGATCGACACGCTGGGCGGGCTCGTCTTCGTGCTGACGGGCCGCGTGCCGGGCCGGGGCGAGGTGATCCGCCACCCCGCCGGCGCGGAGTTCGAGATCGTCGACGCCGATGCCCGCCGGATCAAGCGGGTGCGCGTACGGCTCAACCCCCATCCCGCGGAATAAGCGTGGGCGCGGGCGGCGCCTCCGCCGTGCCGCGGCGCGCGCTCTCGCCGCGCCGCGCGCTGGCACTTGCGGCGCTGGCCGGGCTGGCCGGCGCGGCGGGGCATGTGCCGGTGGCGCTGCCGGTCCTGGCCCTGCCGGGCCTTGCGCTGACGATCTGGCTCGTGGCCACGGCGCCGGACGCCCGGGCCGCGCTCTGGCGCGGATGGGCGGCGGGCTGCGCCTATTTCGCCGGCACGCTGTTCTGGATCGTCGAGCCTTTCATGGTGGACGTGGCGCGCCATGGCTGGATGGCGCCCTTCGCGCTGGTCGGCATGGCGGGGGGCATGGCGATGTTCTGGGGCGCCGCCGCCTGGATCGCGCACCGCCTTGGCACCGGACAGGCCAGCCGCGCGCTGGCGATGGCGCTGACCCTGACGCTGGCGGGGATCCTTCGGGCCTATGTGCTGACGGGCTTTCCCTGGGCCCTGCCGGCCTATGTCTGGACCGAGACCCCGGTGATCCAGCTGACCGCCTATGCCGGCATTCACGGCGTTGGCCTGGTGACGCTGCTGGCCGTGGCCCTGCCGGCGGCCGCCGGTTGGTCGGGACGGGGCGGCGCGGCAGCCGGGCTCGCCCTGGCGGTTCTGGGGGCGGCCTGGGCCGCGGGGACGGTGCGGCTGGCGGAGCGCGCGCCGGCGACGCAGACCCAGGTGCGGCTCGTGCAGCCCAATGCCGCGCAGCATCTCAAGTGGCGTCGCGACATGATCCCGGTCTTCTTCGACCGCGCGCTCGACCTGACCGCCGCCCCGTCGGACACGCCCCCGGACGTGGTCATCTGGCCCGAAACCGCGATGCCGTGGCTGCTGAACGGCGCGGAACCGGCAATCGAAGAGATGCGCGCGGCGGCCGGGGCTGCGCCGGCCCTGATCTTCGGGGCGCAGCGCCGAAGCGATGCGGGGTATCACAACAGCCTCGCCGTGATCGCCGAGGGCGCCGCGCCCTCGGCGCTCTATGACAAGCATCATCTCGTGCCCTTCGGGGAATACCTGCCCTTCGACTCGCAGCTGGCGAAGCTTGGGCTCTACGGGATCGCCAGCCGCGTCGGCGGGGGATACGTCCCCGGTCCCGGGCCGGAGCTGCTGGAGATCCCCGGGCTGGGCCGGGTGCTGCCGCTCATTTGCTACGAGGCCGTCTTTCCACAGGACGTGTTCGGCGCGCCGAACCGGCCGGACGTGCTCGTGCACATCACCAACGACGCGTGGTTCGGGCGCGTCGCCGGGCCCTATCAGCATCTCGCGCAGTCGCGGGTGCGCGCGATCGAGCAGGGCCTGCCGATGCTGCGCGCGGCCAATACCGGCGTTTCGGCGGTGATCGACGCGCATGGGCGCGTCACCGCCGCGCTGCCGCTCGGCGAGGCGGGCCATCTCGATGCCCGCCTTCCCGGCCGCCTGGCGCCGACGCCTTACAGCCGCTGGCCGGACTGGCCGGTGCTGGCGGTGCTGCTGGCGGGGCTCGCGGGGCTCGGCGCGCGGCGGCGGCGCGCAGTATTGGATTGACGCCCGGCGCCAGGCTCAGTAACTCAAGTCGCATTGCCCGTCACAACGGCTTCCTGGCGTGACGGGGACTTTTTAATGGAGCACTTCCCATGCCGCGTCAGAACTACATCTTTACCTCGGAGTCGGTGTCCGAGGGCCACCCGGACAAGGTCTGCGACCGGATCTCCGATGCCGTGCTGGATGCCTTCCTCGCCGAGGATCCGCATTCTCGCGTCGCCTGCGAGGCGTTCGCGACGACCAACCGCGTGGTGATCGGGGGCGAGGTGCGCGGCCCCGGCGAGGTCATTCGCCGGGTCGAGGAGATCGCCCGCGACTGCGTGCGCGATATCGGCTACGAGCAGGAGGGTTTCCACTGGGCCAACCTGCATGTCGACAATTACCTGCACGCGCAATCGGCGCATATCGCGCAGGGCGTCGACAAGGACGGGGCGGGCGACCAGGGCATCATGTTCGGCTATGCCTGCGATGAAACGCCCGAGCTGATGCCGGCGCCGATCCTGTTCTCGCACGCGATCCTCAAACGCCTCGCCGAACTGCGCAAGAGCGGCGCGGAAGACCGGCTCGGGCCCGACGCGAAATCGCAGCTGACCGTGCGCTACGAGAACGGTCGCCCGGTCGGCATCACCTCGGTGGTGCTCTCGACCCAGCACATGGACCCGGCGCTGACCTCTGAACAGGTGCGCGAGATCGTCGAGCCGCATATCCGCGCGACCCTGCCCGAGGGATGGCTTCTGCCCGAGACCGAATGGTGGGTGAACCCGACCGGCGCCTTCGTGATCGGCGGGCCGGACGGCGACGCCGGCCTGACCGGGCGCAAGATCATCGTCGACACCTATGGCGGGGCGGCGCCCCATGGCGGCGGCGCCTTTTCCGGCAAGGATCCCACCAAGGTGGACCGCTCGGCGGCCTACGCGGCGCGGTACCTGGCCAAAAACGTGGTCGCCTCGGGGATGGCGGCGCGCTGCTCGATCCAGCTGTCCTACGCGATCGGCGTGGCCAAGCCGCTGTCGGTCTACGTGGACACCTATGGCACCGGCGCGCTGGCCGAGGAAAGGATCGAGGCCGCGCTGCGCCAGGTGATGGACCTGACGCCCCGCGGCATCCGCGAGCACCTCGCGCTCAACCGCGCGATCTACCAGCGCACCGCGGCCTATGGCCATTTCGGACGCAAGCCCGAGGATGACGGCGGCTTCAGCTGGGAAAAGACCGATCTCGTGGCCGAGCTGAAGGCGGCCGTCTGAGGCCGCTGCGCGGCGGAATCATGCCTCCGGCGGGGATATTTCCCCCACTTGGACCCGGGCGAGCGAAATGGGGACGCGCATGAGCGGAGACGGTGCGGCGCGCCGGCCGGTGACCCGGAACTTCTACGGCCGCCGCCACGGCAAGCAGCTGAGGCCGGCGCAGCGCGCCTATCTCGAGGATCTCGAGACCTTCGCGCTGCGCGGGGTCGACTGGGACGCGAATCCCGATCGCAGGCCGCTCGACTTGGGTGCGCTCTTCGGGGGGCGCCCGGTCTGGCTGGAGGTCGGTTTCGGCGGCGGCGAGCACATGGTGCACCAGGCCGCCGGGACCCCCGGGGTCGGCATCATCGGCTGCGAGCCCTTCATCAACGGCGTCGCCATGCTGATGGGCAAGATCCGCGCGGCCGGCGTGGAGAACCTGGCGGTGCATCCCGGCGACGTGCGCGATCTCTTCGACGTGCTGCCCGCGGCGAGTCTCGACCGGGTCTTCCTGCTGTATCCCGATCCGTGGCCGAAGAAGAAGCATCACCGGCGCCGGTTCGTGACGCCGGAATACCTCGTGCCGCTGGCCCGCGTGATGAAGCCGGGCGCGGTTCTGCGCGTGGCGACCGATATTCCCGACTACGTGCGCCAGGCATTGGAGCAGGTGCCGCGCCATGGCTTCGACTGGCTTGCAGAACGCCCCGCCGACTGGCGAGAGCCGTGGGACGACTGGATGTCCACGCGTTACGAGCAGAAGGCGCTGCGCGAGGGCCGCGTCCCCCACTACCTGACCTTCCGGCGCCGCTGAGGTCCCGATTGGCGGTGGACCGCCCGCGGCGCTTTCGCTAAGCCTCGCCCGGGACCGAGACTTTTCGAGGGTGCAGATGTCAGCACATGGTGATCCGATTCCGATGACGGCCCGCCGCGCCGGGCCCCTGACGGGGGTGGCCGAGGTGCCGGGCGACAAGTCGATCAGCCACCGGGCGCTGATCCTTGGCGCGCTGTCGGTGGGCGAGACCCGGGTGACCGGCCTGCTGGAAGGGCAGGACGTGCTCGATACCGGCAAGGCGATGCGGGCCTTCGGCGCCGAGGTGACCCGGACGGGCGCGGGCGCCTGGACGGTGCACGGCGTGGGCGTCGGCGGCTTCGCCGAGCCCGCGGACGTGATCGATTGCGGCAATTCCGGCACCGGCGTGCGGCTCATCATGGGGGCGATGGCCACTTCGCCCATCTCCGCCACCTTCACCGGCGATGCGAGCCTGCGGGCGCGGCCGATGAACCGGGTCACCGACCCGCTGCGTCTTTTCGGGGCGGAGGCGCATGGCCGCGCCGGCGGGCGGCTGCCGCTGACGCTGAAAGGCGCGGTCACGCCGGTGCCGGTGCGCTACACTGTGCCGGTCCCGTCCGCGCAGGTGAAATCCGCGGTGCTGCTGGCCGGGCTCAACGCGCCGGGCGAGACCGTGGTCATCGAGACCGAGGCGACACGCGACCACACCGAGCGCATGCTGGCGGGCTTCGGGGCCGGGATCGGGGCCGAGGACACGCCGGAGGGGCGTGTCATCACCCTGACCGGGCAGCCGGAGCTGCAGCCCCAGGAAATCGTTGTGCCCCGCGACCCGTCGAGCGCGGCCTTCCCGGTGGCCGCCGCCCTGATCGTCGAGGGCTCGGACGTTCTGGTGCCGAATATCGGCCTGAACCCGACGCGCGCGGGCCTGTTCACCACGCTTCGCGAGATGGGCGCCGATCTCGTCTTCGAGAACGAGCGGGTCGAGGGCGGCGAGCCCGTGGCCGACCTGCGCGCGCGGTTCTCGGCGCTTGCCGGCATCGAGGTGCCGCCCGGGCGCGCGCCCTCGATGATCGACGAGTACCCGATCCTCGCGGCGGTCGCGGCCTGCGCCGAGGGCAAGACCGTGATGCGCGGCATCGCCGAGCTGCGGGTCAAGGAAAGCGACCGGATCGACGCGATGGCCCGCGGGCTCGAGGCCTGTGGCGTGACCGTCGAGGAGGAAAAGGACACGCTGATCGTGCACGGCATGGGGCCGGGCGGCGTGCCGGGCGGCGCGACCTGCGCAAGCCGGCTCGACCACCGGATCGCGATGTCCTTCCTCTGCCTCGGGCTGGCCGCGCGGAAGCCGGTGACGGTCGATGACGGCGGACCGATCGCCACCAGCTTCCCGGTCTTCGAGCCGCTGATGCAGGGGCTCGGCGCCGATATTGCGCGCGCCGAGGCATGAGGTTCACGGTCGCGATAGACGGCCCGGCCGCGGCCGGCAAGGGCACGATCTCGAGGGCCGTGGCCGCGCGCTTCGGCTTTGCCCATCTGGATACCGGGCTGCTTTACCGCGCGGTCGGGCGCCGCGCGCTCGACGGGGCGGCGGGCGGCGAGATCGACGCCGCGACGGCCATCGCGGCGGCCCGCGCGCTCGATCCGGCGGACCTGAAGCGCGACGACCTGCGCACGCCCGCGGTCGCGCAGGCGGCCAGCGTCGTGGCCGCGATCCCCGAGGTGCGCCAGGCGCTGCTGGACTTCCAGCGCGATTTCGCGGCGCGCGACGGCGGCGCGGTGCTGGACGGGCGTGACATCGGCACCGTGATCTGCCCCGACGCGGAGCTGAAGCTGTTCGTCACGGCGAGCGACGCGGTCCGGGCCGAACGGCGCTACCTGGAACTGGTGGCCGGGGGGCACGACACCACCCGCGCGGCGGTTCTGGAAGACCTCAAGGCACGCGACGCGCGCGATGCCGCGCGGGACGCGGCGCCGTTGCGGCCCGCGCAAGAAGCGGTCTTGCTCGACACGACGGAGTTGTCTATAGAAGCAGCCGTCGAAGAGGCGGTCAACGCCGTTGAAGAACGGATCGAGCAGGGTCGGGGATAATCACCGGCCCTGATTGTTTAGTGGACCACCTGACCTGACCAACCCAAGACCGGCGGAGACAACCGCCAGGCCGGAAAAAGACTGACTGTAAAGGAAACGAACTGAATGTCTGCTAACGCATCGATGGAGGAATTCGAAGCCCTCCTGCAAGAAAGCTTCGAGATCGACACGCCGAGCGAAGGCGCGGTCGTCAAGGGCAAGGTCATCGCCGTCGAGGCGGGCCAGGCCATCATCGACATCGGCTACAAGATGGAAGGCCGTGTCGATCTCAAGGAATTCGCGAGCCCGGGCGAAGCGCCCGAGATCGAACCGGGCGACGAGGTCGAGGTCTATCTCGAGCGCGTCGAAAACGCCCGTGGCGAG
This sequence comes from uncultured Maritimibacter sp., assembly GCA_913063035.1. Classification (GTDB taxonomy): domain Bacteria; phylum Pseudomonadota; class Alphaproteobacteria; order Rhodobacterales; family Rhodobacteraceae; genus CAJXYS01. The sequence continues at coordinate 84,035 of CAJXYS010000001.1, read as the reverse complement.
GCCGTCATCAGCCGTGACAAGGCCCGCCGCGAGGAAGCCTGGGACCGCCTCGAAAAAGCCTATGCCGACGACGCCCGCGTCGAGGGCGCGATCTTCGGCCGGGTCAAGGGCGGCTTCACCGTCGATCTCGGCGGCGCCGTGGCCTTCCTGCCGGGCAGCCAGGTCGACGTGCGCCCCGTGCGCGACGCCGGCCCGCTCATGGGTCTCAAGCAGCCCTTCCAGATCCTCAAGATGGACCGCCGCCGCGGCAACATCGTGGTCTCGCGTCGCGCCATCCTGGAAGAGTCCCGCGCCGAGCAGCGCGCCGAGGTCATCGCCAAGCTCAACGAGGGTGACGTGGTCGACGGCGTGGTCAAGAACATCACCGAATACGGGGCCTTCGTGGACCTCGGCGGTGTGGACGGCCTGCTGCACGTCACCGACATGGCCTGGCGCCGCGTCAACCACCCCTCCGAGATCCTCTCGATCGGCGAGACGGTCAAGGTGCAGGTGATCAAGGTCAACAAGGAAACGCACCGTATCTCGCTCGGCATGAAGCAGCTCCAGGAGGATCCCTGGACCAATGTCGAGGCGAAGTTCCCGATCGGAACCGTGCATACCGGCCGCGTCACCAACATCACCGACTACGGCGCCTTCGTGGAGCTGGAGCCGGGCGTCGAAGGCCTGGTGCACGTCTCCGAGATGTCCTGGACCAAGAAGAACGTCCATCCGGGCAAGATCGTGTCCACCTCTCAGGAAGTGGACGTCATGGTGCTCGAGATCGACACGGCCAAGCGCCGGGTGTCGCTCGGCCTCAAGCAGACCATGCGCAACCCGTGGGAAGTCTTCGCCGAGACTCACCCGGTCGGCACCGAGGTCGAGGGCGAGGTCAAGAACATCACCGAGTTCGGTCTGTTCATCGGTCTCGACAACGACATCGACGGCATGGTGCACCTGAGCGACCTGAGCTGGGACATGGCTGGCGAGCAGGCGATCCAGGAGTACAAGAAGGGCGACGTCGTCAAGGCCGTCGTCACCGAGGTCGACACCGAGAAGGAGCGTATCTCGCTCTCCATCAAGGCGCTCGAGGGCGATCCGTTCCAGGATGCCGTCGCCGGCGTGAAGCGCGGCTCGATCATCACCGTGACCGTGACCGCGATCGAGGATGGCGGCATCGAGGTGGAGCACGAGGGCATGAAATCCTTCATCCGCCGGTCCGACCTGAGCCGCGACCGTGCCGAGCAGCGCCCCGAGCGCTTCCAGGTGGGTGACAAGGTGGACGTCCGCGTGACCAACGTGGACGCCAAGTCGCGCCGTCTGGGGCTCAGCATCAAGGCGCGCGAGATCGCCGAAGAGAAAGAGGCCGTGCAGCAATACGGCTCGTCGGACTCCGGTGCCTCGCTCGGCGATATCCTTGGGGCCGCGCTCAACAAGCAGGACGACGACTGATCCGCCATCGGCGGTATCGATCGAGGACATTGCAGGGGGCGGCCCGCCGGGCCGCCCCTTTCGCTTTCGGGGCGCCGAATCAGCCCCGCCGCGCCGCCCGGCCGCGCCCGACGCGCCCCGCCTCTTGCGGCGGCGTATGCCCGATTTCCGGAACTGCTTGCCAATAGAGCCGGATTTCAGCGACTTAGCGCGTCAAATCCGCATCGCCGGGGTGGCTTCCTGTTTCCAGCACACCGGGTTTCCGACTATAGTTGGACAAAACCGGGCCCGGCGCGGGCGCGCCGAATGGAACGAGGGGGACACCGCTGCATGATACGCTCTGAACTCATTCAGAAGATCGCCGATGAAAACCCCCACCTCTACCAACGCGATGTCGAGCGTATCGTGAACACGATTTTCGAAGAGATCATCGACGCCATGGCCGAAGGCAACCGGGTCGAGTTGCGTGGCTTCGGCGCCTTCTCGGTCAAGCAGCGCGACGCGCGCACGGGGCGCAACCCGCGCACCGGCGAGGCCGTCCATGTCGAGGCCAAATGCGTTCCCTTCTTCAAGACCGGCAAACTGCTTCGCGAACGCCTCAACGGCGGCTGAGCCCACAGGACTGAACACATGCGCTATCTCCGCCTGGCCTTCCTGGCCGTCGTCGGCATCCTGCTTCTGACCGTGGCGCTGGCCAACCGCCACCCGGTGACCCTGCGTCTCCTTCCCGAGGAAATGGCCGCCTTCCTGCCTTTCGGCACCTCCGTGACCATGCCGCTGTTCCTGGTCGTCCTCGGCGGTGTGCTGGCCGGGCTGGTGATCGGCTTCGTCTGGGAGTGGTTCCGCGAACACAAGCACCGCAGCGAGGCCGCGCGCGAGCGTCGCCACGCCCGCGAGCTCGAGCGCGAGGTGAAGTCGCTCCGCGACAAAAAGGCGGACGGCAAGGACGACGTGCTCGCGCTGCTTGAGTGATCCGGCCGGATCGGGCAGAAGCTGACGGCATGACAGATGAAATCCGCGTCAAGATCTGCGGTCTGACCAGCAGCGCCGATATTCCCGCCGCGCTCCTCGCGGGGGCGAGCTACCTTGGCTTCGTCTTCTTCGCCAAGTCGCCGCGCCACCTGAGCATCGCGGAGGCCGCGGAGCTGGCTGGCCCGGTGCCCGAGGGCATCTGCAAGGTCGGCCTGATCGTGGATGCCAGCGACGCCGATATCGATGCGATCACCGCGCGGGTGCCGCTGGACATGCTGCAGCTCCACGGCTCGGAAAGCCCCGAACGCGTGGCCGCGATCCGCGAACGGTCCGGCCTCCCGGTGATGAAGGCGATCGGCATCGCCGACGCGGCCGACCTGGCGCAGATCGCGCCCTACGGGCGCGTCGCCGACCAGCTGCTGGTGGATGCCAAGCCGCCGAAAGGGGCAGAGGTGCCCGGCGGGCACGGGCTGCCCTTCGACTGGCGGCTCATCGCGGATGTGCGCTGGCCGGTGCCGTGGATGCTGGCCGGCGGGCTCGACGCCGCCAACGTGGCCGAGGCGATCCGGCTGACGGGCGCGCGGCAGGTGGACGTGTCCTCGGGCGTGGAAAGCGCGCCGGGGGAAAAGGATGCGGAGAAAATGGTGGCCTTCGTCAGGGCCGCAAAGGGAGAGTGAGATGCCAGACGATCTTCCGAATTCCTACCGCTCCGGCCCCGACGATCAGGGCCGGTTCGGGATTTTCGGGGGGCGGTTCGTCAGCGAGACGCTGATGCCGCTGATCCTCGAGCTGGAGGCCGAATACGAGCGCGCCAAGGACGACCCGTCCTTCTGGGCCGAGATGGATGATCTCTGGACCCATTACGTGGGCCGGCCGAGCCCGCTCTACCACGCGGCGCGCCTGACCGAGCGCCTGGGCGGCGCGAAGATCTACATGAAGCGCGACGAGCTCAATCACACCGGCGCGCACAAGATCAACAACGTGCTGGGCCAGATCCTGCTGGCGCGTCGGATGGGCAAGGAACGCATCATCGCCGAGACCGGCGCGGGGCAGCACGGCGTCGCGACCGCGACCGTCTGCGCCAAGTTCGGGCTGAAATGCGTGGTCTACATGGGCGCCCATGACGTCGAGCGCCAGGCGCCCAACGTGTTCCGCATGCGGCTTCTCGGCGCCGAGGTGGTGCCGGTGACGTCGGGACGCGGCACGCTGAAGGACGCGATGAACGACGCGCTGCGCGACTGGGTGACCAATGTCCGCGACACCTTCTACTGCATCGGCACGGTCGCCGGGCCGCATCCCTATCCGGCGATGGTGCGCGACTTCCAGTCGATCATCGGCAAGGAGACGAAAGAGCAGATCATGGCCGCCGAGGGGCGCCTGCCCGACACGATCATCGCCGCGATCGGCGGCGGGTCGAACGCGATGGGCCTGTTCTACCCGTTCCTCGACGATGCGGAGGTCTCGATCATCGGGGTCGAGGCCGGTGGCAAGGGCGTCAACGACAAGATGGAGCATTGCGCCAGCCTGACCGGCGGGCGTCCCGGCGTGCTGCATGGCAACCGGACCTATCTGCTTCAGGACGAGGACGGCCAGATCCTCGAGGGGTATTCGATTTCGGCCGGGCTCGACTACCCGGGCATCGGCCCGGAGCATTCCTGGCTGCATGATATCGGCCGGGCCAAATACGTCTCGGTCACCGATGCCGAGGCGCTGGAGGCGTTCCAGCTGTCCTGCGAGACGGAGGGCATCATCCCGGCGCTGGAGCCGTCCCACGCGCTGGCCCATGTGACCAAGATCGCCCCCGAGCTGCCGTCCGACCACGTCATCGTCATGAACATGTGCGGCCGAGGCGACAAGGACATCTTCACGGTGGCCAAGGCGCTGGGCGTCGATATGGGCGGAACCGCATAAACTTCGGTTTATGCCCGTTCGCCGCGGGTTTATCGGCGGCGGATTAAACCCCGGTCCAATGGGCCGGGGTTCCTTTTTGCGCTGTCTTCGGGACGTGACCTGCACGCGGCAGGGATACGTCCACAGGAAAGGAACGACAGATGCATATCAAGAGCTTCATCGCCCTCTCGGCCACCGCGGCCCTCATGTCGGGCACGGCGCTCGCACAGCAGGGCAGCCTCGACGAGCTGATCCAGCAGAAAGCCCAGGAATTCGGCGCCGCGGGCTTCTCGCGCGTCGAGGTGGATCGCGGGTTCCTCGGGATGCGCTTCGAACTGGAAGCGACCGACGCCAACGGCCGCAAGCTCGAGCGGACGTTCAACCGGCAGGGCGTCCTGCTCAAGGAAGAGAGCACGGAGAACGGTGTCGAGACTGAACGGACCTACGGCGCCGATGGCACCATCATGAAGGAAGAAGTCAGCAGTGCCGGGTTCGAGCGCGAGGTCTACTACGACGAGAATGGCATCGTGCAGAAGGTGGAGACGACCGAGAACGGCGTCGAAACGGAAACCTTCTACGACGCGGCTGGCAACGTGACCGGCCGCAAGGAAGAGCGCATCGAGAACGGCATGGAGATCGAGACCTATTTCGATGCCGCGGGCAATGTCATCGCCACGGAAAGCGAGCCCGTCGACGATGACGACGATGATGATGACGACGATGATCGCTTCGACGATGATGACCGCGACGATGACGACGACAACGGCGGCGACGACGACGACGGTGACGATGACGACGGCGACGACGATGATGGCGGCGACGACGACGGCGGCGACGATGACGGCGACGACGACGACGGGGATGACGACTGAGCCCCACAGGTTACACTAAGAAGTGCCGCCCCCGGTCCATTGGTATAGACTGGGGGCGACGCCCTTTGATCCCGGCCTAGGATTGCATAGTGATGAAATCTGCCTTGACTGCCTGTCTCGTCGCCGCGGCACTGACGCTGGGTGGCCCGGCGCATGCGGACGAAGCCTATGACCCCATCGTCGCGCAGCTGCAGCAGCAGGGGTTCGACGAGATTCGCATCTCGCGGACCTGGCTTGGGCGGACCCGGATCGTCGCGACCAGCGACACGCTCTGGCGGGAACTGATTCTCAATACCCGGACGGGGGAGATCCTGAGAGATTACTGGCGCGGCACGGATGACGACGACGACGACGACGCGGACGGCCTCTTGTTCGATCCAACCGCGGATGACGACGAGGATGATCGCTACGACGACGACCGGTACGACGACGATGATGATGATCGCTACGACGACGACCGTGACGACAGCGACGACGAGGCTGACGACGACAGTGACGATTCCGACGACAGTGACGGATCCGATGACAGTGACGACTCCGACGACAGTGACGACTCCGACGACGGCGGCGGCGACTCGGACGATGATGATTGAACCGCAAGCCGCCGGGACGGCCTGACGGCGCAGGGTGGAGTGAAGATGTGAAAAGCCGCTTTCTGCTTTGGCCCATCTACCTGCTGCAGTTCGCCTGCGCCGTTTTCTTCATTTCCGACATTCTGCTCGGGGTGATCGGGGTGCGTGCCCAGCCGATCAGCTGGCAGACGCGCGAGCTGCTGGAGATCGGCGCGGCGCTCGGGCTTATGCTGGGCCTCTTCCTGGGGGCGGTGGCGCTCAGCCGGACGAACCGGCGCCGCCAGAAGGTCGAGGCCGAGCTGCGCGCGGCCTCGGGGGCGTTCATGGAAATCCTGGAAGAGCGTTTCGCCGACTGGCAGCTGACCCCGGCCGAGCGCGATGTCGCGTTGTTCGTCATCAAGGGGCTCTCCACCTCCGAGATCGCGGAGTTGCGCGAGACCAGCGCCGGCACGGTCAAGGCGCAGACCAACGCGATCTACCGCAAGGCCGATGTCAGCGGGCGCGCACAGCTGCTGAGCCTTTTCGTCGAGGAACTGATGGGGGACGGGCTGGTGGACCGCGCGGCTCAGCCGGCGGCATCGGTGGCGTAGCGGCGCAGGATATCCATCGACACGATGTCCAGCGCGGCCTCGTGTGTCGCCCCGAGGTGAACGTCCGGCGCGCAGCCTTCGTCATGCGCCTGCAGGAACCGCCCCGCGCAGAGGCACCAGCGGTCGCCGGGCTTCAGCCCCGGAAAGCCGAATTCGGGCCGCGGCGTCGAGAGATCGTTGCCCACGTATTTCGAATAGGCCAGGAACTCCGCCGTCATGACGGCGCAGACCGTGTGGCTGCCCCTGTCCGACGGCCCGGTGTCGCAGCAGCCGTTGCGGAAGAACCCGGTCATAGGGTCAGAGGAGCAGGGTTCCAGCTCTTCGCCGAGAACGTTGATCGAGGGGGCGCGTTCAATGCTCATGGGCCGAGGCTAACGCGATCGTGCCGGGGTTCAAGGGCGCCGTGCGCCGGGCCCGGACCCGACCCCGGACCAACGCACCCAGCGGCCGTGGAAATCCACCCGGCCGAGCCGTCGCCGCCGCCCGCCCGGCCAGCAGGTCAGGTGCAGCGCGGCGCCCTCGGCCCGCCCGTCGCTTTCCAGTTCCAGATGCGCCAGCGGCGCGTCGGCGCTGGCCTCCGCCCCCGCCTCGGCCAGCAGCGCGCGCCCCGCCGCGCGGGCCGCGGGCGGGAAGTACTGCCAGGCGATGCTGTGATAGACCACGTGAAGATGGCCGGGCCGCCGGGCGGCCAGCCGCCCGCGCAGCCAGTCGATGGCATCCGCGCGGGTCACCGGGGCGCCTGACAAGCCTTGCAGGTCGAGCGCCCGCCGCGTCCGCGCGATCCGGCCGGGCTGGTCCGGCCAGAGATAGGCCAGCGCGCGCAACCGGTCCTCCGGCTTGGTCCCGTCGAGTGGGCGCAGGTCGGCGCCGGCCCGCTCCGCCACCTCGATCCGCGCCGGGGCAGGGGGCGTCCCGGTCCAGCGCGGCGCAAGGATCACCGGCGAGTCCGCCGGACCGTAGGCGGCGGTTCCCAGGTCGAGCCGGTAGCGGTCCCAGAAAAGGTTGAGACCCGCGCTGGCCCCGAGTTCCGACAGCACGAGCGGTGTCTTGTATTGCCCGGCCAGCAGGTGGAAGGCCGGGATCAGCGCGGCACTGCGGCGCACCTCGTTGGTCTGGGGCGGCTGATCGAGCCAGGCGAGCAGGCGGGAGGCGTGCCGCGCCATGCTGTCCGCCAGGATCGCGCGCAAGCTTGCGTCGTCGACCGTGCGATCCCGGGGCGGGTAGGCCGCCGCCAGGTCGGGCGCGGTCCCGTCGAGCACGAGCGCGTGCAGCGCGCCCGCCAGCCGGAGCGGAACCGAGTCGCCATGCGGTCCCGTATCGCCCGGCCAATCGAGGATCCGCGCGCCGAGCGCGGTGTCGCGGTCGAGCATCTCGCAGAGCAGGCCGAGCAGTCGCGCCATGAAGGGCGAGCCGAGCCGGGCACAGGCCGCGGCCTGGCTGCGGAACGCCCGCCGCGGGGTCACCGGAAACGGTCGACGAGCTTCTGCAGGGGCGAGCGGGCGTCGCTTTCCGGTTCCGGCGCGGGCGCCGGGTCGGGCCTGGACGCCGGGGCGGCGGGTCTGGCCTTGCCGCCGCCGTCGCCCGAGCTGCGGGCCGGCGCAGTTCGCAGCGCCACCGCGTTCATGAAGCGCCCGCCATCGCCCGCGGCCAGCGCCGCGGCGCCGTCGCTGATGCCGCGGAGCAGATCGTCCAGCCAGTCCCTGTCGGCCTTTGCAAAATCGTTCAGGACATAGGCCGAAACGGCATCCTTGTGCCCCGGATGCCCGATACCGAGCCGCACGCGGGCGTAATCCGCGCCGATATGCTGATGGATCGAGCGCAGGCCGTTATGGCCGGCATGTCCGCCGCCCTGCTTGACGCGTGCCTTGCCCGGCGCAAGGTCCAGCTCGTCGTGAAAGACGACGACGTCCCCGGGGGCGAGCTTGAAGAAACGCAGTGCCTCGCCCACCGATTGGCCGGAGCGGTTCATGAAGGTCTCGGGCTTCAGCAGCACGACCTTCTCGCCGCCGAGCCGCCCCTCGGTCACCTGGCCCTGGAACTTCGAGCGCCACGGCGCGAAGCCGTGATCCTCGGCGATCCGGTCCACGGCCATGAAGCCGATATTATGCCGGTTGCCCGCGTATTTCGGCCCCGGATTGCCGAGCCCCACGAAGAGTCGCACGCTGATGTCCTCGGTCGTCGCCGCGTTCTGGTGGGCAGAGGATATGGGCGCGGTACCGGGGATGCAACGTGCCCGGGGCGCGGTCTGCCGTCCGGCGGTCGCCGTCCCGGACGGCGTCGCGACGAAAAAGGGCGCGGGGCTTTCGCGCCCGCGCCCTCGATCCGGTTCGGAAAGGCGGGACTCAGTCCTCGCTCTCTTCGTCGGCCTCCGGCTTCTCTTCGCCGATCACCTCGGTTTCCGGCGTCTCCTCTTCGGCCTCGTCGGACTTCAGGCCCGACGGCGCGGAGATGTTGGCGATGACGAAGTCGCGGTCGGTGATCATCGGCCGGGTGCCCTGCGGCAGGTCGATCATCGAGATCGTGACCGTGTCACCGATGTCGAGACCGTTGAGGTCCGCGACCAGCTTTTCCGGGATGTCGCCGGCGGTCACTTTCAGCTCGACTTCCTGGCGCACCACGGTCAGCACGCCGCCACGCTTGAGGCCGGGGCACTCTTCCTCGCCCACGAATTCGACCGGGATGAAGAGGTTGATGCGCGAGGTGCGGCGCAGCCGCATCAGGTCGACATGGGTCGGCAGGTCCTTGACCACGTCGCGCTGCACGTTGCGGGCGATCACGCGGACGTCTTCTTCGCCGTCGACCTTCAGGTTGAAGAGGGTCGAGAGGAAACGTCCGGCCTTCAGCCGCTTGAACAGCTCGTTGTATTTGATGTTGATCGGCAGCGGATCTGCGCCACCACCATAAACGACACCCGGTACGAGACCCTCACGGCGGGCTTGACGAGCGGCCCCCTTGCCTGTCCCCGTCCGTACCGTGGCGTTCAGATCTGGGATCTGTCCAGCCATCTTGGCACTCCTGATAAATTTTCGAACAACGGACATCCTCCAAGGGTGCATGCCCGCATGAAGCGCAGCGTATAGGGCAGATTCGACGGCTTGGAAAGGGGAAAACGCGCGCCGTCGGGCAGCACCGCGCCGGTGCCGGCGATCGGGTGGGGCCGCGTGCCCGGGGCGGCCGGGCGTCAGGCCCAGCGGCCGGTGAAATCGTGCGGGATCAGAAGGTTGTCGCGTCCCATGTCGGCGATCTGCCGTTCACCGCAAAGCGCCATCGAGGTGTCCAGTTCCTTGTGGATCACCTCGAGCGCCCGGGTGACGCCGGCCTCGCCCATCGCGCCGAGCCCATAGACGAAGGCGCGTCCGATATAGGTGCCGCGCGCGCCCATGGCGACGGCCTTCAGCACGTCCTGGCCCGAGCGGATGCCGCCGTCCATGTGAACCTCGACATCGTCGCCGACCGCGTCGAGGATCGGCTGCAGCATCCGGATCGACGAGAGCGCCCCGTCGAGCTGCCGGCCGCCGTGGTTCGAGACGATGATCGCCGCGGCGCCGGTCTTCGCGGCCATCTTCGCATCCTCGGGGTCGAGGACGCCCTTCAGGATCACCTTGCCGTCCCACATGTCCATGATCCGTTCGACCTTCTTCCAGTCGAGTTGCGGGTCGAACTGCTCGGCCGTCCAGGACATCAGCGACGAGGTGTCCGAGACACCCTTGGCATGGCCGACGATATTGCCGAACTTGCGGCGCTTCGTGCCCAGCATGCCGAGACCCCAGCGCCATTTCGTGGCCAGGTCCAGCATGGTCGGGATGGTCAGCTTCGGCGGGGCCGAGAGGCCGTTCTTGAGATCCTTGTGCCGCTGGCCGAGGATCTGCAGGTCGAGTGTCAGCACCAGCGTGTCGCATCCCGCGTCCTTTGCGCGGCGCAGGATGTCGCGCAGGAAATCCTCGTCCTTCATCACGTAGAGCTGGAACCAGAACGGGGTGTCCGTGTGCTCTGCCACGTCCTCGATCGAGCAGATCGACATGGTCGACAGCGTGAAGGGCACGCCGAATTTCTCGGCCGCGCGGGCGGCCTTGATCTCGCCGTCGGCGTGCTGCATGCCCGTCAGCCCGACCGGCGCCAGCGCCACCGGCATGGAGACCTCCCGCCCGGCCATCGTCGTCGCGGTCGAGCGCCCCGACATGTCGACCGCCACCTTCTGGCGCAGCCGGATCTCCGAGAAATCCGAGATGTTGTCGCGGAAGGTCTGCTCGGTCCAGCTGCCCGACTCGGTGTAGTCGTAGAACATCTTGGGCGCGCGCCGGGCATACAGGCGGTGCAGGTCGTCGATGCTGGTAATGACGGGCATGGGGCGATCCTTCGGCGGTATTGGTCAAATTGCATTACCAATCCGGCCCGGACCTGGCAATGTGCATTTCGGCGCGGTGCTTGCGACCAGGCCCGCGGTGCGGTCCACTGGAGGCGCCTTTCGGGAGGGTCGGCGCATGGAAATCCTGTTCTACGGCGTGACCGCCAGCCTGCTGGCCGGGCTTATGACCGGGGTCGGCGCCCTGCCCGTGCTTTTCGGGCGGTCGATGTCCCGGGGATGGAACGACACGCTGCTCGGGTTCGCGGCCGGGGTCATGCTCGCGGCCTCGTTCTTCTCGCTGATCCTGCCGGGGATCGAGGCGGGCGAAACCCAGCATGGCAGCATCGGGGTGGCCGCGCTGATCTCGGGCGGCGGGATCGTGCTGGGGGTGCTGGCGGTGGCGGCGCTCAACGAACTGGTCCCGCACGAGCATTTCCTGCTGGGCCGCGAGGGTGCCGAGGTCGAGGTGCTGGCGAAGATCTGGCTGTTCGTTTTCGCCATCACGATCCACAACTTCCCCGAGGGCCTGGCCGTCGGCGTGGGCTTCGGCGGCGGGAACGTCGCCAACGGCATTTCGCTGGCCACCGGGATCGGGCTGCAAAACGCGCCCGAGGGGCTTGCCGTGGCCGTGGCGCTGCGCGGCCAGGGCTACAGCCGGCGCCATGCCTTTACCGTGGCCACCCTGACCGGCCTGGTCGAGCCGCTGGGCGGGCTCGTGGGCGCGGGTGCCGTCACCCTGTCAGAGCCGCTGCTGCCCTGGGCGCTGGCCTTTGCCGCGGGCGCGATGATCTATGTCATCAGTCACGAGATCATCCCCGAAACCCACCGCCACGGCCACCAGAACAAGGCCACGGCCGGGCTGACCGCGGGGCTGGTCCTGATGCTGATGCTCGACGTGACGCTTGGCTGAGTCCGGTCAGGCGCGATGCGCGCCGTCGGCAAGGCCGCGGACGAAATCCAGGATCTCGCCCACCGGGCGCTGTTCCTCGATCTGCTTGACGATGGCCGATCCGACCACCGCGCCGTCGGCCACGCCGGCGATCGCCTCGGCGGCCGCCGGGGTCTTGATGCCGAAGCCGACGATCAGCGGCAGGTCGGTCTGCGACTTGATCCGCGCGACCTCGGGGCCGACATCCGCCGCCTGCGCCTCGGCCGAACCGGTGATGCCCGTGATCGAGACGTAGTAGACGAAGCCGCTCGTGTTCTGCAGCACCTTGGGCAGGCGCCTGTCGTCGGTCGTCGGCGTCGCCAGACGGATGAAGTTGAGCCCCGCATTCTGCGCCGGGATGCAGAGTTCCGCGTCTTCCTCGGGGGGCAGGTCGACCACGATCAGCCCGTCGATCCCCGCGTCGCGCGCGTCGTCCAGGAACTGCGCGACGCCGTGATTGTAGATCGGGTTGTAGTATCCCATCATCACGATCGGGGTCGTCGCGTCCTCCTTCCGGAAGCTTCGCGCCATCTCGAGGGTCTTCCTGAGCGTCTGCCCGGCCTCGAGCGCGCGCTGCCCGGCCAGCTGGATCGTCGGGCCGTCGGCCATCGGGTCGGTGAAAGGCATGCCCAGCTCGATGATGTCGACGCCGGCGCCCGGCAGACCCCTCACCAGTTCCAGCGAGGTGTCATAGTCCGGGTCCCCGGCCATGATGTAGGCCACGAAGGCTTTCTTCCCTTCGGCCTTCAGCCGCGCGAACGTGTCGTCGATCCTGGTCATGTCCCGTCCCCCGTGCCCGATCTCCCCTGCGGTTTGCGACAGTGCGCGCGGAAAATCAATGGCCGCCTTGACGCGGGGCGCGCCCGCACCCTACATGCCCGCGGATCGAAAGCGAGGATGCGAGCATGGGCTTCAAGACCGGGATCGTCGGGCTGCCGAACGTGGGCAAGTCGACACTGTTCAATGCGCTGACCCGGACGGCGGCCGCGCAGGCGGAAAACTTTCCCTTCTGCACGATCGAGCCCAATGTCGGCGAGGTCGCCGTGCCCGACCCGCGGCTCGAGAAGCTGGCCGAAATCGCGCAGTCGCGCCAGGTCATCCCGACGCGGCTGACCTTCGTCGACATCGCCGGGCTGGTGAAGGGCGCCAGCAAGGGCGAGGGGCTCGGCAACCAGTTCCTCGCCAATATCCGCGAGGTCGATGCCATCGCCCATGTGCTGCGCTGCTTCGAGGAAGAGGACGTCACCCATGTCGAGGGCCGCGTCGACCCGATCGCCGATGCCGAGGTGATCGAGACCGAGCTGATGCTGGCCGACATGGACTCCATCGAGAAGCGGCTCCAGGGGCTCGTGCGCAAGCTCAAGGGCGGCGACAAGGAGGCCCAGCAGCAGGATCGGCTGCTGCGCGCCGCACTGGCGGCGCTGGAAGAGGGCCGCCCGGCCCGCACCGTCGAGGTGGCGCAGGAAGACGCCAAGGCCTGGGCGATGCTGCAACTGCTGACGTCGAAACCGATCCTGTATGTCTGCAACGTCGAGGAAAGCGCGGCCGGGACCGGCAACGCCCATTCCGACCGCGTCGCGGAAAAGGCCGCGGCCGAAGGCGCGGCGCATGTGGTGATCTCCGCCAGGATCGAGGAGGAGATCAGCCAGCTCGACGCCGAGGACGCCGAGATGTTCATGGAGGAGCTCGGGCTGAAAGAGGCCGGGCTCGACCGGATGATCCGCGCCGGCTACGACCTTCTGGGGCTCCAGACCTATTTCACCGTCGGCCCCAAGGAGGCGCGCGCCTGGACCATCCCGCGGGGCACCCGCGCGCCGCAGGCCGCCGGTGTGATCCACGGGGATTTCGAACGCGGCTTCATCCGTGCAGAGACCATCGCCTATGACGATTTCGTCGCCTGTGGCGGCGAGCAGGGTGCCAAGGAAGCCGGCAAGATGCGCGTCGAGGGCAAGACCTATGTCGTTCAGGACGGCGACGTGATGCATTTCCTCTTCAACGCCTGACGCGGCGCGTCCGCGCAGGGGCGTTGGTGCGCCGGCCGCCATGGCTTAGGGTCGCCCCATGCGCACGCTTTTCGCCCCCCGCGCCGAAAACGCCTACAGTCGGGCCGAACGGCTCAGCGATGCCGGCATCCACGTCGCCGGGCTGGTCGCCGTGGCGGTCGGCGTGCCGGCGCTGGTGATTCTTGCCGTGGTGCTTTGCGGGGACCCGCCGGCGGTGCTGGGTGCCGCGGTTTACGGGGCGACCCTGTTCGCGATGATCCTCTGCTCGGCGCTCTATCACATGGTGCCCAGGCCCGGCTGGAAAGGCGTGCTGCGCCGGCTCGATCACTCGGCCATCTACTGGAAGATCGCCGGCACCTACACGCCCTTTACGGTGCTTTCCGGGCAGGGTGCCGGGCTGCTGGCGGGGCTGTGGGGGGCTGCGGCCTTCGGCACGGCGCTGCGGGTCTTTGCCGCCGGGCGGTGCCGCTGGCTCGCGCTCTCGCTCTATCTGGCGATGGGCTGGGCCGGGCTGGTGGCGGGCTGGCCGATGCTCGGGACCCTCTCGGGGCCGGTGCTGGCGCTGATCGTGACGGGGGGCGTGCTCTACACCGTGGGGGTGGTCTTCTTTCTGCTGGAAAGCCTGCCGTTTCACAATACGATCTGGCACGGTTTCGTCCTCGCGGCCAGCCTGCTTTTCTTCGCGGCGGTGAACCTGCATCTTGTCGAGACCGCGACCTGATCCCGGCGGCCCTTGACGCCCCGGCGCGGCTGTGGTCCGCAGCCTTCCGAAGTCATCCGAGGAGCCGCGCATGCTGATACGACCCGTGGGAACCGGCGAACGCGTCCCCGGCCCGCTGCTGGCGCTGGTCGGCGCCATCGTGGTGATCGAACTGGCGCTCTCGGCCGCGGATCGGGGGCTTTTCGGCGGGGTCGACTGGCGGCGCGCGGCGCTGGTCTACGGCGCCTTCTGGGAACCGCTGCTCGATGGCCGGCTGCGTCCGGCCTTTGCCCTGCAACCCTACACGATGTTCCTGAGCCATGCCTTCCTTCATGGCGGACTGCTTCATGTCGCGATGAACGGGGTGATCCTGCTGTCGCTCGGCAAGTTCGTGGCCGAGCAGACCGGGGTCTGGCCGCTGATGCTGCTGCTCGCGGCGGCGGCGGTCGGCGGCGGTGTTGGCTTCGGGCTGCTGGCCGAGGCCGACGCGCCGATGATCGGGGCCTCGGGCGCGGTTTTCGGATTGCTCGGGCTCTGGCAATACTGGGAGGCGACGGCGCGCCGGCGCATGGGGCTGACGCTCGCCCCGATGCTGCAGACACTGGCCGGCCTCGTGGTGCTGAACGTGCTGATCGCGATCCTGGTGCAGGGGGCGCTGGCCTGGCAGGCCCACCTGGGGGGCTTCGTCGCGGGGGCGGCGCTGGGCCCGGTGATGACCGGCTTCGCCCGGCGCCACCGCGGCGGATGAGCGCGACGGCGGCACCGCCGTGCCATTGCCGCCGGGCCGCTTCATCATCGAGCCTGCGCCGCGGGCGCATGGCCGTCTTCGGTTGGGGGAACCCGCATGGTCGGACTGGAACTCGTCATCGGTCTCGTGCTGCTGCTCGGCGGCGGCGAGGCGCTGGTCCGGGGCAGCGTCGCGGCGGCGACGCGGCTCGGGGTCTCCAAGCTGGTGATCGGGCTGACGCTCGTCGGGTTCGGGACATCGATGCCGGAACTGGTGGCGAGCCTGCGGGCGGCGCTGGCCGGGTCCCCGGGGGTCGCCATGGGAAATGTCGTCGGCAGCAACATCGCCAACGTCCTGCTGATCCTTGGCCTTGCCGCCGTGATCCTGCCGATCGCCGTCGACCGACGGGCGCTCCGCCGGGACGGGGCGGTGCTGCTGGCGGCCAGCGCGGCCATGACCGCCCTTGTGCTCGTCGGCACCATCGGGCGCGCGGCGGGCGGCGCCTTTCTCGGCGCGCTCGTGGTCTACACCGTGGCGACCTATCTTCTCGAACGCCGCCGCGCCAGCCCGGTGACCGATCTCTATGCCGCCGAAGCCGATGAATTCGCCGAGCGGCCGATCTCGATGGGGCTGGCGATCGTCCTCACGCTGGGCGGCATCGCGGGCGTGATCATCGGCGCGGACCTGTTGGTCGGGTCCGCCATCGCGATCGCGAGTGCGGCGGGGGTGTCCGAGGCGGTGATCGGGCTGACGCTGGTCGCGGTCGGCACCTCGCTGCCGGAACTCGTCACCTCGGTGCTCGCGGCGGTGCGCAGGCACGGGGACGTGGCCTTCGGCAACGTGATCGGCAGCAACATCTTCAACCTGCTTGGCATCGCGGGGACGACGGCCCTGGTCTCGCCGCTCACCGTCCCGGCCCAGATCGCGCGTTTCGACGTCTGGATCATGCTCGGCGCGGCGGTGGCGCTGACCGTGTTCGCGGTCACCGCGGCGCGCATCAGCCGGACCGAGGGGATGGTTCTTCTTGCGGGCTATGCGCTTTACCTGGCCGTGCAGATCGTCCCCGGTCTGCGCGCGCCGCTTGGGCTGGCCGCGCTCTGACGCTCAGCCAAGCTGGGCGTATACCAGCACCCAGGCCGAGAGGATGATGGCCGCGACGAGGAAGTAACCGCCGTTCCAGCGCAGCCCCACATGCCGGGCGCTCACCTTGCCGAAGGACCCGATCAGCAGCGTGGTCGCGGTGAAGGGCGAGGTGACGCCGCTCAGCGCCCAGCCGGCCGTGATCGCGACGATGATCGCCGTGGGGGCCACGCCAAGCGCCGCGGCCGACGGGATCAGCGGCGCGGCAAGCGTCACCGCGAGGATCGGGTTCATGCCCAGCTGGCCGGCCAGCGGGATGATCCAGACGAACGAGACCAGCAGCATCCAGGGGGGTACCGCCGAGAGATCGAGGCCCGCGGCGGTCATCAACGGCTGCAAAAGCGGCGCGCCGACGGTGCCGATGTAACCGGCCATCATCAACAGCACGATCTCGCCGCGGAAGCCTGGAAGCTCGACGAAAACGTAATCGGCCAGGCGTTTCCGGAACCCGGGGCCGCCATGCGCGCCACGGGTCTGCATGACCAGCCACCCGGCCGCCATCAGCGGTACGATCAGGATGACGAGTCCCACCACCCGGATGCCCGTGGCCAGGTGCAGCGTGACGATGCTGCCCACGAGGATCGCCAGCAGGATCGCCAGCGGCGCCATGCGGTCCCAGCCGCCCTCGGGGCGGACAGCCGGGGGCCGGGGCCCCGAGAGCCTCGGCTTGAAGATCGAGTCGAGCGCCCATCCGGTCCCGGCCATCAGCACCGAGGTCACGAGACCGGGGATCAGCGCACCGCCCCAGCTTGCGCCGGGGATCAGCGCCGTCGAGATCGCGACCGCGAAGGACAGCGGCGACCAGGGCAGTGTCGATGTGAACGCCCTCTGGATCGCCAGCAGCATGCGCCGCGTGCGGTGATGGCGGATTTCCGGGTCGGCTTCCTCGGCGGCGCTCGCGGTGGCGAGGCTGCCGAGCAGCGCGATGGCCCCGTAATTCAGCACCAGCGCGAACATCTGCCCGCCGACCGTCAGCGCAAGGTAGCGCCGGCCCGGAGGCTGCTGGGAGAGGAATCGGCCGGCCCGCCGGATCGCCGGCGCGGGTTCGGCCGCGCTGCGCAGGGTGGCAAGCGCGGTGAAGAACGCCCCGATGAAGGCGGCGGTATGGAGGCCGCGCAGCGCCACCGACTCCCAGCCGGGGTCGCGCACCGCAAGGGCCATCGTCATGGCCACCGCCACGGCCACGAAGGCGGACCGGCCGGGCCGGACCTGCACCGTGAGAAGGGCGGTGACGAGGATCACCAGCGCCGGCAGCGCCGGGCGCGCGATCGCGGCCGCGCCCCATTCGACCAGCACCATGACGGCGGTGATCAGGACGAGGAGCGCGCCGGTCGCCTTGTCGAGAGGGGTCGCAGGCGTCATGCCCGCGAAGTTATGGCCCCGAATGTGCGGAACATGCAAGGCGAAGCCGGCCGCGGCGGCGCTACCGGTTGCCGATCTTGGTCCCCGTCGCGGCGCCGCGCGGCGCGCCTCTGTCGTGGCCATCCGGTCGGGGCGGCAAAAGGGTGGGCGCCGCAGCCTTTCGGATCAAACGAGCAGCAGGCGCGGCTCGGCCATCAGGGCCGCGTAGCGGCTGAGGAAGCGCGCCGCGTCCGCGCCGTTGATCACCCGGTGATCGTAGCTCAGGTCCAGCGGGACCATGGGCACCGGGCGGGGCGTGTCGCCGTCCCATGCGGTGACGGTCTCGGTCCGCGTGATGCCCAGGATCGCGACCTCGGGCGGGTTCACGATGGGGGTGAAGGCGGTGCCGCCGATCCCGCCCAGGTTGGTGATCGTCATCGAGGCGCCGCCCATCTCGTCGGGGGCGATCTTGCGGGCCTGTGCGCGCCCGGCGAGATCGGTGATCTCGGCGGCGATGGTCCATATGCCCTTGGCGTCCGCGTCTCGGATGACCGGCACCATCAGCCCGTGGGGCGTGTCCACGGCGATGCCGATATGCACGTAGTCCTTCAGGATCAGGGTCTCGCCATCGGCCGAGAGCGAGGCGTTGAACCGCGGAAAGTCCCGCAGGCAGCGCGCCAGGACCGCGACATGGAAGGCCAGCGCGGTCAGCTTCACGCCCCGCGCGCCGGCCTCGCCCCGGAGCGACTTGCGCAGCGCCTCGACGGCCGAGACGTCGGCGCGGTCGTGATGCGTGACCGCGGGGATCAGCGCCTGCGCCGCGGCCAGGTTCTGCGCCGCGACCCGGGCGAAGCGGCTCATCGGTTCTTCGGTCACGGGGCCGTAGGCGGCGTGGTCCACCTCCCAGTAGGAGCGGTCGCCGGCCGGGGCGGCCCCGGCGGCCGGGGCGGCCCCGTCGAGATCCTCGCGCGCGATGGTCTCGCGGCCGAGTTTCCGCGCGAGGTCGTCGAGATCGACGCCCTGCTCGAGCGCGCGCTTGCGGACCGAGGGGCTGGCGATGACGTCGGACATGGGAGTCTCCTTACCAGCTGGCCGAGATGTACTGGGTTTCCATGAATTCCAGCATGCCCTCGTGCCCGCCCTCGCGGCCGAGCCCGGATTGCTTGGTGCCGCCGAAGGGCGCGGCCGGGTCGCTGACGAGCCCGCGGTTCAGCCCGACCATGCCGTAATCCAGCCGTTCGCAGACCTGCAGGCCGCGCTTCATGTCCTCGGTGAAGACATAGGCCACGAGCCCGTACTCGGTGTCGTTGGCGCGGCGGATGACGTCCTCCTGGTCGGTGAAGGACTGGATCGCCGCGACCGGGCCGAAGATCTCGTCATGGACGCATTCGGCGGTTTCCGGCACGCCAGAGAGCACCGTCGGCGGGTAGAAGAACCCGGTGCCGTCGGGCAGCTGCCCGCCGCATTCGATCTTCGCGCCCTTGGCAACCGCGTCCTCGACGAAATGGGCGACCTTGTCACGGGTCTCGGCGTTGACGAGCGGGCCCACATCGACCGACGGGTCGGTGCCGTCGCCCAGCTTGAGCTTGCCCATCTCCTCGGCCAGGCGGCGGGTGAAGGCCTCCGCGATATCCGCGTGGACGTAGATCCGGTTCGCCGCGGTGCAGGCCTCGCCGAGATTGCGCATCTTGGCGAGCATCGTGCCCTCCACCGCCGTCTCGATATCGGCGTCCTCGAACACCACGCAGGGCGCGTTGCCGCCCAGTTCCATCGCCGGCTTCAGCACCTGGTCGGCGGCGGAATGCAAGAGCTTGCGGCCCACCCCGGTCGAGCCGGTGAAGCTGACCACGCGCACGCGCGGGTCATGCAGCATGTGATCGACCAGCGCACCCGTGCGCTTCGAGGGCAGCACGTTGACCAGCCCGCTGGGCACGCCCGCTTCCTCGAGCAGCGGCATCAGCGCCAGCATGGTCAGCGGCGTTTCGGAGGCGGGCTTGATCACCACGCCGCAGCCCGCCGCCAGCGCCGGCGCGATCTTGCGGGTGCCCATCGCCGCCGGGTAGTTCCAGGGCGTCACCAGCACGGCCAGCCCGGCGGGCTTGTGCTGGACCATGATCCGCGCGCCGGAGGCCGGCGCATGGGTGATCAGCCCGTCGGCGCGGACGGCTTCCTCGGCGAACCAGCGGAAGAACTCGGCGGCATAGGCCGCCTCGCCCCTGGCATCCACGCCCGCCTTGCCGTTTTCCAGCGTGATCAGTCTGGCGAAATGGTCGAGCCGGGCGGTCATCAGCTCCCAGGCCTTGCGCAGCACCTCCGAGCGCTGGCGCGGGGTGCGCGCGGCCCAGTCGGCCATCGCGGCCTCGGCCGCGTCGAGCGCGGCGTCGGCATCGGCGATCTCGGCGGAGGCGACGGAGGCCAGAACCTCCTCGGTCGCGGGGTTCAGCACGTCGAACCGCGTCCCCTCGGCGCCGGGTGTCCACTGGCCGTTGATATAGAGATCGGTGAAGTCCATCGGGGAGTCCTTCATCTGTCAGAGCAGGTGGCGGAGCGGCTGCTCCATCCGGCCTGCGAATTCGGTGAGAAGCGTGATCGCCCGGCCGGGCGCAAGCTGCCCCGGCCCGCATTCGAGGGTGATCGAGAGCCCGTCGCCGGCGCGCGTGAGCGTCAGGACCGGGGCGGGTTCGGCCCCCATCGCGACGCTTGCGATGGCGCTCTGGCGCAGGTCGCGCAGCACCAGGTCCGGCGCCGGGGCGTCGGGGTCGTGCGCCGCCCGGCCAAGCGCGGGCCGGTCGGGATCGGCATAGCGCCGCTCGGTTCCGAACCGCGCCACCGCGACGGTCAGCGGGCCCTCTGCGCCGCTGCGGCGCAGGCTGGCGGCGCCGAGGCCTGCCAGAAGGGCCATGTCGTCGGCCAGGCCGGCGCCCTCGGCCGCCCAGGCGGCGAAATCCGCGAAGCCGTCCGCGGCGGTTTCCGCAACCAGCCGCTGCGCGGCCGCCGCGGTGCCGGGCGCCGCGGCGGCCTGCGCGGCAGGCATGCCGCGAAGCGTGTCGAGATCGCGGACATGATAGGGCTGCGGATGGCCCGCCTCGGCCAGCCGGGCGAGGTCGAGGCCTTCCTGCAGCGCCAGCCGGCGCGCCTTGGGCGAGGCCAGGACGCGCCCGCCGGTCTCGGCCGGGGCCGCCCGGGCCGGGGCCGCGGGTTTCTCGGCAGGGGGCGCGGGCGCGGCCTCGGCGGCGGGGGGCGCCGCGGCCGGGGCGGGGGCGGCTGGGGCCTCCGCCCGGCTGCGCGCGACGGGGGCGTCGGGTTTCCCGGCGGCTATGATGGCCACGCTTTCGCCCACCGGCACCTCTTCGCCCGCCACGGCCAGCGTCGCGGCGAGATAGCCGTCATGGCCGGCGGGAACTTCCATCGTGCTCTTGTCGGTCTCGACCTCGAAGAGCACGTCGTCGGCCGCGACCGCGTCGCCGGGCGCTTTCTGCCAGCTGACGATCAGCCCGCTGTCCTGGGCCATGCCGAGCGCCGGCATGATGACGGATTGCCCGTCAGGCAGGGCATCGCCCGCGCCATCTTCCGCGGTTTCCGCCGCTGGCGCGCCGTCTGCCGCGGGCGGGCCGCTGTCCTCGGCCGTGTCGGAGATCCGCGCGATCACGCGGCCCACCGGCACGTCGTCGCCGGCCGCGGCCGCGACGTCCGTCAGGAAGCCGCCACCCTGGGCCTCGACCTCCATCGTGGCCTTGTCGGTCTCGACCTCGAAGAGCGCGTCGCCCTCCTTGACCGGGTCGCCCGCCGATTTCAGCCAGCGCACGATCACGCCGCTGTCCTGCGCCATGCCGAGCGCCGGCATGATCACCTCATGCGGCATGGATCATCTCCCCGGCGCAGAGCTTGCGCGCGTTCTCGACCACGGCCTCGGGCGTCGGCACGGTCAGGTCCTCGAGCGCCGGGCTGAAGGGCACCGGCACGTCCATCGCGCCCATCCGCAGGACCGGCGCGTCGAGGTGGTAGAAGGCCTTCTCGGTCAGGCGGCTCGCGATCTCGGCGGTGACGCCGTAGCTCTGGTGGCCCTCGTCGATGACGATGGCGCGCGAGGTCTTCTTCACGCTGTCCAGCAGCGTCGCCTCGTCCAGCGGCACGATGGTGCGCGGGTCGATCACCTCGGCCTCGATGCCCTCGGCGGCGAGCGTCTCGGCGGCCTTCTCGGCCACCTGCACCATCGAGGAGGTCGCGATCAGCGTGATGTCACCGCCCTCGCGCTTGACGTTGGCCTCGCCGAAGGGGATCAGGAATTCCCCTTCGGGCACGGGGGCCTTGTCCTGGTACATCAGCTTGTCCTCGAAGATGACGACCGGGTTGTTGTCGCGGATCGCCGTCTTCATCAGGCCCTTGGCCTCGTAGGCCGAGGAGGGCAGCGCCACCTTCAGCCCCGGGATATGCGCCACGAGCGCCTGCAGCGACTGCGAGTGCTGCGCGGCCGAGCGGCGCGTCGCGCCGAGATTCGTGCGCAGCACCATCGGCACCTTGAGCTTGCCGCCGGACATGTAGTGCTGCTTGGCCGCCTGGTTGCAGAGCTGATCCATCACCAGGTAGATGAAATCGCCGAACATCAGGTCGACGATTGGCCGCGCCCCGGTCATGGCGGCGCCGACGGCCAGCCCGACGAAGCCCGGCTCGGCGATGGGCGTGTCGATGACGCGGTCGGTGCCGAACTCGTCGACGAGGCCCGAGAGCACCTTGAAGGGGGTGCCGGCCTCGGCCACGTCCTCGCCGATCAGGAAGACCGTTTCGTCGCGACGCATTTCCTCGGCGATGGCTTCGTTCACGGCCTGGGACAGGGTAATCTCTCGCATCTTATCTCTCCTCAGTCCGCGTAAACATGCATGTCGACCTCGGACGCCTCGGGGTACTTGGCGGCCTCGGCATAGGCGACGGCATCACTCGCGTCCTTCTTGATCTCGGCGTTCATCGCCTCGATCTCGTCCTCGCTGGCGATGCCCTGTTCGACCAGCCAGCCGCGGAAGCGGACGATCGGGTCGCGGTTTTCCTTCCAGTCCTTTTCCTCGTCCTTGGACCGGTAGTACTCGCGGTTGATGTCGCCGACGTGGTGGCCGTGGTAGCGGTAGGTCATCAACTCGATGAAAAACGGGCCTTCGCCCTTGCGCGCGCGGTCGACCAGTTTCCGCGTCAACGCGTTCACGGCGAGCACGTCCTGCCCGTCGACCTGGTGCGCCTCGATGCCGAAGGCCTCGGCCCGCGCGGTGATCGAGCCGGCGGCGATTTCCTCGGTCTTGGTGTACTCGGAATAGCCGTTGTTCTCGCAGGCGTAGATGACCGGCAGCTTCCAGAGCGCGGCCATGTTCATGACCTCGTACCAAAGCCCCTGCGCGGTGGCACCGTCGCCGAAGAAGCAGACCGTGACGTCGTCCGAGCCCTGCAGCTTGGCGCGCAGGGCCGAGCCCGTCGCGATCCCCATCGAGCCGCCGACGATGGCGTTGGCGCCCAGGTTGCCGTGGCTCTGGTCGGCGATGTGCATCGACCCGCCCTTGCCGCGGCAATAGCCCTCTTCCTTGCCGAGCAACTCGCAGAACATCTCCTTGAACTCGGCGCCCTTGGCGACGCAGTGCCCGTGGCCGCGATGGGTCGAGGTGATGCGGTCGTCGTCGGTCAGCGCCTCGCAGATGCCCACCGCGACGGCTTCCTCGCCCGAATACATATGCGTAAGCCCCGGCATCTTGGCCGAGAGGTAAAGCTGGTTCGCGTTGTCCTCGAAGGTGCGGATGCGCACCATCTGGCGGTACATCCGCAGGTAATCCTCGGAGTTGTGCTTGGCGTCGCTCATCGGGGTCTCCCTGGTCCCTGCTTGGTCCCCCCCCCGGACAGGGGGAGGGCCGGCAGGGACGCTCTCAGTAACGGTTGGCGATCGGCAGTTCCTCGGCCGGGAAGAGCGAGATCACCTCGCAGCCGGTGTCGGTCACGACGACCTCTTCCTCAATCCGCGCGGCCGAGTAGCCGTCCGTGGCCGGGCAGTAGGTCTCCAGCGCGAAGACCATGCCGGTCTGGATCTCCATCGGGTGATCGAGGCTGACCGCGCGGCTGATGATCGGCCGCTCGTGCAGCGCGAGGCCGAGCCCGTGGCCGAACTGCAGGCCGAAGGCCGCGTCTTCAGACGGGAAGCCGAATTCCTCGGCCGTCGGCCAGGCCTGCGCCACGACATCGGTCGTCACGCCGGGGCGGATCAGGTCGATCGAGGCGTCGATCCATTCCCGCGCCTTTACGTAGGCGTCGGTCTGGGCGCTGGTCGCGCGGCCGATGTTGAAGGTCCGGTAGTAGCAGGTCCGGTAGCCCTGGTAGGACTGCAGGATGTCGAAGAACGCCTGGTCGCCGGGGCGGAAATACCGGTCGGTGAAGTTATGCGGATGCGGGTTGCACCGCTCACCCGAGATCGCGTTGATCGCCTCGACGTCGTCCGAGCCCATCTCGTAGAGCATCTTGTTGGACAGCGCGACGATGTCGTTCTCGCGAACGCCCGGCTTCAGCTCCTCGTAGATCATGTGGTAGACGCCGTCGACCATGCTGGCCGCCTGGGTCAGAAGCTGGATCTCGTCCCAGTTCTTGATCTCGCGCGCCGCCAGCATGATCTGCTGGCCGTCGACCACGTGCAGGCCTTCCTCCTGCAGCGCGTGGAACATGGCGGTTTCCGCGTAGTCCACGCCCACCGGCATGTCGGCCATGCCGGCATCCTTGATCAGCTGGGCGATCTGCTTGGCATATTTCCGCATCAGGCCGAATTCCGGCGGGATCGTGCCGCGCATGCCGACGACGCCGGCGAGGCAGTGATCGGGTTCCAGCCAGTCGGAATACTTCTGGTGGTGCACCGCGGCCGAGCCGAAGTCCCAGACGTAAGGCGAGTCATCGCCCGTCAGCAGGCAGAAGCGGCACATCTTGTCCCGTTCCCACTCGCCGATCTTGGTGGCCGAGACGTAGCGAATGTTGTTCACGTCGAACAGCAGCAGCGTGCCCGCGTTCGACGCCTTGAGCGCCTCGCGGGTCCGGGCAAGCCGGTAGCGGCGCAGGCGGTCATGGTCGATGCGGCGCTCGAAATCGACCGAGGTGTGGCCCCAGGCCGGCAGCCGCCCTTCCCAGCGCCAGTTCGGCTCGAGGTCCTGCGGGGTGAGCATATTGGGCATGAGTGCGCGAGACATGGCAAAACTCCGTTTGGTGCGCGGAAGGCGCACCGTTTCAAGGTGGGTAGGGGCGGGCGCGCGGCTTGGGCGCGCCCGGTGGCGTCACTGGATGCACCAGCCGCCGTCGATATGGATCATCTGGCCGGTCATGTA
Organism: uncultured Maritimibacter sp.; assembly: GCA_913063035.1. Lineage (GTDB taxonomy): Bacteria > Pseudomonadota > Alphaproteobacteria > Rhodobacterales > Rhodobacteraceae > CAJXYS01. The sequence continues at coordinate 59,214 of CAJXYS010000001.1, read as the reverse complement.
GTCGCTGTCGTTGCTGGCCAGGAACGACGCCGTGCCGGTGATGTCGTCGGGGTAGGAAACCCGCTTGATCTGGAGCGCGTCGCGGACGATGTCTTCGTAGGCCTGGCCGGCCTTCTGCTTGAAGCCGATATCCACGAGATCCTTGTCGAGCTGTTCCCAGAGCGGCGTGACCACCACGCCCGGCGCGTAGCCGTTGACGGTGATGTTGTGCTCGGCCAGCGCGACGGCGCCGCAATGGGTCAGGGCGAGGCAGCCGTATTTGGAGGTGCAGTAGACGGTCACGTCCACCAGCGGCTTGCGCGACGCGATGGAGCCGACATTGATGATCTTGTAGGGATGATCTTCCATCGGGCCCTGCGCGATCATCTGCTTGGCCGTCTCCTGCATGCCGAGCCACATCGCCTTGGTATTGACGTTCATGATCATGTCCCAGTTGTCTTCATCGATATCCATGAAGAACCGGGGCTTGTTCAGGCCCGCGTTGAAGAGCCCGACATTGATCGAGCCGAAGGCGTCGACGGTGGCCGCGACGGCGGCGGCGTTGTCCTCGCGCTTGGTGACGTCCATCTTGACCGCAATCGCCTTGCCGTTGCCGGCCGCGTTGATGCGGTCGGCCACCTTCTGGGCCTCGTCGAGGTCCAGGTCCCCGATGCACACGTTGCCGCCCTGGGCGGCGAAGCTCTCGGCGTTGGCCGCGCCCATGCCGCGGGCGGCGCCGGTGATCAGGATGTTTTTTCCGTTCAGGCGATTGGGGTCCATGGTTTCCTCCCTAAGTGACCGGTTTTGTCATGGCTTCCTCGGCGCGGGCCTGGGCCCGCGCGAGGGCGTCCTCGGGCGCGACGACGCCGCGCAGCATGTCGTGCAGCTCGTGGCCGCAGATCCGGATGATCTCGGAAATCTGCGGGATCGGCGGGCGCGGCCAGAACTGCAGCTCGTCGCGCCAGGACATCTGGTCGACCATCTCGAAGATGGGCGAGAGCCGCCGCACCTCGGGATCGGCCCCGACCGAGTACCGCGGGGCGGTGCGGCTGCCGTTCTGGGCATAGAGTTTCTGTGCGGCCGGCGAGGTGAAGGCGATCAGCGCCTCGACCGCGTCCTCCAGGCGGTCTTCCGACAGGTTCGCCGGCAGGCAGAGCACGTAGCCGCCGACGGGCGCGATGGGCGCGCCTTCCGGGCCGTGCGGATGCGGAACGTATCCGGTGTTGCCATGCGCCGGGCAGCCGGTGTCCAGCTCGAAATAGGGGGCCAGCAGGGTATAGCCGTAGGCCATCGCCACCTTGCCGGCGGCATAGGGGCGAACCCGCTCGTACCAGGACATCGACAGGATGTCGGGCGGCGAGAACTCCATCAGCTGCATCAGGTATTCCGCCGCCGCGCGGCCGCGCGGGGTGTCGATGGTCGGGCGGATGTCCGGCCGCTCGAGATGGTCGGCGTCGAAGCCGCCCGCGATGCGGGGGATGTCGATGACCGGCTGGCCGAAATCGGCGCAGGTCATGATGAAGGTATGGCCGAGCGCCGTGCCCCGCGCGGCGTTCCAGGCGATGCCGTAGCGCCCCTTGCGCGGGGCGTGGAAGCGGCGCGCGGCCTCGATGACCGCGTCCGTGGTCGCGGGAGGCTCCAGGCCCTCGGTGGCGAACCAGTCGCGGCGGTAGAACATCAGCTCCGGCGTGGTCTGGCTCGGCACGCCGTAGGGCACGCCGTTCCAGTGCGCGGCGCGCCAGCCGGCGGTGTGGAAATCGCTGGGGTCGAGCCGCCCGGTATCCATGACCTCGGTCAGCGGGCGCACGACCCCGCGCTTCACGAACTCACCGATCCAGGGCAGGTCGACGGCGATCAGGTCATAGCGGCTCTTGGCCCGGGTGGCGTTGCGCAGCGCTTCCTCGCGCAGCCGGTCGATCGAGAAGGCGCGCTGGTGGATCGAGGTGCCGACGATCTGCTCGAACTGGCGCTTCAGGTTTTCCATGACCATGAAGGTCGGGTCGCCATGGACGAGGATCCGGACCCCGCCCGACAGGCGCAGCGGCTGGGGCAGGGCGCGCGGCGGCGGGATCAGGGCCTGGCCCGGCTGGTAGGAATCGCCGAAATAGTATTCCGCCTGGCCACGGCCGCCGGAGGCGTCGCCGAAGGATTCGGTCGCGATCCGCTCGATCCGGTCGGCGATCTGCTGCCAGTCCTCCAGTAGCTGCGCGCTGGGATGCAGCGAAAAGCTCTTGCCGGTCTTGGTGCGCGGTCGCTGCTCGACGAGGCCCGCTTTCTGGATGTCGCCCAGCTTGCGCATCGCCGTCGCGTAGGGCACGCCCGAGGCCGCCACCAGCGACGAGGCCGAGACGAGCCGCCCCTCAACATGGCTGCGCAGGAGGTGCAGGATCATGTTGAGATGCGGATTGGGCGTCGTCGGCTCCAGCGCGGTGTCGAGCTCGACACAGAGCTCTTCGAGGAACCGGACGACACGATCCAGGTCCGCGCCGCCGCCCGAGGGCGCGGAGGCCTCGGATGACCCACCAACCGGATATCCATTTCGGACAATTTGTGTCGTTTCCTGGTTCATGTAAGCTGTGTTCTCTTGGGCGGTTCCGCCCCGGTGCCCACGTGCCGTCATGGCGCGCCCCCCAAATTGTTCAGATTGATATCCAGCCAGTATCTCAAAAATGTCCGTTACGGATAGTAAATTATCCATATCGGATAAGATACCCGGCCGCGCCGTCCGTGCGAAACATGCTGGATGGGAGTCGATTGCACCGGGCTGATTCCCGGGCTGGGAGGACAGCGGCAATCGGGTTAGAACGTCTCAAGGGAGGACCCCGCAATGAAACACTCGATCACGGCGACTCTTTTCGCCTCTACCGCGCTGCTCGGCACCGCTGCCGTCGCGCAGGAAATGACCATCGGCATCACCCAGAACAACGTCGGTGTCGACAGCTACCAGACGACCTATGAAAAGGCCTTCATCGCCGCGGCCGAGGCGAACCCCGACGTCGAGACCGTGGTGCTCGACGCCGGCGGCGACGTCGCCCGCCAGATCGCGCAGATGGAAGACCTGATCCAGCAGCAAGTCGACGCGATCATCATCTGGCCGACCAACGGCGAGGCCGTCATCCCGGCCGTCCGCAAGGCGCACCAGGCCGACATCCCGGTGATCGTCACCAACTCGAACATCGCCGAGCAGGGCTTCGACTTCGTCGCCTCCTTCTCGGGCCCCGACAACATCACCCAGGGCCGGCGCTCCGCCGAGATCATGTGCGACAAGTTCAAGGACATGGGCATCGAGGACGAGGCCAAGGTCGTGCACATCACCGGTCAGCCCGGCTACACCACCGCCATCGAGCGCGCCAAGGGCTTCAACGACCGCCTGCCCGAAGTCTGCCCGAACGTGGAGCAGATCGACCAGCAGCCGGGCGACTGGAACCGCGAGAAGTCGCAGCAGGTCATGGAAGCCTTCCTCGTCAAGTATGACGACATCGACGGCGTCTATTCTGGCGACGACAACATGGGCGTCGGCGCGCTGAACGCCGCCAAGGCCGCCGGCCGCGAGGGCATCATCTTCGTGGGCGCGACCAACTTCGCCGTCGGCTACGAGGCGATGGCCGCGGGCGATTACTGGGGCTCGATCTACCAGTCGCCGGTGGACGACGCCGAGGCCGCGCTGCAGACCGCGATCGACGTGCTCAACGGCGAAGAGGTTCCGTTCCTGAACTACTTCGACACGCCGAAGATCACCCAGGACAACATGGATCAGTTCGACAAGCCCGTCTTCTGATCTCCTCCCGGAATGCGCGGGGTGTGCACGGTCGCGTGCCCCGCGCGTTTTCCGGCCTCACAAGACCACGACACGAGGGGGAGACGAGATGGGTCGAGTCTCGGGCCGGTCCTGTATTGTCACGGGGGCCGCACAGGGCATCGGGCGTGCCATCGGCGAGGCCTTGCTCGACGCGGGCGCCGATGTCTGTTTCGCCGACATAAACGGCGAGAAGGTCGCCGGGGTCGCGGAAGCCAGCCGCCAGCGCGCCGAAGCGGGCGGCGGCCGTGTCACGAGCGCGGCGGTCGACGTCACCGACCGCGCCCAGGTGCAGGCGATGATCGCCCACGCGGTCGAGATGTTCGGCAAGCTCGACGTCAAGTTCAACAATGCCGGCGTCAACAAGCCGATGAACTTCCTCGACGTCACCGAGGACAACTGGAATTTCATCATGGGCGTGAACGGGCTGGGCTGCATGATCGGCATGCAGGAAGCCGCGCGGCAGATGATCGCGCAGGGCGGCGGCGGCAAGATCGTCAACACCGCCTCGATCGCCAGCCGGCAGGGGTTCGACAACGTCGCGCCCTACTGCGCGTCCAAATGGGCGGTGGTGTCGCTGACCCAGTCGGGCGCGCGGGATCTCGCGAAACATGATATCACGGTCACGGGGTTCGCCCCCGGGGTTGTCGCCACCGAGATGTGGGAAGAGGTCGACCGTGACCTGATGGCCATCGGCGCGTCGGAGCGCCCGGGCCAGGCGATGGAAGAGTTCTCGGCCGATATCCTGAAAGGGCGCGTCGCGACGCCCGAGGACATTACCGGTACCACGACGTTCCTGGCCTCGCGGGACAGCGACTACATGACCGGGCAAATCGTCATGATCGACGGCGGTATGACCCTGGTCTGACAATCGAGGCGGCAGCCGGAAGGGGAGGAATTCATGGCGGCGCTGACAACGAAAAACATAGGCGGCTTCCTGGCACGCCAGGGGATCATCGTGGCCTTCGTTCTCTTTATGATCGGGTTCGCGCTGGCCAATGATCGCTTCATCACGATGGACAACATCTTCGGCGTGATCCGGTCCTCGGCGATCCTCGGCGTCATGGCGCTCGGGGTGACCTTCGTGGTGATCGGCGGCAATCTCGATCTTTCGGTCGGCTCGATGATGTCCTTCTCGACCATCGTGGTGCTGGACCTTCACGACAAGCTCGGCCCGGCGCTCGGCATTCCCGCGATGTACGGGATGACGCTGGCGCTGGGCGCGTTCATCGGCTTTTTGGTGGGCTACCTGAAGCTCAACTCGCTGATCGTGACGCTCGGCATGCTCTCGGCCATCCATGGGCTGACCCTGACCTATTCGGGCGGCAAGAACATGGACATCGCCGACAAGGAAGGCACCTGGTTCGGCATCTTCGGGCAGGGCAGCATCCTGGGCGTGCCGGTGCCGATCCTGATCTTCGCGCTGCTCGCCGTGGTGCTGAGCATGGTGCTGGCCAAGACGCCGTTCGGGCGCAAAGTCTACGCCGTGGGCGGCAACGGCATGGCGGCCACCTTCTCGGGCGTGCCGCGGGCGCGGGTGGTCTTCATGACCTACTTGATCTCGGCCTTCTGCGTCGCCACGGCGGGGCTAATACAGGCAAGCCGCTCGCTCGGCAGCCAGAACACGGTGGGCCAGGGCATGGAACTCGAGGTGCTGGCCGCGGTCATTCTCGGCGGCGCGTCGCTTCTGGGGGGGTCGGGCACGGTCTTCAAGACGGTGATCGGGGTGCTGATCCTCGGCTTCATCCAGAACGGCCTGCTTCTCGTCGGGCTGGAATTCTACGTCCAGTACGTCGTGACCTGGGTCATCATCATCCTGGCGGTCTGGCTGGATATCGCGGCCAAGCGCGGCCGGCTCCTGTCGCCGATCGCCTGAGGGAGGGGACCATGACCAAGGACACCCGCGCAAATCTCGTCAAGCAGGGGGCGATCTGGGCCTTCATCGTGGTGGAGCTGATCTTCTTCACCGTGGCCGGAAACTTCATGTCGGTCTCCGAGCAGTCCTTCATCGACTTCGACAACATGCTTCTTCTGCTGAAGCAGTCGGCGCCGATCGGGATTATCGCGCTCGGCATGACGATCATCATGATCAACGGCAATATCGACCTGAGCGTCGGCGCGACCTTCGCGCTCAGCGCCATCGTGCTGCTCGACTCGATGACCTGGCCGATCTTCGCCGGCCTCGGCGACTGGGTGATCCCGGTGTCGTGGACCCTGGCGCTGCTGACCGGCGTCGTGCTGGGGGCGATCAACGGCTTGATCGTCTGGAAGACCGGTGTCGATGCCTTCATCGTGACGCTGGGGGCGATGCTGGGCTATCGCGGGCTCGTCTTCATGTATAACGGCGAGCAGCCCACGAGCCATCTGAACTGGACGCTGGTCGATTTCGCCGAGGCGCAATTCCTCGGGCTTCACACCGCGACCTGGTTCCTGCTGGGCACGGCGCTGGTGCTCTGGCTGGTTATGACCAAGACCGTCCATGGCCGCAACGCCTATGCCATCGGCAACAACCGCGAGGCGGCGGTGAATGCCGGCATCCGGGTCGGGCCGCATTTCCTGCTGAACTTCATGCTGATCGGGTTTCTCGCCGCGCTCTCGGCCGTTGTGTTTTACTCCGAGTCCGGCTCGGTGAACCCGAATGACGGGATGCTCTACGAACTCTGGGCGATCACGGCCGTCGTGCTGGGCGGCACCAAGCTGACGGGCGGCTACGGCTCGATCGTCTCGACGCTGGGTGGCGTCATCGCGATCCAGCTGCTGCGCAAGGGGCTCGGTCATATCGGGGCGGACACCGAGACGGTGAACCTCGTGATCGGCCTGATCCTGATCGCGGTGCTGTTCCTCGATCGCCAGCTCAATCGCAAGGGCAAGGAGGAGTTGAAGATATGACCGATGAGAAACCGGCCCTGCGGCTCGAGAACATCGTCAAGACCTTCCCCGGCGTGCGGGCGCTCGACGACGTGTCCTTCGCGGTCATGCCCGGCGAGGTCCATGCCCTGATGGGCGAGAACGGCGCCGGCAAGTCCACCCTGATGAAGGTGCTGGGCGGAATCCTTCAGCCCAACGAGGGGCGGATCTTCATCGAGGAAGAGTCGACGATCATGACGACCCCCCTCGATGCCAAGGCCAAGGGGGTCGTCTTCATCCACCAGGAACTCAGCCTCGCGGACGAGCTGAGCGTGGCCGAGAACATCTTTCTGGGTGAACTGCCGCGCAAGTCCTTCGGCCGCGTCGACTGGGGCAAGCTCTACGAGCAGACGGATGCCATTCTCAAGACGCTGAACGTGGGCTTCAACGCCCGGACCCGCGTCGGCGACCTGTCGATCGCCAACCAGCAGATGGTGGAAATCGCGCGCGCGCTGACCGTCGATCCGCGCGCGGTGATCTTCGACGAGCCGACGGCCTCGCTGACCGATGCCGAGAAGGTCGTGCTCTTCGACGTGATCGCGGATCTCAAGTCCCGCGGGGTGGGGATCGTCTACATCTCGCACCGGATGGAGGAGATCTTCAAGATCACCGACCGTATCAGCGTGCTGCGCGACGGGCAGTATCGCGGCACGCTCGAGACGGCGAAGACCGATGAGGACGAGGTGACCCAGCTGATGATCGGGCGCAGCCTCGACCTGTCGCGCAACGAGGAGCATCGCGAGCATGGAGAGGTCGCGCTGGAGGTGCGCGGGCTTTCCTGCGGGGATCTCTACCGCGATGTCAGCTTCAAGGTGCACCGGGGCGAGGTCGTCGGCTTCTACGGGCTCGTGGGCGCCGGACGGACCGAGATCGCCGAGACGATCTTCGGCCTGCGCGATCCGTCCGAGGGGCAGATCCTGCTCGACGGGCAGGAACTGCGCATCCATTCGCCGGTCGACGCGATCCGTCACGGCATCAGCCTCGTGCCGGAGGACCGCAAGGGCCAGGGGCTCGTGCTGGGGATGAACTGCCGGGACAACATGACCTTGCCGCAGGTGGACGACCTGACCGCGGGGCCCTTCGTGTCGGACGGCGCGGAGATCGCGATCTTCGACCAGTACCGCGACAAGCTCGACATCCGCACGCCCGGCTGGCGGCAGACCGTGGGCAACCTTTCGGGCGGCAACCAGCAGAAGATCGTCATCGGCAAGTGGCTCTCGATGCATCCGAACGTGCTGATCGTGGACGAGCCCACGCGCGGCATCGACGTCGGCTCCAAGTCCGAGATCCACAACCTGATCCGGGATCTGGCCGGGCAGGGCTACGCGGTCATCGTCATCAGCTCGGAAATGCCCGAGGTGCTGCATGTCTCCGACCGGATCGTGGCGATGTATCACGGCCGGATCATGCGCGAGTTCAGTGCCGAGGAGGTGACGGAGGACAGCCTGATCCAGGCGATCTCGGGGATCGAATCCGAAAAGGTGGCCTGATGCGGGTGGGCTTCGCCGGGCTGGGGCGCATGGGCGCCCACATGGCGCGGAACCTCGCGGCGGCGGGCCATGACGTGACCCTCTGGAACCGCTCGGCCGGCAAGGCCACGGCGCTCGCGGCGGAGCTTGGCTGCGCCGTCGCCGGGACGCCGGCCGAACTGGCCGCCGCGACCGAGGTGGTCGTCACGATGCTGGCCGACGACCCGTCGTCGGAAGCGGTGCATTTCGGCGCGGACGGCCTTTTCGCCGCGGGCACCGGGGCCGGGATCTTCGTCGAGATGGGCACGATGAGCCCGGATCATATCGCCGAGCTCGCCGCCCGTGCGCCCGCGGGCGTGCAGGTCATCGACGCGCCCGTCTCCGGGGCGACGCAGGCCGCGGCGGATGGCGCGTTGATGATCATGGCCGGCTGCCCCGAGGACGCGGCAAAACCGCTCCTGCCGCTCTTCGACGCGATGGGCAAGCGAACGATCTGTCTCGGCCGAACGGGCGCGGGCGCGGTGATGAAGCTCGCCGTCAATTCGCTCATCCACGGCATCAACCAGACCCTGGCCGAGGCGATGACCCTGGCCGAGGCCTCGGGGATCGCGCCGGAAAGGGCGTTCGACGTGATCGAGGCCTCGGCGGCCTGCGCGCCGATGCTGAAATACCGCCGGCCCCTCTACCTGGACGAGGCGGCGCATGACGTGACCTTCACCGTCGCGCTGGCCCGGAAGGACATGGCTGTCACCGCCGCGCTGGCCGACCGGCTCGGCGTGGCCATGCCGCAAGGACGGGTGACGCTCGAGAAACTGTCGCAGGCCAGCGCGGCCGGTTTCGCGGGCCGCGACATGGCGGCAATGCTCGATTTCATGCGGGAGAGGAACGAATGAAGGCGGCCCTTTTCGTCGGTGGCTGGGAAGGCCACACCCCGACCCATTTCGCGGATTGGTACGAGGCCCTCCTGAAGGAGAACGGCTTCGAGGTCGATGTCTACGACACGCTGGAGCCGCTGGAGCGTCCCGGCGATCTGGCGGAGCTGGACCTGATCACGCCGATCTGGTCGTCGGCCCGGTCCGGCCACAAGGAAGAATTCGGCAACATGACCAAGCCGCAGGAAGACGGCCTGCTGGCGCTGATCGGCAACGGCTGCGGCCTGGCCGGCTGGCACGGGCACATGGGCGACGCCTTCCGCGACCGCCCGACCTACCACTTCCTGATCGGCGGGCAGTTCGTCGCCCATCCGCCGGGCTGGCCGGACAACCTGCAGCCGCAGGAGGATTACGTCGATTACGACGTGACCATCTGCAAGCCGGACCATCCGCTGGTGCGGGGGATCAAGAGCTTCCGCATCCGGTCCGAGCAATACTACATGCTGGTCGATCCCTCGAACGAGGTGTTGGCGACGACGACCTTCTCGGGCGATCATCTCTGGTGGATCGAGGGCACCGTCATCCCGGTAACCTGGACCCGGCGCTGGGACAGGGGGCGGGTCTTCTACTGCTCCATCGGGCATGAACTCGACGATCTCAAGGTGCCGCAGGTGACCGAGATGATCCGCCGCGGCGCGATCTGGGCGGCCGAGGGAAAGGCGATTGCCGCCGGAGGCGCCTCCGCGGCCTGACGCGTCAGCCGGCGTCGTCGAGAAAGCCGGATATCTCGGCCAGAACGCGGTCGGGGGCCTCCTCGTGCGCCAGGTGGCCCAGCCCGTCCATATCCACCGTCCGCGCGTCCGGCAACCGTTCCGCGGCGCGGGCCGAGACGGCCGGCAGGACGGCGGTATCCGCGGCGCCGGTGATCAGCAGGCAGCGCGCCGGGATCTCGGGCAGCCGCGCGATCAGCCGGTCGATGTTCCACCGCGCCATCATCTGGAGCGTCGCCTCGACGTGGGCGCGGTCGGCGATCAGCCGGGCGTAACAGGCCAGCCCGGCGGCGTCGATCTGTGACCCGGTGCCCTCGATCAGCCGCCGCGCGCGATCCGTCTCGCGGCTGCCCAGCGTGAAGAGCGTGGCGGTAAACGGGTTCAGAGCCAGCATCTTCGCCAGCACGGGAAACAGCCAGCCGGCGATCCCCTCGAAGCGGTCGAGCGCGGCGTTGATCCCGATGACGCGGGGCGGCGTCCCGTCGGGGCGCGACAGGTGCCGGGCAAGGTTGAGCGCGATGGCGCCGCCTGCCGAATGGCCGATCACCGCGCCGGGCGTCCAACCCTGGTCGGCGCAGAGCGCGGCGATATCCTCGGTCATGGGATCTAGTCCCAGCCGCGCGGGATTGCTCGTGCGGGTGAAGCCCTGGCCCGGCAGGTCGAGCGCGATGACGTGACGGTGTCGCGCCAGGCGGGGCAGCAGGTCGCGCCAGCTGTGGCTGGAGCCGCCTGCGCCGTGCAGCAGGAGCACCGTCTCGCCGGACCCGTCCTCCTGCACGTGCCAGAGATGGGTGGCGTGGCGGACCCGGTGCGACAGCGCCGCATTGGGCCAGCCCGGCAGATCGCGCGCCCAGTCCATCGGCTCAGCCGTCGAGCGCGGCGCTGACCGCGCGGCTGATGCGCTCGGCATCCGCGCGCGGCAGCGCGAGATAGCGCGCGCCCAGCCGGTCCGACAGCAGGCGCGGCTTGTCGTCGGGGCGCACCGACGTGTCGATCACGAGCCCCGGGATGCCCTGCAGCCGCAGCTGAAGCGCCACCGCCTCGGCATCCGCGCCGGCCTGTGCACGGCCCCCGGCGCCGTCGAGCGCGACATTGGCCCGCCCGTCCGTCAGCAGGGCCAGGGCGGGGCTCAGCCCGCGGCCGCGGGCCTGCCGGGCCAGCCGGGTGGCGGCGACCAGCCCCGCGGCCAGCGGCGTGCCACCGCCCCCGGGCATCGCGGCAAGCCGCCGCTTGGCCTGAACGAGCGAGCGCGTCGGGGGCAGCAGGAGCTGCGCCTCCGCGCCGCGAAACGCGATCAGCGCCACGTGGTCGCGGCGGGCATAGGCCTGGGCCAGCAGGTTCTCCACCGCGCCCTTGGATTCCGAGAGCCGCGCCATGGCAAGCGACCCCGAGGCATCCACCGTGAAGATCAGCAGCCGGTCCGACCGGTCCTCGTAGCGATGCAGCCGGATGTCGGAAGGGTGGACGACCACCCGTTGCCCGGGCCTGCGCTGTGCGCGGCGCAGCGGCTGCCAGGGGGCGGCGGCGCGCAGTGTCGCGACCACGTCGATGCGCGCGCGGCCATCCGCATGGCCCGGGCGGGCGGGCAGCGGGCGGCCGCGCCGGTTGCCCTTGCGCGGCGCCCCGGCCCCGGCGCCGCCGGCCGGCGCACGGAACCCGGCCCGTTCGGCCATCTGGTCGAGCAGGCCGCGCGGCAGAAGCGCGGCCACCGCATCCACCAGCATCTCGTCCGGGATGTCGCCCGGCGCGTCCGGGCCGTCCGTGTCCTCGGCGGTCTCGGGCGGTGAGGTCTCCTCGGGGGCGTCGTCCGGGTCCGCGGGCGGCGGGTCTTCCTGGGGCATGCGCGTCGCGCGGGCCGGGTAGACCAGTTCCGCCGCTTCGCGGATATCCGCATCGGAAACCGCGCTCCGGCCTGCCAGCGCGGCCGCCGCCCGCGCCGCCCTGAGGGCGAGCAGGGGCGCGCGCAGGCTGTCGATCCCGAACCGTGCCGCAAGCGCGGCGAGGGTGGGCAACGTCGCCTCCGGCATCTCGATCGCGGCCAGCCGGGCGCGCGCCGCGTCGAGGTCGGCGGGTGCGGGCAGCAGGATGGGCGCGGCGTTCCACCGCGTCGTGCCCAGGTCGACGTCGAAGGCCAGCCGGTCGCGCAGCGCGGCCGGCGCGGCCTCGTCCTCGTCGGTGCCCTCGTCCAGCAGCACCAGGCCGTGGCCGCGCTCCGCGTCGAGCAGCTGCGCCAGCCGCGCGGCCAGGGCCGGCGGTGTCCGCTCGGCCATCGGGAGCACCAGGCGCGCCGGCCGTTCCGCGATACCGCGCTCGGTCACCAGCCGCCCCTCGGCGAGCGTGGCGGCGATATCGGGGCCGCCGAAAAGCTGGGTGTCGCTGAGGTCGACATGGATCCGCCGCGCCGGGCCGGGCAGGCGGGCGAGCGCCTCTTCGAAGGCCTGTCTTACCGGGCCCGCGCGGGCGCGCAACGTGAGCCCCTTGAGACCCGTGGGATCGACGGCCAGCAGGGCAAGGGCGCGCAGCGCGCGGTCCCAGGCAGTGCCGGCCTCCGCGGTCATCCCAGAACCTCGGCCACGGTGCGGGCGACGCGCGTACCAGACCCGGCCTCGTCCAGCGGGTCGCGGCGCAGGCGATGGCTGAGCGCCAGCGCCGCAACCTGGCGCAACGCGTCGCGCGTCACGGCGCCGGTCCCCTCGTAGGCCGCCAGGGCGCGCGCCGCGCGCAGCAGCGTCAGTTCGCCCCGCAGGCCATCGGCGCCGAGCGCGACGCAGAGTTCCGCGCAATCCCGCAGGATGTCGTCGGAGGCCTCGGTCTCGGCCAGCCGGTCGCGCGCGGCCAGGATGCGGTCGCGGATCTCGGCATCGCGCGGCGCCCAGTCGGCGATGAAGGCCGCGGGGTCCGTGTCGAAGGCGTCGCGCCTGCGGATCACCTCGATCCGCTCGTCGATGTCGCTTGGCGAGGCGACGTCGACCGACAGCCCGAAGCGGTCCAGAAGCTGCGGGCGCAGCTCACCTTCCTCCGGGTTGCCGGAGCCGACCAGCACGAAACGGGCCGGGTGGCGGACCGACAGGCCCTCGCGCTCGACCACGTTTTCGCCTGACTGCGCCACGTCCAGCAGCAGGTCGACGATGTGATCCTCCAGGAGGTTTACCTCGTCGATATAGAGATAGCCGCGATTGGCGCGCGCCAGGAGCCCCGGCTCGAACGCCTTTTCGCCCTGGGTAAGCGCCCGCTCGATATCGAGCGCGCCGGTCACGCGATCCTCGGTCACGCCGAGCGGGAGGTCGATCACCGGGGTCGGCCGCGACACGGTCGCTGTCGAGGGCACATGGGCCCAGGCCGGGCAGTCCTGCGGACGTTCGGAATTCACCGGGCAGCCTTCGACGACGGTGATCGGCGGCAGGAGCGCCGCCAGTGCCCGCACCGCTGTCGATTTGCCGGTGCCGCGGTCGCCGAAGACCAGGACGCCGCCCAGGCGTGGTTCGATCGCGGTCAGGATCATCGCCAGTTTCATCTGTTCCTGGCCGACGATCGCGGAAAAGGGAAAGCTGTGGGTCATGTCTGTCCTTCGAGCCGCCTCAGGGGCGAGGTGCCGTGCCAACTGCCCCGGTCGCCCAGGACACGGAAGCGCGCATAGAGTTCTTCGCTGAACCAGTCCCCGTCGCGCACGGCCCGCACGGCGCGCGCATGGGGTCCGTCGGCCCGCGCGAAGGCCGCCATGCTGGCGGCGTCGGGCCAGATCGAGAAGGTGACCTGGTGAAAGAGCGGCACTTCGCCGACGCCGATCTTGAAGGCCACGTTCGGATCGCTGCCGATCACCGTGCTGATGTCGGGCACGCGCTGCCAGAACCGGACCGCGGCGCGCGGCCGGATCGTCGCACGGGTGAGCGCGGCGAGCGGGCCGTCCTGCCCGGTGCCGCGATCGGCCCCGAACGGCGTCTCGCCCGACCAGCGGCCGCGCACCGAGACCGGCGCGAGGAAGACCTGCCAGTTCTCGACGCTGCGCGCGGCATAGCGACGGAAGATCGACGCGGATTCGGTCCGGGCCCGCGCGGTCTCGAGATCGGGCCAGGTCGCGAGAATCGCGTAGACGCCGGTGTTCGGCACCGGCGTGAAACCCTCGCCCGTCCCCGAGCCCAGCAGTTTCCAGAAGCCGATCCCCTCGATCCGGCGCATCGCCGGGCGCGCCAGTCCCATCATCGCGAACGCCCAGAGACGGGCTGCCCCCGGCGCGAAACGGAAGAAGCTGAGGCTCACGGTTTGAATGGCGCCGGTCCTTTTTTGCCGCCCGTCGCGGAATACTGACATGATCTGAAAACCGATGAAAGGGGCGCAGAGGGCAATTGTCAACTTAAGTAGACACATGTAGGGTGGTCCCATGTTGACGCGTGTCGATCCCGGTCTCGGAGCCGAGGCCAAGACGGGGCTTGCCCCCCATGCCGTGGTGATCGGCGCGGGTCTCGGCGGGCTGGCATCGGCCATGCGTCTCGGCGCGCGGGGCTACCGGGTGACGGTGCTCGACCGGCTCGAGGATCCCGGGGGGCGCGGCTCGAGCATCCGGGAAAACGGCCATCGTTTCGATCTCGGCCCCACCATCGTCACCGTGCCGCAGGTGTTCCGCGAACTCTGGCAGGCCTGCGGCCGCGATTTCGATGCGGATGTGGACCTTCGCGCGCTGGACCCGTTCTACGAGATCCGCTGGCCGGACGGCAGCCGCTTCACCGCCCGGCAGGACGAGGCGGCCATGAAGGCCGAGGTCGCGCGGCTCTCGCCGGGCGACCTGGCCGGTTACACGAAATTCCTGCAGGACAGCGAGCGCCGCTACTGGGTCGGTTTCGAGGACCTGGGCCGTCGGTCGATGCACAGGCTCGGCGATCTCATCAAGGTGCTGCCCACCTTCGCATGGCTGCGCGCGGATCGCTCGGTCTATGCCCATGCCGCCCGGCGCGTGAAGGACGAACGCCTCCGCATGGCGCTGTCGTTCCATCCGCTCTTCATCGGAGGCGACCCGTTCAACGTGACGTCGATGTACACGCTCGTCAGCCATCTCGAAAAGGCCTTCGGTGTGCACTACGCGATGGGCGGGGTCGACGCGATCGCGCGGGCGATGGTGCGGGTGGTCGAGGACCAGGGCGGTCTCGTGCGACAGGGGGCCGAGGTCGACGAGATCCTTCTGAAGGACAATCGCGCCCGCGGCGTGCGGCTCAGTTCGGGCGAGATCGTCACCGCCGATATCGTGGTGTCCAATGCCGATGCGGGGCACACCTATAGCCATCTCCTGCGCAATCGCGGCCGCAGGCGCTGGACCCGGCGCCGGCTTGACCGGATGCGCTGGTCCATGGGGCTCTTCGTCTGGTATTTCGGCACCGAGGGCACGCGCGACCTGTGGCCGGATGTCGGGCATCACACGATTCTCAACGGGCCGCGCTATCGCGGACTGGTGCGGGACATTTTCCTCAAGGGCCGGCTCGCCGAGGACATGAGCCTCTACGTCCACCGCCCAAGCGTGACCGATCCCTCGGTCGCGCCCGAGGGCGGCGATACCTTCTACGCGCTCAGCCCGGTGCCGCATCTCGGCCATCGCGACCCGGTCGACTGGGCGGCAATGGCCGAGCCCTACCGCGCCAAGGTGCAGGCGGTGCTGGAGGAGCAGCTGCTGCCCGGCCTGGGCGCGCGCCTCTCGGCCTCGCAGGTCTTCACGCCCGAGACGTTCCGCGACCGCTATCTCAGCCCGCACGGCACCGGGTTCTCCATCGAGCCGCGCATCCTGCAAAGCGCCTGGTTCCGCCCGCACAATGTCAGCGAGGAAGCCGAGGGGCTGTTCCTCGTCGGTGCCGGCACCCATCCCGGCGCCGGGCTGCCCGGCGTGATCTCCAGCGCCGAGGTGTTGGGCAAGATCGTGCCCGATCCGGCAGAGGTGCCCCGGTCATGATCGCGGCGCGGGACATGGACTACTGCGTGGCGGCGATCCGGCACGGATCCCGCTCTTTCCACGCGGCCTCCCGGCTGTTGCCGGCGCGGCTGCGCGACCCGGCGCTGGCGCTCTATGCCTTCTGCCGGCTGGCCGATGATGCCGTGGACCTGCACGGCGCGAAGATCGACGCCGTGCTGCGCCTGCAGGACCGGCTGGACCTGGCCTATGCCGGCCGGCCGCGGGACGATGCGCCGGACCGGGCCTTCGCCGCGCTGATCGAGGATTTCGACATGCCCCGCGCGCTGCCCGAGGCCCTGCTCGAGGGCCTCGCCTGGGATGCCGAGGGGCGGCGCTATGCCAGCCTGTCCGACCTGCGTTCCTATTCGGCGCGGGTGGCCTCGGCGGTCGGGGCGATGATGTGCGTCCTGATGCGGACACGGTCGCGGGACACGCTGGCCCGCGCCTGCGATCTCGGCGTGGCGATGCAATTGACGAATATCGCCCGCGACGTGGGCGAGGACGCGGCCGAGGGGCGGCTCTACCTGCCGACCGAGTGGCTGGAGGAGGCGGGCCTTTCTTCCCCGGCTTTCCTGCGCAACCCGGCGGCCAGCCCCGAGACGCCCCGCCTGCTGCTGCGCCTGCTGGCCGAGGCCGAGGGGCTTTACGCCCGCTCCGAGGCCGGGATCGCGGCCCTGCCGCTGTCGTGCCGCCCGGGGATATTCGCGGCGCGCTACATCTATGCCGGGATCGGCGGCCGCGTGCGCGCCAAGGGCGCCGCCGCGCTGACGGACCGTGCTCACACCTCCGGCGGGCAGAAACTCGGCTGGCTGATGCTGTCGGTGCTGCGCACCGGCGGGACGCTGGTGATGCCGCGATCGCCGCTGATCTATGCCCGGCCGCTGCCCGAGACCGCGTTTCTCGTCGATGCGGCCGCCGCCGCGCCGGCCGAGGATACCGGCTGGAGCGACACGCTCTGCGCGACCATGGCCCGGCTGAAGGCCCGCGATACCGAGAAACGAACGGCATTGATGCAATCGGTGGGCCGGGTTAGGGAAACCGCATGATCTGGATCTGCTTTGCCATTTTCCTCGGTGCCTGCTTCGCGGCCGGCTCCACCGGGGGGCTGTTCCCGCCCGGGGCCTGGTACCGCGACCTGCGAAAGCCGCGCTGGACGCCGCCGAACTGGCTGTTTCCCGTTGCGTGGTCGATGCTTTACCTGTGCATGGCGGCCGCCGGGGCGCGGGTCGCGGTCAGCGCCGACAATGCGCTCGCCATGGCGCTCTGGTCGCTGCAGATCGCGCTGAATGGGCTCTGGACGCCGGTATTCTTCGGACTGCGCCGGATGCGGCTTGGCCTGGGAGTGCTGTGCGCACTGTGGCTGTCGGTCGCGGCGACCTGCGCGGCGCTCTGGCAGGTCGACTGGATCGCCGGGGTTCTGTTCCTGCCCTATCTCGGCTGGGTGTCGGTGGCGGCGGCGCTTAATTTCAGCGTCTTGCGGCTCAACCCCGATCAGGCCGAGGGCAGCACGGCCGGCCCGGCCTAGCCAAAGCGCCAGCCGGCCCGCCGGGGCACCCGCACCGCCAGCATCGGCTTCAGCAGCGGGGAGCGGAACCGCCGCAGATCGAGGGACTCGTGAACCCCCACCGTGTCCTCGCCGCCGATCCGCGTACGGACCGCCGAGCGGCAGTAGAAGGGGGCATCCAGCATTGCCTTGACCTGCCTCGGTGCATGGCCCGGGTCGGCGCGCGTGCTGCGCGCCACGCCCCAGAGGCTGCGGCGTATCCGGGCCTCGGGCGGCGGTGCGATCGCCTCGGCGCGGCCGGCGGCATCGAACCGAACCCCGACGCCCAGCCGGCTGCCGTCCAGCCGCGTCGCGTCATAGAAGCAGGTGCTGCCCGTGCCGGTCGGATAGCGCCCCCAGCTCCAGTAGGCGAAATCCTGTTCGAGCGCGCGCGTGCCGAAATTGGCGTCGAAATAGCCATGCCCGCGCCACTGCCAGCCGGCGGCCTCCAGGTCCACGACGATGTCGCAGGTCGGTGCGAAGGGGCGCCAGACATGGGTGCCGTCGGCGGTGAGCGGCATCTCAACGGCGCTCATGGCCCGGGGGATCACGCGGATCCTGCCGCGCACACGCGAGATCAGCGGTGGCGACGAGATCTCGTTCACCTCGATCACCAGTTCCGACCCGGTCCAGCGCATCGCCGAAGGGCCGACCGTCAGGCTGTCGCGATCCTGGCGGAGCGCGGCCCGCCCCCGGTCGGTCATGGTGAAGCGTCCGCCGGGCCCGTAGGTGGCCACGTTGATGCAGACATGGTTGTCGGGGGATTTGCGGCCCGACCAGGCATACCAGGGCGAAAAGACGGAGCCTATGAATCCGATGACGCTGACGGCCCGGTCGCCGTCGTCGCTGATCCCGTCGACATACCACCAGGCATAGCCGTTTTCCGGTACGTCGAGGTCGAAGTTCGGTCGGTCATGATCGCCGCGGCCGCGTGCCGGCCGGAGAGGGTCGCCATCGGCACCCCCGCCCCCGGATGCGTGCCGCCCCCCGCCAGGTAGAGCCCGCGGATCGCGGTCCGGGCCGTCGGCCGGCGGAAGGCGGCCATCATGCCCTGTGGGCTCTGCCCGTAAAGAGACCCGGCCGAGGCGGGGAAGAGCCTCTCGAAGCCCGTCGGCGTCGTCAGGGCGCGCGCGGTCGGGGTCGGATCGAAGGTCAGCCCGAAACGGGCCAGCGTCTGGAACGTGCGTGTCCGGCATCGGTCCGGATCCTCCTCTTCGGAACTGTCTGTCAGCGGCGGGGCGTTGGCAATGATCTCGAAGCGCTCCAGCGCGGGCGCCGCCCCGGATACGCCGCGATCCTGCGCGCAGACATAGAGCGTCGGGTCCGCGGCAAGACGCCCGGCGGCGAGGGCGTCGAACTCGGGTTCGGGCGTCTCGCGGAAAAAGACGTTGTGGTGGGCCAGGTCGGTCCCCCTGGGCGTGGCGGCGAAGGCCCAGACCTCGGCGGAGAGGCTGCGCGGCACGCGGCGGGTGATCCCGGCGACACCCGTGCAGTCGGGGCCGAGCGCGCCGGTGGCCAGCGCCCGCGGATCGCCGTTGAAAAGCACCGTGTCGGCGGCGATGCGTGTGCCGTCCTCCAGCACGACGCCGGACGCGGCGCCCCCGGGCGCCTCGATCCGCGCGACCCCGGCGCCGAACTCGAACCGGGCCCCGCCCTGCCGTGCGAGGTCGGCAAGCGCCTCGGCCAGCCGGTGCATGCCGCCCTCGACCACCCAGACGCCGGCGGCCTCGGCTTGCCAGATCAGCGCCAGCAGCGCCGGCACGCGATCCGGTGCGCCGCCGACATAGGTGGCGTAGCGGCCGAAGAGCTGGGCGAGGCGCGGATCGTCGAAGCTTCGCGCGAGCAGCCCGGCGAGCGTCGAGAGGGGCGCCATGGCCGGCAGAAGCGCCGGATGCCGCGCGATATGGGCCGCGAGCCTGCCCGGCGCGGGGGCCGGGGCCAGCATCACCGGGGCCTCGAAGCCTGCGAAAAGCCGCCGGGCCCTTTCCGAGAAGGCGCGGAATTGCCGCGCGGCGGTGGCGCCGGCGAAATCCCGGATGGCTGCCGCGCTCTCGTCTTCGCTGTCGAAGAGGTCCAGCCGGCCGCCGTCGGGCCAGAAATGGCGCGCCAGAACATTCTGGCGCACAAGGGTCAGGTGATCGTCGAGCCGCGTGCCCGCGGCCTGGAAAAGATCGTCGAAGACGCCGCGCATGGTCAGGACGGTGGGGCCGGTATCGACCGGACCGGCCGGCGAGGGCAGGGTGCGCATCTTGCCACCCGGCCGCGCGTGGCGTTCCAGCACCAGCACGTCTTGCCCGGCATGGGCCAGGCGCACGGCCGCGGCGAGCCCGGCCACACCGGCACCCACGATCAGGACCCGGTCGCCGGGCGTTGCTGCCCCGTGAACATCGCGCATGGGGGAATTATTGACTCGACGCACCGAACTGTCCAGAATGATTTACACATTATGTGACTGAAAAATCTGACAGGCGTTCGCCGGGGAGTCTGATATGCCACTACGCGACCGGATCGATGCCGCGGTGACCCGGGCCATTTCGGCGGCGCGGGTCGATCCCGCCCCCCGGCAGCTTGCCGACGCGCTGGGCTACGCGACGACCCCCGGTGGGGCGCGCATCCGGCCGACGATCCTGCTCTCGGTGGCGGGGGCCTGTGGCGACGACCGGCCGGCCGTGTCGGACGCGGCCGCTGCTGCGCTGGAGCTGATCCATTGCGCCAGCCTCGTCCATGATGATTTGCCCTGCTTCGACGATGCCGACATGCGGCGCGGCAAGCGCTCCGTCCACAGGGCGTATTCCGAACCGCTGGCGGTGCTGACCGGCGACAGCCTGATCGTCCTGGCCTTCGAGGTCCTGGCGCGGGCCGCCGTCACGGACCCCGCGCGCGGGGCGCAGCTGGTGCTGTCCCTGGCGCGGCGGACCGGAATGCCCAACGGCATTTGCGCCGGGCAGGGCTGGGAAAGCGAACCGCAGGTCGATCTCGCCGCCTATCATCGTTCGAAGACGGGGGCGCTGTTCATCGCCGCGACCGAGATGGGCGCCATTTCCGCCGGCCACGATCCGGAGGCCTGGCACGATCTGGGAGCCCTGATCGGCGAGGCCTTCCAGGTGGCCGACGATCTGCGCGATGCGCTGATGGACCAGGACACGCTGGGCAAGCCCGCCGGCCAGGACGCGGCGCATAACCGGCCGAACGCCGTCCAGGCGCTCGGCGTCGAGGGCGCGACCAAGCGTTTGACCGATATTCTCGCGGGCGCCATCGCCTCGATTCCCTCCTGCCCGGGCGAGGCCGATCTTGCCCGGATGGTACGGATGCAGGCCGCCCAGCTCGTTCCCAGCGTTCCCGCCGGCAGTCGGGCCTGACCCGCATGGCCACGCGGGTGGACGGGGCGACGGGCGGCTTCTCGCCGGCGGCATGGATCGCGGGCCTCGTGGCGCGCCCCGGGTTCCAGCGGATCGCCGCGCGCATGCCGCTCTCGCGCGGTATCGCCCGCCGCGAGGGCGCGGCGCTCTTCGATCTGTTGCAGGGTTTCGCGAAATCCCAGGTTCTCCTGGCGCTGGTGGAGCTTGACCTTTTGCGGCGCCTTCTGCGCGGCCCGGCCGCGCCGGCCGATCTTGCGCCGGGCAGCGGGCTCACACCCGAGCGCATGGCGATCCTGCTGCAGGCCGGGGCGGCGATCGGCCTGTTGCGCCGGCGGCGCGACGGGCGTTTCCGGCTGTCGCGGCGTGGCGCGGCACTGCTCGGGGTGCCGGGGCTCGAGCTGATGATCCGGCACAACGCCGTGTTCTATCGCGACATGTCCGATCCGGTCGCGGTGCTGGCCGGCAGCCGCGAGACCGAGCTCGCGCGGTTCTGGCCCTATGTTCTCGGCGCGACGGGCGACGTCCCGCCCGAGACGGCCGCGGCCTATTCCGAGCTGATGGCCCAGTCGCAGGCGCTGGTGGCCGAGGACACGCTGGACATGGTGCCGCTGCGCGGGGTCCGCCACCTGTTGGATGTCGGCGGCGGGGCCGGGGCCTTCGTCGCGGCCGTCGCGGCGCGCTACCCGCGGATGCAGCTCGGGCTTTTCGACCTTCCCGCGGTGCTGCCCGCGGCCGAGGCCAGGCTGGCCGCCGCGAATCTGTCAGCACGGGTGACCTGTCACGCCGGCTCCTTCCGTCGGGATCCGTTGCCGGCCGGCGCCGACGCGATTTCGCTGGTCCGGGTGCTCTACGACCATGACGACGCCACGGTGGCGGCGCTGCTGGGGGCCGTCTTCGCCGCGCTGCCGGCCGGCGGACGGCTCATCGTGGCGGAGCCGATGGCCGGCGGCGCCGTGCCCGAGCCTGCCGGGGACGTCTACTTTGCCTTCTACACCATGGCCATGGGCACGGGGCAGGCGCGGTCCGCCGCGCGGATTGCCGACATGTGCCGGGCCGCCGGATTCGCCGACGTGCAGATTCCGCGGGCACGCCGCCCCTACATCACGGGCGCGCTGACCTGCGTGAAGCCGGCATGACACCTCTCTCCCAGAAAGTGTAATGTAAACTTGACACATTGAACTGTTGAGTTAGTGTTACAGAAGGACATTCGTCGTCACCGAGTCATGCCGACCAGCGAATGGGCCGCGAAAAGGGAGGCGCAGATGGAAACCCGCGCTGTCTTCCTGAACGATGTCGAGGATCTTCGCCTTGATACGCTGGCGCTGAAGGCGCCCGGGCGCGGTGACATCGTCGTGGACATCGCGCATTCCGGGATCTCGACCGGGACGGAAAAGCTCTTCTATTCCGGCCGCATGCCGCCTTTCCCGGGCATGGGCTATCCGCTGGTGCCGGGCTACGAGGCCGCCGGCGAGGTGGTCGAGGCCGGGCCCGACACCGGGTTCCGGCCGGGGGACCATGTTTTCGTGCCCGGGGCCGACTGTTTCGACGGCGCCCACGGCCTGTTCGGCGGCGCGGCGGAACGGCTGGTGACCGCGGCCGACCGCGTGACCCGCATCGACCCGGCGCTTGGCGCCGAGGGCGCGTTGCTGGCGCTGGCCGCCACGGCCCGCCACGCCATGGCCGGGCTCGAAAAGGCGGTGCCCGAACTGATCGTGGGGCACGGCGTTCTTGGCCGGCTGCTGGCGCGCCTGACCGTGGCGGCCGGTGCGCCCGCGCCCACCGTCTGGGACTCCGAGCCCGACCGCCGGACCGGTGCCGCCGGCTACCAGGTGATCGCGCCCGAGGACGATCCGCGGCGCGACTACCGCGCGATCTACGACGCCTCGGGCAGCCCCGAGATCCTCGACCAGCTGATCGGGCGGCTCGCCAAGGGCGGCGAGATCGTGCTCGCCGGCTTTTACCCCGAGGCTCTCAGCTTTGCCTTCCCGCCGGCCTTCATGAAGGAAGCCCGCTTCCGCGTCGCCGCCGAATGGACCCGCGACGACCTGGCCGCGACGGCCGCGCTGGTCGAGAACGGGGCGCTCTCGCTCGATGAGCTGATCACGCATCGCGCGCCCGCGGCGAACGCGCCAGAGGCCTACAGAACGGCCTTCTACGATCCGGCCTGTCTGAAAATGATACTCAACTGGAAGGACGCAGCGTGAAGGACGACGTACCGAACCTCAAAGATTTCGACCAGCGCCTGCGCGACGAGGCCCACGAGGATCTCGCCGATCTCGTGACCGACGAACCGACCAAGAAGACCCAGATCATCGCGATCTACGGCAAGGGCGGCATCGGCAAGAGCTTCACGCTGGCCAATCTCAGCCACATGATGGCCGAGCAGGGCAAGCGCGTGCTGCTGATCGGCTGCGATCCGAAATCCGATACCACCTCGCTGCTCTTCGGCGGCAAGGCCTGCCCGACGATCATCGAGACCTCGACCAAGAAGAACCTCGCCGGCGAGCAGGTCGAGATCGGCGATGTCTGCTTCAAGCGCGGCGGCGTCTTCGCGATGGAGCTGGGCGGTCCCGAAGTGGGCCGTGGCTGCGGCGGACGTGGGATCATCCACGGCTTCGAGCTGCTGGAAAAGCTTGGCTTCCACGACTGGGATTTCGACTACGTGCTGCTGGATTTCCTCGGCGACGTGGTCTGCGGCGGCTTCGGCCTGCCGATCGCCCGCGACATGGCGCAGAAGGTGATCCTGGTCGGGTCCAACGACCTGCAGTCGCTCTACGTCGCCAACAACGTCTGCTCGGCGGTGGAATATTTCCGCAAGCTCGGCGGCAATGTCGGTGTCGCCGGGCTGGTGATCAACAAGGATGACGGCTCGGGCGAGGCGCAGGCCTTCGCCGAGGCGGTGGACATCCCGGTCCTGGCCGCGATCCCGCAGGACGACGACCTGCGCAAGAAATCCGCGAACTACCAGATCGTCGGCACCGCCGAGAGCCAGTGGGGCGATCTCTTCGCCGGTCTGGCCGAGGCCGTGTCGGGCGCGCCGCCGGTGCGTCCCGCACCGCTTGATCAGGACGCCCTCCTGAATCTCTTCGACGGCTCGGACACGGGGGCCGGCGTCACGCTGGAACCGGCGACCGACGCGGATATGCGCGGCAAGAACGCCAAGCCCAAGGAAAGCCTGGAGGTGATCTATGACGAAACGTGATCCCGTAAGGGAAACCACGCTGCGCGAGGTCCAGGCCCTGCTGAAGCAGGCCCGGCCGGACCAGATCCGCCGCCTGCTGCACGACATCTACGCGAGCGGTTCCGCAGAGGAGGGGGCCGAGGCCAGATGAGCGACGAAGTCACATATGACGACGCCGCCGAGGCCGAGGTGATCCGGGGCGAATCCCGTCCCGACGCGCCCGCGCTGGAAGGCGATCCCGGGCTCGGCTGTCATTCCGGCTCCGAGATGGAGACCGCCGCGCGCATGGCCGGGCAGTCCGATCTGCTCGACCAGTACGCGCGGGACTATCCCACGGGCCCCCATGACAAGCCGCAATCCATGTGCCCGGCCTTTGGCAGCCTGCGCGTGGGCCTGCGCATGAAGCGCGTGGCCACGGTGCTCAGCGGGTCGGCCTGCTGCGTCTACGGGCTGACCTTCGTGTCGCATTTCTACGGCGCGCGCCGGTCGGTGGGCTACGTGCCCTTCAACTCGGAGACGCTCGTCACGGGCAAGCTTTTCGAGGATATCCGCGACAGCGTGCACCAGCTGGCCGACCCGGATCGCTTCGACGCGATCGTGGTCACCAATCTGTGCGTTCCCACGGCCAGCGGCGTGCCGCTGCGGCTGTTGCCAGACGAGATCGACGGCGTGCGGATCGTGGGCATCGACGTGCCCGGTTTCGGCATTCCGACCCACGCCGAAGCCAAGGACGTGCTGGCCGGCGCGATGCTGAACTATGCCCGCCAGGAGGCCGAGGCGGGCCCCGTGCCGAAGCCCGAGAGCGGGGTGTCCGACCGGCCGACCGTCACGCTTCTGGGCGAAATGTTCCCGGCCGATCCCGTGGTGATCGGCCAGATGCTGGACCCGCTCGGCCTGGCCGCCGGCCCGGTCGTGCCCTGCCGCGAATGGCGCGAGCTCTACGCGGCGCTGGATTGCGGCGCGGTGGCGGCGATCCATCCCTTCTACACCGCGGCGGTCCGCGAGTTCGAAACGGCGGGGCGTCCGATCGTGGGCAGCGCGCCGGTCGGTCACGACGGCACCGCCGCCTGGCTCGCGGCCATCGGCGACGCCTTCGGCCTGCCCGCGGACAAGGTGGCCACGGCGCAGAACGCCTTCCTCCCGGCGATCAGGGGCGCGCTGGCCGCGGCCCCCATCAAGGGGACGATCACGCTCAGCGGGTACGAGGGCAGCGAGCTGCTCGTCGCGCGTCTGCTGATCGAGAGCGGGGCGGAGGTACCTTATGTCGGCACCGCCTGCCCGCGGACGCCCTGGTCCGAGGCCGATGCCGAATGGCTGCGGGCGAAGGGTGCGACGGTGAAGTTCCGTGCCTCCCTCGAAGAGGATTGCGCCGCGATGGAGGGCGTGAAGCCCGACCTGGCCATCGGCACCACCCCGGTCGTGCAGAAGGCCAAGGAGCTGGGCATCCCGGCGCTGTACTTCACCAACCTGATCTCGGCCCGCCCGCTGATGGGTCCCGCCGGGGCCGGCAGCCTCGCCGAGGTGATGAACGCCGCCATCGCGGGCAAGTCCCGCATGGACCACATGCGCGCCTTCTTCGAGGGCGTGGGCGAGGGCGACACCGCCGGCGTCTGGGAGGGCGATCCGAACCTGCGCCCGGAATACCGCGCGCAGAACCTCAAGAAACTCGAGAAACAGCAACGCGCCCGCAAGGCGCAGGAGATGATCTGATGCTGGTGCAGGACCACGACAGGGCCGGCGGATACTGGGGGGCGGTCTACGCCTTCTGCGCCGTGAAGGGCCTGCAGGTCGTGATCGACGGCCCCGTCGGCTGCGAGAACCTGCCGGTCACCTCCGTCCTGCACTACACCGACGCCTTGCCGCCGCATGAACTGCCGATCGTGGTGACCGGTCTGGGCGAGGAAGAACTGGGCCGGGACGGCACCGAAGGCGCCATGAAGCGGGCCTGGGGCACGCTCGACCCGGCGCTGCCGGCGGTCGTTGTGACCGGGTCCATCGCCGAGATGATCGGCGGCGGCGTCACGCCCGAGGGCACCAATATCCAGCGCTTCCTGCCGCGCACCATCGACGAGGACCAGTGGGAGGCCGCCGACCGCGCGATGACCTGGGTCTTCACCGAGTTCGGCATGACCAAGGGCCGAATGCCCAAGGAGAAGAAGCGCGCGGAAGGCGCCAGGCCGCGGGTCAATATCCTTGGCCCGATGTACGGCACCTTCAACATGCCCTCCGACCTGCACGAGATCCGCCGCCTGGTCGAAGGCATCGGCGCCGAGATCAACATGGTGATGCCGCTGGGCGCGCACCTGGCCGAGATGCGCGATCTGGTCAACGCCGACGTGAACATCTGCATGTATCGCGAGTTCGGCCGCGGCCTGGCCGAGGTGCTGGAAAAGCCCTACCTGCAGGCGCCGATCGGCGTCGAAAGCACGACCCTCTTCCTGCGCAAGCTGGGCGAGCTTCTGGATCTCGATCCGGAACCGTTCATCGCGCGCGAGAAGCATTCGACGATCAAGCCGGTCTGGGATCTCTGGCGGTCCGTCACGCAGGATTTCTTCGCCACCGCCAAGTTCGGCATCGTCGCGAACGAGACCTATGCCCGCGGCATCCGCAAGTTCCTCGAAGGCGACCTGGGCCTGCCCTGTGCCTTCGCGGTCGCGCGCTGCGCCGGGGCGAAGACCGACAACGAGGAGGTGCGCGCGCTCATCGCCCGCGAACGTCCGCTGATCCTGCTCGGCTCGATCAACGAGAAGATGTACCTGGCGGAGCTGCAGGCCGGCCACGGGCCGCGGCCCGCCTTCATTCCGGCCAGCTTCCCGGGCGCCGCGATCCGGCGCGCCACCGGCACGCCGATGATGGGCTATGCCGGCGCGACCTACCTGCTCCAGGAAGTCTGCAACGGCCTCTTCGATGCGCTGTTCCATATCCTGCCGCTCGGCAGCGAGATGGACGCCGCCGCCGCGACCCCGACACCGCTCCGGCGCGAATTGCCCTGGGACGAGGACGCACAGCGCGCGCTCGACCGCATCGTCGCCGACCACCCTGTTCTGACCCGCATTTCTGCCGCCAAGAGCCTGCGCGACGCCGCCGAGGAAGCGGCTTTGCGCAAGGGCGACACGCGGGTCGCCATCGAAACGGTCCGGGCGCTCTCGCCCGAATCCCGCACGGTTCACAAGGAGGACTGATCCATGACCGATGTCACATCAAGCCCGGCGCGCCCGCGCGCATCCTCGGGTCGCAGCATCGAGTTCCACGTCTATTTCGCGATGATCTTCCTGCTGGCGCTGCCCTTCGGCAGCTTCCGCTGGCTGCGCGACATCGTGCGGTTCCGGACGCTCAACCTGCGCGGCCCG
This sequence comes from uncultured Maritimibacter sp., assembly GCA_913063035.1. Lineage (GTDB taxonomy): Bacteria > Pseudomonadota > Alphaproteobacteria > Rhodobacterales > Rhodobacteraceae > CAJXYS01. Next base: position 32,056 of record CAJXYS010000001.1, on the reverse strand, counting down.
CTGGCCCGTGCCTGGGCCGAAGCGGACCGGATCACGCCTTTCATCTTCTCGGCCTGAGCTTTTTGCCCGGTGATCCGAGATACCGACTGCCTGCCCGTGAGGGCGGACAGACTCCCGCGGGGCCATCCGGCCCCGGGGGACCCGGCCGCGGGGGTCGCGGCGTCAGCATAACGTTCCGGAGGAAAGTTCATGGCTGATAAATCCGACCTGTCCTTCACAGGTCTCACAGACGAGCAGGCCCAGGAACTGCATTCGGTGTACATGAGCGGCCTTTGGCTGTTCGCGCTGGTTGCAGTCGTCGCGCACATCGCGACGTTCATCTGGTTCCCGTGGTTCTGAGGAAGGGGTTGAGAAATGGCTAAATTCTACAAGATCTGGCTGATCTTCGACCCCCGCCGCGTTTTCGTGGCGCAGGGCGTGTTCCTGTTCCTGCTCGCGGCGATGATCCATCTCGTGCTGCTCAGCACCGACGGTTTCAACTGGTTTGAAATCGCCGCTGAGAAGTACGGGCGCTGATCCACGCCTGACGCAAGACTGCCGCGGGCGGGTCGGCTCGCCCGCGGCCATCGCAGAGAGATAGAACGGTCCGCCGGGGACCCGCCCCGACAGGCCGCGAAAAGCGGAGACGACGGAAATGGCGGTGCTTAGTTTCGAACGCAAATACCGGGTCCGCGGAGGGACGCTGATCGGCGGCGATCTGTTCGACTTCTGGGTCGGCCCGTTCTACGTGGGCTTCTTCGGGGTCACCACGGCCTTCTTCGCCGCCCTCGGGACGATCCTGATCCTGTGGGGCGCGGCCCACCAGGGAACCTTCAACCCCTGGCTCATCAACATCGCGCCGCCCGACCTGAAATACGGCCTCGGGCTGGCGCCGCTCATGGAAGGCGGGCTCTGGCAGATCATCACGATCTGCGCGCTCGGCGCCTTCATAAGCTGGGCGCTGCGCGAGGTGGAGATCTGCCGCAAGCTCGGCATCGGCTATCACGTGCCGATCGCCTTCAGCTTCGCGATCCTCGCCTACGCGACGCTCGTGGTCTTCCGCCCGCTCCTGATGGGGGCCTGGGGGCACGGCTTCCCCTACGGTATCTTCAGCCATCTCGACTGGGTGTCGAACACCGGCTACGCCTACCTGCACTTCCACTACAACCCGGCCCACATGCTGGCGGTGACCTTCTTCTTCACCACCACGCTGGCGCTGGCGCTGCATGGCGGCCTGATCCTGTCGGCGGCCAATCCCGAGAAGGGCGAAGAGGCCAAGACGCCGGATCACGAGGACACCTTCTTCCGTGACTTCATCGGCTACTCGGTCGGCACGCTGGGGATCCACCGGCTCGGCCTGCTGCTGGCGCTCAATGCCGGATTCTGGTCGGCGGTCTGCATCATCATCAGCGGACCCGTCTGGACCAAGGGCTGGCCCGAGTGGTGGAACTGGTGGCTCGAGCTGCCGATCTGGCCCAGCCAAGTGGGGATGTAAGACATGATCGAGTATCAGAACATATTCACCCAGGTTCAGGTTCAGGGTCCCCCGGAACTGGGCATGGACAACGAAAACAACATGGCCGCGGAACGGATGATCACCCCGTTCTTCAGCCGGCTCGTCGGCTGGATCGGCAACGCCCAGATCGGCCCGGTCTACCTGGGCTGGACCGGCCTGATCAGCCTGGCCACGGGGATCCTGTGGCTCAACATCATCGGGCTGAACATGCTGGCGCAGGTCGGCTGGTCGATCCCGGAATTCCTGCGCCAGGGCTTCTGGCTGGCGCTGGAACCGCCGGGGCCGGAACATGGCCTGTCGATGCCGCCCCTCGACGATGGCGGGTGGTACATCATAGCCTCCTTCTTCCTGCTGGTGAGCGTCTGTACCTGGTGGCTGCGGTCGTACCTGCTGGCCAAGCAGCAGAAGATGGGCAAGCACGTCGCCTGGGCATTCGCCTCGGCGATCTGGCTGTTCCTCGTGCTGGGGCTCTTCCGCCCGGTGCTGATGGGCAGCTGGTCCGAGGCGGTGCCCTACGGCATCTTCCCGCATCTCGACTGGACCACGGCTTTCTCGATCCGCTACGGGAACCTCTACTACAATCCCTTCCACTGCCTCTCGATCGTGTTCCTCTATGGCTCGGTCCTGCTCTTCGCGATGCATGGCGCGACCATCCTGGCCGTGACCCGCTTCGGCGGCGACCGCGAGCTGGAGCAGATCTACGACCGGGGCACGGCAAGCGAACGCGCGGCGCTGTTCTGGCGCTGGACCATGGGCTTCAACGCCACGATGGAAGGCATTCACCGCTGGGCCTGGTGGTTCGCGGTCCTGACCCCCATCACGGGCGGCATCGGGATCCTGCTCACCGGAACGGTCGTGGACAACTGGTTCATCTGGGCGCAGGAGCACAATTTCGCGCCGATGTATGACGGGTCCTACGGCTACGAGAGCTACGGGTCCTACGAGGCCTTCATAGGGCAGGAGGACTGAGCGATGTTTCCCAAATGGTTCGACAAGTGGAATCGTGAGAATCCCACCGACATCTATGGGCCTGCCGTCATCATCGGGGCGATCGGGGGCGCCGTCTTCGTCGCCACGATGCTGGTGGCCTGGGGCCAGCCCTATGCCACCGACAGCATGCAGACCGGGCCGCGCGGCACCGGCATGTCCGTGCCCGAGTTCAAGGTCGACCTGGCCGAGCCGGACCCGGACATCGCGCTGCTGCTCGAGGATCCGCCCTATCCGCCGATGGAAGGCGAGCCGCTGGCCGGCGAGGTCTACGAGAATGTCCAGGTTCTGGCCGACGTGCCCGAAGGCAACTTCCTGCGGGTGATGAACGCCATCACCCGCTGGGTCGCGCCCGAGGAAGGCTGTGCCTACTGCCACGGCGACGGGCCGCTCGAGACCTATGGCGAGGACAACCTCTATACCAAGGTCGTCGCGCGCCGGATGATCCAGATGACCCAGAACTTCAACGAGAACTGGGACGGGCATGTCAACGCCAACAAGCAGGTGGGCGTGACCTGCATGACCTGCCATCGCGGCGAGAACGTGCCGAGCGACATCTGGTTCAAGATGACGCCGGTGACCGAGGCGACCTCGGGCTGGTCGAGCAACCAGAACCGCGTGACGATGCAGAGCCAGTACACCTCTCTGCCCTCGGACGCGCTGGAGACCTACCTGCTCGATTATGGCCGGATCGGGGTCCACGATCTCGAGAGCCGGGTCGCCGGCATTCCCGGCCAGGACGACTATCCGGGCATCCAGCAGGCCGAGCGCACCTACGCGCTGATGAACTACGTCTCGAACTCGCTCGGGGTGAACTGCCTGTTCTGCCATAACAGCCGGGCGTTCTACGACGGCAGCCAGGTCACCCCGCAATGGGCGACCGAGAGCCTCGGGATCGGCATGGTGCAGGAGATGAACAACGAGTATCTCGTGCCGCTCCGCGATCTCTACCCGCCCGAACGCCTGGGCCCGGTCCATGCGGACGCGCCGAAGGCGGCCTGCAAGACCTGCCACAAGGGCTACCAGCAGCCGCTGCAGGGCACCAACGTCATCAAGGACTGGCCGGAACTGGCCACGACGGGGGCGCCGGACTACGGCAACTGAGCTTCCGGGCCGGCGCGGCTGCGCGCCGGCCCGTTTCACATCGCGCCGCTTGCGTTGAGTCCCGTCGCGCGGGCGACGCCAGAGCCACCGCCCAGGGGAGGGTGCGATGACCAGGGATCTGCCGAACACACCAACGCTCGACCGGGTTGCCGGACCCGCGGACCTGCGACAGATGCCGGACCGCGATCTGAAACGGCTGGCCGACGACCTGCGCGCCGAGACCATCTCGGCGGTGTCGGAGACCGGCGGCCATCTCGGCTCCAGTCTCGGGGTCGTCGAGCTGACGGTGGCGCTGCACGCGGTCTTCAACACGCCGATGGACAAGCTGATCTGGGACGTCGGCCACCAGTGCTATCCCCACAAGATCCTCACCGGCCGCCGCGACCGGATCCGGACGCTGCGCCAGAAGGATGGGCTCTCGGGGTTCACCAAGCGCGCAGAGAGCCCCTACGATCCCTTCGGCGCGGCCCATTCCTCGACCTCGATCTCGGCGGCGCTGGGCTTTGCCGTCGGGCGCGACATGGGCCAGGCCACCGGCGACGCCATCGCCGTGGTGGGCGACGGTGCGATCAGCGCCGGCATGGCCTACGAGGCGATGAACAATGCCGGGCACGAGGGCCGGCGGCTCTTCGTGATCCTGAACGACAACGAGATGAGCATCGCGCCCCCGGTGGGCGCGATGTCCTCTTATCTGAGCCGGCTCTATGCCGACGAGCCCTTCGCGCGCATGCGCGACTTTGCCGAGGGCGTGGAAGCCGCCATGCCCGAACCCGTGCGCCAGGGCGCGCGGCGGGCCCGCCAGCTGGTGACGGGGCTGACCGGGTCCGGCACGCTGTTCGAGGAGCTGGGATTCGACTATGTCGGCCCCATCGACGGGCATGACATGGACCAGCTTCTGCGCGTGCTGCGCGCGGCGCGGGCGCGGGCCACGGGGCCGGTCCTGATCCACTGTTGCACGGTCAAGGGCAAGGGCTACGTCCCGGCCGAGACCAGCGCCGACAAGTATCACGGCGTCGGCAAGTTCGACGTCGAGACCGGCACCCAGGCGAAGAAATCCGCCGCCGCGCCGTCCTACACCAGCGTCTTCGGTCGGGCCCTCGCCGCCGAGGCCGAGCGCCATCCCGAGATCGTGGCGATCACCGCGGCGATGCCCTCGGGCACCGGCGTCAACATCATGGCCGAACGCTTCCCGGCGCGGGTCTTCGACGTGGGGATCGCCGAACAGCATGCCGTGACATTCGCCGCCGGAATGGCCGCGAGCGGGCTGAAACCCTTCTGCGCGATCTACTCGACCTTTCTTCAGCGCGGATACGACCAGGTGGTCCATGACGTGGCCCTGCAGGGGCTGCCCGTGCGCTTCGCCATCGATCGGGCCGGGCTGGTGGGGGCCGACGGGCCGACCCATGCCGGTGTCTTCGACATCGGCTACCTGTCCGCCTTGCCGGGCTTCACGGTGATGGCCGCGGCCGACGAGGCCGACCTGACCCACATGGTCGCGACCGCCGCGGCCCATGACGCCGGGCCGATCGCCTTCCGCTACCCCCGGGGCGCGGGCACGGGCGCCGCGCTGCCCGAGCGCGGCGAAGTGCTCGATATCGGCCGGGGCCGGATCCTTCGGGACGGCGAGGACGTGGCGATCCTTTCCTTCGGCGCGCATCTCGGCGCGTGCCGTGCCGCCGCCGACGCGCTCGCGACCGAGGGCATCAGCGTCACGCTGGCCGATGCGCGGTTTGCCAAGCCGCTCGACACCGACCTGGTGCTGCAGCTTGCGAGACGCCACCGGGTGCTGCTGACGGTGGAGCAGGGGGCCGAAGGCGGTTTCGGATCGATCGTGATGCACGCGCTTGCGCGTCACGGGGTCTTCGACCGGGGCCTCGCGATCCGCAACATCTGCCTGCCCGACCGCCTCATCAACCAGGCCAGCCCGGAAGAGATGTATGCCGAGGCCGGCATGACGGCCGCCGACATCGCCCAGGCCGCGCGCGGCGCCTTCGACGGGCGTGGAAAGGTCTACCCGCTCTCGGCGGCACGCTGAAGGCCGCCAAGGCAACGGGGCCGCACCGGTTTCCCGGCACGGCCCCGCGAAACGGCTGGCCCGTCGATCAGCTTTCGGGGGCCGGGCTGACGGAGGCGAGATACGCCCAGACGTTGATGGCGTCTTCCTCGCTGCGCACCATGTAGGACATCTTGCCCCGGCCGGACTCTCCGGTCGTTTCCTGAAGGTAGCCGGTCGGGTCCTGCACGTAGGCCGCGAAGCTCTCCTCGTCCCAGGCGAGGCCCTGCTCGCCGGCGGTGACCATCAGGTCTGAATAGTTGAAGCCCTCGACCGAGCCTGCGGTCCGGCCCACGATACCATAGAGGTTCGGGCCGACGCGTCCGCCGCGCTGGATGTTGTTGCCGTCGTCATCGACGATCATGTGGCACGCCCTGCACTGGCGGAAAACCTGCTCTCCCTCGGCCGGATCGCCGGAGGCATGGTTGTCCGCGAACACCGGCGAGGCCAGCGTTGCAGCCGCGAAGGCCATTGGAATAACGCGCGTCATGGTGTTCTCCTCCTGCTAAAGACTGGGTGAAGAAACTAGCGCGCTGGTCGCCAAGTCAACGGGCCGGCCGTCTAGGCGACCGCGTGCGCGATGGCGCATTGCTTCCAAAGGGTCGAGAGCGCGGCCACCAGATGGTCGATATCCGCCTCGCTGTGGAGCGGCCCCGGCGTGAAGCGCAGCCGCTCGGTGCCCTTTGGGACCGTCGGGTAGTTGATCGGCTGGACGTAGATGCCCCAGTCCCGCATCAGGATATCCGACAGCATCCGGCACTTGACCGGATCCTTGATCGGAACGGGGATGATGTGGCTGGGGTTGTCCATGTGGGGAATTCCCTGCGCATCCAGCCGCGCGCGCATGTAGGCGACCCGCTCGCGCTGGAGACGGCGCTCGGTATCCGAGGTCTTGAGATGCGCGATCGAGGCCTGTGCGGCCGCCGCCACGGCCGGGGGCAGGGCGGTGGTGAAGATGAAGCCGCTGGCGAAGGAACGGATGAAGTCGCAAAGCGCCGCCGAGCCGGTCACGTAGCCGCCCATGCAGCCGAAGGCCTTGCCGAGCGTCCCCTCGATCAGCGTGATGCGATGGGCGAGCCCCAGTTCCTCGGACACGCCGCCGCCGCGCGGGCCGTAGAGCCCGACCGCGTGGACCTCGTCCAGATAGGTCATGGCCCCGTGCTTCTCGGCCACCTCGATGATCTCCTCCATGGGGCAGATGTCGCCATCCATCGAGTAGACGGATTCGAAGGCCACGATCTTTGGCGCGTTGACCGGCAGCGCCGAGAGCTTGCGGTCGAGATCCTCGGGGTCGTTGTGTTTCCAGATGACCTTGTGGGCGCGTGAGCCGCGGATGCCCTCGATCATCGAGGCGTGGTTCAGCGCGTCGCTCAGGATCACGGCGTCGGGCAGCCGGCTGCCCAGCGTCGAGAGCGCGGCCCAGTTCGAGACGTAGCCCGAGGTGAAGAGCAGCGCGGCATCCTTGCCATGCAGGTCCGCAAGCTCGTGCTCGAGCGCGACATGGTGGCTGTTCGTCCCCGATATGTTGCGCGTGCCGCCGGCGCCGGTGCCGCATTCGTCGATCACGTCCTTCATCACCTGGCGCACCGCCGGGTGCTGGCCCATGCCGAGATAGTCGTTCGAGCACCAGACCGTCACCTCGTCGGGGCTGTCCTCGTCATGGCTGCGGGCCCGGGGAAAGGCGCCGCAGCGGCGCTCGAGTTCCGCGAAGACGCGGTAGTTTCCCTCTTGCCTCAGCGCATCGAGCTGCGCGGCGAACATGGCATCAAAATCCATGATGTCCCTCCGGTCGTGTTGTTGTTCTTCGTGTCTGCTTCGGCGCGGGCAGCATCCAGCGCCAGAGTTTCGCGTCCGGCAGCGGCAGGACCATCAGCCAGTGTTCCAGCAGTGCCAGCCCGGTGATCGCGGTCAGCAGGGCGTAGCCGGCGATCTCGCCCGGCGTGCCCGCCGTGTGCAGCCGCTCCAGCCAGCAGGCCACCGCGAAGCTGAGCGCGGTGATCGAAATGGGAAAGACCCAGTTCAGCCGCGAGATGCGGAAATGGCTCTCCAGATGGCCAAGCGCCTCGGGCAGGAATTCGGTGTTGATGCGCGGCACGCCGAAATAGAGGTTCAGCTTGGCCGAGATCCGCGCGAGGTAGAGCGTCGCGAAGGTCCAGAGCCCGAAGGCGTTCTCGGCCCCGGCGCCGTAGAGCCACATCAGGACCAGCACCGCCGTCAGAAGCATCTCGTGATAGGCGATGGTGCCCCAGGCCCGCAGGAACCGTTCCAGTTCGGGCACGCCGGGCGGGCAGCGGCGCAGCACCGGCCCCGTGATCGTGCCGGTCAGGAAGGACAGCTCGATCCAGCCCCAGATCGCCAGGGCCGACAGGAAACCCGCATAGGCCCCGCCGAGCCCTGTCGCGGGCAGCGAGGCGACATAGCCCCAGATGCCCAGCGCCAGCAGTGGAAGGGCCGCAAGGGTGCAGCCGAAGGGGGCGCGGGGCCCGGCGCGCTCGGCATGGCGGACCAGCATCAGGATCGCGCCGGTGGAGAACCACCAGACGAAAAGCGCGAAGAGCGCGGCGATCCAGGCTTCGCCCATCTCAGCCCCCCTGCGCCGGGGCGCGACCGCCCCGGACCGTGCCGTATGTCGTCCCGGCCCGCATCAGTAGGCGGGCTCGAGCCGAGTGGTGGCCGGGACGGCGTGCTTTTTCGCCGGGATCATGTAGAGCCCGGCGAAGGCCGCCGCCGCGCGTGCCTGTGCCGACATCCGGCGCAGCATGGCCCCGAGACCGGACCCGGCCTTGGCGCGGGCCAGGTCGGCGTTGGCCTTCTGGAGCTTCTTCAGCCCCGCGGCCCAGCGCGGATTGTCGATATCCAGCGTGATCGGGAAGATCTGCTTGGAGAGTTCAGAGGTCTTGCGGAAGACCTCCTCGCCGTACCAGTCCGTATCGACGCCGAGCGCCTCGTGGAAGGCCGGGCGCTGGTGGTCGCGCACATACATCGTGGCGAAGACGGCCGTCAGGAAGAACTTGATCCACAGGACGTTGCGCCCCGCGGTCAGTTTCGGGTCGGTCTTCATCAGGAGGGCGAACGCCTCGCCGTGACGGAACTCGTCGTTGCACCATTCCTCGAACCACTTGAAGATCGGGTGGAAGCGGTGCTCGGGGTGCTTCTCGAGGTGCCGGAAGATCGTGATATAGCGGGCATAGCCGATCTTCTCGCTGAGATAGGTGGCGTAGTAGATGAATTTCGGACGGAAGTAGGTGTATTTCTTCTTCTGCGTCAGGAAGCCGAGATTCACCGCCACGCCCGCCTCGCGCAGGGCGTCGTTGATGAAACCCGCATGCCGGGCCTCGTCGCGGGCCATGAGCTGGAAGAGCTGCACGATGTCGGAATTCTTCCCGCGGCGTTTCATCTCCTTGTAGAGAACGCAGCCCGAGAACTCCGCGGTGCAGGACGAGATCAGGAAGTCGATGAACTCTTTCTTCAGGTCGGGGTCCATGCCGTCCCAGTCGACGTGATCCCAGTCCTCGTTCTTCTTGAAGTGGCCCTTGTTCGGGTCCGCCTCCATCTCGTCGATCAGCGCATCCCAGTCCTTGCGGACGGAAGAGACGTCGATCCCGTCGAGCTCGTCGAAATCGGTGGTGTAAAAGCGCGGGGTGAGCAGCGTGTTCTGCATCGCCACGTCGGTGGCGAACTTGCTGTCGAGCTTGGCCTGCTCTTCCTGGATCGCGAGTCCCTCTTCGACGGTCGTCGCGTCGGCGGTATGCTTGCTTTGCATGTTCATAGCGTGACCTCCTCGGAAAAGGAGAACTCGCAAAGCTCCATCACCTCGAAATCGCCGGTCAGGCGGGTCCAGAGCTGCTCGAGCTTGGAGGCGCGCACGATCGTGGCGTCGCGGTCCTCGCGGACGATTTCACCGAAGGGCGCCATGATCTCGGGCCCGTGAACCTTGACCTCGTCACCGGGGTAGACGGTCGTCCCGTTGTTGAAGCGCACATGCGCGTGCAGGCTTTCGAACTTGTGACTCACTTCCACGGTACATGGCGCGTGTTCGATATCCTTGGTCAGCCATCCCATTTTGGCTTCCTCCCTATTTTGCCAACAGCCTCGCGAAGGCGTTGGCGTTGTCTGCGCCGAATCCCATTAAATCGGCGCTCCAGCCCGTGCTCGGGTCGTGGATCGAAATGCGTCCGGTGTCGTAGGCGACGAGAGCCACCGGGCCATCGAGCGCGACGCGGTGCTTGGTCCGCTCGCGCTGGATGACGCGCCAGACGCCTGAAATGAATCCGCCCTCCTGGGGCGTGAGATCCGCGATCATCCGGCCATCGAGGTCGCGGATCGTGGCCGCACCGGCCATGTCGCCCGAGAGAAGAATCTCGCGGCTGAGCCTGACCTCGCCTTCGGGCGGCGTCGCGATCAGCGGCCGGTCGGTGAGCCGCGCGGCGGTCACCAGAACCAGCGTCGTCAGCACCAGCGCCAGCATCGCGCGCGCCATGGCGCGCGGGATCAGTTCCTTGTCGCGGGGCGGGGCGTGGGGATGTGTCTGGCTGTGGGACATGGCGATCACGTGTTCATTCGGCCGCGACGGAGGCGGCGGTGGGCTGACGCTGGAGCTGCGGCGTGCTGACCCGGGCCTCGGCGGCCTCGGCCAGGATATGGGCGACGCGCTCGGCCTCGGGGATGCAGCGCAGGGCCGGCTGCGTGCGGCGCATCACCCAGGGTCGGACATGCGGCCAGCAGACGAGGTAGGAGAGCCGCGTCTCGCCCATCAGCTCGAGCGCGATCGTCCCGGTGCCGCCCCGGCGCAGGTCGAGGCCCGCGTTGCGGATCTGCGTGAAGGGCAGGTTCAGCGTCACGGTGAGGGCCGCGCCGATCCGCATGGCGACGCGGCGGTTCGTGATGGTGTAGACGGCGGCGCGGGCCTGGACCCAGCCGACGATCATCAGGAGCGCGCAGACGATGGCGCCGAGGATGATGAAGGGGAAGGAGGCCCGGAACGCGATCACGGCACCGACCTGGTCGGCCATCGTGACGAAGCGCCAGACCGCCAGCGCCACGAAATAGCCGGCCACCCAGTAAAGGCTGAGCGATTCCCGTGTCAGCGCCCACCAGTTCGGGCGGCCCTGCCACAGGATGTGTTCGCCCTCGGGCGGGCGTTCCGGCAGGCCCTTGACCGGCTCTACGGCGAAATCGTCGTGATCGTGGTGCATGGCACCCTCCCGTTTGTTAGCCGAGCTGCGGTTCGAGCCGGCTCTCGCTGGCATAGAGCGTGCCGCCGGCATAATAGCCGCAGATCTTGTCTTCCTCGAGCAGCGTCACCTGGTTCGGCGAGGCATGCGCGGGGACCCCCGCGAAATGCTTGCCGAAGATCGAACGGACCTTGACGCGCTTCGACTGGATCCGCGCCATGGTCAGCGGGATCAGGCGCTTGCCGCCGCCATGCGCGGAGTCGAGCTCGACCTCGAGATAGCGGACCAGCTGCTCGGGCTCGTCGATCCACATGTCGGTGATGGTGCCGACCTCCTCGCCGTCGCCGGCCTGCACCGGCAGGCCGCGCGGGTCGCGACCGGCGGCCACGTGGAAATGCTCGGTCGCGGCCATCGGCACGATCTTGGGATGGCCCTGGCCGTCCAGTTCCGGCACGTCGCGGCGCGGCGCCCAGGAGGCCGGGCCCACGCCGTCGGCCATCGGGTCGCCCGTCGGCACGAAGGGAAAGCCGTTCCCGGCGGCGGTCTTCTCGACGGCGATGTCCGCACGTTCGGGCGTCTGGCCCGAGGGCACGGTGACCTCGCCCCGGCCGTGCGGCAGCTTGAAGGTCTTGTCGTCGGGCACGGGGAAAAGGCCCTGGTTGGCCGAGGGGTTGCCGTCGTCGTCCTCGAGCGGGTAGCCCTCGCGCATGTTCTCGCGCTGGATGTAGAAGATCAGCAGCGCGAAGAAGATCCAGAACAGCCAGAGGCTGACACTGGCCAGATCGACTTGTCCAAAGAATGTTTCGGTCATGGGTCTGTCCTTTCGCAGGATCGGCGGGTCATGTCGGGAAGTCGGTCAGGCCGATCCGTCCCGTTCCCGTTTTCGGAGTTTCAGGCGTGGACCGGGCGTAGCGCACCAGCGGTCCGAGAACCGTGAGCGTCACGAACAGCAGTCCGATCTCGATGTGGTAGACGACGGAGTACCCGGTCGCCGGCGTGTTCAGGGCCTCGCCCCAGGCGCCGCTCGTGGCGATGGCGTTGACCGTGTCGCGGATCGCCCCGCCGAAGCCGATCGACAGCCCCGCCGCGGTGGCCTGCGCGGCGCCCCAGGCGCCCAGCGCCAGCCCGTGCCCGGCCTTGCCGCCGCGCGCCGGCATGGTCATTGCGGCGGTGAGCGTCGCCACCGCGAACAGCCCGGCGCCGAAGCCGATCAGCGTGGCGCCGGCGAAGAAGATCGTGGCCGACCCCATCGGCGCGGCGAAGATCACGGTCGAGAAGGCGGCGATGCCGGCAAGCAGCCCGTGCCCGGCGATGCGATAGGGGTTGGCACCCTGTCCGAGCATGCGCGCCGCAAGCCCGAAACCGGCCAGCGCGCCGGCGGCCCAGACGGTGGTCAGCAGGGTGGTCGACGCGACCGAGAGCCCGAGGATCTCGCCGCCATAGGGTTCCAGCAGGACGTCCTGCATGTTGAAGGCCAGCGTGCCCAGGAAGACCACGGCCAGCAGGCGCCCGGCCTGTCCGCCGGCCACGAGGTCGGCCCAGGCGTCGCGCAGGCGCGGGCGCGGCGCCTCGCGCTCGGCCCGGGTCATCGGGCGCACCTTTTCCTGTTTCCAGAGCGCGATCAGGTTCAGCAGGATGCCGACGACCGCCGCGCCCTGAACGACGCGCACCAGCCTGAAGCTGGAGAAATCGGTGAGCAGCCAGCCGATGATCACCGCCGAGAGCCCCATGCCGAGCAGGAACATCACGTAGAGCAGCGCGACGACCCGCGGGCGGGTCTCGTCGTCGGCGCGATCGGTGGCGAGCGCGAGTCCCGCGGTCTGGGTCATGTGCAGGCCCAGACCGGCCATCAGGAAGGCCAGCGCGGCGAGGACCTCGCCGGCCCAGCCTGGGCCGACGGCCTGCTGGCCGCCCAGGACCAGCAGCGCGAAGGGCATCACGGCAAAGCCGCCCATCTGCCAGAGCGACCCGAACCAGAGATAGGGAATACGCTTCCAGCCGATGGCGCTGCGATGGGTGTCCGACCGGAACCCCAGAAGCGCGCGGAACGGCGCGATCAGGACCGGCAGCGCGATCATCAGCGCCACGATGGTCGCCGGCACGGAAAGCTCGACGATCATCACGCGGTTGAGCGTGCCGAGCAGCATCACGGTCGCCATCCCGACCGACACCTGGAACAGCGAGAGCCGGAGAAGCTGGCCCATCGGCAGCCCTTCGCTGGCCGCATCCGCGAAGGGCAGGATGCGCGTGGTCAGGTGCATCAGCGGCGAGGGACGGCGCGGGCTCATGACGCAAGCTCCATCGCCTGGGAGATGTAGAAGCCCGAGGTCACCCGCTCAAGCGCGGCGAGCCGGCCCGGCGCGCCGGCCTCGGCCAGAGCCTGGGCAAGACCGGCGGGGCTGTGCGGCACCATGGTCGGCGACCGGTCCGCGCGCGGGAACAGCTTGCCCACCCGCCACATCGCCATCAGCAAAGGCGTGCGCGGTGCAACGGTAAAGACGACGCGGCCGGCGGTGCGCCCGCCCAGCGTCGCGAGGGCGCGGGCGATATCCGCATCGGCGTAGTAGATCAGGCTGTCCATCGCCATCACGTGATCGAAGCGCCCGAGCCGCGCGTCCAGCATGTCCCCGGACCGGAAGCTCACCCGCCCCCGCAGGTCGATGGGCAGGCGGGCCTCGGCGATCCCGACCAGCGACGGCGAGATGTCGACGGCCACGACGTCGGCGCCCCGGGCCGCAAGCTCGGCCGTCATCTGGCCGGCGCCGCAGCCGGCGTCGAGAACCCGCGCGCCCTGCAGGTCGTCGGGCAGCCGCGCGAGCATCTGCGCACGCATCCGGTCGCGCCCCGCCCGCACCGTCTCGCGGATGCGGCTGACCGGCGCGTCGCTGGTCAGCCTCTCCCATGTGCGGGTGGCGGTGCGGTCGAAATAGGTCTCGACCCGGCTGAGCGTGCGGTCATAGGACATCAGTCGAACCCCAGCAGTTCGAAGATGTCGCGGTCTTCCATCGGTGCCGGCGCCATCGGGTCGGTGCCGCGATAGAGCGTCTCGGCGAGCCGCACATACTCGGCCCGGCAGGCGACGATATCCTCGTCGTCGTCCATCTCGAACAGCGTCTTCTTCTTGAGCCGCGAGCGGCGGATCGCGTCCACGTCGGGCATGTGTGCGATGCGACGGAAACCGACTTCCTTGCAGTAGCGGTCGACCTCGTCGGTGTCCCTGGAGCGGTTGGCGACGCAGCCGGCAAGGCGGACCTTGTAGTTGTTCGACTTGGCCTGCACCGCGGCGATGATCCGGTTCATCGCGTAGATGGAGTCGAAATCGTTGGCCGTGACGATCAGCGCCCGGTCGGCATGCTGGAGCGGCGCGGCGAAGCCGCCGCAGACCACGTCGCCGAGAACGTCGAAGATGACCACGTCGGTGTCTTCCAGCATGTGATGCTGCTTCAGCAGTTTCACCGTCTGGCCCACGACGTAGCCGCCGCAGCCGGTGCCGGCGGGCGGCCCGCCGGCCTCGACGCACTGGACGCCGCCATAGCCTTCGGTGACGAAATCCTCGGGGCGCAGTTCCTCGGGGTGGAAATCGACCTCCTTGAGGATGTCGATCACCGTGGGCTGCAGCCGCCCGGTCAGGGTGAAGGTGCTGTCATGCTTCGGATCGCAACCGATCTGCAGCACCCGCTTGCCCAGCTTGGTGAAGGCCGCCGACAGATTGGAGCTGGTGGTCGACTTGCCGATTCCGCCCTTGCCGTAGACGGAAAAGACCTTGGCGCCCTCGATCTTCATCGACGGGTCCTGGTGGACCTGGACGGATCCTTCGCCGTCCTGTCCCCGAAGGGCCGGGATATCGTCGCGCGGGCTCATGTCGCCTCCTTTTCGGAGCGGCGTACCGCCGCTTCCTGTTGCGTCGGTTGGGTTGGGTCCGCCGGGCGTTGCCGCGCCCGCGGCCGGTCGTCGATATGCGTCGCTGCGATCATTCGGCGGCCACCCCTTCGAGCCTGTCCTCGATGGCGTCCGCCGCGTCGCGCAGCGCGGCCAGCGTCGCCTCGTCCGGCTGCCAGTAGGCGCGGTCATGGGCTTCGAGCAGGCGGTTGGCCATGCGCGACGAGGCGGCCGGGTTGAGATCGGTCAGCCGGGCGCGCATCTCGTCGTCCAGGACGAAGGTCTCGGAAATCCGCTGGTAGATCCAGGGCGCGACCTGGCCGGTGGTGGCCGACCAGCCCATGGTGTTGGTCAGCGAGCTTTCGATCTGGCGGACGCCTTCGGCGCCGTGCTTGAGCAGCGCCTCGTGGAATTTCGGGTTGAGCGAGCGCGACCGCGTCTCGAGCGCGACCTGGTCGGCCAGGGTGCGGACCTTGCCCGCGCCCCGCGTCGTGTCGGAGATGTAGACGGCGGCTTCCTGCCCGCCGCGAGCCCGCCGCACCGCGCGCGAGATGCCCCCGAGCGTGTCGAAATAGTGATCGACCGAGGTGACGCCGAGTTCCACGGATTCGAGGTTCTGATAGGCCAGGTCCACGTCGCTGAGCGCCTGCTGCAACAGGGCCGTGTGCTGCTGGGCCTTGCCGTTGACGCCGTAGGCGAAGCTCTTGCGCGTCTCGTAGGCATCGGCGAGCTCGTCTTCCTCGCCGAAGGCCGAGCTGTCGACCAGTTGGTTGACGTTCGAGCCATAGGCGCCCTCGGCGTTGGAAAAGACCCGCAGGGCCGCCGTTTCCATGTCGCAGCCGATCTTCTCGGCATAGGCGATCGCGTGGGCGCGGATGAAGTTCTGTTCCAGCGGCTCGTCGGCCATCGCGGCCTTCAGCGCGGCCTCGGCCAGGAGCCTGGTCTGCAGCGGCAGCAGATCGCGGAAGATCCCCGAAAGCGTCATGATGACGTCGATCCGGGGGCGCCCGAGCTCTTCCAGCGGGATCAGGTCCGCGCCGCTCAGACGGCCGAAGCTGTCGAAGCGCGGCGTCGCGCCGATCAGCGCCAGCGCCTGGGCCAGCGGCGCGCCGTCCGACTTGATGTTGTCCGAGCCCCAAAGCACCAGCGCCACGGTGCGCGGCAGGCTCTTGTGGGTCTCGAGCAGCAGTTCGGCCTGTTTCGCGCCCTCGCGGCAGGCAAAGGCGGTCGGCATCCGGAATGGGTCGAAGGCATGGATGTTGCGCCCCGTCGGCAGGATCTCGGGCGTGCGGATCAGGTCGCCGCCGGGCACCGGCGGGGTGAAACGCCCGTCCAGCGCGTTGAGGATGGCCGGGATCTCGCCGTTTTCCCGGAGCAGCCCATCGACACGGCGCCGGGTCTCGTCGTCGGCATCGGCCATCAGCGCGACATGTTCGGCGCGGGCCTCGGCGCTCATCGGGCGGCCGAGCACGTGGAGCCCCTCGGGCACCAGCGCCTCCTCTGTCTCCAGCAGGGTCAGCCAGAGCGCGTCGGGATCGGCTCCGTCCATGTCCACCGCCTCGGCCTGCTCGGCGATCAGCTCTGCAAGCTCGGTCCGCTCGGGGGCTCCCGGCGCCATCTCGCGCCAGCGGGTCAGGCTGTCCTTCAGCTCGGCCAGCGCCTTGTAGAGCCCGGCGCTGGCCAGCGGCGGGGTCAGGTGGGTGACCGTGATCGCGCCCGAACGACGCTTGGCCAGCGTCGCCTCGGAGGGGTTGTTGGCGGCATAGAGATAGACGTTAGGCATGTCGCCGATCAGCCGGTCGGGCCAGTCCCGCGCGCTCAGCCCGGCCTGCTTGCCCGGCATGAATTCGAGCGCGCCATGCATGCCGAAATGCAAGAGCACGTCTGCGCGGAAACCGTTCTTGAGCCAGAGGTAGAAGGTCGAGAAGGCATGCGTCGGCGCGAAGCCCCGCTCGAAGAGCAGCCGCATCGGGTCGCCCTCGTAGCCGAAGGTCGGCTGAAGCCCCACGAAGACCTTGCCGAATTGCGCGCCGAGGATGTAGACGCCGCGCCCGTCCGACTGCACACGGCCGGGCGCCGGACCCCATTGCGACTCGATCTCGTCGAGCCAGGGCGTCGTCGCCACGATCTCGTCGGCGCTGACATGGGCCGCGACATTGGCTTCCTGGCCGTATTGCTGGGCGTTCCCCCCCAGCACGAGCGCGCGCAGGTCCTCGACCGTTTCCGGCGGCGTCAGGTCGTAGCCGCGGGCGGCCAGGGCCTGAAGCGTGTTGTGCAGCGACTGGAAAACGTCGAGATAGGCCGCGGTCCCGGCGGCCCCGGCATTGGGCGGGAAGCCGTAGATCACGATGCCGAGCCGGCGTTCCGCCGCCTGCGACCGGCGCAGCGCCACGAGCCGCGCGGCCCGCGCGGCGAGCGTCTCGATCCGCTCGGGGCAGGGCGCCATGGCGCGGCCGGAGATCGCACCGGGGCAGGCGCGGTCGCACCCGGCGCAGGCCGTGTCGCCGTGACGCCCGGCGAAGACCGTCGGGTTGGTCGCGCCGTCAAGCTCGGGCAGCGCGATCAGCATCGTCGTCTCGATCGGGCCGAGCCCCTGGCCGGAGGCGGCCCATTGCCCGAGCGTCTGGAATTCCAGCGGATGGGCCGCGAGATACGGGATGTCGAGCGATTTCAGGGTTCCGACGGCCGCGTCGGTGTCGTTGTAGGCAGGTCCGCCGACCAGCGAGAATCCCGTCAGCGAGAGCAGGGTGTCGATCGTCGGCCCGGCCGGGCCCTTGAAGAAGGCCTCGATCGCGGGGCGTCCGTCGAGACCGGCGGCGAAGGCCGGCAGGACGCGCAGCCCGCGGGCTTCCAGCGCGCGGATGGCGGCGTCGTAATGGGCGGTGTCGCCGGCCAGCACGTAACTGCGCATCAGGAGCAGCCCGATGGTGCCGTTCGCCCCCGCCGGGGCGGGCAGGCGCGCGGGATCCGTGGTGATGCGCTCGTCCAGGTCCGGATGGTAGAGGCCGGTTTCGGGATACTCGAGCGGCGCGGGCGCCTGGGCGCCGCGCCATGCGTCGTGCCGGCAATAGCGCGAGATCAGGAAGCGCACCATCGCCTCTATATTGTCGTCCGAGGCGCCCAGCCAGTACTGCATGACGAGGAACCAGGCCCGCAGGTCCTGCGCCTTGCCCGGGATGAGCCGCAGGATGCGCGGCAGCCGCCGCAGCATCCGCATCTTGCGCTCGCCGTCCTCGACCGAGGGGCCGTTGGATGCGCCGCGCATCTTGCGCATCAGCTTGCGCAGCTTCGAGTCGGGCGCCGACATGTCCAGCGTGCCCATCCGGGTCAGGCGCACGATCTGGCCGTCTGCGATCACCCCGGCCATCGCGTCGCAGTGATCGCGCCGCGCCCGCAGCGCGGGCAGGATCGCCTGCACGTGTTCCTCGAGGAAGAGGAGATTGGCGATCACGATGTCGGCGCCGGCGATGGCCGCCTCGGCCTCGGCCAGCAGGGCGGGGTTCTCGCCCCAGCCTGCGGCGGCATGCACGCTGAGCTCCAGGCCCGGGAAATCCCGCGCCATGCGCTCGGCCGCGCGGGCGCAGGGGCCGGCCGAATGGGCGTCGAGCGTGAGGATCACCACGCTGTAGCCGGGCCTCGGCCCGGTTATGCCGGTCTCATCGCGCATAGTGGGCCTTGGCCTCGTAAAGGGTGTCGATGCCGATTTCGCAGAGCCCGCGCTCGGCGGCGAAGGTCTCGGTGTTGCGGCGGGCCTTGCCCCGCACGAAGAAGGGAATCTTCCGCAGCTCGCGCTCGGCCTCGGCGCGCCAGGTGATGGCGTCGGGTGTGGCCGCGGCGGGGGCCTCTGGCCGGTCCGCCGTCGGGACGCGCGGGACGTGCTGGCCGCCGTGATGGCTGGCCCCGGCGTCGTCGTGGAACTCGAAATCGTCGCGGAACATGTGCAGCAGGTGTTCCTCCAGCCCCATGACCAGGGGATGCACCCAGGTGTCGAAGATCACGTTCGCGCCCTCGATGCCCATCTGCGGGCTGTAGCGGGCCGGGAAATCCTGGACGTGGACCGGGGCCGAGATCACCGCGCAGGGGATGCCCAGCCGCTTGCCGATATGGCGCTCCATCTGGGTGCCGAGGATCAGCTCGGGGGCGAGCGCCTCGACCTGGGCCTCGACGTCGAGATAGTCGTCCGAGATCAGCGCCTCGACCCCGTAATCCCGCGCCAGCGCGCGGATCGGGCGGGCCATCTCGCGATTGTAGCAACCGAGGCCGACGACCTCGAAGCCCATCTCGTCGCGGGCGATTCGCGCGGCGGCGGCGACATGGGTGCCGTCGCCGAAGATGAAGACCCGCTTGCCGGTGAGATAGGTCGAGTCGACGCTTTCCGAGTACCACGGCAGGCGCAGCCGTGCCGTGTCGAGCCGGGGCGTGACGCCCGCCAGTTCGGCGACCTCGGCGACGAAATCGCGGGTCGCGCCGACGCCGATCGGCACCGTCTTCGTGTAGGGCAGGTCGAGCGCGCGCTCCATCCAGCGGCAGGCGGACTCGGCGGTCTCGGGATACATCAGCACGTTGAAATGCGCCGCGCCGAGCCGCGCGAGATCGGCCGGGGCCGCGCCCATCGGGGCGGTGACGTTGACGCCGATGCCCATCTCTTCGAGCAGCGCGGTGACCTCCGTGATGTCGTCGCGATGCCTGAAGCCGAGCGCGGTCGGCCCGACCAGGTTCGCGGTGATCTGCGGCGTCTTCTCGACCGGACGCGCCAGCGCGCGGACGAGCTGGTGGAAGGTCTCGTCGGCGCCGAAGTTCTCCTTGCGCTGGTAGCTCGGCAGCTCGAGCGGGATCACGGGGACCGGCAGGCCCATGGTTTCGGCCATGCCGCCGGGATCGTCCTGGATCAGCTCGGCCGTGCAGGAGGCGCCGACGATCATCGCCTGCGGCTTGAAACGCTCATAGGCGCCCTGGCAGGCGGTCTTGAACAGGTTTGCGGTGTCGCTGCCCAGGTCCCGGGCCTGGAAGGTCGTGTAGGTGACCGGCGGGCGGTGGTTGCGCCGCTCGATCATCGTGAAGAGCAAATCCGCGTAGGTGTCGCCCTGCGGCGCGTGGAGGACGTAGTGCAGCCCCGTCATGCCGGTGGCGACCCGCATCGCGCCCACATGGGGCGGGCCTTCGTATGTCCAGACGCTGAGCTTCATTCCGCGGCCTCCAGCTTCAGCGCCGCGCGACGGCGCAGCGGCCGCGAGAAAAGCCCGGCAAGGTCGCCGGCCTGTTCGTAGAAATGCACCGGCGTGAAGACCAGCTCGATCGCCCACTTGGTCGTCAGCCCCTCGGCCTCGAGCGGGTTGGCGAGCCCGAGCCCGCAGACGGTAAGGTCCGGCCGGGCCGCCCGGCAGCGGTCGAGCTGGAGATCGACGTCCTGGCCTTCGGACAGGGCCGTGCCGTCGGCGAGGAGATCCAGCTCGGCCCCCACGACGCCCTTGTGCAGGTAGGGGGTGCCCACCTCGAGGGCCTCCATCCCGCATTCGCGGGTGAGGAAGCGCGCCAGCGGCACCTCGAGCTGGCTGTCGGGGAAGAAGAAGACCGACTTGCCGTTCAGCGTTTCGGTCGCCTTGGCCACGGCGTGGCGGGCACGTGCGCGGGGCGCGTCGGTGACGGCGTCGAAACGCGCCGGATCAACGCCGAATTCCCGCGCAACGGCGCGAAGCCACGCGGTGGTGCCTTCTTCGCCGAACGGGAAAGGCGCGGGAATGTGACGCGCCCCGCGTCTTTCCAGGGCGGCATGGGTTCCGCCGAGGAATGGTTGTGTCAGCGCGAAGACGGTGTTCGGCCCAACGGCCACGTCGCTGTCGGCATGACGTGCCGGCAGAACGGTCACATCCGTGATCCCCATCTGCGCCAACAGGTCGAGGGCCTGGTCCTCGACGACATCGGGCAGCGCGCCCACGAGCATCAACTGCCGCCGGTCGGTGGCGGGCAGGGCGGGCACCATCGCGGCGAGGCAGGCGTCCTCGCCTTCGGTGAAGGTGGTTTCGATCCCCGAGCCGGAATAGTTCAGCACGCGCACCCGCGGTGCGTGGCGGGCGCTCAGGCGTTCGGCGGCGCGGGCCAGGTCCAGCTTGATGACCTCCGACGGGCAGCTGCCCACCAGGAAGAGCTGGCGGATGTCGCCCCGCCGTTCCAGCAGGCGTTCGACCTGCGCCTCGAGCTCCTCCTGCGCGTCCGCGAGGCCGGCCAGGTCGGTCTCTTCGAGAATGGCCGTGCCGAATCGGGGCTCGGCGAAGATCATCACGCCGGCCGCGCTTTGCAGCAGATGCGCGCAGGTGCGCGAGCCGACGACGAGGAAGAAGGCGTCCTGCATCTTGCGGTGCAGCCAGATGATTCCCGTCAGCCCGCAGAAGACCTCGTGCTGGCCGCGCTGTTTCAGAACGGGGGCGTTGCGGCATCCGGCGGCCGGCGGTGGGGGCGTGTGCCGGGTCATGCGGGCTCCTGCATGTCGAGCCGCGCGGCGCGGAGTTTCAGCAGGAACTGCCCGGCGTTGATGACGTAGGCGAAATAAGCCGCCAGCGCGAGCACCATCAGCCCGGCCGGATCGAGCGACCCGGCGAAGAGCGCCCAGACATAGGCGGTGTGCAGCGCGATCACGGCAAAGCTGAACACGTCTTCCCAGAAGAAGGCCGGGGCGAAGAGATACTGGCCGAAGACGACCTTCTCCCAGATCGCGCCGGTCACCATGATCAGGTAGAGAAACCCGGTCTTCACGAGGATCGAAACGGTCGCCGCCTCGTAGCCCGCGCCGGTCAGGAGAAAGCGCAGAACCAGGCCGAGCGAGACGAGGAAGACCAGGAATTGCAGCGGGGCGAGGATGCCCTGCACCAAGGTCCAGACGCTTTCGTCGCGCCGTGCGCGCTGCGCTGCGGTGTAGAGCGCAGCCCGGTCGGGTTTCGGGCCATGCGTCGGTGCCATTCTTCCCCCCTGGCGGGCCAGTTTCTGGTCCTTGATGCTAGGGGCCTGGGTGGCAAAGTGTCAACTAAAACTTACACTCCGAACGGGCCTCTGGTGTCAGCGCAACTGGACTCGCCGCGAGCGCCGCGCCCGAGTCGGGCATACATGCAAGAGTATGCTTATATTATTGGGTAATTGGCATGTGGGTATTTTCTTGTCATAACAGGCCGATGCGGTTGTTGCGGCTTGCGGCCTGTCAACTATATTTGACATTTTCGAAATTGACTCGCAAGGTTATGGTATCGGCTAGCTGATGTGACGCACCAGACGCACCGCGGCCAGCGCAAGGCCCAGGGGGGTGCAAAATGCCAAATGATTTTCGTAAAGAGCGGGCCGGTTTCTCGCACCAGCAGGGCAGGGGGATACGGTATCTCGCAGAATCGGCGCTGCGCAGCATCGCGTCGTCGCACAGCCCCGCCCACCCCGAGACACGGGCCGAATGGGTGGAGCGTTTCTGCGAGGCGCTGATGTCGCAGTCCGAGACCAGCCACCACGCCGTGATCACCGAGCTTGTCGCCAAGGGGGTGAGTTCGCAGGAGATCTACCAGGCCTACGTCCCCGAGGCCGCGCGCCAGCTCGGCCAGATGTGGCTGAAGGACGAGGCAAGCTTCGTCGACGTGACCGTCGGCGCGGCGCGGCTGCAAAAGCTGTTCCGCCACAGCGGCGACGAGGGCTGCGGCAAGTGGATGGATCGCAGCATCCCGCTCGGGCAGTCGATCCTGATGGCCGTGCCCGATTTCGAGGAGCATTCGCTGGGGGCCTTCGTGGCCGCGGACCAGTTCCGCCGACATGGCATCTGGGTGAACATGGCGATCGGCATGACCGCCGAAGAGATTGCGGAAGTCGTGCGCGAAGGCAGGTTCGCGATGGTCGGGGTCACGCTCGCCGTGCGGAAATCCATTGAACCGCTTGCGGACATGGTGAAAGATCTGCGCGCGAAAGTGGCCGAGTGCCCGCCGATCGTCGTCGGGGGCAAAGCGGTCGAGATCGCGGACGACATAGAAGACAAAACCGGCGTCGATCACGCCGTCAAAAGCGTCCGCGAGGCTGTCGAGCGGTGCGGGCTTGCGTCTGTCGCCGAAACATTGTCTGTTGGCGCGTCGCTTTGACCGGGGGCGACGAAAAACGGCATTGAGGTGAAGGTGTGATACGGCAACTGAGGACATCGGAACGGTTCCGCGCTGGTGTCCTGCCAGAAGCTACCGATATCGATCAGGCGATCGAACGGTCTTCAGATATTGCCGTCGTAGTGGACGAAGCCGGTGTCGTCAGCGGAATTTCCGTCAATACAGAATGCCCGACGCTTGGGTGCCTCGACCACTGGGTGGGGCGGCCCTTCGCCGATTTCCTGACCGACGAATGTGTCGACAAGTTCGAAACCCGGGCGCGCGCGCTGCGCGAGAGCCCGGATGCGCAGGTGCGTCCGATCGAGCTCAACCACATCGACAATGCGAAGTGGGAGTTTCCGATCCGCTACACGATGCACCGGATCCGTGGCGGGGAAACGGTGCTGTTGCTCGGGCGGGATCTGCAGCCCTTCGCCGAGGTGCAGCAGCGACTCGTGCGCGAGCAGATGGCGCGCGAGCGCGAACAGCAGCGCATGCGCGGGATCGAGACCTATTTCCGCGTGGTGCTGGAGGCCTCGGAGACGCCGCTGGTGCTGGTCGATCCCGAGGGTGGAAAGATCCGCGACCTGAACACGGCGGCGGCCCAGTTGCTGGGCAGCACCGTGGACGGATTGTCCGACAGCGGGATCGCGCAGGCCTTCGAGGGGCGACGGCGCACCGAGTTCCTCGAGGCGCTCAAGGGCGCGGCCTCGACGAGCGAGCTCAAGGGGATAGAGGCGGTGGCGCGGCGCAACGGGCGCGTGGTCACCCTCCTGCCCGAGTTCTTCCGGGCTGCGGGCGATCTTGTGCTGCTGTGCCGCGTGACCGCCATCGACGACCAGGATGTGCGCGGGCCGGAATTCACGCAGTCGCTTGCATCGCTCTTCGCCTCGACGACCGACGCGATCGTGCTGACGGACGCCAAGGGCGTGATCCGCGAAGCCAACGAGGCCTTCCTCGTGATGACCGACGCCGCGCAGCTGCGCGACGTCAAGGATCAGTCCCTCGGCGAGTTCCTGATGCGTGGGACCGTCGACCTGACCCTGATCCTCGAGAACGCGATCAAGACCGGCCGCATTCGCAGCTACATGGCCCAGATCAAGAGTGTCGTCGGAACCCGCCTGCCGGTCGATATCTCCGCGGCACATCTTCGCCAGAGGGGCGGGGATCTCGGGATCGGGCTGATTATCCGGGACGTGTCCCAAGAGGACACCATGGCGGCCGCCGAGCCCGGTTCGATGGTCAGCCAGGATGCCGTCAAGAACGTGATGGACCTGGTCGGCACCGCCTCGCTGAAGGAGCTGGTCTCGGCGACGTCGGACGTGGTCGAAAAGATGTGCATCGAGACGGCGATCCAGATGACCGGGAACAACCGCGTCGCCGCGGCCGAAATGCTCGGCCTGTCGCGCCAGAGCCTCTACGTGAAGCTTCGCAAGCACGGCCTGCTGCATTCGGGCGGTGGCGACTGACGGCCCGCATCTCGCCGGGCGTCGGAAACACCCTTCCAATGAATCGGATTGTATAGTTTAATTGACACCATGAGTGTCAGCGAAACCTTACAAACCGATCTCCGCTACCCCGCGCCGCGCGCCGTGCTGCGGCTGTTGAAGCCGATTACCTGGTTCCCGCCGATCTGGGCCTATCTCTGCGGCGTCGTCGCCTCGGGGGCGCCGGTCTCGTCGGCGCCGTTCCTCGTCCTGGTCGGTGTCGTGCTGGCCGGTCCCGTCGTCTGCGGGATGAGCCAGGCCGCCAATGACTGGTGCGATCGCCATGTGGACGCGATCAACGAGCCCGACCGCCCGATCCCGTCGGGCGCCGTGCCCGGGCGCTGGGGGCTCTGGATCGCGCTGGCGATGAGCGGGCTTGCGCTCGGTCTCGGGGCGTTGCTGGGGCCGTGGGGGTTCGGCGCCACCGTCGTGGGCGTGCTGGCGGCCTGGGCCTATTCGGCCGAGCCGGTCCGGCTCAAGCGTTCGGGGATCTGGGGGCCGGGACTGGTCGGGCTCTGCTACGAAGGGCTGCCCTGGTTTACCGGCGCGGCCGTACTTTCGGCCGGGGCGCCCTCCTGGCCGGTGGTCACGCTTGCCGCGCTCTATGCGCTGGGTGCGCACGGCATCATGACGCTCAATGATTTCAAGGCGCTGGAGGGTGATCGCCAGACCGGCGTGAACTCGCTGCCCGTGACGCTTGGCCCGGCGCGCGCCGCGCGGGTCGCCTGCTGGGTCATGGCGCTGCCACAGGTCGCGGTCGTGGCCCTTCTGCTGGGTTGGGACAGGCCTTGGCACGCCGCCGCCGTGGCCGCGCTGTTGCTGGCGCAGCTCTGGGCGATGCGGGTTCTCCTGTCGGACCCGAAGGGCCGGGCGCCCTGGTATAATGCCACCGGCGTGACCTTCTACGTGACGGGAATGATGATCTCGGCGACCGCCTTGCGGGCGATGGGGGCGGGCTGATGTCGCTGGGCTGGATTTCCATCTTTCGGCTCGGGCTGGTCCAGATGGCGCTGGGCGCCATCGTGGTGCTGACGACATCCACGCTCAACCGGCTGATGGTGGTGGAACTGGCCTTGCCGGCGGTCTTGCCGGGGCTTCTCGTAGCGCTTCACTACGGGGTGCAGATCACGCGCCCGAACTGGGGTTTCCTGTCCGACGCGGGCGGGCATCGAACGCGCTGGATCATCGGGGGCATGGTCGCGCTGGCGCTGGGGGCGCTGGGGGCCGCCGCCGGCGTCGTGCTTTTCGAGACCAGTTTCACCGCGGCCCTGGTGCTGTCGGTGCTGGCCTATGCGCTGATCGGGCTCGGGGTGGGAGCCTCCGGCACGTCGCTGCTGGCGCTGCTCGCGACCGCGACCCTGCCGAGCCGCCGTCCCGCGGCGGCGACCATCACCTGGCTGATGATGATCGCCGGGATCGCCCTGACCGCCGGGACCGTGGGGGCGTTTCTCGATCCCTATTCGCCGGCGCTCCTGCTCCGGATCGTGGCCGTCGTCACGGGGGGCGCGGTCCTGCTGACGATCCTTTCCGTATGGGGAATCGAGTCGCGCGTACAAGCCGTGCGCGCGCGGCCGGACGCCACGCGGTTCCTCGACTGCCTGCACGAGGTCTGGGCCGAGCCCGCGGCGCGCAATTTCACGATCTTCGTCTTCCTGTCCATGACGGCCTATTTCATGCAGGAACTGATTCTCGAGCCCTATGCAGGCCTGGTTTTCGCCATGACGCCGGGACAGTCGACGACGCTCAGCGGTGCGCAGAACGGCGGTGTCTTCTTCGGCATGCTGACCGTGGGGATCGCCGCCACCGGCCTGCGCCTCGGGAGCCTGCGCGGCTGGGTCGTGGCCGGATGCCTCGGCTCGGCCGCCAGCCTCGGGGCCATTGCGCTGCTGGGCAAGACCGCGCTGGCGTCGATGCTGATGCCGGCCGTGGTGGCGCTGGGGTTCTTCAACGGCATGTTCGCGGTGGCGGCCATCGGGTCGATGATGGCGCTGGCCGGGCAGGGGCGCGATGCCCGCGAAGGGATGCGGATGGGTCTCTGGGGGGCGGCGCAGGCCATCGCCGCCGGCTTTGGCGGGCTGCTCGGCGCGGCGGCCGTGGACGTCATGCGCCTGGCGCTGGCCAGCGATGCCGCCGCTTTCGGCACGGTCTTCCTCGCCGAGGCCGCGCTTTTCGTCGTCGCGGCGCTGATGGCGCTGCGGGTCATCGAGCTTGGCCGGGGCCGCCCCGCCGCCATGGTTCCGGGAGAATGAAAGATGTTTGACGTCGTCGTCGTGGGCGGAGGCCCGTCCGGTGCAACAGCCGCAGAAGACCTCGCCCGGTCGGGCCACAACGTGGCGTTGCTGGACCGCGCGGGCCGGATCAAGCCCTGCGGCGGCGCCATTCCGCCGCGCCTGATCGCGGATTTCGATATTCCGGACGCACAGCTCGTCGCCAGGATCACCACCGCCCGCATGATCTCGCCCACCGGGCGCCAGGTCGACATCCCGATCGAGAACGGCTTCGTGGGCATGGTGGACCGCGAGGATTTCGACGCCTTCCTTCGGGACCGCGCCCAAGGGGCCGGGGCGACGCGCCTGACCGGCACGTTCCAGAGGATCGCGCGCGACGGCGGCACGACGCGCGTGATCTACCGCGACAAGGAGAGCGGGGCCGAACGGGCCGTCGAGACGCGCCTTGTCATCGGGGCCGACGGCGCCCGGTCGCGGGTCGCGCGCGCCGAGGTGCCGGGCGGTGACAGCATTCCCTACGTCATCGCCTATCACGAGATCATCGAGGCACCGGGCAAGGTCGGCGCCTATGACCCGGCGCGCTGCGACGTTGTCTATGACGGCCGGATCTCGCCGGATTTCTACGGCTGGGTCTTCCCGCACGGGAAATCCGCCAGCGTCGGCATGGGGTCCATGGTGCCGGACGTCGATCTCAAGCGGGCGACGGCCGATCTGCGCGCGGCGAGCGGCCTGGCCGATTGCCCGACGATCCGCAAGGAAGGCGCCCCGATCCCGCTGAAGCCGCTCGACCGCTGGGACAACGGTCGCGACGTGGTCCTGGCGGGCGATGCCGCCGGTGTGGTCGCGCCAAGCTCCGGAGAAGGGATCTATTACGCCATGGTCGGCGGGCGCGTGGCGGCCACTGCGGCGGCGGCCTGTCTGGCTTCCGGCCGGGTGCGGGATCTGAAGCTGGCGCGCCAGCTTTTCATGCGCGAGCACAAGACCGTGTTCCGGGTGCTGGCCTCGATGCAGAATGCCTATTACAAGTCGGATGAACGGCGGGAGCGTTTCGTCTCGCTCTGCCATGATGTCGACGTGCAACGGCTGACCTTCGAGGCCTACATGAACAAGAAACTCGTGCGTGCACGCCCGCTGGCGCATCTGAAGATCGGCGTCAAGAACCTGGCGCATCTCGCACGCCTGGTGCCGGCGGCCTACGTATGACCGATCTCATTCCCGCCTGGGTCGAGGGCCGGCTGCAGCCGGTCGAAAAGCTGGAGGCGCATCGCCGCGGCCTGCGGCACAAGGCGGTGTCCGTCTTCGTGATGTGCGGCGACGCGGTGCTGATCCAGCGCCGCGCGCGCGGCAAGTATCACACGCCGGGGCTTTGGGCCAACACCTGCTGCACCCATCCCCGAATGGACGAGGCACCGGCGGCCTGCGCCGAACGCAGGCTGCGAGAAGAACTCGGGATCACCGGACTGGCTCTGTCGCCGCGCGAACAGGTGGAATACCGCGCCGATGTGGGCGGCGGCCTGATCGAGCACGAGGTCGTGGATATTTTCCTCGCGCGGGTGGCGCGGCGCATCCGCGTCAGCCCCAACCCCGACGAGGTGATGGACACCGCCTGGGTCGGGATGGCCGAGTTGTGCGCGCGGACGCGGCGCGACCCGTCGCGCTACACGCCCTGGCTTCGGATTTACCTCGAGGAGCACGCCGCGCAGATTTTCGCGTGACGGCAAGACCCTGTAAATTTCCGACGCATTGATCTGTGTCAATTAATGTTGACAGATGACGTGCCACCCTTGGGGCAAAGGGGGAGCCGTTATGAAAATCGTCCTGATCCATCCCAACTACCATTCCGGTGGCGCGGAGATCGCCGGGAACTGGCCGCCCGCCTGGGTGGCCTATCTGGCCGGTCCGCTGAAGGAGGCCGGCTATACCGATATCACCTTCATCGATGCGATGACCCACCACATCGGCGAGGACGACCTGCGCGCGCGGATCGCGGCGCTTGCCCCGGATATCGTCGGCTGCACCGCGATCACGCCCTCGATCTACAAGGCCGAGCGCGCGCTGGAGATCGCCAAGGAGGCCGCCCCCGACGCCGTCACGGTGCTGGGCGGGGTGCATGCCACCTTCATGTTCAAGCAGGTTCTCTCGGAAGCCCCGCAGGTCGACGTGATCGTCCGCGGCGAGGGCGAGGAGGTGTTTCTCGATTTCGTCCGTGCCGTCGAGGATGGCCGCTGGCCGGCGGAGCCCAAGCGCATCAAGGGCATCGCCTACAGCGCCGACGGCGAGATCGTGGCCACCGCCGCGGCGCCCACGGTCAAGAACCTCGAGGGCCTGACGCCGGACTGGTCGATCCTCGAATGGGAGAACTACGTCTACATCCCGCTCAACACGCGGCTCGCGATCCCGAGCATGGCCCGGGGCTGCCCGTTTACCTGCTCGTTCTGCTCGCAGTGGAAATTCTGGCGCGACTACCGGGTCCGCGACCCCAAGGCCGTCGTGGACGAGATCGAGGATCTCGTGGAAAACCACGGCGTCGGCTTCTTCATCCTCGCCGACGAGGAACCCACCATCAACAAGCGGAAATTCACCGCCTTCTGCGAAGAACTGATCGCGCGGGGGCTGCCCGAACGGGTCAAATGGGGCATCAACACCCGTGTCACCGACATCCAGCGCGACAAGGAGATGCTGCCGCTCTGGCGGCGCGCGGGCCTCGTCCATGTCAGCCTTGGCACGGAGGCGGCGGCGCAGATGAAGCTCGATCTCTTCAACAAGGAGACCCGCGTCGAGCAGAACAAGGAAGCCATCCGCCTGCTGCGCGAGGCCGACATCTTCACCGAGGCGCAGTTCATCGTCGGGCTCGACAACGAGACCGAGGAAACCCTCGAAGAGACCTACCGTTTCGCGCGCGACTGGAACCCGGATCTCGCCAATTGGACGATGTACACGCCCTGGCCCTTCACGCCGCTCTTCCAGGAGCTGGGCGACAAGGTCGAGGTGTTCGACTTCGAGAAATACAACTTCGTCACCCCGATCATGAAGCCCGATGCGATGGACCGGGCGACGCTGCTCGACCGGGTGATGCACAACTACCGGCGCTTCTACATGAACAAGGCGCTGTTCCATTACCCCTGGCGCGGCACGGGTTTCCGCAGGAAATACCTGCTGGGCTGCCTGAAGGCCTTCGCCAAGGCGGGCTTCGCCCGGACGTTCTACGACCTCGGCAAGGTCGGTTACTGGGGGCCGCAGTCGAAGGAGAAGGTGGACTTCCATTTCGACGACAGCCGCCAGATCGCCGAGGCGCAGATGGCCGACTGGGAAGCCACCGCCGATCGCAAGCGCAAGGCGGCAGAGCGCAAGGCCGCGGTGCGCGACCAGATCAAGGCCGAGAAGGCCCGCCTGGCCGAGATCCAGGCCGGCGCCCGTGCCTGCGGCGGCGAGGACCGCGTCAGCCAAACCCCGGCGGAGTGATCCCGCGATGCCCGGCGAGGGCGCGGGCGTCGCGCGTGTCGGTCCCAACGCGATCACCCAGACCGCCGCGGCGCTGCGCGCCGCGGGCGGCGAGACGCTGGCGCGGGCCATGTTCGGGGCCGCCGGCCTGGCCCCCTACCTCTCGGCGCCGCCCGACGAGATGGTGGCAGAGCAAGAGGCCGCCCGCCTTCATGCCGCCATCGCGGCCGGCCTGCCCCCGGCGCAGGCCGCGGCCGTGGCCCGCGATGCGGGGCGGCGGACGGGGGCCTATATCCTCGCCCACAGGATCCCGAAGCCGGTCCAGAAGCTGCTGCGCTGGTTGCCGCCACGGCTTGCCGCACCGGTGTTGCTCGCGGCGATCCGCCGCCATGCCTGGACCTTCGCCGGTTCGGGGGATGTCACGACCACCGCGGGGCGGAGTCCCGTTCTGACGATCGCCCGAAACCCGCTCGCGACGCCCGGCTGCCCCTGGCACTGCGCCGTACTGGAGACGCTGTTCCGGGCCCTCGTGGCTGCCGACACCCATGTCGAGGAAACGGCATGCTGCGCGACCGGGGCCAGCGCATGCCGTTTCGTTTTCCGGCGCGGCGCGCCGGAGCGGTAAGACCTGACCGGTCATGACGACGGGATCATAGGGGGGATGGCGGACGGGCCGGGTTTCGCACGAGCGACGGCGATGTAGGCGAAAGCGTCCGGGCCGAGCCGGGACTGCACGAGGTGGACGAGGTTCTGCTCGGCCGCACGCCGGGCGGCGGCCGCCACCAACTGCAGCGCGCGTTGCCGGTCCGCCGGCAGCTTCGAGATGACCGACGTGGCGTCGACGGCGAGGAAGCCGCGGTGATAGACCAGAGCCTCGCCGGGTTCGGCCTGCGCGATCCAGGCGGCAAGCCCGACCTCGTCGAGCCCCGGCCCGTTCGCGCCATGCAGCTGCACGACCTCGGCCTCGGTGATGGGCGACAGGCGTCCCATCAGGCCGCTCCCGCGCGCGGCTGGGTGTCCATAGTGTGCTGGAGCTGGTCGCGTTCGAATGCGACGATGTCCTCGAGGCGGTAGACGACCCGTCCACCGATCTTCATGTAGGCCGGGCCTTCACCCGCCCACCGCCAGCGCTCCAGCGTGCGATGCGAGATCGTCCAGCGCCGGGCGAGTTCCTTCTGGTTCAGGCAATGCTTCTGCTGCATCGGCTCTCTCCGTTTGCGTGTGCTTCGGAGAGAGATTGCGAAATCCCGCTATGGGATGTCGTCAGGATCGCAGGGGGATGCAGAGGGGGATGGATATGGCCTTGCAGGACAGGCTTGGACGGCTCGCCGGGGGATCGTCATCCCCCTCCATCCCCCAGCCGATCCCACACCGAGCGCGATCCGAGACCCCGCATGGGGGATGGCAGGCGAGTCAGTCGATGTTGAGACGGTAGCCGCCGCGGCAGTCGGAGCGGATCAGCTGCCGCCAGTCCTTCTGCGACTTGAAGACGTCGGCCATGCGCAGGCTCTTCGAGCCCGCCGAGGACAGGATGGCCTTGCCGCTCTGCCACGCCTCGCCCCTCTGCGCGGCCTCGTGCAGGGCGCGGACGACCTGCGCCTGGATCGGCCCGAGCCGGAAGCGGTAGCCGTTGCAGCGCACCTCTTGGTAGTCGGCCGAGGCGATGAAGGTGCTCTCCTCCATCGCCGAGCCGCCCGAGGAGAAGCCGGACTGAAGCTCGAAACGATCGCGTTCCTCACGCCTTAGCAGAAGATCGCCGATCATCACGAAGACCGGCTTGGCCTCGCCATAGAGCGACGCATAATCCGCGCGTGGCGTGCGAAACTCGCTGACATGGAGCTCGCCACAGCGGAACAGCTGGAAGACGTCGCAGGCGTGCAGGTCGAGCAGCCCGCTGAAGGGCTTTTGCTCCCACGGCACGCGGAACCGCTCGCCGCCCTGGCCCTCCTCGTAGTCGCCGAACTCGACCGGCTCGCCGAAGACCCGCACCGACAGCCGGAGCTTGTCGTTCTCGGCCAGGTAGACGAGGTCCGTCTCGGAGATCCGCCAGCGCTCGAGCACCTCGGGGAGCGTGAAATACAGCTTGTCGATGTGCACGCGCCCCTCCGA